>JAGKSB010000009.1 GCA_017942165.1 Rhinopithecimicrobium faecis | reverse complement strand
ACAACAGGTAGAACTAATTTTTTCTAGACCTGGTAAACCCACAGATAATGCGTATATTGAATCATTTAACGGTAGCTTTCGCGATGAATGCCTGAACACAAATTGGTTTTTATCTTTGGAAGATGCTCAACAAAAAATACAAGATTGGAAAACAGAATATAACACCTTCAGGCCCCATAGTTGTTTAGGGGATTTAATACCTGAGATGTTTATCGAAAGTCAAATAAAAAAACAGATTTCTCTATTTTAGAATAGTCTTGAAAATGGGAGGAGCTCAAGTTAAATTAATTTTTAGTAATTATAAGTTGTGTGAAAAATGGTAATTCTTCAGAAATAGAGAAGGCTAACAATAAATATAACTTATGAAAATAGGCAACCCGTTTACAGTGAGTTAGATATTTTCTTTAAAAATAAAAAGATAATATGAATTTTAACCAAATAATAAATAAACTACAAGAATCAAGGCAAGTATTTCATTCTGAAGATGATTTGAAATTTGCGATGGCTTGGGTTATAAAAGAGCTTTATCCGTCATATCATGTAAGATTAGAGAAACCTATTAACATAAATATGATAACCAACACATTGACCGAGGTCATTGCTAGGGCTCCTATAGATATAGTTGTATTAGATCCAATATTTAAGAATGCTTATCCTATTGAGATTAAGTATAAAACTAAAAAAGCCGCATTTGAATCAAATGGTGAAAGTTTTTCATTAGCTAATCATGGCGCGAATGATGGTGGTCGATATAGTTTTAGAAAAGATATTTATCGAATTGAAAATGTAAATTTTGAGAATTATATTGTAAATCAAGGGTTTGTATTTATTCTTACTAATGATAAAGGTTATTATGAAAATAATGTAAACGTTAAGAATTCTTTAGACTCGAATTTTTCATTCCACCATGGAGCAGTTTTATTAGGTGATTATATAGGTTGGAATTACGACAAATTACCGAAGGGTAAATATAATTTCGGAGATGAACAACATATAAATCCATATTTGAAAAAGCATTGGACATCGCATAAAGAATATATCTATAAATTGGAATTGAAAAGAAATTATCTCGTTGAATGGAATGCTTACTCTCATTTTAAGCTTGATAGAGCTAAAAGTTTAGATTTCAGATATTGTTTGATAGAGGTAGGAAGGTAATTGTGATTATGTAAAAGATTCCGATATAGTAAAACCATTATATTTTCACAAAGATTCGGATTCTTATTGGACTCTAATGAAAAAAGCCCCTCTTAGAATGACTTGCCTCAAATGTTCTTTTACGATGAATATTTTGAAGCAAATAAGGTGGTCTTATATGTCCGGGAGAGGGAGAACTAATAGAGAGTCAGTTTGCTATTACATTCTTGTATGCGTATTTAAAAAGCTCAAAATTGTCTTTTTTCATTTAAACCAATCTATAAATAAAGAGCTGTCTAGTAAAATTAGCTAGACAACCCATGATAATCATTAATCACGAAGTTTTAGCTTTGTGCTTTAGGTGTTTCCACTGCGACTACACCACATGAACCACCTGTGGTTGAATTTACATAATGTGTAATTTGAGGATAGGCACAGGCTCTTCAGCTGATTGCGCCTCAAAAAAAAACTCCTAATCCTAGTGATAAGACAACTAATGACATTACAGAAAATTTAATTAAATTTTTCATATTATTTAAATTTTATTCATAAGATAACGCCTATTCAGAAAACATTAGACAACATCTTAATTAGTTGATAATCATAATATTATAAAATTATAATTATTAAAACAAATATATTAAAAGTTATTTTATTTTACAGCCTATATCTTTTTAGTTAATTTTTACATAAACTTAATAAATTCGTCATATCCGTATATTAGCCAGTATAGCATGCCAAAATAGTATGATAAAGAAATTGTAACAATAGCACATCAAAAAGGAGGGGTAGGAAAAAGTACACTAGCCGGTTGCAATAGTTCTAAATATGGTCAAACTTAGAGCGATTATTACTGAGCAAGCTAGGAGCAATTGAAGGAATATGATCTACCTATTATAGGAGAAATCAGTGATTGATTAGCTTAGACTAATACTTTTCAGACGGGAGGAGTTTTGACTGGGATAGATGAAAAGGCCAAGACTGAAATAAATGAATTAACAAGCAAAATTTCAGAGTTATTATAATGGCAAATAATCCCTTTAGCAAGCTGTAATGACCGATTTGAAAGCCCGGCATGAGTTGGAACAATTTGCTGAAAATAGTATCAAAAATATCGCTATGCCATTCAATCCTGGAAAAATTATTTTTAAAGTCGTACGGTTTGACCGAAATCACTGGCCCAGAATCACTTAAATAGACTGTGTTATATGAAATTAATAAAAAAATAAGGTGGGTTTGCAAACCCACCTTATTTTTAATTTGACCCAAAAAGTTAGACACTTTTGGGGCACTCTTATTATCAAACACTACGCTTATTCTTCTTCCGCCGCCCCCACCAAATAAGGAATCCCGTTACAGGCATCGAAGCTATCATAAGACTAAGAATAAAGGCTATAATTTTTGTGGGTAAACCTAAGATGGAGCCCACATGAATATCATAATTTGCGCCCACAACTTTCTCTCCAAAATTCTTATCCTTATAGTCGATTACTTTTAACACTTCTGCAGAATTTTCATCGAAGATGATGCTGCTATACTGGTGGTAGGAATAGGATAGATGCTGTACATAAACCTGAAAATTTCCCTCCAGTTCTTCCTCCAAATGTGGGTGTCCCAAGTCTATATTAAAGGCGAAAGCCTGCGGGAATTGGGCCCTTGTCTGCTCCGCCATCAGGTCGATTGTCGTCGTCGTGCGCAAAGATTCCTCCGCCGTAGTTTTATAGGAAGAATAATCGGGTAGGGCAGTCTGCCCACCTGAAAATACAAAATACATAAGCGTCTGCACAAAGATGAAGGCGTAGAATATTCCTGTAATAGCCACGATTAAGGCTAGAATGGAGCTGTAAAAACCAAAAATATTATGCACATCATAATTTTTTCGTTTCCAGTTTTTAACATTTTCCCATTGAAAGGAAAAGCGTTGCTTACGGGCTGCTTTATTCTTCGGCCACCAGAGGATAATACCCGTGAAGAGCATTACGATAAACAGGAGTACAGGAATACCCACAACATAAGTTCCCCAAGATTCTTTAAGTAGGAAGCTCCAGTGCAGCATTTTGACGATTTGGAAGAATCCATTCTTTTCATCATATAGGGCCAACACTTTTCCGCTGTATGGATTGACATAGGCTAATTTATAGATGGGAAATTCATCAAAATAATGCCATCCATCGGGGTTATGCTCATACCAATAGAAGCGGTAGGACATGCTCTTATCCGTGGGTATGCTCACCCAATGAATGGGATATTCCTGTGGTACTTGCTCATTTATTTTCTCTTCTAATACCCGAATTGGTAACAGCTTTTTGGAGGTGTAGTCGCGCTCCTGGTGATAGATAATATCCTTACGCTGTAGAGCTTCGATCTCATCTCGAAACACATATAAGGCGCCAGTGATGGATACGAAAAATATAATAAATCCCACGGACAAGCCCAGCCATAGATGTAATTTGGAGGCTATTTTTTTAAAGCGACTTGTTTTCTTTTTACCCGCTAGTTTGTTCATGCTTATAATATAAAAGCTGATGCGCAGGAAAGAGCATCAGCTTAAGGTAAATGTTGGATTAGTGAAATTTATAGGTTAAGCTACCCATGGCATTGATTAATGTTTGTGGATTGGCGGTCGTAAATCCTAACCAGTAGTGTTGGTTAGTGAAATTATCCACTTTTACGCCAATTCTGAATTTTTTGGTATCGTAAAATGCACTGGCATTTAGGACTAGGTACTTGGGTAGCACAAATATATTTTCAGTGTTGCTTGCGACATCAAAAGAATTTAATTCCTTATTGGCACTCGCATAGTTTCCTCCGAGTCCAAATCCTAAACCTTTAAGGTTTCCATCGAGGATCTGATAGCTCGCGTATAAGCTGGCTAACCAAGGAGAGCCTGCTGTCGCCGGTCTTCTCCCTTGAGTAGTTGGATCAGAGACGATATATTTGGAATCATTGTAGCTCACTCCCCCCACCAAGGAGAGCCCTTATAATAGGTAGGCATTAATTTCTAATTCCACGCCTTTACTCGCTAGCTTACCCGATTGATTTTGGAATGCATTAAAAGTATCCTTAACATAGCCTAAAGTATATAAGGTGTTTTTAACTTCTATGTCGTAGTAACTTAAGGTGGCATTTACTTTTCCACGGAAGAGATTTCCTTTAATTCCCCCTTCAAACTGGTTGGCTCTTTCTGGATCTGACAAGGCTGTCTTGGCATTTTCATCGGTAAAATAGTATCCATTGCTCTTAAAGCTATTTTGATAGTTTCCGAATATGGAAAATTTATCCTTTACAAATTCATAGACAATACCAAATTTTGGGGCTAATGCCGCTTGTTTATACGCGCTAACATCGTTAATCCATAATTTTCCACCTTGAAAGTTATTGCTTTCATAGCGTAGTGCCGTCATAATATTTAAACCTGCAACAGGTGTAAACACATTCGAAACATAAGCGCTGTAGGTATCTTGGGCATCCCTTTGATCGTAATTTCTGACATTTGCTTCATTTGCGTATAGCGCATTTAGCACATCGGCATTAAATGTGGAAGCATAATCATAGCCTTTCAAAGGCACGGCATCGAAAAAGCCCTTTTTTAGATAGAGGTATTTTAAATCATTCTTAATGTGCATATAGTCTAACCCTACCACGGTACGGTTACGCATCCCATTTCCAAAGGAGTAGTCGAAGTTAAAATTTTGCTGAACTTGTAGGTAAGTCTTTTTACTGTCTTTCGACGATTGGTCTCCACGGTTTACAAGGAGCTGCTTATCGGTAGGATCTAGGGTGATGGCGAAGTAGGGATTCAGCCCATCGGAGTATGTGTAGGCGGTACTTACATTGGTGTTCGAACGAATATGCTCATTAATCTTATAATTTACCTGGCCAAAGAGGTTTCGAACACGAGCATTGGTGTACATGTTATCCCCGTAGTAGGATTGCTTATAGTCCAGTCCTAATTTTTCTAAATCCCGCATGTTGCTTACTCCGGTGGCAGCCTTGGAAAGGTAGAAAAATGATTGCTCAGGGATAGTTTTCGTATCATACATCTCAAACTCTAAGCTGATATCTAGCTTATCATTAACCTTATATAAGAGCGAGGGGGTGAAGGCAAAGAAGGTGTTCTTGGCATCGGTTTTTTGAAATGTTCCCGTTTTGGTGTAGGCCGTATTGAAGCGGAACAATAGTTTATTGTTTTTTGTTAGGGGCGTATTTATATCTGCTTGGGCACGATAGTAATTATAGCTTCCTCCCGTTACGCTGACACTTCCCCCGAAATGATCGTAGGGTTTCTTCGTTACCCGGTTGATAACCCCACCATAGGAAGTGGCGTTACTGCCGTAGAGCGTTGCTGAGGGTCCTTTTAGTACCTCTAATTTTTCAATGTTTATGGCGTCGATAGCAGTCGTTACGGGAGCGACTAATCCATTCCGCATGGCATTGTTGGAGGTAAAGCCACGTAGGGTTATATAGGCACCTCCATCACCAGCACGGTTCGTGGCACTCCACATCTTCTGTACACCCGTCACATTCCGGTAGGCTTCATCGACGGTATTAATTAGCTGATTATCGAAGAAGATACGATCTACGGTAGAATAGGATTGTGGATTCTCAATCGCTCGCAAAGGCATCTTATTGGTGTAGTCAGAATTTTTCTTTAAGACTGAATTTATAATTACGCTCTCTAAATCAATGGATTTAAGAGAGTCTTTTTCCTGTGCCTGCGCTAGGTGGCTAACGATTAATGCGGCACCTAATAAAGCTATTTTCATTAATGATAAATTTTAATCCTAAATGTTGATTTATATAAGTGTGATAAATTTTACGACACAAATATATAATTTTTAATTAGTCTAAATAAAAACTAATGTTTTTATTTTTTTGAAAGACGCATTTAAAATTGAATCAGGAAGGTATTTTCGTCGTAGCGTAGAGTCGTTAGGCTTAATTAGTCGGAATACAGTGATAGATCAAGTGGGAGCAATGATAAAAAAATAAATATTCCTTTTACGTATTTCCTTATCTCCATTTGTCATAGATTAGCAAGGAGATATAAACCAATTACCCTTAAGCCTAAATTACATATATCGATGACCAACATAAAAATTGCTGATCTTATACCTTTGATTGCGCTGGAAGATGATCGACAAGCTTTTGACGTATTCTTCAAGCACTATTTTAGGGGGCTTGTCTCATACGGGAGCTCCCTTGTCAAAAATCATCAGGCTGTCGAAGACCTGGTCACCGATGTATTTGTGAAAATATGGGAAAATAGAAATATGCTCCTAGGGATCCATAATATTTCTAACTATATGTATGTGGCGACGAAGCACGCCTGCCTGAACTATTGTAAGAATAAAAGAAATGAACCCCACGAAACGATAGGTGAAACGCTGCTATATGCCGAGTCTACGCCAGAGTCAACACTCGTTAACACGGAAAATGTTACTGGTATCATCAACCTTATTAACAGCTTACCTCCACGCTGCCGATTGATCTTTAAGCTTATTAAAGATGAAGAAATGTCCTATGCTGAGGTAGCAGAGCTACTCAATATATCCATTCGTACGGTAAACTCACAAATGACTATCGCCATAGGCAAAATAATTGAAGGATTAAAACTATCCATGCCGGAACTGAACCAATATTACATCAAAAAGAATAGTACATACAAGCAGTAATTATAAATCCTATTTAGGTAGTTTATCTAACACAGGTGTCGTATCAATGTAAAAGCGTTATGGATAATAGAATATTAGAATTGTTGATAAAGAAAAAGCTAGGAACACTTTCCTTATCTGAACACACAGAATTAGGGAATTTAACGGCTGACATGGAAGAAGTAGCTCATAACATTGATGAGTTTTGGGAGCAACCCTTAACCTATGAAGCCAATCCTGGGGACACAGACTTAGATGCCTGTTTGTCTAAACTTAATGGGAAAATAGATGCGCTGCCAAAATTGCACAAGGTAGAAAAACGAATTAGTTGGAAAAAAATGACAGCCATTGCTGCAGGATTAATCTTCTTTGCAAGCTTCAGTGTAGTCTACCTCAGAAGTCAAAAGGCGGAAATTGAACACCTCCATACCGTCGTTACACGAAAAGGGTCCAAGTCCATGGTAATCCTCCCCGATGGATCCAAAGTATGGATAAATAATGATTCCAAGATTATTTATGGCAAATCCTTTGGTAAGGATATGCGAGAACTAACCCTCGTCGGGGAAGCATATTTTGAAGTAGTCAAAGATCGTAATAAGCCCTTTATCGTACATACCAAAGAGGCAGATATTCGTGTCTTAGGGACGAAGTTTAATGTTAAAGCCTATAAGGAGGATGCCAAGATTGAAACCACCTTACTCACAGGAGCTGTAGAAGTAGACATCAAAGGGGAGAACACACAAATCATCCGACTGAAGCCCAATGAAAAGGTGACGATATACACAACTATCCAAGGACGTAATGATGCCCTGGAGAAAGCAGATGAACCAAAAATTGTATTGAGAGATATTCGCAAAGGACTATCACAAAATGCAATAGTGTTGGAAACGCAATGGCTAGAAAATCGCCTCGCCTTCGAGCAGGAAAAGTTAGCCAATATTATCCCCATATTGGAACGCTGGTATAATGTAAAGATTGAGTCTAAGGTGCCGGAAGCCATGGATAAAAAAATTACCGGAACTTTTCAGGATGAAAGCCTCCCCGATATACTAACATCTATTCTGACAGTGATGGATCTCAAATATAAGATGAATAACCAAACAATTTCTATCTATAAATAATCGAAAAAACTAATTCTATAAATATGGGAAAATAAAAGTCTTTATCAAAAAAAAATGCGGAGACTGCAGCAACAATCTCCGCAATGATTATGTTTCAAACTGTTGCCTTCTTAAAGCTGCAACAATCATCTACTTAAAACTTATTACAAAGATATGAAAAAAAATAATAGCTGTATTGGGCTTCGGCCTGTACATGCAGTGTTAAAATCTTTAATGGTAATGAAATTACTATTGTTTTTTATGCTGGGAATGTCTATTCAAGTATTTGCCAACAAAACCTACTCGCAGAGTAAAATTAGTATTGAGCTGAAAAATTGCTCTTTGATAAAAGCATGCGAAGAAATTCAAAATAAATCCTCCTTCCGCTTTGTTTATGGTGAAGCTATCGCTGAAAATAATACCAAAGTATCACTCTCAGCGAAAGATGCCAGCATCGATGAAGTGATGAATAAGTTGTTGAAAGGCACAGGATTTAAGTATAAGATAACCTCCGAAAATTTAGTGTCTATTATCAGTCCTAGCGCCTCCCGTGCCGCCCCGATAACTGGGCGCGTGACTGATGCCGCGGGAAAAGCCCTTGCCAAGGTTACTGTAATGATTAAAGGCACAAAAGTCGGCAGCCTAACGGATGCTGAAGGTTTCTTTTCGCTGGAAGCCAATGATACCGATATCCTCGTTTTTAATATGTTAGGCTATGCTACACAGGAAAAGTCCGTTGGCACCTCCAAAAGGGTGGATGTCGTACTCCGCTCCACTGAAAAAAGTATCGATGAAGTCGTAGTTACAGCCTTGGGGATTGAGAAGTCAGCCCGCTCGCTGTCCTATAATGTGCAGAAAATCAAATCCGATGATCTGACTAATGTGAAGCAAACAAATTTTATAAACTCCCTAAGTGGTAAAGCTGCCGGTGTAGCCATCTCCTCAAGCTCCTCTGGAGTAGGCGGATCTGCGAAAGTGACCTTGCGTGGAAACCGCTCCGTGAATGGAAGCAATCAGCCATTATATGTTATTGATGGAGTTCCGATGCTTAATTCTAGCGGAGGTCAACCTACGGATATCTACGGTAGTGGCGCGAGTGACGGTGGTGACGGTATCTCTAACCTCAATCCTGAGGATATTGAGAGCCTAACGATCTTAGAGGGGGCATCAGCTTCTGCATTGTATGGTAGCCAAGCGCAAAATGGCGTAATCTTAATTACCACAAAAAAAGGTAAAGTCGGTAAAGCGGAAATAAATTTTAACTCTTCGGTACAGTTTAATGAAACGGCCTATAGACCGAAATTCCAAAATAAGTACGGTGCCGTAGCCACACAAACGAGTGGTGATATTGAAAGCTGGGGCGGTCCCATCACTTCGACTTATGACAATGTCGATAAATACTTTCAAACGGGAAATAATATCGTCAATGCGATAAATTTCTCTGCGGGAAACCAGCTGGCACAAACTTATTTTTCCTATGCCAACACCAGTGCGAGAGGTATTACCCCAACGAATAAACTAACCCGTCACAATATTAATATGCGGGAAACAGGAAGCTTCTTAAATAATAAACTAACCCTCGATGTGAGTTTTAACTACATCTATCAAACGATAAATAACCGTCCGCCGATAGGGGTGTACCCCAATCCACTCTTGTCACTATACTTATTTCCTCGTGGCGTAGATATTCAACCTTATAAGGACGATTATTTTAACCCTGAACTTACAGGTGCCAACCGTCAGTACTGGCTTACTAAAAATGGGGATTTCCACCAGGAAAATCCGTGGTGGATCTTAAATAAGGAACCTAATAGCGCTAAACGGAATAGATATTTTATTACCGGAACGGCGAAATATGTATTTTCCAATTGGTTTAACCTACAGCTGAGAGCGAATTTAGATAGAACCATGGACGATACGCAAACGCGACGCTATCAAGGTACTGACGGGAATTTAAACTCCCTGGGAACAGGATTCTTTAGCATCGGTAATAGCACGCAAGTGCAGAAATATGCGGATTTAATAGCTAATTTTATCGTTCCTACACGTTCCGAAGATTTTAAAATCGGTGGTCTTGTTGGGGGGAGTATCATGGACAATACCAGTCAAGGGATGTCTATGGGAGGATCCCTGCTGACAGCAGATTATTTCGTAGCTAGTAATATCGTGGCACTGCCCTCACAACCGGTGTCTGCGGGCACATTGTTTACCCCTGCGGTACTGAACCCAGGGAATGCATTTTCCACACATAACCAGCTCCAAGCTGCTTTTGCAAATTTAGAGCTGTCCTATAAAAATTGGGCCTTCCTTACGGGGACATTCCGTCAGGATTGGTCTTCAACCTTAGCTTTTACTAAAAATAAATATTACAACTATCCATCTATTGGCTTATCGCTCGTTCCTTCAGAAATGACGCGCCTACCTGATTTTATTTCTTATGCTAAAGTCAGAGGATCTTATACCGAGGTCGGCAACACACTGCCTATGTATCTGACACGTATTTTAAATAGTCAAGATAATAAAGGATCCCTAGTTTTTAATACCGCTCAAGCAGAGGTAACACTGAAGCCTGAACGCACAAAAACCATGGAGTTTGGCGCTGACCTTCGCTTTCTGCAGAACCGCCTAGGATTAAACTTTACCTACTATAAAACGAATACCATCGATCAATTTTTTCCGTATTACCCACCTGCATCTTCTTTAATTAGTGTGGCATACTATAATGCTGGGAAAATACAGAATACAGGCTACCAATTTATTGTAGATTATGATGCGATTGCTAGCGACCGTTTTAAATGGAAGACCTCTTTCAATGCGTCCTCCAACAGAAATAAAATTTTAGAGGTTAGAGATCCGCAAGATGAGTCTAAATTTCCACTTACTAGTGACAACTACGGCTATAGCTCCGTGATTGTTAAAGGTGGTAGCTATGGCGATATTTACGCGCAGACATTCGTCTATGATGAGCAGGGACGTACCAAGCTTGTAGGTACTGGTACCACTGCGGACCCGTATAAACCTGAGAAGTCAGCGATACAGTTTGTCGGTAACCCAAACCCGAAGTTTCAAGCAGGATGGAGCAATACCTTCAACTACAAGAATTTCACCTTAAATATTCTATTTGATGGAAAGTTTGGTGGCAAGGTCATGTCTATTACGCAGGCTTATATGGATTTATTAGGCGTGTCTGAAGAGAGTGGCCTCGCTCGAGATAAGGGCGGTGTAGCAATCAATGGCGTAAATAGCAATGGTGAGGCTGTAACGAGCTTAGACCCAAAAACATATTATGCGACGATCGGTTCTAGAGGATCCATGGCCGGAGCCTATATGTTTGATGCGACGGTTGTACGCATGCGTGAGGCAGCTTTGGGCTATACCTTACCTGTTAAAAATAAGGCTTTTAAAAGTGTGCGTTTATCTGTAACTGGGAGAAATCTCTTCTACCTCTACAAGAAGGCTCCTTATGATCCTGAGCTTACCATGTCTACAAGTAATGGACTGTCTGGGGTAGATGCTTTTAATATGCCTGCAACACGCGATTTCGGTTTTAATTTAAATATCACTTTTTAATGATACAATAATGGAAATTAATGTAATAAAATATATATCCGGATTAATGGTTTTTGGGGCTGTAAATATGTTCCTCGGATGTACCAAAAATTTTGAAGATTATAATACCAACCCGGCATCTCTAACGGATGAGCAGTCTTTAAGGCTGGTGCCTACAGCCATTGGCCCCATACAGCTGGGATTACTCAGCAGCTTCCAAGTGACACAAAATTTAAGTGGTGATGCTTATGCGGGCTATATGATGTCGCCGACAAATTTTGCGGGAGGTATTAATAACCTCAACTATGCGCTTGTCGATGGTTGGAATGGAAGACCCTTTTCTGAACAATATAACTTTATTATGGCTCCTGTAAAGAAAATTGCGGATGCGGGGGCACGGATTAATTCTCCCGATGTGTGGGGGGTAGCTCTTCTGCTACAGGTGTATGCCATGCATAAGGTGACAGATAAATTTGGCCCTATTCCATATACGAAAACGGGAACTTCCTTCCGATCGATACCCTACGATGATCAGAAAACAGTATATCAGTCATTCTTCAATCAAATTGATACCGCGGTAAATAATATGCGGACCTATTTGACGGGGAATGCACCCATCAAAAATAGAATCGGCACCAGTGATCTAATTTATGGAGGCGACCTTAATAAGTGGATTAAATTCGGAAATTCCCTACGCTTACGCTTGGCTATGCGCGTTTCTAAGGTCGACCCGGTATTAGCGAAGACACAAGGGGAGGTTGCCCTTAGTGCCGCGGAAGGCCTGCTGTCGGCGAATAACGATAATGCCTGGTTAACAAGTGGTAAGCAGAATGACTACTGGTTAGTAACCTATTTGTATAACCGTGACAATATGATAAACGCATCATTCGGAAGTTTTCTAGACGGCTATAAGGATCCTCGGGCTAGTAAGATGGCGCTGCCGGCAACGCAAGCAGGGATTTCAGGGAAATATGCGGGTATACGTCTCGGTGTCGATGTGTTGAAAGGAGACTATAAAACATTTTCCGCATACAATTATGAGGAGTCCTTTAAGCAATTCTCCCCTCATATGATTATGAATGCTTCGGAAATATGGTTTTTGAAAGCTGAAGCAGCTCTCCGAAATTGGTCCGGTGCTGGAGATGCTAAGACAAATTATGAAAAGGGTATTCAAACGTCAATGGAGCAGTGGGGAGCCTCTATAGGTGGGTATCTGAACGATGCTACGGCAAAACAATCAGATTACGTAGATCCGATTAATACGGCTAATAATATCGCTGCGGTATCCTCGGTTACCATTAAGTGGGAAGAAGGAGCCTCTAAGGAGAAAAACCTGGAACGCCTAATTACACAAAAATGGCTGGCTCTCTTCCCCGATGGGCAGGAAGCTTGGTCTGAATACCGTAGAACGGGCTATCCTAAATTATTTCCCGTAGCCAGAAATTTTAGCAATGGTGCCATTGATACGCAGGTGCAGATTCGCAGACTGCCTTTCGCCGAGTCTGAAAAATTAAGTAATCCGGAAGGCATAAAAACTGGATTGAGCGCCTTGGGAGGTCCAGATAATGGGGGTACACGCCTATGGTGGGATAAAGCAGGACCTAACTTTTAATTCCTAAATAACCAATTAAATAAACCATTATGAAAAACAAATTCTTTAATTTATTTACTTCTTCCTTGGGCTTGCTGCTTATATTGAGTAGCTCTTGTCAGAAAGGAAGTGTCACGGAGGATACTCAATTATCCGCCGTTAACATGGCTAATGCGTCTTCTACGACGCCATTAGCCAATGCTGGTGGCCTACGGAAAGTGGGCTACTTGTCACTGCATGCTGTCGGTAATTCGGATTATGCGGCCTATATGACGGATTTTGTGACTTCACAGTATACGGATATTATAATCTCCTTTATCAACCCGGATGCTGCTGGTAATTTTGCCATCACACCGAGTATTACGCAGGCAATAACGATAGCACATAATGCCGGATTACGGGTTTATTTCGGTATTGCTACACAGGAAAGTAATGGAAATGCGAACACGCAAATCAATACCAACCGTGCGAATTTTATTTCAAAAATTCGCCGGTTCCTGACGGAGAATAACATCGATGGCATCGATTTGGATTTCGAAGGTGTAGGCTTGACAGCTAATTTCAGTCCTTTTGTAATTCAATTAGCGGACTCCTTACAGCCGCATGACAAACGGCTGTCGGCAGCAATTGCACGTTGGCAATCCAATAGCATCTCTACAGCAGCATACAATCGATTAGATTATCTCAATGTGATGAGCTATGACCACGCTGTAAGTAATGGTAATCCACGCTCGCATTCTTCTTTTGCTGACTTCGTGACCGATATTAATATCTTTAGTGCAAAAGTGCCCAAAGCAAAGATTAACATGGGTATTCCGACCTATGCTTGGGTATTTGAAAATGGAAATCCTACGGCACAAATAGGGTTTAACAATGTGTTAGAACAAGTGCCCAACGGTTATTGCTTGAATACGGTATCTCCAACAAGTAGCCGTAAATTATTTTACGATGGACATCCTGCTATCCGTCAGAAAGTACCTTATGTACTAGATCAGGGTATTGGCGGAATTATGATTTGGCATGTCTTGTCTGACACCCAAGATGACGCCACTAGTATTATTAAGTTTATCAATTACTGTGAGCAAAATCCAGCTGGATTTTATCCTGGAACCTATAGAATTAATAATACCAATAGTGGTAAGACCCTACAGCTTCTAGGGAGTAGTAACCTAAACGGGACAGCAGTGGTGCAGGGTGTTGGCGATGCTTTAGGTACTAATCTTTGGCGATTTAATCATGTGGCAAGTACAAACTATGGCATCATCAATAATTTCAGCGACAAAGCCATGGATGTTACGGGAGCTTCCATGCTTGCAAATGCCCCTTTAGCTCAATGGCCTTGGTGGAATCAAGCGCAAAACCAACTCTTTAAACTTGTTTCTGATGACCAGGGGTATTATACCATCACTGCGGTACACAGCAATATGCGCCTACAAATTGATGGAGCCTCTTCAAGCGATGGTGCTGCGGTCGTTCAATCAAACGCCAATGTAAATAACAACCAGAAATGGATGATCTGGCGCTAAAAAGCTGATGCTTATGAAAATTTAATATATCTTAGTTTATAAATCTTATTTTATCTGTTATGTTGAAAGCCTTTCTTTCATTTTCTATTATTTGTTGTTCCTATGTCGCTCAAGCCCAGAATTATGTTCAAATTAATTCGGGCGATAGTGAAGGGGATATTATCCGTAAAGCCGCCTCGGTGAGGCCTACAGCAAGGCAGTTAAACTGGCAGAAGTTAGAGGTTACGGGATTTTTACATTTTGGCATCAATACTTTTACGGGCAAAGAGTGGGGGGACGGTAAGGAGAGCCCCTCCCTCTTTAATCCCACAAAATTGGATACCGATCAGTGGGTGCAAGTCGCACAAAAGGCTGGTATCAACTTGCTGATTTTGACGGCTAAGCATCATGATGGCTTCTGCCTGTGGCCGACCAATACGACGGACTATTCTGTAAAGAATGCGCCCTATCTCAATGGTCAAGGCGATGTGCTTAAATCCCTGGCGCAATCCTGCAAAAAGTATGGTATGAAGATCGGCGTTTATCTTTCTCCTTGGGATCGTAATGCCAAGAGTTATGGGTCGGATGCATACAACGAAATGTTCCGCAATCAGTTGACCGAAGTACTCAGCAACTATGGAAAGATCGACGAAGTGTGGTTCGATGGTGCCAATGGCGAAGGCCCCAATGGTAAGAAACAAGAATATAACTGGTCCTCCTATTATGACGTAATACGTAAGCTACAGCCCGAGGCTGTCATTGCTGTGATGGGCCCAGATGTTAGATGGGTAGGGACGGAAACAGGCTATGGTAGAGATACCGAATGGTCTGTTGTGCCAGCCAATAATTTGGATCAAAATAGTATTGCTGATGGTTCTCAGCAGCAGATGAATATTCAACCTAAAGGTGATATGAGCCTGAAGGATGTTGGAGGTCGTGCCAATATTTTGAAGGCCAAAGGATTGGTATGGTACCCCGCAGAAACGGATGTTTCTATTCGACCGGGATGGTTTTACCATGCTCAAGAGGATGCTAAGGTGAAGTCTCCGGAAAAGTTGTTAGATATTTATTTTCACTCCGTAGGAAAAAATGGGGTACTGTTACTAAATATTCCACCGACCACGGAGGGACTAATTCATGCTGTAGATGCTGAAAATCTGAGTAGCTGGAAAGGGCTGCGCGACAAGATTTTTAATAATAATCTATTGCTAGGGCAGGAAGTGAAATTAGTGAAAAATGGAGTTAGAAAGAAGCTTAAAGAAGGTGGAGAACAAATATGGACTTCTAAAAGTGATGATAAGGAGCTGATCTTCGAATATAAAGCTAAAAGTCCTCTGCGCTTTAATGTGCTGCAGCTTGGCGAATTTATTCAATGGGGACAGCGTGTGGAAAAGTTTGAAGTTCAAATCCGTAATAATAATGCTTGGCAGACCATTAAGGAAGGTACAACGGTCGGATACAAACGTATTGTCGTGCTTCCGGAAACCTCGTCAACACATATACGTATCAAAATAGCACAATCACGTCTCGCACCCTTCGTGGATAAGGTGGGACTCTATTATTATGATGATATTGTAAAATTGGATGGGAAAGCTCATAAATAGGTTGTATTTTTAAGGCTTCAAACCTTATAAAACCTATAAATAATGAAGATGTCTCTGCTGAAAACAGTTCTATCTCTTAGCTTAATACTGCTATATTTTCCATTAATAGCGCAAGAATTTACCGCAGATCAACACCTTTGGTTTGAGAAGCCTTCGGAGAGTTGGTCCAAGGAGGCCTTACACATTGGTAATGGCTACTTCGGGGCCTCCCTTTCTGGGGATATGGAATGTGAGCAAATAGCGATAGCCGAAAAGACGTTTTGGACAGGTGGACCACACAGCAAGCAGGGGTATAATTTTGGTATTAACCCTGGAGGAAAACAACAAATAGGAAATATCCGTAAGCTGCTGCAAGCGGGAGATTTTTCGCAGGCAGATCAACTGTCAGCGAAATATATGGTGGGAAATGCTAAGGGCTACGGATATTTTTCTAAAGTTGGCCAATTATTACTTGATTTTAAGCATAAGAAAGCTGACACACGGGATTACCGAAGATACCTTGATCTGCAGACTGCACAAGCAGGGGTGAGGTATAATCATAAGGGTGTAGCCTACAGCAGAGCATATTTTTGTAGTTATCCTGATAAAGTGTTAGCCGTAAACTTGCAGGCTGATGCCCTCAAATCTATTACCCTTGATGTATCACATCCCCTCGTTTATCAAGCGAGCTCTTCGACCTTTCAGGATGATGTATGGACGCTTAAAGGAACGATTGAAGGTAGCGGCTTGCAATATTGTATCCGTATATGGGTGCAAGCCAAGGGGGGAACGACGACTTTTAATAATCAATCGTTATCTATCGATCAGGCTGATCAGGTGACCCTCTACTATACCGTGGAGACGGAATACCAACAGAATTACCCGACCTATAAGGGTAATGATCCCGAAAAGGGCACAGCAGCAACCATCGCAAAGCTGAAGAAAAGAGACTTCCAAAGCACTCAGAAAGTTCATATTGACGACTACCAGCGTATCTATAATCGGGCATCGCTAACGTTAGCCGGCGATCCACAGTACGATACTCTAGCGACAGACCAACGTATACGTAGCCTGAAGATGGGCAATATTGACGACTCCTCCTTAAAAGCCCTATTTTTTAATTTTAGTAGATACCTCATTATCTCTGCTTCCAGGGAAAAGACGCTACCTTCCAATCTACAAGGCACCTGGAATAATTTTGAAAAGGCCCCTTGGAATGGAAACTATCAGAGTAATATCAATCTGCAGGAGATGTACTGGTCTACGGGACCAACAGATATCCCTGAAGCTAACATCGCCTACATTAATTGGATCAAGGATATCTACCTGTCGGGGAAGAAAACCGCTGCGGAGTACTATGGTACGGAAGGATGGGTAAGCCATAGTGTGGGCAATATCTGGGGATATACGGCGCCAGGTCAGGATATTTTATGGGGCCTTTACCCAAGTGGGTCGGCATGGCATTGTAAGCAGCTATGGGATCACTATCTCTATACTCAAGACAAAAAATATTTGAAGGAAATTCTTCCCATTATGAAGGATGCAGCCCTTTTTTATCTTAATAACTTAATGGATTATCAGGGCTATCTGCTGATGGCTCCTTCGGTATCTGCTGAGCATGGTGTGGAGTTTGATCAGGAAAATAGACCACTGGCATTGACCACAAAAAATGGAGAAAGTGGTGAGCAATTACTTACGGTACCTTCTTTCCAGGATATTATTATGATTAAGAATTTATTCGTTGATGTGCAAAAGGCCCTGCATGAATTAGACTTTGCGGATAGCATCTTCGATAAGCGGCTTGCTGATGCACTAGATAAAATGTACCCAGTGCAGATTGGTCGCTATGGGCAACTACAAGAATGGGTAATAGATGTCGATAACCCAAGGAATCATCACCGCCATATAGCACACCTATATGGGTTGTTTCCGGGGGACTTATATTCGATGAGCAAAACCCCAGCAATAGCGCAGGCCATAAAAAAATCCTTACAGCTGAGAGGATACGGCAAGAAGGGGAGCCGTTGGCCTCATGCAGGGGGAAATTGGTCGATGATATGGCGATCGGCGCTATGGACAAAATTAATGGAAGCTGATGTAGCCATGGATATTTTCAATACCATGATTGCTGAAAGTGGCTACCCAAATCTATGTAGTGAGCAGTCCGGAAATTTTCAGGTCGATGCAACCATGGCTACGGCAGCTGTTTTCAGTAATATGCTAGTACAATATGAGGATGATATATTACATATTCTGCCGGCTTTACCCTCCGAATGGCCTACCGGAGCATGTAAGGGGATAGTCAGCCGTGGGATGCATCAGGTGGATATTAGCTGGGAGAATGGTAAGCTCCTAACATGTACCATAACCTTGAAAGATAAGCGTAAATTCCCTAAGATATATGTCTTAGGGAAGGCTATCGCGGAAAATGATCCGCGTATTGTTTGGCTCCATCGCTAGGGCCTGATAAAGAGGAGTCTATTTTGCTCGCTCATATTGCTTCGACCAGGGGAAGTCCAATCCTAAGTCTTTTGCAAACTGCATAGCCAGATGTGGATTTTCTAGAAATCCCCTTCCTATAAATATTAAATCTGCCTGCTTTTTTTGTAAGATCGCTTCGGCCTGCGAAGCGGTTTTTATAAGTCCTACGGCACCTGTTATAAGCTCTGACTCCTCTTTTATGCGCGCAGCAAAAGGGACCTGATAGTTCGCTGCGATAGGAATCTCTTGATGAAGTACATTCCCTCCCGTGGATACATCGATGACCTCGACGCCTAAGGCTTGTACGCGCTGAGCGAGCAGCACAGACTCTTCGATATCCCATCCCCCTGCGGCCCAGTCGGTAGCGGAAATACGCAGCCATAGTGACTGCTGCTGTATAACGGTGTTCACGGCTTCAATAATCTCCAGTAAGAGGCGAATTCTATTTTCAAAGGACCCCCCATAGGCATCGGTACGCTGGTTGCTCAAGGGCGACAAGAATTGATGTATTAAGTAGCCATGCGCGGCATGAATTTCGATGATGTCATAGCCCGCTTCTACAGCGCGTTTCGCAGCTTCTTGAAAGGCCTTGACGATTTTCTGTATGCCTGCGCCATCGAGCGCTTCGGGCACCATATCACTTTCCTGGAAAGACAGCGCCGATGGAGCTACCGTTTGCCAACCATTTGTATCGCTAGGGGCGAGCTGATGGCGTGATAGCCAGGGCTTGTCATGGGAAGCTTTCCGCCCGGCATGGGCAAGCTGTATACCGATTAGTGAACCCTGCTGATGCACAAAATCGACGATGTCTTTTAAGGCTGGAATTTGATCATCCTGCCATAGGCCTAAATCTCCATAGGAAATTCTGCCCTCCGGAAGAATGGCCGTTGCTTCTTGAAGAATTGTCGATGCCTTTCCTGCGGCAAATTGTCCTAAATGTACCAGATGCCAATGGTTGGCATATCCATCAACAGCTGTATACTGACACATCGGTGAAACTACCAAACGCGTTTCTAAAGTTTTTTGCTTTAATGCTAAGGAAGAATATAATATGCTCATAGTTTTTAATAATAGGGGTAATCCCGAGAATTTAAATATACAGAAAATTATCCTTAGCATTCCCTATTTCTTCTATTTGGGAGGCCTATTAAAAAGCTTTTAACTGCATATTAAAGGTTGTAGATTAGATGCCTTGAAATATTTCATTCGCCTCGAAATACTGATGTTGTAATTCTTTAAGAAAATGGTGCTGATCTTAATACGGTAAAAAAATATCCTTATTAAGGACGAACCCTTTAATTGGTTAAACATGAAAACCTGCGAAATACTAAATACTATAATTAAGGAGAATTTATCGCTGATGTGAAGGGGAAAGTACGACACAGTGATGACGACTTTCCCAAGCTCCCGATTTGTATCTACTTCTAAATTCACGCTGGCAAGCTCTTCAAAAAATTGCTAAAGAAAAACTTAAAATATTGGAGGAGCTATAAATGGATAGAGAGCACTTTCACTGTGCGCTAAGTCCATAATTTTGGAGAGCTTCTTTGCCATCCGTTTATTTTCAAGTATTAAATTATTTTTTTCTTGAGGATCCTTTTCCAGCTGATATAATTCCAAATAGGTGTCTTTTGGTGCTTTCACCTTTTGCTTTATCAGCTTCCACCCCTTATAGAGCACGGCTTGTCGCCCTCCATCTTCATGAAACTCCCAATAGAGGTATGCATGCTTCCTTTGCTTCCCTTCTTTTAAGATCGTTGGTAATAAAGATAGGCCGTCTGTCGCCGCTGTAGACTTGTAGGATGCCAATGCATTTAGGGTGCTAAACATATCCCAGAAAGCGCCAATATGGTTATTTACCTGTCCTGGAGCGATTTTATTTTTCCAATTAATCAGTAGAGGTGTACGTATTCCCCCCTCATATAGGGATCTTTTAGTGCCTTTATATCCCGCGGTACTGTTGAAAAAGTCAGGGTCGGCTCCTCCTTCACGGTGCGCACCATTATCACTTGAAAATATAAGAATGGTATTTTCACGTAGTCCTAAAACCTCCAATTTATTAATTATCTGACCTATATAATGATCCATTCGTGAAACCATGGCAGCAAAGGTGGCACGCGGCTTTTCTACAGAAGCATAGCCTGCTACTGTTGCCGATGCTCCATAGTCATCCCCCTGATGCATTTTTTCGGGAAAAGCATCGCTATACATGGCGTAAAACTCATCCGCGGGGCCTGCAAGCTCAGCATGCGGTAGGACGGTGGGAACAAATAGGAAAAATGGCTGATCTTTATGCTCCTCAATAAATGCAAGAGTCTGCGCTTGAATTAATTCCGGGGCATAACTTATTTTTGCTGTTAGGTCATTGCCCTGAAGGGTTATTCGTTCGCTATTGTGCCACAGATGCGTCGGGTAGTAGCGGTGCGATTGTCGTTGACAATTATAGCCGTAGAACGTGTCAAAACCTTTCCTATTCGGATCTCCAGAAGTCCCTACCATGCCTAATCCCCATTTACCGAAAGCCCCTGTCTTGTAACCTGCTTTCTGTAAATCCATGGCAAATGTACGAATGGAATCTGCTAATGGCTCTTGCCCCTCGGGTTCAATTTCTTTATTTCCTCGGATATAGGCATGTCCTGTATGCTTACCTGTCATCAATGAAGCTCTAGATGGCGCACATACAGATGTTCCGGCATAGAATTGCGTGAAACGCATCCCTTCATCAGCAAGCTTATCTAAATTCGGCGTTTTAATTTTACTTTGTCCATAAGCACCTAAATCACCAATACCTAAGTCATCAGCAAGGATAAATACAATATTTGGTCTCTTTAGCTGAGCTTTGGAGTTAAAATTAATTGCTAATAAGCAGCATGCAATTAAGAAAAGTTTGTTCATCGAAGTAGGTTAGGTCTTGTTTATAAAGTTAGGTATTTATTGTTATTTATTTTTAGTGTATTGAAAACAAAGTGAATTTTATTTGCCGTAATAGGGGGTTCTGTTGCTATGTTTTTATTAAAATAGGTAGCTATTTAATGGTTGTTACTATTTAATTGTGGTGATTCTTTTGGAAAATGTTTTAATAACACATATTTATACTATTTTTCTAATTTATTTTGCTTTTATAATACTTTATTACATATTTGTAATCTCATTATGAAAAACATAATAACCTAAACCTAATTACTTAAACCTAATACCAAAATTATGTCCAAAAACACTTTTAGGAGTGCTTTTTCTCATGGCAATCGATTGACCAAAGAATGTAGTCAACTTCGGTTTTCGAAAAAAAGCTATTCTATCTTAGCACTTTCGCTGCTAGCATTACATGGTTATTCCTATGGAAATACAGCGAACCCCTCGGGACTCTTTTCTAGTCCTGTAAATATAGAATCTAAGGCTACTACACCCGGAATTTTTCAGCTTGTAAAAGAAGGATTTGTCTCCGATACGGAGGGTAAGCCTATTGCTGGCGTCACCGTGAAGGAGAAGGGTACGAATAATATCGTTCTGACTTCCACTAACGGTGCATTTAAAATCAATGTAAAAAGTTCGAATGCAGTTCTTGAATTTACTTTTGTGGGATACCTTTCTCAAGAGAAGAATGTGAACGATAACTTGAACGCTATTTCATTAATTAGTGATAATAAATCACTTGAGGAAGTGGTCGTAGTGGGCTATGGTACACAAAAGAAATCTCACCTAACAGGGGCAGTTTCCACAATTAAAGGTGAAGACTTAGAATCACGGCCCGTGCAAAATGCAACACAAGCTTTACAAGGATTAATTCCCGGTTTGAACGTGCAAACGAGTGGCCTAGGTGGTGAATTAAATCAAACCATGAGTGTGAATGTTCGTGGGTCAGGAACTATCGGGGTAGGTTCTAGATCTTCTGTATTAGTACTTATTGACGGTATGGAAGGGGATATGAATGCCCTCAATCCGCAGGATATTGATAATATTACCGTCTTAAAGGATGCTGCAGCATCGGCTATTTATGGCTCTAGAGCACCATTTGGTGTCATCTTGATTACAACGAAAACGGGAAAAAATGGTAAAATAAATGTCAACTACAGTAACAATGTACGCCTTGGCAAACCCCGCGGTCTTCCCACCATGTTAGATTCCAAAACATTTGCCAATTACTACAATGAAGTGGCGGCTAATGATGGTGAAGCTGCAAAATTTACTCAAGTAGTGTTAGATCGCATTGATGCTTATCAAAAGGGTGAAATAACGACGCCTACGGTAGCAGACCCGAGCAACAGATGGCAATATTATACGGGTTCCAATGCGAACACCAATTGGTTTGACGAATTTTACCGTGATTATACCACCTCTCAGGAGCATTCCATGAGTGCTAATGGTGGTAACGAGAAATTTAATTTCTACACTTCAGGGAATTATATGGATCAAAATGGGTTAAACCGTTATGCCAATGATAATTTCCAACGTTACTCTTTTAGTAATAAGATTAATGCGAAAGTTAGTGAAAAGGTGGACTTTATGTCCAATACCCGATTTGTACGTGAAGACTATGATAAGCCTGTTCATATGAACGATTTATTCTATCATAATATAGCACGTCGCTGGCCTACAGTTCCTGTAAAAGATGAAAATGGTTATTATACGGATCCCTCAGAAATAGCGCAATTGTTGGATGGTGGGCGCGCGAGAACGCAAAAAGACTTCTTATATCAACAGCTACAATTGACTGTTAAACCCCTGAAAGGATGGAATATCGTTGGTAATGTTAATTACCGAATTATTAGTGAAAATAATCACTCCGATATTACGAAAGCATATGCTTATGATGTAAATAGTAATCCTTATGGTTTGGCTGTAGGCTCGAATGCTGCGGGATATAGTTTCGTATCGGAATTTAACCAAAAAGATGAATACTTTAGTACGAATTTCTTTACCGATTATACTTTTAAAGTTAATACTGACCACGAGTTTAAAGCCTTGCTAGGTTTTAATTCAGAGCTCAACAAATATCGAAATTTATTAGGCAGTAGAGTAGGTCTAATAACGGACAATATCCCTACATTAAATACCGCAACATCTAATCCGAGTGTCGCTGGAGGTTATCAGCACTGGTCTACGGCAGGATTTTTTGGTCGAATTAATTACAGCTATAAGGATCGTTATTTGGCCGAGGTGAATGGTAGATATGATGGCTCCTCCCGGTTTCCAAGTGATTTACGATGGAACCTATTTCCTTCGGTATCCTTAGGATGGAATGTTGCTAACGAGTCATTCTTTCCATGGAAAGAGCAAGTTTCGATGTTTAAACTTCGCGGTTCCTATGGGGAGTTAGGTAATCAATATACGGACAACTTATACCCTTTCTATGCTACGATGCCAGTTAATATCAATGCTGGAACATGGTTGATAGGCCCTGAGAAGCCCAATGTGGCTAGTGCCCCAGGCTTAATTGCTTCGTCATTGACATGGGAGCGCGTAAAGAGTTGGAATGTCGGCCTTGATATTCAAACTTTCTCGAATAGAATGAATATCGTTGCGGAGATTTACCAGCGTAACACCTTCAATATGATAGGTCCAGCTCCGGACTTACCAGCAGTTTTAGGAACTACTGTGCCACGCGTAAATAATGCTGAAATGAATTCCAAAGGATTTGAGTTGCAAGTTTCTTGGAGAGATAAAATTGGTGGTTTAACATACAGCATTACGGGAGTCTTGTCAGATGATAAGCAAACGGTAACAAAATACCCCAATTTTAATGGAAATTTAAACAATTGGTACGATGGCAGAAGAGTAGGGGAAATATGGGGCTATACATCCATCGGAATTGCTAAGACACAGGCAGAGATGGATGCACATTTGGCCACTACAACCCAATCTTTTGGTTCGAGATGGCAGGCGGGTGATATTATGTATACAGACTTGAATGGTGATGGTCAGGTAAATAATGGTGCCAATAGCTTAGGAAATCCTGGAGATATTTCTATCATCGGAAATAATCAACCGAGATATCGATATAGCCTAGACTTGCAGGCTAGTTACAAAGGATTTGACGTTAGAGCATTCTTTCAAGGTGTAGGAAAAAGAGATCATATGCCTAATGGGCCTTATTTCTGGGGAGCACAAAGTGGTATGTGGCAATCTGCTGGTTTTAAAGAAAATATGGATTTCTTTAGAGATGAAAACTCCGCAATGGTTCAAAATGGAATTTTGGAGATTAATAAGGATTCTTATTTACCGCGTCCTTATTTCAACTCTACAAAAAATCAACTTACACAAACGCGCTATATTCAAAATGCCGCTTATCTACGTTTAAAGAATGCGCAAATAGGTTACACGTTGCCACAAGCGTCACTTTCGAAATTAGGCATCTCGAAGGTTAGATTTTACCTTTCAGGAGAAAACTTATTGACCTTCACGAAGATGGCAAAAGTATTCGACCCTGAAACAGTAGGTTTAGGTGGATGGAATGACGGAAAGACGTATCCATTCTCTACCGTGTATTCTTTTGGTCTTAACGTAAACTTTTAATTAGTTAATCATGAATTTTAAATATAAACATACTTTCTACCGTTTAATAGTTTTATGCGTTACTACAACTGGATTATTTTCCTGTAATAAATACCTTGATAGACTACCACTATCCAATGTAACGCCTTCTGACTACTTGAATACGGAGGCAGACTTAGCAGCTTATACTTTAGGGAGATATAATTTCCCTTCTCACGGTGGTTGGGGTGTAGGTACTTTTGCGAATGATAATCATACCGATAATCAGGCTACTTCTTCTTATGCCTCCCGATGGACCCCTGGAGAATGGAGAGTACCGGCAGTGGATGGTGATTGGAATTTCGCACAAATATTTAATATCAACTACTTTATTGAAAATACAGTTCCTAAATGGAAAAGTAATAGTATTTCTGGAAACGCTGTTAACATCGATCATTATATTGGTGAGGCCTATTTTTTAAGAGCTTATGAGTACTTCAATAAATTACAAGCACTGGGTGACTTCCCAATAATAAAGACTAATTTAAAGGATGACTTAGCGCAGTTGACGGCTGCTTCTGTAAGAAGTCCTCGTAATGAAGTCGCGCGTTTTATCTTATCGGACCTAGATTCTGCAATTACTTTATTAAAGGATGTGTCCCCAAGTGGGAAACGCCGAATTTCTAGAAATGCCGCCTTATTATTTAAGTCTAGAGTAGCCCTATTTGAAGGTTCTTGGCTGAAATATCATGCCGAAACTGCCTTCGTTCCGGGAGGGAACTCCTGGCCTGGAGCTAAGTCTAACCCTAATTTTCGACTGAATGCCGATCAAGAGTCAAAGTTCTTTTTAGAGCAAGCTAAAGATGCGGCACAGAAAGTAGCCGATGGAATTGGGTTGACAAGTAATACCAAAGATAATGGATACAATTCAAGTGCTAATCCATATTTTAAAATGTTTGGCGATGAAAACTTAGAATCTTATAATGAAGTTCTTCTTTGGAGAAGTTTTGATTTAGGCTTAGGCATCATGCATACTGTCAATCACTATATTAATCGTAATGGTGGAAACACTGGTTTTACAAAAGGGGTTGTCGAGAGTTTTACCATGGCTAATGGGCTACCAATTTACGCGAATAACGCTGGCTACGCGGGTGATGATTCCATCTCCATCGTAAAGAAGGATAGAGATAACCGTCTTCAGCTATTTATGAAAGCACCGGGGGACTTATTATATACGGATCAATTATCAGCTACGGGTAAGCCATTGACGGAAGGATATCCTGATATTATCGGTCTAAATGAAACGAAATATGTAACAGGTTACGGCTTAAAAAAGGGCTTAAGCTATACCTACAAGCATTCTGAAGGACAAACAGGAGTTTCAGGTTCTATCGTTTTTAGAGCTGTGGAAGCTTATTTGAATTATATCGAGGCTGCTTATTTGTTGTCCGGAAGTTTAGATGCTAAAGCGAGTGCTTATTGGGCAGCTATTAGAAATAGAGCGGGCGTAGATCCAGATTATGCTAAGACGATACAGGCTACGAATATGCAGGAAGAAGCTAAACGTGATTTAGCAGCATACAGTAAAGGTCAACTATTGACCGATAAGACCTTGTTTAATATCCGAAGAGAACGCCGTTTGGAATTGATTTCTGAAGGCTTTCGTATGAATGATTTAAGACGCTGGAGAGCATTAGATCAGTTGGCAACGACGCCTTATATAATTGAGGGAATGAAACTATGGGGGCCGATGAAAAACTGGTATAATGATGAAAAAGGTGCTACCAAGTTAATTCAGCCCGGCGTAGCCGGAAAGACAGCTAACGTATCTTTAGCATCAGAAAGTTCTTATCTTCGTCCTTATCGTATCAATGTCACCAATACAAACTTTGTATTGAATGGCTACAGCTGGATTAGTGCTCATTATTTAAATCCTATAGCCTTAAATCATTTTACCATTACTTCGGTAGATGGAAATGCTGCAAATTCTGTGATCTATCAGAATCCAGGATGGCCTTTGGTAGCAAATGAAGGCGCAAAATAACGCTTACTATTGCGTATACAACAAGAGGCGAAGTTAGTAACTTCGCCTCTTGTTGTTTTACTACCTATTAATCTCCTGGGAATGATCTTTACTTATGTTTATAAATTAGTATTATTGTATTCGTTCAGAAATCTAAGTTAAAAAAATGAAAAAAATTGAAGTTGTAGCAGCCATTATAAAATTTAATGATAAGATTCTATGCGTTCAAAGAGGGCAGAATAAATTGCCCTATATCGCAGAAAAGTTTGAATTTCCTGGTGGCAAGATTGAGATTGGTGAGTCTAAAGAAGAGGCTTTAGCGCGTGAATTATCAGAAGAGTTGAATATTGTTGCAGCTATACAGTCGTTGTTTTTGACTGTAGTGCACCAATATCCTGACTTTGAGTTAACGATGCATAGCTTTATCGCTGAAGTAGCTACACAGGAGATTACTTTAAATGAGCATATAGATTCAAAATGGCTTACAGTGAATGAGCTGCAACAGCTGGATTGGGCGGCGGCAGATATTCCTATTGTTAATAAATTAATTGCTAATGGATAATATAAAATCTGTTTTTAAAGAAAGTCTTTTCACAGGTTTTATTGATAAAAATATTTTATCAGATCTAGCCTATCAACCTGAATTATTAGTTAACCAAAAAAAACCAGCAAAGAAGATTTTATCTACGCTACTTAATGAATTAAGTAGCTGTACAGAATTCTATATTTCTGTAGCTTTTGTTACAACAAGTGGGATCGCTACCATTATCAATCAATTAAGAGAGTTGGAGGAGCGTGATGTAAAAGGGTATGTGCTGGTATCTCAATATTTGAACTTTACGCAGCCGGAGGCTTTGAGAAGACTACGGCAATTTAATAATATTGAGCTGCGGATTATGACTTCAGGCAATGCGCATGCGAAGGGGTATATTTTTAAGAATAAGAGGCACTATAATCTTATTGTTGGGAGCAGTAATTTAACAGCCAGTGCTTTATCTACGAATAAGGAGTGGAATATCAAGCTTTCTGCCTTTGGTGATAGTGGGCTGGTTACCAGTGTGTTTAAGGAGTTTAAAGCTGATTTTGCAAATGCTACGGTTGTAACAGCTCAGTTTATTGAAGATTATAATGAGCTCTACCTCGAGCAGTTTCTCTTAAGTAAGCGCATTAAAGAGAAATCGGTAGCAGCAGTTGAAGTTGTCACTCCTAATAGGATGCAGGAGGAAGCGTTGGTGAATCTATCTTCTTTACGACTACAGGGAAAAAATAAGGCTTTGATAATTTCTGCTACGGGTACTGGTAAAACGTACCTAGCAGCATTTGATGCCAAAAATTTTAATGCTAAAAAGTTATTGTTTGTCGTACATCGGTTAACAATAGCGCGCGATGCCATGAAAACTTTTAAAAAAGTTTTCGGTAGCACGCGTACCATGGGATTGTATGCTGGTGCCACCAAAGATCTAGCTTGTGATTTTATATTTTCTACCGTTCAGACGATTTCAAAATTGGCGAACTTTGAACAATTTGATAGGGAATTATTTGATTACATCATTATTGATGAAACGCATCGTTCGGCCGCAAATTCCTACAGTAGACTACTAAATTATTTAAGGCCTCAATTTCTATTAGGCATGACTGCCACGCCTGAGCGCTCGGATGGCAATAATATTTTTGAACAGTTTGACCATAATATAGCCTATGAAATCCGTTTAAACCGCGCTTTAGAGGAGGATATGCTAAGTTCTTTTCACTATTATGGCGTAACAGATTTAGTAATTGACGATAGGGAGATTGCTGAAAAGTCTATTTTCAATTTATTAGTTTCTGAAGAGAGAGTCAACCGTATTATTGAGCAATCACGATTCTATGGCTGTGATAATGGCATTTTAAGAGGGTTGATATTTTGCTCACGTACGGAGGAAGCTAGAGAATTAGCTTTCCTGCTGAATTCTAAAGGGCTAAGAACGCAAGCTTTAACAGGAGCTCATTCGGAAGATGAAAGAGCTAAAGCCATAAGTCGCCTTGAATCTGATAATCTGCATGAAAAGCTGGACTTTATAATCACCGTGGATATATTCAATGAAGGTATTGATATTCCGAAGATTAATCAGATTATCATGCTAAGACCTACAGAATCAGCGATTATATTTATTCAACAACTAGGTCGGGGGCTGAGGAAAGCCGAAGGAAAAGGATATCTGACGGTCATAGATTTTATTGGCAACTACGAAAATAGTTATTTAATTCCGATTGCTTTATATGGAGACACCTCCTACAATAAAGATCACATTCGAAAGATGATTACCGAGGGAAGTCGGAAGATACCCGGGGCTTCTACTATAAATTTTGATAAAATTACAAAAGAGAAAATTTTTCAATCTATAGATTCTTCAAATATGCAGTTATTGGCTGATTTGAAAAAAGACTATAACTTATTGAAATATAGATTGGGAAGAACTCCCATGATGATGGATTTTATTGATAATGAAGCTCGGGACCCCTATCTATTTGTAGCTTATGCGAGGTCTTACTTTAACTTTCTTAAAAAGGTAGATGCTAGCTTCTCCGTTCAACTTAGTGCTAAGGAAGTAAAGCTTCTTGAGCTGTTTGCGAAAGAAATTAATAATTCCAAAAGGGTAGAGGAGAGTTTGATTTTATTTTTTTTACTGGAAAATGGTGATTTGCCTGTAGCAGATTTTAAGCGTATAATTCATGAAAAATATGGCTATGTAGTTTCGCAGCAAACGATAGAATCCTGCCTGATAAATCTAAATTTTCAGTTTATACGTGAAAATAAGGACAAGAAGCTGATAGCTGTTAAGGAAATATACAACCTAGATCTTGTGACTATTGAAAACGATGTTTTTAGATTTTCAAGTACCTTATGTCAGTTGCTTGATAACCTAGTTTTTAGAAATTTCCTATTGGACAACACAAAATACGCCATTTCCCAGTATGAGAAGTTATTTAATAGCGAAGATTGGAATCAAGGTTTTGTGATGTATAGAAAATATTCACGAAAGGATGTTTTCAGAATATTAAATGCCTTAGAAAATCCTGTAGCGCAGAATGTTGGCGGTTATCTTGTGAGCCCAGATTATTCAAACTGTCCAATTTTTGTGAATTATCATAAAGAAGAGCATATTGCGGCATCCACTAAATATGAGGATGAATTTGTAAATCCAGGGGAATTCGATTGGATGTCGAAATCTAATCGTACGATTGGAAGTAGTGACGTGCAAGCTATACTTGGTGCGAAAGGTGACATCCGTCTACCATTATTCATAAAAAAGAGTAATGATGAAGGGCTTGATTTCTACTATATGGGTGAGATGAAACCTAATTTATCAACCGTAAACCAAACTGCGATACAGACGGATAATGGTGGACAAGTCCCTGTCGTTAAAATTCGCTTTAACATCTTTCCGCCAGTAGTAGAATCCATGTATAACTATATGCATGATAATAGCGCTGAAAAGAAAACGGTAGTTTTAACGAATAATTCGGTAGTCATTCCATTATTTAATTTTTATGCTGCAGCAGGAAGCTTTAGTGATCTACAAGCAGATAATGCGGCGACTTTAATTGCGGCGCCATCTTTTGTGAAGGATGCTAAGGACTATTTTGCCTGTAAAATTGTTGGGGAATCGATGAACCGCGTAATTCCTAACGGCGCTATAGCCTTATTTAAACATTACTCCGGAGGGAGCAGAAATGGAAAAATTGTCCTTGTCGAGCATAGCGCCATGCAAGACGAAGAGTTTAACGCTGCCTTTACCGTGAAAACCTATTCCTGTGAAAGTCTACTTACTGAAAAAGGGGACAAGCTTAAGCGTATTCAACTATTGCCAAACTCCTATGATGAATCCTTTAAGCCCATCGTAATCTCTGAAGCGGATGGTGAGAATATGAAAATTATTGGCGAGTTTATAGATGTTATTTGTAATTCAGAATAATTGTGTTATGACCGATATGAATAATTCAATATGATGAGTGAAAAAGATCAATTATCTGACATGATGGCTAAGCTTATCCAAGGGGATGGATCTGCCTTAACGTATCTCTATAATAAGTATGCTAACCGTGTATTTAATTTGGCTTTTCAGATTGTAAAGGATAGCGGCTGGAGTCAGGATATTGTTCAGGAAGTATTTATAAAAATTTGGGACAAGCGGGAGGAGTTAGATAAGGATTCTAATATTTGGGTTCTTTTATATGTGATGACAAAGCGTTACGCCATTAACAAGTTAAAAGCTATCAATCGTAGGTCCTATTCCTTTGATAGACTTTATCAAAATATAGAACTTTTAGATTTAGAAGCGCAGGACCTGTTGATATATAAGGAATTGGAGGGAAGTATTCAATTAGCTATTGAGAAGTTAACCCCAAAGCAGAAAGAGATATTTAACCTTTCTCGCGTGGAGGGCTTATCACATCAAAAGATTGCTGATAGATTAGGGATTTCTATTCATACCGTAAAGAACCATATGGTGGAGGCATTGAAAACGTTACGTAAGGTATTCAAAAATTCCCCCTATTTTCTATCCTACCTAATTGTTTTCCAAAGTTTTCTTGGCGATTAAAAAGAATTTAAAAAAACTTCTAGTCCTATAAACGTTGAGCGCTGTTCTATAACAAAGCCTAAGGTTAATTATGGATTCAAAAAAGAGTATACACCTATTATACGCTCAATATTTAGCTAATAAAATATCAAAAGATGATTTAGCCTTGTTGCTCGATCAGCTAGCAAGCATGTCTACTGAAGAGCTAGCGTTGCTTACCGCGAAATTTCATTCTTCTGAACAGATTTCAGATTTAAAGAATACTGAATTTAATAGTCAAAAGACACTTGCATTCATTCAGGATAAAATAGTTGTTGAGGAGCCCCGAAAAAGAAATAAATTTACTGCATGGAATACAATTATAGCGCTAGCTGCAAGTATTTCTATTTTCCTGCTATTTAAGGTAATCTATCAAAAAGATTCAAGTTTATTTAGAGCGACTCAGGATTCTTCCTTAAGTAGTATTTCCAATCAGGCATACCTCAGCTTGATTCTTCCTTCTGGAGAAACCTTACATTACAGCAAAGACCTTCAGCTATTGTCGAACAACAGCCTAGCACTACCCACCAAAGATGTGAAACTTAACGTCTTAGAGAAGGGCCAGTTGGCATTCGAATTCTCGCTTGAATTTATAGAAAAATTTAAAAACAAAACATACCTCATAGCCACCGGTTCTCAAGCCAGCTGTACAATTCGATTGATGGACGGAACTCTCGTCAATATGAATGGAAAAAGTAGCATTCAGCTTCCGACAATATTTTCAAAAGAATTTAGAACTATTGCTCTACATGGGGAAGCATTTTTTGATGTCTCGCACCATAAAACATGGCCCTTTAAAATTAGCGCAAAAGAAACAGAAATCACCGTTCTAGGAACCTCATTTAATGTGAAAGCTTATCAATCAGATTCGCATGTACTGACATCCCTTTCAAGTGGCAGTGTAGCACTCGATAACGGAACGCATCAAGTGAAATTAACTCCTGGTATGGAGGGCTATGCAACAAAAAGTAAGGGTGAATTTAATACGCGGAAAATATCAATTCAGGAAATTGGAATGTGGCGTAGCGGATTTTTTACCTTCCATGAAGAACCAATTATTGATATCATCCAAAAGCTAGCTCAATGGTATGATATTGATGATATCCAGGTGGTTAATGACCATAGGGAGACTTTTTCGGGATCCTTAAGTAAGGATAAATCATTAACGCAGATTTTGAAACAACTCGAGAAAGTGTCGAATTCAAAATTTGAAATTACAGAAAGGAGGATTTTGATTATGAGATAAAACTAAGATGAACCTTACATCCTAAATAAAACTGAGTAATTATCAATTATTACCAAACCATTATGAAATCAAACCAACAATTATTGAAAGAAATACGTTCCCAAAAACGTAAAGTGAAGGGGGCTGTCAACTGGAAGACGTTAGCTGTGGCTGCACTGTTAAGCTTTTCATACACGCAAACCTTCGCAGGAATTCAAGGGCACATCATAACCTTAAACTATAAGAAAGCTCGACTCGAGCAGGTTTTAGGTGATATCCAAAAGCAAACAGGCTATGAGTTTCTCTATGAAACTTCCCTTGTGAAAAGTTTGCAAAATATATCCGTAAATATTAAAAATGAGAAATTTGAGACTTTCTTAAAATCATTTTTAGCAGAGAATCAACTTGATTACACCATAGAAGATAATACGGTATACATCATAGAAAAAAAATCGGTAGATAAGTCTACAAGTAATGGGAAGAGTAATATAGCAGCAACACTAAGACAACAAAACCAACTATCGGGGCGTGTGGTTAATGAATTAGGTCAAGCTTTAGCGGGTGTTACTGTAACCACTACAAAAGAAAATATAGCCGTTTCTACAGACCTCAATGGACAGTTTAAGGTGGCCCTAAACCAGCTTCCACAGCATATTAAGTTTTCGGCAATGGGATATGAAGCCAAAACGATGTTAGTAGAACAAAACCAATTTTTAACGATTACCCTCCAAACTTCCGTGAGTGAGCTGAATGAAGTTATCGTCGTAGGGTATGGTACTCAACTAAAAAGAGACCTTACTGGGTCTGTAGGTAAAGTTAAAGGGGAGGATCTTAAGAATATGCCCGTACGGGGGGTGGCGGAAGCCCTTCAAGGGCAGGCTGCTGGCGTGCAAGTAACCTCCACTGGAGGTAGTCCTGGTGCAGCTCCGTCGGTAAGAATCAGAGGCATAGGTACTGTGAATGACAATAATCCACTATATGTCGTTGACGGTCTTCCTCAGAATGATATTGCCTGGTTGAATCCCAACGATATAGAATCGTTGGAAATACTTAAAGATGCTTCGGCTTCCGCAATCTATGGGTCGCGTGCAGCCAACGGGGTCATTATGGTTACCACAGCGAAAGGAAAAGGCGTCGGTGATAAACTCACGAATCAATTGACCTTTGATAGTTATGTAGGTTTCCAAAATCCCGTAAAAGTATATGAAATGATGAATGCTTCAGAATTTATGGACTACAAAAATCTTGCGAATACAAACGCTGGTTTGTCCCCATATTTCTCTGATCAAGATAAAAAAGATGTCCTTAAATTTTTGAAATCCAATACGGGTTCTGAAGAGGGAACAAACTGGTGGAAACAGATAAATAATAAAGATGCTGTCATTCAAAATTACGATTTCGCGATTTCCGGTGGAATGAAAGATCTAGCCTATCGCACAAGTGTAAGTTACCTCGATCAAGATGGTATTATTAAGGGATCGGACTATGATAGATTATCCATTCGCGGGAATGTAGATCATACGGTGCGCGATTGGTTGAAATTTTCTGGAAATTTAGGCGTAATCACTGAAGGTCGAGGAAATGTACTGGAAAATAGTCCAGGATTTAATACCGCTTTTATCGCCTTCGTTGCCGACCCTCTTTCACCTGTCTATAGAAATAATTTAAAAGATATTCCTTCCCTATTGGAGCCGGGCTTATTTCTCGATCGTATAGATGCGAATAATTCATGGAACAATTATAGTCCCATATTAATGACCAATAAAGCAAATCCTGTAGCGCAAACAGAAATCTATAAAAATAATAGATGGACGGGTACAGCTATTAAAGGGGGGGCAAGTGTCGATATAAAACTGACGGATTGGTTGAAATTTCGTTCCAATTTTGGGGCTGATATCAGCTCAGGGATATCCAACTCCTTTCAGCCTAAATATTACCTAAATGGAAACCAGTTTAATGTGGATGCTACCGTCGGGGCTGCGAATTCAAAATCCAATTATTACGTCTGGGAAAATACATTAACTTTTGAAAAGAAATTTGATGATCATCATGTTTCGGCCCTTTTAGGGACTTCTGCAGAAGAGTGGAAGAGTGAGTATTCAGCAGGCTCTCGTTCTGGATTAATATCCAACGACCCGAGTCAATGGATCATTGATGGTGGAAGTATTAACCCTCAGGCTTCGGGTTCAAAATGGGAATCTGCCTTAAACTCCTATTTTTCAAGAATATTTTACTCTTACAAAAATAGATATATGGTCACCGCAAACATACGTAGAGATGGCTCTTCAAGTTTTGCTGAAGGTGAAAAATGGGGAACATTCCCGTCTATTTCTGCGGGATGGAATTTCTCTGAGGAGGAAGGTCTAAAAAATTCACCTTGGCTAAGTTCTGGGAAATTACGTATGAGTTGGGGTAAGATAGGTAATCAAAATATCAGTCGAGGAGCGTATCTAACCACCTATTCAGGAAATATAGGATACTATCTCTTTGGAAACTACAATCCTCAGCTAATTGGAGGAAGTAATTATATCGGGAATTCTGCAATCCAATGGGAAGAAACAGAACAAATGGATATTGGAGTTGATTTATCATTCTTCCAAAAGAAATTAAATTTAACGGTAGATGCCTATCAGAAAACAACGAATGGGATGCTCCTAAATGTGCCGCTGCCGTCCTACTTAGGTTTTCCTAACAGCCCCTGGTCAAACGCGGGTTCTGTGCGTAATTCAGGCTTAGAGGTTGATCTTTCCTACCGGGATAAAGTTGGAGATTTTGGCTATAGCATTTCAGGTAATGTGTCTTCTGTGAAAAATAAAGTGCTAAGCCTTGGTGGTGGAGAGCCTATTGCCGGTGGAGGATGGATAAGCTATACCACGACCTTAACGCAAGAAAATATGCCTATTGGATATTTCTATGGGTTTAAGACTGATGGAATCTTTCAAAATCAAGCTGAAATAGATAGCTATGTGCAGACAGGTGTTGTCCCTGGTGATCTACGTTTTGTTGACGTGAATAACGATGGAGTGATAAATTCTGAAGACCGTACGCGTATAGGAGATCCTTTTCCAAGTTTAATCTATGGCTTGCGCCTAGGTGGTGATTACAAGAATTTTGACTTGCAAATTCTTGCTCAAGGAACTTTAGGTAATGATATTATGAATATCAAGAAAATAGATATGAATTCCGGTGTGGGATGGTATAATGCGCCAAAAGATTTTATGGAGCAGGCATGGTCACCGACGAACCCTTCTCAGGAGCAATTTAAAATATCGGCTTCCAATCAATCGAATTTGCAAATTTCAGATTGGTTAGTTGAAGATGGTTCCTATTTAAGAATCAAAAGTGTGCAGTTTGGATACAATTTTCCACAACAAACTTTAACGAAAATTAAGCTTCAAAAATTAAGAATCTGGGCGGGAGGATATAACCTATTTACTTTTACGAAATACAAGGGCTTAGACCCTGAAATTGGTTCGGGATCACCGCTTAGTATGGGCGTCGATCAAGGTTATTACCCGGCGGCAAAATCCTTCATGTTTGGTATAAATGTAAGTTTTTAACGATGAAAAAGATATTCAATTACATAACGATATTTCTATTATTAGGTGGAGCAAGTGCTTGTAAAAAAGATTTTTTAGCACGCGATCCATATGGTGTATTAAACGATTCTGAGTTTTTTAAAACCGATGGTGCAGGACTTAAATTGTTGACCAGTTGCTATCAGCCCATTTCGGAATCTTGGGGCTTTACCATCAATAGGGTCGCCATCGGTGATGAAGCTGTAGACAATGCGGATGCTGGAGGCTCTGATCCCGGGGATCGCCCTCAAACAACGGAAGTCGGACGAGGGAAGCCTTTAACTTCTAATTCCCTTCTTTTTGAAACTTGGAATAATAGATTTTCAGGTATTGGCAAATGTAATATTGCTCTCAATGGGTTTGCAACTCAGGGTTCCAATTTAGTGGAAAATGGTGTCCCTGTGCCTGCAAAAACCGTCAGCCGCTATATCGCTGAAGCTAAAGTATTGCGCGCTTGGTATTACCTCGACCTCATCGTTGTTTTTCGTGAGGTGCCTTTAGTAAATACAGTGCAGCTGCCAGATACGCGGCTAGAGAAAGCGTCCCTTGCAGACCTTCGTGATCAAGTTTACGCCGATTTAAACGAAGCTATAGCGGAGGTTAATCTCCCGCGCTCTTCTGCGTTAAATTCTAGTGAAATAGGCCGTATATCTAAAGATGCCGCTTACGCCTTAAAAGCGAAAGCTGCACTCTTCTTCGCAGGTATGATAGAGCAGGGCTTGCTTCCTGGAACAGCGAATTCAGAGTATCTCCTTGCTAAGGATGCTGCAGGAGAAGTGGTGCGTACTGGAAACTTAAGTTTGCTTCCCGATTATCAAAGCTTGTTCTTAGGAGATTATCAGGTAGGACCAAAATCTAAGGAAAATATTTTAGGCGTAATGTACGCCTACAATCCGGCCTTCGGTACTTCTGGAAACTCCTTTGCCATTATGAATGTGGGTAGAAATAATGTCGGTGGATGGGGAGGAAATACCCCTACAAGGGATTTAGCCAGTGCCTTTAATGAAGCAGACCCTAGACGCTTGTTTACCATAATCAGCCATAACGATATCTTTAAGACTTCTGCAGGAGGACAAGAGATACATAATTACAGAGGTTATTTCAATGATTTTAACCTACAGCAATCTCGTAAGGCTTTTGTGCCACAGTCCTACCGTCAGAATAATGACCTTACACGTAGCAACTGGCAACCGTACCTTATACGCTACTCGGAAGTGCTGCTGATGTATGCGGAAGCTATTTACCGTTCTGGTGGCGCCAAAACTGAAGCTTTAAAATATGTTAATGAGGTGCGTAAACGTGCTTTTGTGACAACTTCAAAAGTGGATCAGGGTGCTATATTTAGAAATTTTGCGTCGACATTAAAACCAATTTCTGAAAGTGAGTTTAACGCTAAATACGCACTCAAAGAGTCGGATGATTTCATTCCAGCGATCTTAAATGAACGACGTTGTGAATTAGCTTTAGAGGGTGTACGCCTATACGATTTAGTGCGTAACGGTATCTATGCGGAGACAATGCAGAAATTCCATAAGAAATATGGATTTGCAGACAAGGGTAGAGATGCTTCGAATACAAGCTGGCCGTTTCCAATTCCTCAAATTGAAATTGATCGCTCCAACTCGATTTTAACGCAGCATCCTAACTACCTGTAATCGTGGTTACGCTATATTTTAATCGACGAGAAATTATACTTAATCTACCTGCAAGCGCAGGTAGATTAAGTTCCCTTACACGAAGTATTTATAATTCCTCCATTATTAAACGGATATGAAATCAAAGATTAAATTAAAACTGTCCATCTTGATGTTTCTAGAATATTTCGTTTGGGGAGCTTGGTATGTAACTTTAGGGAGTTATATTCTAAATGCTTTTCAAGGGGATGCTAATCAAATAGGCTCGGCTTATGCCAATCTCTCTATCGCAGCTATAATCTCACCTCTTTTTGTAGGCTTGATTGCTGATCGATTCTTCTCACCAAAATATGTGATGTCAATACTACATTTGTTAGGAGCCATCTGCCTATTTATTTTAAGCTTAACACAAGATTATGACTCATTCTGGTGGCTAATTTTATTGTATTGCCTCCTTTATATGCCTACGATGGCTTTATCGAATTCTATCGCTTTTAGACTCTTGGATCAACCCGCGGTGGAATTCCCTAAGGTACGTGCTTTTGGTACTTTGGGGTGGATATGTTCGGGGCTAATTATTAGTTATTTTAAGCTAGAAGTTTCACCTACGACCTTTAAAATAGCTGCTTTTTGTAGTTTGGCGCTTGCAGGATTCTCTTTATTAATTCCCTTAAAAAAGACGATTTCATCTACTAGTAATTGGAAGCAATTAATAGGGTTGGATGCTTTCGTATTATTTAAGAAAAGATCATTTATTATCTTTTTTATAACATCTATAGCGATTTGTATTCCCCTGTCATTTTATTATAGTTTTACAAACCCTTTCTTAATTGACGTAGGTGTTGAGAACTCTGCTGCAGTAATGACTTTAGGGCAGATTTCGGAATTACTATTTATGCTGGCTATCCCTTTTGCTTTTAGAAAATTAGGCTTAAAGATGATGTTTATAATCGGTCTAATATCTTGGGTTCTCAGGTATTTTCTTTTTGCATATGGGTATAAAATGGACTCACATATCCTTTTGTATATAGGGATTATTATCCATGGACTTTGCTATGATTTCTTCTTTGTAACTGGGCAGATTTATATGGATAAAGTGGCCGATGAACGTATTAAATCTGCAGCCCAAGGGTTAATTACTTGTGGCACCTATGGTATAGGAATGTTTCTTGGGTCCCATGTTTCGGGTCTTATAACCCTAAATTTTGTGAATAGCATCGATGATACATTTCGCTATAATTGGCAATCTGTGTGGATGGTGCCAATGCTTTTTGCCTTGATTATTTTAATACTATTTTCCTTAATATTTAAACTTAAGCACTTGCCTATACCTCGTAAAGAAACTGAAACCAACGTGGATTCTAAACCTTTAACTGATTAATAATTACTAATATGGAAAATAAAAAAATTCGTGTCTTAGTAGTAGGCTGCGGAAATATGGGGGCCTCCCATGCGAAGGCATATCATGCTATAGATGACTTTGAAATTTGTGGTTTGGTTGCACGAGGGAATTCTAAAGATCAACTCAATGCACAATTTGATAATAAGTATCCTGTATTTAGCGATTATGCTGAAGCCTTAGCTAGCAGTAAACCAGATGCTGTCTGTATTTCTACTTATCCTGATACGCACTTTCGCTATGCCCTGATGGCCTTTGAAGCAGGGGCACATGTTTTTTTAGAAAAACCATTGGCTACCACTGTGGAGGAAGCAGCAGAAATTATAGAACAGGCGCGAAAATCGGCTAAAAAATTAGTCGTAGGATATATTTTACGCTATCACCCTTCATGGATTACCTTTATTGAACAATCTCATCAGCTCGGTAAACCTTTGGTAATGCGTATGAATCTAAATCAGCAAAGTCAAGGGTATATGTGGGATGTACATCGTAACTTAATGAAATCTTTAAGCCCTATTGTAGATTGTGGGGTACATTATATTGATGTAATGTGTCAGATGACGCAAGCAAACCCCATTCAAGTTTCCGCAATTGGTGCGCGCCTTTCAGCAGATATTCCAGCCTGGAATTATAATTATGGACAACTTCAAATTAAATTTGATGATGGTTCCGTGGGTTGGTATGAAGCTGGTTGGGGGCCTATGATTTCTGAGACTGCATTCTTTGTTAAAGATGTTATCGGACCTAAAGGCTCGGTTTCCATTGTCGCTAATCAAGCCTCTTCTGCAGGTCAGTCGGATGCGATATCGAGTCACTCGAAGGCTGAAAACCTACGTGTTCATCTTGCTGAAGTTGATGCTGAAAATAAATTTGTACATACCGATGAATGGATAAATCTATGTGATGAGCCCGATCATCAGGAACTTTGCAACCGTGAGCAATTGTTTTTTAAAAAAGCAATTCTATCTGATTTAAATTTAGATCAGCAAAATTTACAAGCTTTAAATAGCTTAAGAATTGCGCTAGCATGCGATGAGTCTGTAAAAACTAATAAAATTATAACCTTATAATCTGTCATTTACCAATTATGAGTACACAAGCAAACCATTTTGACGCGATCGTGATCGGCTCCGGAATTTCTGGGGGATGGGCAGCAAAAGAACTATGTGAGCAGGGGGTGAAAACCTTGGTTTTAGAGCGTGGAAAGGATGTGAAACATATTAAAGATTACCCCACAGCCTATATGGATCCATGGGATTTTGAACATCGTGGCCAATTACCGCTGTCTGTAGTAAAGGAAAATCCTATAACTTCTAAATGCTATGCTTTTCGAGAGGATACCCTACATTTTTTTACTAAAGATAAGGAACAACCTTATATCCAAGAAAAGCCTTTCGATTGGATCCGTGGCTATCATGTTGGTGGCAAGTCTTTGCTTTGGGCACGCCAAGTACAGCGCTGGTCAAACTTTGATTTCGAGGGCCCTGCACGCGATGGATTTGCCGTAGACTGGCCAATTCGCTATAAGGATATGGCTCCTTGGTATAGCCATGTTGAAAAATTTATTGGCGTTTCCGGAAATTTAGACGGCAACGCAGCGATGCCTGATGGAGAATTTCTTCCTCCATTTGAGTTAAATTCTGTGGAAAAATATATTCAGCAAAAACTGCCGCAGAAGTACAGCGATCGACAGGTAATATCGGGGCGTTGTGCCCATCTAACAAAACCCAAGCAAATTCATTTGGATCAAGGGAGAGCCCAGTGTCAGGCACGTTCACACTGCCAACGAGGTTGCCCATTTGGTGGATATTTTAGTTCCAATGCCTCCACATTACCTTGGGCGGCGAAGACTGGAAACTTAACATTACGTCCAGATTCTATTGTTGAAAGTATTATTTATGATGAACAAAAGCAAAAAGCCGTCGGAGTCCGTGTGGTAGATGCTAATACCCGTGAAGTTATTGAGTTCTTTGCTAAAATAATTTTTGTCAATGCCTCTACACTTGCGACAAATATGATTTTACTAAATTCTAAATCCAAGCGCTTTCCACAAGGATTAGGAAATGATTCTGGTTTGCTCGGGAAATATATTGCTTTCCATAATTATACAGGTTCTCTAGGAGGTTCAATAGAAGGATTTGAAGATAAATACTTCTTTGGCCGTCGTCCAACGCAACCGATTATCCCTAATTTTAGAAATGTTAATAAGCAAGAGATGGGATTTATGCGCGGATATGCCTCCTATTTTAGCGCTTATCGAGGCCGAGGGGCCAACTACACGGGGGATGCTGTGGGAGCAGATTTTAAGGATAGTCTGCTAGAAGTAGGCGGTTGGGGAGTAGGTATGATGATGCAAGGTGAAACAATTCCTAAAGCTTCTAATCACGTACGTCTGGATAGTAAAGCTGTCGATCCTTATGGTATCCCTCAGCTTATAACTTCGATCGATTATGATGATAATGATCATCGTTCTCGTGAAGACTTCTTAGCACAGGGCGCAGAAATGTTAGAATATGTCGGTGTGAAAAATATTTATACCCGTACCAACATCCAAAATCCAGGTCTTGATATTCATGAAATGGGAGGAGTTAGGATGGGAAGAGACCCCAAAACTTCCGTATTGAATGAGTGGAACCAGATACATGACTGCAAGAATGTTTTTGTTACGGATGGTGCATGCATGATCTCTACGGGTACACAAAATCCGTCGTTAACTTTTATGGCTTTAACTGCTCGAGCAGCAAATTTTGCGGTAGAAGAGCTCAAGAAAGGTAATCTTTAACACCTGCGGAAATAATTTTGTTCCAATTAAAAAGGCCTATGTTACTGTCATAGGCCTTTTTATAAAAGCATTTTTTACTTTGCTAAAGACTCATTTTCATGAACATGGAAAGAAGTTGTAGATGGTGTGTAAATACCAAGTGTGATAAATCTTAATAGCCCATCAACAAATGTTATTTGACTTTTAGTCATATAATTTGTTTTATCACCTACAAAGTTTTTGGCCTCGTAACCTTTGTTTAATGGAATCAATCCTTCAATTAATGAATGATTTTTTACGCTATTAACTTTTACAGTAGGGGAATCAACTGTCAAATTTCCGTGGGAAATTTTGGATGTATAACAGGATGACAGTAAGAAAATTACAGCTAGGCAGCTCAGGGAAATATTGGTTCTTTTCATTTTATATATTTTAGTTTTCGCAAATATATGTGTTTTTAGTAAATATTACGTTAACTTATAAAAAAAATTTTATAAAAAAATAATTTTACATTAATATTTTATCATTAATTGGCTATTAAATACTTTTAAAAGAAATAAATTTTATCAGATAGAGATATAAATTCCTGCATCCTGCTGGGATTCGTAAATATGTCATATCAGTGCACTAACAGCTGATACATACGCTCCCGCAGGTCTCCCAAATTTATTGCTATTTTAACGAAAAATAGCCCTACTTATAAACTAAGCGGGCTATTAAATATTTTAAAAAATTACAATTTTAAAAAATTACAAATTCACAATTTTTCTTACACCAAAGGTTCGATTTTAAACCCTTTACTTTTCACTATTGTAATGACATCATCTTCCGATATTCCGTTAGAAGCTACCGTTAGAATTTTGTCTGCTTTATCGGTATCTACCTTCCAGCTCACCACCCCATGAGCGGCGTCAAAGTCCGCTTTTACCTTCGCTACGCAAGCAGCACAGTTTAGGTTCGTTTTAAATATTAGTTCTTTATTTTCCATGATTACACTTTTTAAACGTTCAGCAAATTACAATTTTTATTTTCCCTTAAAGCGTTATTTTTTCCATTTCAGGCGTAGGCTATTGCATACCACACTAACGCTACTTAGCGCCATGGCAGCTCCCGCCAGCATGGGATTAAGTAGGAATCCATTGATAGGATATAGGATGCCTGCAGCCAGAGGAATACCAATAAGGTTGTATATAAAGGCCCAAAATAGGTTCTGTTTTATGGTCGATACCGTTTGTTTGGAGAGACGTATGGCGGCGGCTATTTTTGTGAGATCCGACGATATAATGGTTATTTTCGCTACCTCCATAGCGATATCGGAGCCCTTGCCCATGGCAATACTTACATCCGCTGTCGCTAAGGCCGTGCTGTCGTTGATGCCATCACCCACCATGGCTACGGTATGTCCTTGATGTTGAAGTTCCTTCACATAGTCGGCTTTCTGCTGAGGAAGGAATTCTGCTTGAAAATGTTTTATGCCGCACTGCGCCGCTATGGCTGCTGCCGTCGCTTCGTTGTCTCCCGTGACCATATGGAGTTCGATGCCCATAGCCTGCAATTCTTGTACTGCACTTGCGGAGCTGTCTTTAACCTTATCAGAGATCGCCAGTACCGCAAGCACCTCAGTTGCCGTAGCATACCAAATCACGGTGTTTGCTAAGCTGGCCCATTCCGTTGCTTGCTGTAGAAGCTCCTCGGGCAGGGGTAAACCATTTTCCAAGAGTAATTTTTTATTGCCTACGTAATACGTTTTCTGTTGGAAATCAGCTTTTGCACCCTTTCCAGTAAGGCTGACAAAGTTTGATAGGGGAAGCGTAGTGCCATTGGCGAAGAATTTTACGACTGCCTCGGCTAGGGGATGTTCTGACAGCTTCTCGAGGCTTAGCAGGATATCTTCTGTGCTATTGTCATCATTAGCCCACCTTATGGCGTTCACGGTGGGGCGCCCTTCGGTGAGTGTTCCTGTCTTATCTAGCAGGATGACATCAATATTTTTAGCGCGCTCTAAGCTCTCTGCATCCTTGATCAGTAGGCCATTTTCGGCCCCTTTACCTACGCCAACCATAATGGCTGTGGGTGTTGCTAAGCCCAACGCACAAGGGCAAGCGATGACAAGTACCGTTACCGCAGATAGCAGGCCATGTACAAGGCCATTTTCACCTCCAAAAAGTATCCACGCTAGCCATGTTAAGACTGCTATGGACATCACTGTAGGGACAAATATTCCAGCTATTCTATCGACCAGTTTTTGCACCGGAGCCTTGGATCCTTGCGCCTGTTGCACCATTTGTATAATCTGTGCTAGGAGGGTCTCCTTACCAACTTTTACAGCCTTAAATCGGAAGCTTCCTTTTTGGTTGATGGTACCCGCAAATACGCTGTCATACTCTTTTTTTAATACGGGTGTAGGCTCTCCCGAAAGCATGCTTTCATCGACATAGGAGTTTCCTGAAATGAGCTGCCCGTCGACAGCAATCTTCTCACCAGGCTTTACCATTATATGGTCGCCCACTTGAATAGCCTCGATGCTCGTTAGTAGCTCTGTGCCATCTGCCTGTATTACAGTCACCGATTTCGGCTGTAGCCCCATTAACTTCTTAATGGCTGCGGAGGTATTGCCTTTGGCTTTTTCCTCCAAAAGCTTACCTAGGAGAATAAATGTTATAATTACTGCTGCAGTTTCGAAATAGACATGAGGATGCAGCCCGCGTGCGTGCCAAAACTGTGGCGCTACCATATTAAAAACACTGAAAATATAGGCTATCCCGGTGCTCAAAGCTACGAGCGTGTCCATATTGGCGTTTCCAAATTTCGCTTGCCTAAAAGCTCCTAGAAAGAAATCTCTTCCCAGCCATGCCACGACAGGCGTAGATAAAGCCCACATCAGGGGGTTAGCATAGGGCATTTCCATAAAAAACATGCCTATGATTACCAGGGGAATGGAAAGTATCACAGCCCAGGAGGTACGTGCCTTGAGCGTTTCGAAGCGCTGAGCATGGAGTGTTTCCAGCGTTTCTTGCTGCTTAGCTTCTTCTTCTATCAATAAGTCAAATCCTGCAGCCTGCACGGATGCTTGCAATTTTTCTGCTTGAGTAAGGGTGCTGTCGTACGCTACTGTAAGATTTCCGGTAGCATAGTTTACGGAAGCCTTTATAACGCCTGGTTGATTCTGTACGATGGTTTCAGCACTGCTGGCACAGGAAGCACATGCCATGCCCAAAACGGGGTATGTGTCGGTCTTCAAAAAACTGTTTTTAGCTGACATAAATTAATCGTTGAAGTTATACCACAAAGCTTGCAATTATTCGTAGCAATGCCGTTATGTTATTTCAGAAAGAAGTTGTAAGATTTACTTACACCTGATCTAAGGGTTTTCTCTTTGCTGCACGCGTATTTTTGAAATTCGTTGGTGAGAGTCCGGTAACTTTTTTAAACTGATTGCTTAAGTAGGCAACACTCGAATAGTTGAGTCTTTCAGCTATTTCACTTAGAGAACATTCGTCATACACAAGTAGTTCCTTTACTTTTTCAATTTTTTGCGCTATAAAATACTTTTCTATTGTAAGGCCTTCAATTTCGGAAAATAGACTCGATAGGTAGTTGTAGTCCATATTTAGCGTCCTGCTTAATGCGTCCGATAGATTTGTTTTCAACTTATTATCTTGATGATGGACGATTGAAATAATGGTGTTTTTTATGCGTTCGATAAGTTGGCTTTTCTTGGTGTCAAGAATCTCAAAACCTACCTCTGTTAAAGCTGTGTTCAATTCCTTGTATTGCGGCGCTGATGGTGAGTGTTCAAGTATAATCTCACCAAGTTTTACTTCCTTACTAGCTATTCCAATAGTGTCTAACGTGTCTTTAACCACTAGAATACACCTGTTGCAAACCATATTTTTAACGAAAATTGTTGTCATACTTGAAAGTCTTTAAGCGTTCATAAAATCAGCTGTCATTTTATGAAATCCATGCTGCTGCTTTTACCATATAAGCTTGTGGAACAAGCATACCACAAAAGTAGCGAATTTCAATTTTAGATTTTTTTAATTTTAAGGCATCCTTATTGCTGGGTTAATTGGAAATAAAATTTACTTTATTTTAATAAATATTTGCTATTAGGTTTGTTCGTATTGTTACAATTAATAAATGTTATTAATTTTTTTATTCCCGACATTTAATTGATTTAATTATCGATTAAGTTGTTTAATCGATATATTTCTAGTTTTAAGTACACCCGTAAGTAGCTTACATATGCCCTCGCTTAGATCCTTGTTTTTTAATCGGTGGAATATTTACTATGATTGTAGTAAAATAAATTTTATAACATTATGAATAAGTATCTATTAATCATTTTATTAGCGGTGTTTTCTATAAGTGCTTCAGCGCAAGAGAAAGTTTCAAATGACGTCCAAGTGACGAACGCGAAAGACTCCTATATCTATGTACGGGTGGAGGATAAATTATTAACTAGCAAGTTGATTGTAAAAGTTGATTTTGGAGATTCTGCAAAGCAGATTGAAGAAGGTAAAAAGCTTTCTGAAATTTTATACAACAAAAAATCGCATGCAGCAATTATTAACAACCTTTCTGAGTTAGGCTATGAGCTGGTGAATACCGTAGGTCTGCCAGGGGTTGGATCATCGACAAATGGTACCTTTGTAATTTTATATTTATTAAAAAAGGTAAACTAGTAGCAGGCAAGTGAGCTGATTAATCCTGTTAATCGGCTCATTTTTTTGCTGCCTAAAATGTTTTTTGAATATATTTCAATGGATGCAAATTTAGTGCTTAAATAATTTAGCATCATAACTAACAATCTATCTATCTATCTATCTAACCATCTATCTACCTACCTACCTACCTACCTACCTACCTACCTACCTTGTCGCGTAACCTTCAGTTTAACCAAACAAATCCATTATTTAAATTGTTTACTTGCCAATAGACAATGAATCAATTATAAGGATGTAGTTACATCTGTAAAAAGAACATATGAAGAAAATCGGGTTTTTATCTTTTGGACACTGGGCGAATCACCCCGCATATGACACCAAAACAGCCTCAGACACCTTATTGCAATCCATAGAGCTAGCTATTGCTGCTGAAGAGATAGGAATTGATGGCGCTTACTTTCGCGTACACCACTTCGCTAATCAGCTTTCTTCGCCATTCCCATTACTTGCGGCAATTGGTGCAAAGACCTCAACGATAGAAATCGGTACAGGGGTCATAGATATGCGCTATGAAAATCCACTATATATGGTGGAGGATGCGAGTGCTGCGGATTTAATTGCAGGAGGGCGCTTACAATTAGGTATTAGTAGAGGTTCTCCTGAGCAGGTTATTGATGGGTGGAGACATTTTGGGTATTCTCCGGAAGAAGGTGATACGGATGCTGATATGGGTAGAAAAAAAGGCTTAGAATTTTTGGATAAGCTGCACGGCCGCGGTTTTGCGCAACCGAGCCCCAATCCTATGTTTCCAAATCCTCCAGGGCTACTACGTTTAGAGCCATACTCTGAGGGATTACAAAGACGTATTTGGTGGGGTGCAGCTTCGAATAGTACGGCTATATGGGCTGCGGAAAATGGTATGCACCTGCAAAGCTCTACGTTGAAATTTGATGAAAATGGAAAGCCTTTTCATATTCAGCAGGCTGAGCAGATACGCTTATATCGGGAAGCTTGGAAAGCGGCTGGCCATGCATATGAACCACGTGTGTCAGTAAGCCGCTCTATATTTGCCCTAGTGAATGATGATGATCGCTATTTATTTGGTCAAGAAGCTGCTAGAGCGGATCAAATAGGACATATTGAAGATGTGAGGACTATATTTGGGCGTAGCTATGCTGCAGAACCAGCACAGCTTATAAAAGAATTAGCTGCCGATGAAGCGATTCGAGAGGCGGACACCCTATTGTTAACAATTCCAAATACCCTAGGTGTAGACCATAATATTCATGTTATGAATTCAATTATTAAATATATAGCGCCAGAACTGGGCTGGCGTTAAATGGACCTTTTGATGATGTCGCAGGCGCACGGGTAGTAGCGCTTAGTTCACCCGTGCTTTTGCCAAGCTCCTTCTTTAGCTGTGGATAGATCACTGAGAAGTTGTTATTGAATAGTCATTCTATCCGTTTAGGAAGAGAATCTTTGTTGAAAACTAGGTTCCACAATTCTAATCCATGTAGGATTCTTTTTTATATAAGCAAAGACTAAGGGGCACAATGGGAGTAGTTTGTAGTTGTTGGCCTCGAGGTATGCTAAGGTCTTTTCAATTAATGCGGTTGCTACTCCGCGACCTGCAAGCTCCGGGGGACTCTCGGTATGGATTAAACTAATATGTGAGGGCTTCTCACGAAATTCAATAAAAGCGATATAGCCATCTACAGTAAGCTCAAATTGCTGCGTTTCGTCGTTTTTTACGACTTGGAGTTCGTTGAATTCTTCTTTCATATCCTACTCTTTAAAATATTATACTCTTTAGTTTGTAGTAACAGCTGAAATGAATATTTGTTGGTAATTTTTTTCTGATAACTGATCGTGCGAATTGCTATGAATAGCCATACTTATATTTGATATATTTGTATTTCTAAAAGAGGGTAAGTAAATAGTTTTAGCATGAAAGAGTCATCCTGGTCTGTATGTAAGCATTGTTTAGGCCGTGGGAAAGTTAGCCGTAAGCTTAGCAAAAGGCAACGTCAGCAGTTTAAAGAAGCATGCTTGAAATATGAAAATGAACCCGCTAAAGGGGGTGCTCCAGAGCGCCCTAAGGCTTCTGTACAGACTTGTGAGAAATGTCATGGTGCAGGTATTATACCCCATCAAAAACCACCTGAGGGGCAGGAAAACCATTTTCCAAGAATTGCCATTGTCGGTATGGGGATGGCCGGCGTAGCCCTTGCTGTAGCCTGCTTACACCGAGGTATCCCTTTTGCTATTTTTGAACGTGATAAAGACGCTGCTGAGCGCGCACAGGGCTATGGTCTGACGCTACAGCAGGCAGGTAGAGCCATAAAGTCTTTCGGTATAGTAAAACTTAATCAGGGCGTAATCTCGACACGACATCTTGTGCATACTCCGGCAGGTGAGGTTATTGGTGAATGGGGGGCTAGAAAATGGGTTGAAGGCCAACTTTCCGTAGACCCCAAACGTTCCAATATTCATATTGCTAGGCAGTCTTTAAGGAAGCAGCTATTGGCGCAGTTAGGTGATCATCCCGCAATTTATTGGGGTCATCAGCTTGTGAGCTATCAGCAGGAAGGAGCTAAAGGGTTGAAATTAACCTGTCTCGTTGCGGGAGAAGAGCGTCAGTTTGAAGCAGACTTGCTCGTGGGAGCCGATGGTATACGATCGGCGGTAAGAACACTACTTCTAGGGGATCAGACCCATGAATTGCGCTATCTTGGCTGTATTGTTATTCTCGGGATTTGCCCCTTAGCAAAGCTTCCGGAGACACCACTATTGGATGGTACCACCGTATTTCAGACAGCGAATGGGGTAGAACGTATTTATGTGATGCCCTATGATGCGGAAACTATTATGTGGCAGCTGAGCTTTCCAATGCTGGAGGAAGCCGCAAAAAGCCTAAGTAGTCAGGGCCCTAAAGCGTTAAAAGCGGAAGCCTTAAGTCGGATAAATTGGCATTATCCTATACCTGAAATTTTACAGGCAACGGAGGAAAAGTTTATTTCTGGATACCCTGTTTATGATCGTGAGGCCCTGCAGGGTGCACTTTCTGAGAAAGCTCAACCTGTGACTTTAATTGGGGATGCGGCACATCCCATGAGTCCTTTTAAAGGGCAGGGAGCAAATCAAGCTCTTTTGGATGCCCTGGCTTTAGCCCAAGCGATCTATACGAAATATCAGTATACACCCTGGCAGGGAGCGGATTTAAGAGGGGAGCTGTTGGATGTGGTGGAGCAGGAGATGATTCTACGTACTGATGTCAAGGTGAAGGAATCGGCCGAAGCTGCACGCGTCTTACATTCGGCCGATGTGTTTCTTGGAGGCGATCAACCTCGTAGAGCTAGCGCTCTAAAAGCGTGCGTCCATCCCAATGGTAAGTGCGCTGACCCTTAGTTTCTTTGTAAATAGGTTCGTCTAAACTGTCATCTGTATTTTCTCCTGTAACCGTTCTTTTGTAAATAAGGGTAGGATCCCCCCGGTGTTCGGACGGAAATAATAGGGTCTCTTCATGGTAGAATACTCCTGCATCAGAGACAGACATCTTATCTGGAAAACGTATTAATGTGGTACCATTCCATGCAAAATAATAAAATAAACTAGGAACCCCACAGGCTCCACTTAGTAAGCCAAAGCGGTGGATATTCTTAATATTTTGTAAGCCCATTCCTCCAAGAAGCTTAGATTCTGTCCCCAACTGCCCCCCACTATCGGTTTGATAAAGTTCCGATGTCAGCAACTGCTGCTGAGCATTGAATACTTTTAACGCCGTTTCATAATAAGCGGACTTCAGGGATGTTTCAGGAACCAATTTTTTGAAACCTGTAACAAATAATAAACCTTCAGAATTTCTACTGCCATTTAGCGCTAACAGACCTAGCCAAATAAAACCCTTCTTGCGCTGTGCCCCCTTAAGGTAGGTGACTTCATGCCAAGGGGCAGCAATTCCACGAATGGTGTTGCCATTGTATCCTTCACTGCTTATTAGCACCTGCTGACCTGCGGATAGGGTGTCCAAGATAGTACCTTTTAATGAGGGGGCGCTCCGGATATAGGCCTGCTCAGCAAAGACATACGCGGTATCAGCTTTATTCAGATTCCATAAGTTGTAGTCCTCATACTGCGTGTAGGCTGTAGGTTCGCCTTGCGCAAAACTTGCTAAGGAAAATAAGCAGCATATAACTGCCATATAATATCTAGTCAGCATATTTAATAAGTTATCTTTCCTTCTAAGGAAAGGGTGTTTGATGTTTGAACTTTCGTCTTAAGCGTGGCCTTTACCTGCGCTTTTTTTAAACGTTGAAGCAGGGGGATATCCCAGGAGTCAGGCATTTTCCCGAAATCTACGAATGCATAGAGGGGATAAGCTGTCTTTATCAAATTGTTCGTATGCGACAAATTGCTTGCCGTACTTTGAAATAAGTACCCCCCAAAATTATAGGTGTAGAATTTATAGAAAAGCCTATCGGGAAGCTCCTGCGCCCAGGTAGCATCATACTTCCATGCTTGAATTATTTTAGGTACTTGAACATCATTTACTTGCTTCTCCTCCGTGGCATTAAAGTCATCATCGTAGACATAGGCGATAGACGTGTCATGCTGCGTAAAATAGTCGTCATTGACTTGAAGGTCAAAATAATTGCCATAGTGCTGATTAAATTCAGGTGGCTGAAGACCTGAGAAATCTCTTAAAATATTTGCAAATAGGGGGATTTCTGCTGCATCCAATAGGTTCCAGCAGCGTATTATTTCCTTGTCGGCAGCTAAATCCTGAACCTGAAAATCACTTTTCAACTCCTTTTGGAGTCTCCACTGCCCCTGAATCAGGGCCACACCATTATTAATAGTCGCGTCTATTTTTAACTTTTGATCTTTTTGAACATAGGCAATATGCTTCTTAGCATTTAACGCTTCAAAGCCTTTCAGTGTCGCCACCGTAGTCCAACGCTCTCTATGACGCAATAAGTTGGCCAGCTCCTGAAAACCCTTGTCCTCCTTCATGGAAAATGAGTATACGACATGCTCTCTATCAAAGATCAGCTGGAAATATTTTGAAACAGCAACGTGAACAATACCTTTTTCCTTATCTATAAAGTTCATCTCTTCAGGAAAATGGTTTGCGAAGAAAGTAAAACAATCATCGTAGCTTTCAAGGGCTACTATGCCATAAAAAGAATCCTTCTTAGCTGTCTGATTAAATAAGAATATCCGCGAAGGAATATAAATTCCAGCATCAAAAACAATCTTTTTAAGCCATTTTTCTTTACGCTCCCCCTCACTGGAAGAAGTGTTCCAGGAGAGGAGGCTAGAAAGATTATCCACGACCATATCATCTACAGCGATAGTAATAATTTGCGTGCTTTGGTTGCTTACGAGTTGCTGCTCAGCTTTGGACTTGCGGATCCAAAAGATGGAAACGAGTATCCCTACAGCTAATAACAATAGTGTTCCGATGATAAGTGCTATTCTTTTCATTGATTGATCCTAATTGTCGTTAGTATCTACTGTAGAAATTAGCTGCTTTAAGATATATTCCATCGCATTTTTATCTTTCTTAGGTAATTCCAAGGAGAGCTCACCGTAAAATTTATTTTTTTTCAAAAGTGCTGAATGCATTCTTAATTGCCCATAGCCAGCTAGTTCTTCCATGGTATTTTCCCAAGTTTTACTAACAGGAATTTCTAATTGACGTGCTACGGTAGGAATCTTTGATGCATTGATTACCAAGTTGAAAGGGTACTTGTAAATGTCCTTTATGATCTGGGCATCTTTGCTTCCCTGAAAGCGGTTTTCATGAATCGCCTGAATTTGTGCTTCATCCGAGCCAACGAATACGAGGTCTTTTTTGAAAACGATGTGTAAGGCCTCTAAGTTGGAAGTCTTAGGTAAACTATAAACGCCGTTCTTAACCGTTATTTTAGATTTCTTGGTGCCAAATTCTACCATTTTCTTAAATAAACGTTGATCTTCAGAGCTTGCTATCCAAAGGAAGTTGGGAACATACTCTTGTTTAGTTTTAGTGACTTCCTCATAGTTGTAGTCGTCATCGTAGATATAATCTGTATACGTTACATCAACCTTTTTAAGGCCATTTAAATAGAATACATTATCGCCACGGAATACCTTGGAGATGGCTTTTTCATCCAGGGCGATTTGTAGTGCTGTAGTTCCAATTTCCACAACTTCGGCATATTCTCCAGTTAATGGTGCATACCAACGATTTATTAAGTTAGGCATACTCTTAAGGTAGGATTCCGTGCTGGCATTGATAGAAGCATAGGCTAATATATCTTGCGGAATATATTGTTTAAACTTCTTGTTAGCTTTATTACTATAAATTGATTTGAAGTCCTTGTATAGCTCGTCATCAACTTGAAAGATCGCAGCAAATTTTAGTTTATTCTTATCTTGAATAATGTCTAAAGTTGCTTCTTTGTATCCATATTGTAGATTTTCCAGCGACATACCCATTACAGAACTTAACATGCCATAAGGTAAAGACTCTTTGTATAGATCATCTAAATTTGAAAACCAAAAGCGCACTAAATTTTTAGAATCATTAAGTACAATTTGCTTATTCGCGGCTAAATTTTTGGCTGGATCAATAAATTGTTGGAAATCTGACGCTAACCAGTTAACCAGTAAATTGTTCTTTAGGGAGTCATTTGTTGCTTGACGCGCAAGGTAAGCCGTATATAAGGAGTCGTTTGTTAAGCTATCAAGTTGATAAGCGGCATCTTCATCTGTTTCCAAGGTAATCCAAGTCGCTTCTTCGACTGCCTCAACGGCTGCTTCGGCTGCTTCAACAGCTGCTTCTGCTGCTTCAAAAGACTCCGCTTCTTCAACGGTCTCTTCCGCTTCAACGGCTTCTTCCAGCTCTCCTTCTGCAGCGTAGGCTGTATCTGACTCTGCGTAATCATCCGCGGAATAGTAGGGGGTTATGTCAAGACCATAGCGCTTAGCTACTTCTTCATCTTCAAAATACCCATTTTGAATACCTCCTGTAAGAATTAATAGCGACTCCTTATTCCAGGAAGCTAATATCTTACCATCTTTTGATATGCGACGTTCATAGCCATTGATTGGACTTAGCGCATTAAATTTTGAGAATAAAGTTTCCGCAAGCTGATGTTGAGGTTTCAGCGGAAGGAGGGCACCAATATGATACAGACTATCCGTTACCGTTCTATAAACATAGCTTTGTTTTTCAAGATTAATGTCATTATGTAATAGGTTGGTGATTTTCAGTATTTTATTTGCCGTGACGGTATCTTGTGTCGCGCCAAATTTTGCGAGCGAAGTTGTTAGCAGCTCCAGGGAGTTTTGTTCAATAATGGCTTTATTGTTAAAGGTTACAACAAATTGTGCATTCGCAGGAATTTTTTTTGTTAATTCTTGCGCTTGCACTTGAAGCGTACTGGTTGCAGCAAGGGCCAAAAATGGGACTATCTTTGTGTACATAAAAGTTAATTTGACGTTAGTGTAATGGTATTTGCAAGCGTAGATTTACCGCTAATAAGGTCTATTGCCTTTACTTTTGTAAGTACGGCATTACCTTTTGCAGCAATCTTTGCGGATTTGTTAAGTTGTGATTTAATAGGTTTTTCAAAACGTGTTATCTGCGTATAAAAGGCATCTTGAAAATATGTTCTATCAGCTTCAGAAAGGGAGTTAAATTTACTTTTAAGGGATGCTGGGGAAGTAAAGGTTCTGGAAAATGTACCGCTTTTAGCTTGATACTGATAGATATTAGCATTCCCCAGGGAGCTTTTAAAGTGGGAAGCTAGCGTCTTATTAAATTCATTTAAGGCTGTGATGGAGCTAAAACTACAGGATACCTGTGCGATATAAGATTTAAAATCTAGGTTGTAAGTTACCTGACTTATGCCTGGGGTAGCTTTCAGGATGCGAATCATCGCTTCTGTTTCTGACTTTATCTTTTCTTGGGAAGGAATAGCGATGCCGTTAATCCGTTTGAGCTTAAGTAACGAAGCCACCTTGCTGCTACTTTTACTTAAGTTGAGTGTGGATTTTATGGTTCCTGAGCCATTATTTTTAAGGTTGATGTCTTCCACAAAATCAAAGCAGCTTGTAAGCATGCCACAGCATGCTATAAGGCCGAAGAGTAGGAAGTATGATCTAAATCGCTTTGTGTATGATTTCTTTGTGTGCATAGCCAATTATTTACACAAAGATAAGTCCAAAGGTCATGCCGAAACATCCCCGAAAGCAGTGGTTTCACTAAGATGAGGGCTGAATAATACCGTATTCCGTCGCTAATTTGATGGCAGAACTTAAATTTTTACTGCCAAATTTTTCAATAAGATTCTTGCGATGGCTCTCCACAGTATGGGGGCTTATAAAAAGCTTTTCCGCAATTTGCGGTGTCGTAAGTCCGGAGGCTGCTTCCTGAAGGACTTCTTTTTCTCTACGTGTCAGTTTTGGCACACTGGAAAGACCACCTTGATTTTTCCTTTCAAATATGGTGCGTGTCTGCGCGCATAAATAGCGATTTCCTTTGATGACTTCATGGATGCCTGCAATAATTTCTGTTACAGAAGCATTCTTTTGGATATAACCTTGAGCACCTTCCTGCATAACAGAATTAATAACAGCGTATTCGTTGTGAACGCTGATTACAAGGATGGACAGCGTGGGGTACTTCTCTTTTAAGGGGCTTATAAGCTCGATGCTATTAGCATCTGGCAGGTTGATATCCAATAGGAGCACATCTACAGGTGTCGAAGCTAAAGCCTTATGCATACTTTGCGCATCAGGAAAACAGCCAACCACGTCGAAGAAATCTTCTTGAATAAGGATATTTTTTAACCCTTCTAAAAGCAGTGGATGATCGTCGGTAATGGCAATATTTATCATGATAGAAAAAATTATGAAAATGTAGTTTCTGTGTGTTTTGGAAATATAATTTCTACAGTTGTACCTTCTTGTAATTGGGAGTCTATCTTACAAGTTCCTTTTAGAAAGTCCACACGGTTTTGAATATTATAAAGTCCGGCAGCATTATTTCCGCTGACATTCTTTACATCAAATCCCGTACCGTCATCTTCCACGGTTAAGGAATAATGTGTGTCATCTTCCACAAATTGTATAAGTATCTGCTTTGCAGAAGCATGCTTAATGGCGTTGTTTACAAGTTCTTGTGTGATGCGGTAGACCAGAAGTTGCTGATCTTTTTCTAATTTACCTTGGTAATATAAAAATTGGCTGATTACGGAAAGATTCTCATTAGACATGCGTATAGCATAGTCTTGTAGGGCTTCCTGTAGGCCATATCTGTTTAATAGATCGGGCATTAGATTATGTGCTACGCGGCGTAATTCCTCCACAGCGACATCCAGCTGATTGAGTGATTTCTGGATCGCATCTCTTTGTGAGGGGGATACTTCGGCATTTACTTGCGAGAGGCTTATTTTCGTGCTTGAAAGTAGGCCTCCCAAGCCATCATGTAAGTCACGGGCTATACGTCCACGTTCCTTTTCTTGGCCATCAAGCATCGCTGTAAGGGTCGCAATCTTCACATGTTGACGCTCTTGATCTAGGCTAAGTCGGTAGAGTTCATTATTTTGTTGTAGCGTTTTTGAGCGCTGCTTATAGGCATAGAGAAGAAGTATTACGACTAAGATAAATACGATAATTAGCGCCGAATAGTACTTATTAATTTTCTCTTTATACGAGATTTCATTTTTATAAGTTAGGATATCTTGGCTGCGGCTTAAGGTCTCTAGGCGCGAGAGTTTTAGCTCCTGCGCTCTTTTTATAGACTCTAGCTGTGTCAGTTCTAATTTCTTTCGTTGATTCTCCTCGAGCAGTTTTAAGTTTTCATATGCCTGCTGCTGCTGCTTGCTAATACTATGCATAAGGCTTAGCTGCTGTTCTTTTTTGTCTGCTTCCAGCTGCATGGTAAGCAGCTGCTGCTGTTGGCGTTCTTTATCAAACTGTGCTTCCAATCTTTTTCCTAAATCCAGCTGCTCCTGATTGAAGATGGATTTAAAAGTTTCCATATACGCCTTATGGTATTTAATTGCTTCGTGCAGATTATTTTCTGTTTCAGCAATTTCTGAAAGACTTTCATAAATGCTTAGAATAATATTCTGATTGGGTACAGAGCTTTTGGTAATTTCGGCTAATGCTGAAAGGAGGTAGCCCTTAGCTTGCTTCGGATTACCTCGTTTAACGGCAATTTCTGCCATAATACCGTAGGCTGAAGCTACATGGGAAGACTGCTCGGAAGCAAGACCTTGCTCTTTTGCTAATTCAGCGAAGTCCATGGCCTTTTCTAAATAACTTTCAGGAAAGGAGCTTAGATATAAGGAAGCTAAGTTGTTCGCTACAAAAGAAAGGTTGGATGCAAAGGGGATTTCAGCCTTATTTTTTTGGTAGGTATAAATCGCTTTGAGGTAGTAATTCTCCGCTAGGTCGCGTAAATTTTGCTTGCTAGTATCGGCAAAATATTGTTGTTCATACATATAACCCACCAGCATATAAGCATCAAAAATGGCTTTCGGATCTTCCTGAGCTATGGCTAAATTTAAAGCTAAAAGGCTATATTTCTCCTGTAGCTTATATTCTTTCCAGTTGGCATAGATGGAGGTTAGCTCTTTATAGGTAGAAGATTTCCGGGCTATCAATGTCGGAGAGGGGGGTGATTTCTCATAGCTTTTTATAGCTTGTAGGAAATTACGTACCGCTTCTCCTTCCTTGTTGTTCCGTACATTTAGCCAACCCTCACAATATTGGATATAGCCTTTAATTTCTAAATCTTTGGATTTGTTAGCATGTTCTTTGGCCTTCAGTAGGCTATTTGCAGACTCCTTAAGTTTTTCCGCTATTCGATTGTTCATGGCATCGATTGCGTACAAGTTGGCGGCATATTTGCTGTCTTCCTGCTGGAGGGCAGTTTGGATATTCACCTTTAATATTTGCGCGGCTTTGAGTTCTTGCTTATTAAAAAAGAGTGCCGTAATATATTTTCCAGCCAGTGTTAACCTTTCAGCGCTATTGGGGGCAGACTGATTGTACTGGCTTTTCAGTTTGTCTACAATCTCCTGGGCCTTCCCAGGAAATTGGAAATAGCAAACACTGAGGAGTATTAATACGATACGGTGGATAGCTCCAATTACCAGCTTTCTCGATGACATGTGTATGCTACTTGATTATATGGGGTATAAAACGGCTCTTGTCGGTCGTGATAGGCATATCAGATTCTCTAAAAGAGATACCACAGGGCTCCTGACCTATAAGCCAACTACCAATAATGGCATATCCTGTATCCTCCTTATGTAATGAGGCTAATTCCTGATAGATGAAACCCTCATCGCCATAGTCACCATCCGTAGCATAGATTAGTTCATTCTTGTAGTACATTGCTACATTGGCCCCTTCACGCGATAATATTGGTTTTTTCACAAAATTTAAAAGGTGTTCTTGTTCCTCAAAATAAGAAGCCAATAGATGGGGGTGATTCGGAAATAGCTGCCATAAAATAGGAAGAATAGCTTTATTGGAAAGAAGCATCTTCCAGGAAGGCTCTATCCATTGGGCTTTAAAAATATCTTGGGTGATACACTGTCCAAAATCTTCCTTTACCATCCATTCCCAAGGGTAAAGTTTAAAGATTGATTGAATTGCTTTACCTTCAAGATCTACGAAGTGGGAGCCATTCCACCCGATATCATCGGTATAAATTAGCTGCGTGTCGATGCCCGCTTGCATCGCTGTATCACGTAGATATTCGATGTTCGTTAAATCTTCTAGCGTTTCCTTTAGGCAGCTGAAGTAGAGCGTTTGTCCTGTAAGATGAGGCTTTAATGCTTCCCAGCTGCCTATCAGCTGCTCATGAATACTGTTAAATTGGTCTGTTAAGGCGGGAAAATAGTGATTCTTCCAATGCCACTGCACAATCCCCGTTTCAAAAAGTGAAGTCGGCGTGTCAGCGTTAAATTCCAGCATCTTTAGCGTATTGTGGGCAGGGTCGTAGGCGAAGTCAAAGCGCCCATAGATGGAGGGAACATCCATCTCCCAGGACTCCTCGATATGAGGGATTATAAAATTTGGAATCTGAAAGCGTTCATATGCTTTATTTTCGATAATATAGGCTACAGCCTCCAGGCACATTTCCCAAAGTTCTGCTGTAGCTTTGTAGATGGTGTCTGCCTGCTGATTGCTAATTTCGTAGTAGTAATCATCCACCCAAAAAGGGATGTTATCTATGCTATGGTAGCCGAAGCCTATAGCCGCGAGGCGTTCTTGCCAATTGGGGTCTAACCGTAATTTTTTTATTTTCATTAAGAGCTTGCTGAAGATTTACCTACTGTCTGTCCGAATCCTCCACGCTGCGCTTTAAAAGCGGAGGCTTTCTGTACATTTGTTCCGGCAACAGAACTTGGGTGTAGGGAGTTATTGGCGTAGCCCATTGCTCCTCCCATATGGCGGAAGGCCATATACCAAAGTAGGGCAGAGCCCATGCCTCCGGAGCGTGTCTGCTGCTGCTTGTAGTTGTCGGTAACTTCGGTGTACACTGCCGTGGTATCCGCACGCATAAATAAGCGTTGCTTGGGAGCCGCTTGCTGCTCATTATTAATTGCATTTTGTGCTGAGACATGCCCGCAGCTGGCTAGTATAGAGCTTATTAATACGAGCTTTATCGTTGATGCTGGTTTTTTTCTCATAGCTATTGTACCGTTACATAGATGGGTACCTGACGTAAAGATGTGGTATCCGTACCGCCCCAAGTACTTGGTTTATCTGCTGTAATGAGCGTATCATTTTGCTCAGCAATTTGCTCACCATTATACCATATTTTTTGTTTTGTAATATGGAGTACGGAGTCTCCTTTTGTCACGGTGGTTAGTGTCACCTCACGTGCGGACTTCTTGTCCAAATTTTCAAGTTTTTGCGCTGGTTGATTTTGACAACTAACCAGTAATAATATGCTGGAAAATAATGTTAAATAATTCATCGTAGGTAAAATACAAAAAAAAGCGTTAATAGCATTAATTTTTACGTTCTATGCCCCTTATAAATTTTTTATTCCATTCTCACGAAGAAAGATTCTTAACCGCTGTTGCAGGGTGTGGTTATGGGTGATTTTAGATTGCGATTCATGGATATAGTAGGAAAGTGTCTCCGGGGAGGAGTCATCCATTTTCGCATATTTCTTATCTATTTCCACATTGATGCGTAGGTAGTTGTTCCTTAAACCTAAGGAGTTGTAGATTGTTTCGAGCTGATTTTCAACAAGTAGGGAAGGGGCGCCAATGACAATACCAAGGATCTTACGGATCCATTGCAGCTGCCCCCAATTTTTCGAAGCATTGGCGTTATAGCTGCTTACAGTCAGTCCAGTACCTAAGGAAAGCACCGCAATATCTGCCAAGGATATTTCCGTTTCTAGCTTATTGTAATATTTGTAGGTGTTATTTCCCAGTACTTCAATCAGGGCTGCGAGTGCAGGGTTGTTGAGTATTAATCCGCCATCTACACAAATTACTTGCGCGCTATTATAGGTGAAGCTGTAACTTGGAAAATAGGTTGGCGCCGCAGAAGTGGCACGGCAGACATCCACTAATCGCGCATTTAGCTCCGCTAGGCGACTCGCCTCACGTGTGGTGAAGAGTAGGGGCCTTTTACTTTGAAGGTCGTAAGATGAAATAAATAGTGGCTTTAAGCAGCTGCTAATGCGGTGCTCCTGCAAGAAGTCTTCTAAAATGGCCTGATATTTTTCGGCGTTATATTGGGGGCGGATCAGGTTGCGTGCACTGCTATAGAGTTTGCGCAGTAGCCCATAATTGGGGAAAATATCTTTGCCTTTATGCAGGAAAATATCTTCGATATCGGTCAAGCTATATTTACGTTGTCCAACTTCCACGCCATTTTCAGCAAGCAATAGGGCACAAGTTAACAACCCTCCCGTGGAGCTTCCGGCGATTAAGTCGAAAGATTTATGAATAGGCTGTGCAGTGATACGCTCAATCTCTTTAATTACCTGTAAAGGAATTAAGCCTTTTAAACCGCCACCATCAATACTTAAGATTCTAAATTTTTCACGCATCGGCTATTAAGTTGTATAGATTGTCTCTAAAAAGCCTAGTAGTAGCTCGAAGTTCTTTCCTTCCGTGCAGAGTTCTGCTACGGGGTAGCTTGTCGTACTGAAAATCTTCGCTCCCTGCTTTATTGTTACCTTAACCGTACCGCTGAACTCATCCCCTTGAAACTGAATGCTCGGGTATAAATTAGACTGATCCAAATAGAAGCCATTTCTTTGTGGTGTACGCTTAAATAGTTGAACCATCACAAAAAAATGTGTGCCATTTTTCTCATACGGGTTTTCAGAAAAAAAGCGTAAGCTATCGGACGTTTTTAATTGCAACTCATTATCGATACTTTGAACAGCATCTTTTAAATAGAGGAAGGCGAATTGGTCAAAATCTTCAAAAAATTTAGCGACACTCTCCAACTTTGACTTACGGCTTTCAAGGAACTGATGTAGTTTAAATAAATTTTCTTGATTCATACTTAACTCCTCCTATTACAAACTATTACAAACTATTACAAACGGGTAGTGAAAACCGTTAGTTAACTTAAAGTTAACCAAATATTTTCTAAAGTATGTTATTAGTATGTAACAATTGCGGAAGGCTTGGTGAGAACTACGTTACAACTTAGCAATGTTAATAATTTGATAATATGCGGACCTGTACAAATGCATGTTATTTTTGTATATCTTCGTGCAATTATTAAATTAACAACTGGTTGCCTTAGAGCCATGAGCACTATTCCTATAAACCTATTGAATCTACTGAAATCAGGCAATAATATTGCCTTTAGGCAATTTTATGATCTTTTTGCACCACGATTATTTGATGCTTCTTTAAAGATTTTGAAGGACCAGAAGTTGGCAGAAGAAGTGGTGCAAGAGAGTTTTATAAAGATATTCACCAACCGCGCTCAACTGCAGGAAGATAGAGACCCCTGGCCTTTATTATTTGTCATTGCCAAGCGCCTCTGTTTAAATCAGCTTCGTAACTCCCGCACAGCATTATTATACCGTAACCAACTTACGCAGCCCCTTAGCAATGTTGTCGAAGAGCATGTTAATGCGCGCGAATTGGAGGATACGATTATGAAGCGTATCGCCCAGCTACCTACACAGCAACGTACTGCTTTAGAGTTGAGCCGTATTAAAGGGCTCACTCATAAAGAAATTGCCGTAGAAATGGGTATTTCTACACAGACGGTAAAGAACCATATTACGCAGGCTTTGAGTAGCTTACGTAGTCATCTTTCGAAGTCTGACTACAACCTTCCACTCTTACTATTATTTTTTTTCCCCTTCCGCTAGTACTCTTTAGGTAGTTGTGTGTACTCTTAATAAACCAACGAATTGTGCTTAAAGATAACCTACCTATCCTATTTCAGAAATACCTCACTAACACGCTTACAGCTTCGGAGTTAGCGGAGCTTACGGCCTATTTGGACACTCTCTCTGAGCAAGATTTTTCCGATTTAGTTGATGCTACTGTGGAGATAAAGGGAAATGCCGAATTTGATCAGGAAACCATTTTCCAAGAAATAGTAAAGCAGGTGCCACAGCAGGAAAAATCAATCCTTCAGCGCGGGGTGCATTTTATTTTTAATCACTGGAAAATGGTTGCCGCAGCCCTTCTTATCCTCGGGTGCAGTTATATACTGCTGCAAAGAAACCCCCAGATGGCCCCTCGTATGGCACAGCATACTGCGGCACAAAATAACCCCACAGCGCCAGAAAATATGATTACTCTAGCGGATGGAACACATGTAGACTTAGCTAAGCTAGCAGCGGATACCATTCATCATAAAGGCCTAATCTTAACGCGTCTCTCGGATGGTACGCTAGCAATAAATAGGGAAGTAGAAAAGGAATTTTTTAACCAAGACCTTCATCATCAAATTGTTGCCCCCAAAGGGAATACCCTGAAAATAAAACTTCCAGATGAAAGTTTAGTGCTCCTAAATTCTGGGTCTAGCATGGCTATGGCCGTCTCTTATGGCCGCTTAAATCGGCATGTAACATTGCAGGGTGAAGCCTTCTTTGAGGTGACACACCTTGCGGATATCCCCTTTACCGTAGCCACAAAAAATACCACCGTGCAAGTGCTAGGAACGACCTTCAATGTGTCTGCATACCCACAGGATAAGCAAGTAAAGACCACCTTGCTAACAGGCTCCGTACATATTCAAGCAGGAAATAAACAGCTGCTCCTAAAGCCGGGACAGCAGGCCCAAGTCGCGCGTGACAGCCAGATGGAACTTATAAAAAATGTGGATATAAACGCTGTCCTCGCCTGGCGTGAAGGCTATTTCAAATTTAAAGATGAGTCTATACAAGTAATTCTCGAAGAACTCGCGAAGTGGTATCCTATTACGGAAATAGCGATTGACCCTGCGATCGATGAAAAATTTACCGGTAGCCTGAAGCGTAGCAAGAAATTAACCGATGTGCTGGATGGAATTTCGCAAATTTCAGCGCTGAAATTCCAATTTCAAGAAGGGAGGGTGCACGTAATGAAATAAACCTACCCGTTGAAAAGTAAAAAGGCGGTGCGCCAACACCACCTTTTAAAATACCTAGAGAGAAATAAACTTTAAACCATTTTTTAACTAACTAAATACGCTCAAATGTATAAAAATATTGCTGCAATCCTGCGGACTAAATCCCGATTGCTTAAATATCTCGTTATGATGAAATTAGTATCCTTTTTGGTGTTCGGATTATGCCTGCAATTGCAGGCGAAGGTCTACGCCCAAAAAATAAATATCTCCGTTAGCAATGCTGAACTCGTGGAGGTGCTCGGAAAAATTCAAGAGCAAACAGACCTTGACTTCTTATATAATAGCTCACAGCTGAAGAAGACAGATAAAATTAATTTACACCTTAAAAATGCCGACTTAAATACGGTATTAGATGCCTTTTTAACTCCTCGAGGTTTGGTATATGTCGTGAAAAATAAGACTGTCCTTATTAAAAATGCACAGGATGTGTTCAACAGCGAACTTTCGGCGGAGATGCAAAAGCAACTTTCGGTGCAAGGTATGGTGAGCAATAGTCAAGGGCAGCCCTTAGCGGGAGCTTCTATTCGTATTGCGCAAAGTAATGTTGCCACCGCGTCTAAGCAAGATGGTTCCTTTACGCTAAATGTCGTTCAGCAGGAAGGCCAACTGACGGTTACGGCTTTAGGGTATGTAGAGCAAACATTGAATTTTAAAGCTGGGGAACGCCTGACTATTAAGCTGCAAGAAAAGCAAAGTGACCTGGAAGAAGTCGTTGTGGTAGGCTACGGTGTACAGAAAAAAGCCAATCTTACGGGCGCAGTATCGCAGATCAATGCTGCAGATATTGCTTTACGTCCAGATGCTAATATCTCCACGGCCTTACAGGGCTTAATGCCTGGCTTAAATATCCAGTTGAATAGTGGAGACCCTTCGGAAACTCCAGATATTAATGTGCGCGGTTTTAATTCCATTAACGGGGGATCACCTCTGGTATTAATCGATGGTATTGAAGGGAATATTACCCGTGTAAATCCAAATGATATTGAATCTGTAACGGTACTAAAAGATGCGGCTTCTGCAGCAATCTATGGTGCACGCGGTGCCTTTGGCGTCATCTTAATAACTACGAAAACGGGGAAAGCTGGAACGACAGCAATTACCTATACCAATAACTTCGCTTTTACAACGCCTGCTGTACGCACAGATTATGTAACAGATCCATATGTATATGCTAAGACGGTAGATGCCGCATTATTTGGATATAATGGGGCCAGCTACAGTGGCTATAATGAGATGGATTGGGAAACTATTAAGATGGTTTCGAAGGGGGAAATTGCTCCTTTTCATGAACTTCAAAATGATGGTACCAACAAATTCTTCTACAACACCAATTGGTGGGACTATTTATTTCGCAAAAATCAAGCGTCGAATTTCCATAATATCTCCGTTTCTGGTGGCTCTGATAAGTTGAGGGGTTATGTTTCCGGGCGTATCTATGATAGACAAAGCATTAACAACATTAATAAAGATGCGGGCATAGATCGTCAAAATTTTAAGGCTAACTTAACATTTAAACCTTACGACTGGTTAGAGATCTCCAATAATACGCAGTTTATCAATGAGAATGATAAAGACTATGGGGGATTCTCAAATGGTTTTGGAGGCTTATGGAGCACCACAACCTGGTATTACCTGATGCCTTTCTACCCGAACTTTGTCAACGGTATTCCTACGGATATTACGACAGGGTCTGGTGGACAGGGAGGAAATGCTGGTTTAGCATCTGGGAAATCATGGCGTAGATTTAATAATGAAGAGTTTACCAATACCTTCCGAGTGATGGCCAAACCGGTAAAAGGTCTTCAGTTAAATTTTGACTATAGTAACCGCATTGAAAATACCAGCCGTAGCTACCGTCTTAATCAATTTGAATACTTAGCAGGAAATAAACTTAACTACCAAATTGCAGGCTTAAATAGGCTGACAGAATACCGTTGGAAAGACAAGTACACCGCTTTAAATGCTTTTGCTACCTACCAAATTTCCGCCCTTAATAAGCATAATTTCAAAGTCCTTGCCGGCTATAATCAGGAGGAATTCGATCGAGATCGCATCGCCACTACAGCGGACGATCTGCTGGTCGAAGATCTGGCAAATTTAGCGGTAGCAACGAGCATGAATAGCATCTCTGGTGCGGCGATGAACTGGGCTGTAAGGGGCTTTTTCGGGCGTTTCAACTACGATTACAACAATAAATATCTATTGGAGGTGAATGGTCGTTATGATGGCTCCTCCCGCTTTCCAACAGATAGCCGCTGGGGATTCTTCCCCTCTGTTTCCCTCGGTTGGCAGCTAGATCGCGAAAGTTTCTGGAAAGATATAAAAGCGTATGTCCCAACATTAAAACTACGTGCTTCCTATGGGAAATTGGGTAACCAAACGGTCGATGTAAACACCTTTAAGGAGCTTATGAACGTTTCGCGTTCCACTAATTGGTTAAATCAAGGGAATCCACTTACCGTTGCTCAGATGCCCTCACCACTGCCAAGTGTCGTAACCTGGGAAACAACGAAGAGCTTAAATTTTGGTGCCGATATAGGGTTATTTAAGAACAAACTTACCCTTAATGTTGATGTCTACCGCAAGCATGTAGATGGTATGTATCTTCCAGGGCAGCCCCTTCCGGCAGTATTTGGTGCCAATGAACCGAAGGAAAACTATGCGGGTCTGCGTACAGATGGTTATGAAATTGGACTTACCTACCAGAATAAATTTGAGTTAGCAAATGCGCCACTACGCTTTAGCGTTTCAGCGAATGTATCGAACTTTAAAAGTATTATCACCAAGTATAATAACCCGAATGGCTTACTGAACACCTATTATGAGGGACAGCAACTGGGGGAAATTTGGGGGTATCGCGTACAAGGTCAATTTCAATCAGATGCTGAAGCTGCAGCCTACCAGAATTCATTTACCAACCCTTCAGCTTCCTTAGCGAAAGTGTATAATGATATTTTGAATGTGATGCAAAATTCGGAATGGAACCACCTTCGTGCTGGTGATATCAAATACCTAGATATCAATGGTGATGGGAAAATAGATAACGGTGGAAATACCCTTACCGATCATGGCGACCTACAGCGTATCGGAAATGCTGCACCACGATTTCCCTTTGGCGTAAACTTAAATGCTAGCTGGAAGAACTTTGATTTTGCTTTAGCCCTGACCGGGGTGGCTAAGCAAGACTGGTATCCTACGGGAGAATTATATTGGGGCACCTACCAACGTCCCTACCTTTCATTCTTAAGAAAAGATCTTATTGACAACGCATGGACACCCGAAAAAACTGGTAATACGTACCCTCAAATCTATCGAGGATACTCCTCTTTACAAGCGGGTCGCTCTTTATATGAAATTAACGACTTCTACTTAACAAATGTAGGCTTTATACGGGCGAAGAATATTTCTGTAGGCTATACTTTTCCGCAGGCTTTAACGCGCCAAGCTAAGATTGAGAAATTACGTATTTTCTTCTCCGGAGAGAATATGTTTACCTGGAGCTTTGGCGGCTTAACAAAATATATAGACCCTGAACAAGCAGGATCAGCGATTAACTTCTCTTCCCCAGGAACGGCAGATGATCGTGGTGATCAACGTGTCTACCCAATGGGTAAGACCTATTCTTTTGGTTTAATGTTGACGCTTTAATTGTAAGAAATAATGAATTTATCAAAAAAATATATAGGCTTTTTAATGCTCTCCTCCGCCTTGCTACTCACTTCCTGCGATAAGGATTTCCTTGATAGAGCATCTGAAGATCAAGTGGAAGCTCCTTTCTTCTTTAATACGGCGAAGGATTTGGAAGTTGCAACGAATGATTTCTACGCAATGCTACCGGTTACGGAAAGCTACGCTGATGATGCCTCTTCGGATAATATCGTACCCCTAAATCCGAGCGCCCGTGTAAGGGGCAATCGGATTGTGCCTGTAGCTTCTGGTGCTGGAGGATGGTCATTTTCGAATCTTAGAAAAATAAATTACTTTTTAGCAAACTATTCTAAAGTTAAAGATGAGGCTGCTAAAGCAAAATACAGTGGTATTGCGCGTTTCTTCCGCGCTTATTTCTACTTTGATAAGGTGGCGACCTTTGGCGATGTGCCCTGGTATTCCAACGTGTTAACAGCGGATGATCCGGACTTATATAAACCAAGAGATTCCCGCATGCTAGTGATGGATTCTGTTATGGCAGATTTAGATTATGCCATAAAAAATATCCCGAAAGAAAAACAGGTAAACTTAATAACGCAGCACACGGCATTATTTTTCAAAGCTCGCGTGGCCTTATTTGAAGGGACTTTTCGTAAGTACCATGGTATCGCGGATGCCGATAAATACTTAACCCTTGCTGCGTCGGCTGCGCAGGAGCTTATTAATTCTGGCGCATACACATTATATACAGATGGGGGCGCAAATGCCGCTTATAGAAACTTGTTTGGACTTACCACTCAAACGAGTGTGGAGACTATCCTTGCTGTAAATTTTGAACAAGGGAAGAAAGTTCATTCTTTGGGTAATTACTTCACCTCGGCAACGCTAGGTGCCTATGGGGTAACGAAGGATTTTTTAAATAGTTTTCTAATGACCGATGGTACGCGTTTTACGGATAAACCCGGTTATCAAACGATGGGTTTCTTTCAGGAAATGCAAAATAGAGACCCACGTTTAGTGCAAACGACAGCGGGGCCTGATTTCCGTGTTACGGGAGAAACGAAGAATGAAGCGGTGAACCTCGCGATTACCACCACAGGATACCGTGTTATTAAAGCACTTCCGGAACGTAGCCAATGGACGACCTCGGGTTCTTATTTTGATATCATCTTAATGCGCTACGCAGAAGCCTTATTAATATTAGCGGAAGCAAAAGCAGAATTAGGAACTTTAACGCAAGCTGATTTAGATGTATCTATTAATAAATTGCGTGCTCGCGTAGGTATGCCTAGCTTAAACTTAAATCAAGCGAATGCAAACCCCGATCCTTATTTAGCGGCCATGTACAAGAATGTGAATAATGGCGCTTTTAAAGGCGTGATCTTAGAGATTCGTCGCGAGCGTCGCGCAGAATTGTTTAATGAAGGTCTTCGTTGGGACGATTTAATGCGTTGGAAAGAAGGTCAGAAAATTCAACAACCCATGGTAGGGATTTATTTCTCGGGTCTAGGATCTTTCGATTTTACAGGCGATGGTGTCGCTGATGTCTTTGTTTACAATGGAAATGCCGCAGGAGCACCGTCTTCAGTAACATCCCAAATAAATATTGCCCAACGCAGCCTCCGAGATCCGCTTACTGGAGCGCAGGCTTCCAACAAAGGGAATATGGATCCCTTTCAACAGGGAGGAAAGTTTAATGAGGAAAAAGACTATTTTGCCCCTCTTCCAACGGAAGATTTACTGCTTAATCCGAATTTAAAACAAAACCCTAACTGGTAACAAAATTTTTATTGTTAATATCCCTAATTCGGTAATTAATTACTATGGTAAGAAATCGTGTTTTCCGTTGCAGCCTACTTTTTATGATGCTGCTACCTATCTATCTGCTAGCACAGCAGAGCCGCCCAGCCTCGCCCAGCCTTGCTATGCAAGACCTAGGCATTGCTAGCACTCGTTATCAACCTGAAATAGGGTATTCTATAGATATACGAATGATAACTAAGGAGCGCATGCTGTATGCCAAGTCTTTAGGTATTCAGTATGTAGAACTTGCCGGTATCGGAGCTATGCTTGATAAAAAGTTGCAACTAAACCCTGATAAAGGCTACTGGGAGCGTAGGGTGGATACATTGAAGGCGATCTTTGCGGAGACCGGTATGCAGCTTTGGTCTATACATATGCCATTTTCAAAACAGCTGGATCTTTCTTTGACGGCTGAGGATACACGAAGCTATGTGGTGGAAACACAGCTTAAAGTATTTTCATTATTAGCTCCTTTAAAGCCTAAAGTGGTCTTATTTCATCCTTCCTATTACCTCGGTCTCGGGGAGCGTGCATGGCGTGCTTCTCAGCTTGTAAAGTCTGTTCATGAATTAAATCGTGCATTGGCAGCCTATCCCGTGACGCTGGTCGTGGAAAATATGTTAGGTCCAGCGTTGCACGTAGATGCCAATCGCGAACGTCCTTTATTAAGAACAGTCGCGGAATGTGTACAGCTATTTCAAAAATTCCCTCAGGAAGTAGGGATCGCTGTAGACATGTGTCACACAGCGGAAGCAGCACAGCTATTAAGCGCTTTTGGGCCTCGTGTGAAATCCTTACATATCGCCGATGGTGATGGCACAGCTGAGCACCATTACCTTCCTTGCAATGGCCTTGGAAAGAATAATTGGAATACGATTATTGCCGCCCTAGAGCAAATTAATTATCAAGGGGTATTTATGTATGAATGTAAGTATACCGATGAGCGCCAACTGACGGATTGCTACTCGGAACTCTTTACAAATTACGCCCATTATAAATCAAAAAAATAGCCTATTACATGAAAACAATAAATTATTTATTTCTTGCACTTGTAGCTGTCCTCAGCTTTGGAAGCTGTAAGAAAGACAAGGAAAGCTTTGAAGAAAAGCTACTCGTGGGAACCGAATTCTTGGAAGTAAGCAGCAAGTCTGAAACCTATAATTTTGATGTACTATCGAATCTGCAGATTCAAGTGGAAGCCGACGCTAATTGGATCCAATTAGATACGATAGCCTATGATAAAGGAAAGCATAAAGTCCGCTTCAGCGTGCATAAAAATGAAGATGATGAACGTACGGGAACGATCTATGTGCGTCTAGGAACCAGCCAAGAAAGAGAAGTGCTAGTCGTTCAAGAGTCGGGTAAGGTGCCTGTATTCTATGTGAAAGAGGATGGCAAGGGAGATGGTAAATCCTGGTCTTCGGCAACGGATCTTACGAACGCATTGGAGAAAGCAACTACCAATAGTATTATCTATATCGCCGCAGGAACTTACAGTCCAACAAAGACGATACGTAATGGTGATCAGACGGAAGAGTCCGATAAAACCATCGAAATTAGTAAAAATATTACTCTCCTTGGTGGTTTTGATAAAAATGCACAGGTAGGCGCCAAGCCCAATGCTAAGCTTTATAAAACAATTTTTGATGGCACCCTAGCTTCTGGAAAGTCTGCTTTTCATACGGTAGTAATTTCTGCTCCTTATGATGCGGAAGCAAGTGTGACCCTAGAGGGGATCACTATTACGGGTGGAAATGCGACCGATAGAAGTACCAATACGACGATTAATGGTGTGAAATATAGCCGTGGTCAGGGTGGCGGTCTATTAGTTGCTAATGCCGTCGTAAACTTACGTAAAGTAGCGATCATTAATAACAGAACCTCCACGGATAAGGGGACAGCTGGATATGCTGCTGGGGTATATGCATTTGCTGGAGCCAAACTCCATTTGGAGGAAGTAAACATAGATAATAACAGTGGTGTTAATAATGGCGGAGGTATTTGGTTGAGTGAAGCCTCAATGACAGCCCATAGCTCTACGTTTAATAACAACAGTGCTAAAGGTACAGCAGGAGGGGTTCATGGCTATCCAAATGCGATGATCACACTCTATAATTGTGAGGTGCTAGGTAATTCAAATACTTCCTATGGTGCAGGTGTATACATGCGTGATAATTCGACCGTTATTTTAGTCAACTGTTTTTTAACAGGAAATAAAAGTACTTCAGCCAATGGCGGTGGGGCCGTGATGTTATATGATGCAAGTAACGCACATATCATTAGCTCTACGATTATTAATAATGAAGTTGTCGGCCCAGGTGGAGGTGTATACCGTCGCTCAAAATCGAATAATCTAAGCATTTATAATTCCATAATTTCTGGAAACAAACAGGCGAGTTCTTCTGCCGATGTTGATGCCCATGCAGATAATGCTTCGATCGTTCCTACCATAAAAAATTCGGTCATCAATATAGCTGTTTTTGGCGATCAAGGGACGACTATTGTAGGGCAAAGTTTTGTGCCAGCGCTGATGTTGAATGCCGATTTTCTTCCGATTGGTCCTGGCAATCCGGCACACAATTATGGCTTAGATGGAGCCGCTTTACAAAGCCTCGGAGGCACCTTCAATCCGGGATTACATGATGCTGTAAAAGCAGATTTCTCAGGAGTGGTACGGGCAACTAAGCATATGGGATATAAAATTAATTAGCCATGAAAAATGTGTTATCAGCAGCTTGGAAAATAGTTTCCATCGTGAGCATGCTTATTTTTTCACAGCTTTCTAAAGGCTTTGCAGATCAACCCAAGAACGTAATGCTTGTCTTGGGGTCTGCAGACCCTGCTGTGCTTCAAGAGCGAGTCAACGTCGCTAGCCGTTTATATCAAACGCAAGCAATTCACATACTGATTGTCAGTGGTGGCTGCGGTGCTCATGGAAGCCAAAGTTGTGAAGCGACAGCGATGTATGAAGGCTTAGTCGCTAAGGGTGTTCCTGCACATAAAATATATCGGGAGGAAAATGCGAAGACTACGGTACAGAATTATATTTTTAGCCGCAAACTGCGCGATGAGAATGGGCGAAAAATTATTCAACCCAAGGATACTGTTTTTGTTGTTTCCAACCATTGGCATGCTATTTCTGTAGCCGCGCGCTTACAGCAGCATGACGGTGTGCAAGCGCGATTTTATATCGAGGGAGCTATTACGCCGAATCCAAATGATAAGTTGGACTATGTAAATATCTTTCATGGTGAGCCTAATAACAGCAAATTTGTTGAAAAAGGAGCTTGGCTAACGCCGGATTTGATGTGGCAGGAAGGTTCAGAAATATTTTACCTGATGGATGCGATGATTTATAGGACCAATGCTAATAATACAGCTGCTGAGAGAATACCACGAGCATCGCTATTTCCAACCTTAGAACAGCTCGATAAGCATGTACAATGGGCGTTTATTGATAACGATCGCCACTGGTATATACGCGTTGCGGATAAACTATTTTCCATGGATAAAAAAACAAAAATACGCAGCAAGGAAAGAAGCTGGAGCTCCTTTATCCTGAATATGCCGTTATCTTGGAAAAATGGAGCGTTTAATACAGGCTATATCCTCGGGGATGAACTGCTATTATTTGCCAATGACCGCATATTAATAGCGCGAAAGAAAGGGAAGTATTTTGAGTTTTTTCGCGAAGGGTCTGCGCAGGAGCTTATTGAAAATTGGCCTTTTACCTGGGGTAAAAGTAATGTTGCTGCAGTGACAGTAGACTATAAGAAAAAAGAAGCTATCCTTTTTAGAAATATGGAATTTTTGAAAATAGATGCTCAAAAAAAGGTTATTGAAAAAGCGCAAAAGCTAAAATTAACTTGGATAGATTAAAAAAAAATAATGTGTAATCATGAAAAAGAATTTTTTATTTAGTGTTATCTTCCTGCTTTTCTTCGCTGCTTGCAGCAAGAAGGAGGAAGGTACACAGCTCCCATACGACTATTCTAATGTCGTAAAGCCTAATGTCAAAGAGATTATTGAAAATGCTTCTTGGCAGCAGAAGGAAGTGGCTGCAGGCATCACTTGGAAGTACTTCCAATTTCCAGCAATCTTCGAATCTAAACAGTATATTAATATTATTGAAATAGATTTTAGTAAAGGACTAAAACTGGATATTCCTTATGTAAAAACCGGTTTCTTGAAAACTTCCGAAGTTGCTATCGCGCAACAAGCCTTCGTAGCGTTTAATGGGAGCTATTTCAATACGACGACAGGCGGTTCTACCGTTTTCTTTAAGAAAGAAGGTCAGGTAATTAATAATACGGTAAATGGATTTAATAGCTATCGTGAAAATGGCGCTTTCGTGCAAAGTAGTTCGGGCGCAATGGCCATCGTTGCAAAACCCACCGCTGGCTGGTCAGCCCTAACGGAACCACTAGCCTTAGCAGGTGGCCCCCTTTTAATGGCGGAAGGAAAGGTGCTAAAACAGTTAGATGTAGATTTTAACACCACAAGACACCCGCGTACAGCGCTAGGCATTACTGCGAAGAATACATTAATCGCTGTCACAGTAGATGGTAGATCTTCGCAATCCCAAGGGCTAACTATCGCACAATTATCGGATCTGATGGAAGCTTTAGGCTGTATCTCAGCAATCAACTTCGATGGTGGGGGCTCCACGACAGCCTGGGTTCAAGGAGAAGGGGTAGTCAACTTTCCATCAGATAATGGTAAGTTTGATCATGAAGGCGAGCGTGCTGTAGCAACCGTTTTTACGGTGAAATAGCCTTTATTGATTTTAAGAACTATTAAAAGAGCTTGGTCAGGTATAATAGCTTGGTCAGGCTTTTTAAAGTCTAACACTTTTTTGCTAAAAAGAGTGTTAGACTTTTTTTTATACCCATAAAAACCTATATTTGAAACTCTTTGTATTTAGTCTAAATAAAAATAATTATTTTAATGAATACATTGCGCCATGCAAAAGATAGCAATCTTTGATAGGCTGCCTGCCAGAAGCAGGGGCAACTGATGCTTGCAGGCGCACAATAATTGATTAATTCACCAGTATTCCCTTAATTTTTAGCTATGTATACGCTGCTACTTTCTTTTATTTTTGCGGCAAGCTTTATTTGGTTTCAAACTTCTAGAAAAGTCAAATTTATAGCGCAGCCAGACTTTTTGAGAAAGCTATTTCCGACACCTAGAAAAGCTGTTTTTTCAGCCCTAATTATATATGCTTGTTGCTTGCTAGCGATCTGTCTACTGCAGGGGATAGGGGCTGGTATTCCAGGTTTTATAGGGATTCTTATGGCGAGTTTTAGCTGCATTGTATTACTACAGCCCTACCGCTTTTGGACGAGTTTGCGCCTTGCTATTATGGTGTTTATATGCTTGGTGGTAGAGACGTTATTTACCTTTCAAACAAGCTTATTCTAACGATGCCCGCAAACAAAAAATATTTAAGTAGCCCTTTTCAACGTTTCCTGAAAATAACAGCAGGCTTCCTAGGCGGATATTTTGTGATGCTTAGTTTTCACCTGCTCTTAACCTACCTAATAACGACTCCAGCCCTAATTATTACGGCATGCATCAGTGGGTATATCCTTTGGGCCATCTTGTTGTTAGTGGCCTTCTTAGCGGAAAATGGTTGGCGTATATGGTTTTACTATCTCTTGCTAAGTGCCCTATTCTTCGGTCTATTCTACCTTAAATTCTATGAATATTAGAAACTACAATATTTATTTCAGTACCCATACCGTCAGTGGAATTGTTATCTCAGCTCTCTTGTATATTATATTTTTTGCAGGCTCTTTTTCTTTTTTTAAAAAGGAGATTTCCGCTTGGCAGAAGAATGAAAGTTTTAGCCAGCAGACGCTAGATCCTACCGTGTACGCACATTTTCTAGATTCTCTTGCTGCGGGTTACAATTTACAAGGGCGTGATCTCAGCTTCTATTTACAGCAGCAGGGATTACGTGGATATGTGATGATTTCGGACTCTCAGGATTCCATAGTAAATATGCAGCGCGGTGGAGTTGGGGCTTCAGATTCTAAGTATTTAGTAATAGATTTTTTACGGAATAAGACGTCTGATTATGCTACAGCATACGATTTGGGAGAGTTTCTCTACAGATTACATTTTCTAGCACCATTAAATGAAATTCCTATTTACATGGGCATTGCTCCCTTTGGCTATTTTATTGCCGGACTTACAGCATTTCTATTCTTGTTTGCACTACTTACCGGACTGCTGTTGCATTGGGATAAGGTGAAAGCTAACTTCTTTGTGTTTCGTCCCTTTAGTAAATGGAAGACGGTATGGACGGATATGCATACAGCTTTGGGTGTAATCGGGTTTCCATACCAGTTTATCTTTGCTGTAACGGGGATCATTTTAATAATAAATACCGTTTTATTAAATCCCTTTGCCAAGGTGTTCTATCAGGGGGATATGAGTAAAGTGCAGGAGGCTATTGAAAATGTGCATACTTATCCGTTGACCTACAGTTATACGAAGCTGGAGAAGACTTTTGACATTACATCGTATATACAGCTTGCTCAAAAGAAATTTCCCAATAGTGATCTTAAAAAAATCACTATTAAAAATTATGGGGATCAGCAGATGCATATTATTATGGAGACGGAAGCTCCGTCTAAGCATCGCTTTTCAGGCGCCGGCATCCTAGCCATAAAGATTGCCGATGGTGGTATCTTAGAAGAAAAGTCCCTGGCAGAGAGCTCCTATATCGATGCTGTTAAAAGCATAATTTACAGGCTTCATTTTGGTGATTTTGGGGGCTACCCGATCAAAGTAATCTATTTTATTCTGGGAGTTATGGGCTGCTTTGTAATTCTTTCAGGCATTCTTATTTGGCTGGTAGCTCGGGATAAGAATAATGTTATACCCAGGAAACGGAAGTTTAACTTTTGGGTGGCGAATGTGTTTATGGCGACTTGCTTAAGCTTGCTTCCTGTGACGGCGCTGACTTTCTGTATTGTAAAACTGGCTCCTGAAGTGAATCAGCAATTTATCTACCGGGTATATTTTAATTTATGGTGGGTCCTGGCCTTATATTATTGTATACGTAGAAATATCAACCGCACGAATCGGGAGACCCTGCTGTTGGGCGCAATAGCCTCATTGACTATCCCTATTGTCAATGGAATAAAAACTGATGATTGGCTTATAAGCAATTTCATAAAAGGAAGAATGGATATCTTTATCGTAGATTTTTTATGGGTGGTCATAGGTATAGTTAGCTTTACGGTGCTCTATAAGCTAAAAGAATACAAACTATCGCAACCGTAGTGTAACTATTTCGCTTATATTTGAATGCATTAATTCCCGGATCTCGTATAGCCTATGACTTTTTTACTTACTTCAGCACTTGTTTTAATGAATAGCTTGACATTTTCTTTGTATGGATATGATAAGTACTTGGCTGTAAAATCAAAAAGACGTATTTCAGAAAAAAATTTACTTCTTCTAGCATTCCTGGGCGGCTGCCTGGGTGCCTTCCTCGGCATGTTGATTTTTAGGCATAAGATCGCGAAAGTAAGTTTTGTTTTAAAATTCATAGCGGTTGTACTGCTTCAATGCCTCTTAATAAGTTTATTATATGTTATGAAATAGCAGATTCACGAATAGCAGATTCACGATTCATCTTGGTGGTATAGTCACAAGAAGGGTAGTTTTGACACCCTTTAAAGAAGCCATATTTCCCGTTACGGACAACTAATATTCCTGCACATTGGGGACAACGCGCCGCGCTACCATTTTCCATAAATTGATCTACTAAACGATAGCTTTTTCCATTGATCCTTTCTAAATAAGCAGTAATAGCTGCAACCTCCATCGTTGTAAGGCATTTCTTACGGTAAAATAGAATTTTTACATACAGCCAATAATATTTTATAACAGGCGTGGAGACCTCAATCTTCAAAGTGGAACGCCAGGTAAATACGATGAGAGAGATATAACGCAGTTGTGGATAGGCACGCAATGCCTGTCGCAATGCCATTATATGACCCTTATTCTGAAGGATTGGGTTATAGAATTTGTATTGCTTACGTCCAAGCACCTGCGTCCAATGATAGCTCGCCTCGGAGCCATAAATTATTCCTTTATAGTGCTTTGTTTCAATGACAAAAATGCCATAAGCTGAAATTACGAGATGATCTATCTGCGCAAAGCCGCTTTTATGCGGAATCTTGACGTCGTTTAATACTTTATAACGCTTTTTATTTAAAAAATAAAGGATAAAAGAAATGGCTTTCTCACCGATATATCCCTTAATATAAGGTTTTATATAACTTAAAAATGCCCAAAAAGATAGCCCCAAAAGTAGCGGCCATAAGTACAGTAGCTTCCCCCACATATCGCTCAAATGCTCAACACTCATAAAATTGCAAAGGTAGCATTATTGAAGAATACAAATGCGTATGGTTGAAAAAGAATCTGTAGCGAGGGTTTGGGGTAATCAATCGATTGTTTTTACGCTACAGTGTCCATTACCGTAAATATTTTTTATGATTTTTATAAATTAATTAAATATTTTCTCATTATCTTGTAGACAACAAAACAAACCAAATTAGACCGATTATGAACAAACTAACAACCTATTTCAGGTTGATTAAGGCCTGCTGTATCTGGCTCTTAGTCTTCTTATGCAGTATTTCAGCATTTGCGCAACAAGCAAAATTACAAGGTATCATCAGTAGTGAACTAAAGGAACCTTTGGCGGGGGCATCCGTTCGTATTGTCGAGCTTAATAAAGCGACAAGTACCGACGGGAAAGGACTGTATACATTTACAGGTCTTCCTACAGGATCTTATACCTTAGAAGTAACCTTTGTAGGCTATCAAAAATATGCAGAAAAATTAGCCTTATCAAGCAGCGAGCAGCAACGTGATATTACCCTTGTTAGCTTAGGGGAGCAGCTCGGAGAGGTGTCTATTGTAGGCTATGCCTCGGTGAAAAAAAATGACCTTACGGGGGCTGTTTCTTCTATTAAAGCGGAGGACTTTAACCAAGGTCCTTTTACTTCTCCGGATCAATTAATTCAAGGGAAAGCTTCAGGCGTTCAGATGATTAATAACTCGGGACAGCCAGGGGGAGGATCTACCGTGCAAATTCGTGGTTCCTCAGCCGTTACAGGGTCGGGACAGCCTTTATATGTCGTAGACGGTGTGGCATTGGATGGTCGCTCAGCGCGCCCAAGTGAAAGTGGTGGTCTTGGTGCCAGCCCTTCTGGAAACCCATTGACCTTTTTAAATCCCAATGATATTGAGAATATTGAAATTCTAAAAGATGCCTCTGCAACAGCAATCTATGGTTCCCGTGCGGCCTATGGGGTGGTCTTGATAACCACAAAAAGAGGAAAATCAGGAGGCCTTAAAGTGGATGTTAATACGACTACTGGACTCGGTAGTATTATGCGTAAAATTGATGTCTTAAATGGGGATGAGTACCGTGCTGCTTTAAAGCAATATGGACTTACCACAGGCGATTACGGCGATAAGGTAGATGCGCTAGATGAAATCTTACGCACGGCTGTAAATCAAAATTATAATGTATCCATCTCTGGCGGTGGCGATGACTCCAAATTCAGAACGTCCTTCGGCTATCAAAATCAACAAGGGATCATCCTTAATTCAGGATTTAAGAAATTTGTAGGTTCCTTAAATGGGAATTTCAAAATGTTAAATTCCAAAAAACTGGGTCTAGATGTTGGCTTAATTACGTCCCAAACAAATGAGCAGATAGCGCCCATTACCACGGATGCTGGATTTCAGGGTTCTGTAATTGGGCAGGCTTTAAACTGGAACCCGACACAGCCGCTGCGCTTAGCCGATGGCTCATTAAATGTTATTAAAGGAAGTACCATCGTGAATCCATTGGCCATGATTGAGGCCTATGATGACCGTGTCAAAGTATCTACCATTATGGCTAATATCTCGCCATACTACAAATTTAACGACTGGTTGGAATACCGTTTTTTAGCTTCCGTAAATTATAATACAGGGATACGTAGAGCTTCAACACGTAGCTGGATAAATATTCAAGGTATTGAAGCCGATGAAAATTCTGGAATTCGTGGAGGCTATGCAGGCTATATTAATAATGAGTTAATTACGTCACAACTTACCCATACTTTAACATTTAATAAGGAAATCGCGGAGAAGTTAAATTTAAATGCTGTCGTGGGTTACGAGTATATGAACTTTATCAATAAGGGCATGAACTACTCGGGACGTAATTACGGAGATATAGCTGTAGACTACACCGATGCTTTGCAGGCTGGTTCTGCAGGTTCAAGAGCTATCAACTCTTACTACGACCCTACGACGGAATTACAGTCCTACTTCTTCCGTGGTATCTTAAACTATGATAATCGTTATCTATTAACCGCTACCATCCGTCGTGATGGTTCCACAAAATTTGGGGAAAATAATAAATATGGTAATTTCCCATCTTTCTCCGCAGCTTGGAATATCCGCAATGAGGCCTTTATGCAAGATGCTACGGTGATCACTGCATTAAAACTGCGTGCAGGCTGGGGACGTACAGGTAATCAAGAGTTCCCTTCTGGGGCAGCTGTTAATCGCTATTCCCTAGGTATTGATGGCCGTCAAACGCCCATAAACAACCGTAACCTAGATTTAAAATGGCAGTCTGATGAACAAATAAATGTAGGTTTAGATTTCGGTATTTTTGGACGTGCCTTAACGGGATCCATTGATTACTTCCAAAAGAAAACGACCGATTTGTTATACCCTGTAATTCCCTCGTATCCTATTGCACCAGGTGCAGCTACGGTATGGATGAACTTAGATGGTCAGATTGAAAATAAAGGGGTGGAGATAAGCCTGAATTCGGCCTTAATTGATCGTCCTAATTTAACTTGGAACTTAGGAGGGAATGTTACTTTTCTAAAGAATAATGTAAAAGGGCTTAATGGTACTATTATTACCGGTGCTTTAAGTGGACAAGGGATGTCGGGTGTGACGCTAGAAGTCATTCAGTCGGGACTTCCGATGTTTGCGATGATGACGCGTGAATTTCAAGGCCTTGACGCGGAAGGATTTTCAAAATATACCGATGACGGGTTTACCTTCTTTTATCTCGGAAATCCAAATGCGCGTGCTCTTGTAGGGATTAGTACCGATGTAACCTATAAAAAATGGTCAGCATCCTTAAATTTCAACGGCCTTTTAGGGCGTGAATTGTATAACAATACCGCAAATTCAGTTATTCCTATCACCAATTTAGGAACTCGTAATGTGGCTAAAAATCTTATTGGTGGACCTATTCAAGAGTCTCTTTCCAACCCGATTGCTGCATCATCGCGTTATATTGAAGATGGTAGCTATTTAAAACTGGCGAATGCTACGGTAGGCTACCGCATCGGTGATGTAGGAAGCTCCTTGAAGAATCTGAATATTTTTATTAATGGGACAAACTTACTGTTGTTCACAAAATATAAAGGTTTCGACCCTGAGGTAAATACGCAAAAAGGCATGTCCAATGTACCTTCTGCAGGGATTGATTATATCGGATATCCTCCTGTACGCACGTTTAACTTTGGTCTTAATTTCTCACTTTAATAGCCCCGATCATGAAATCAATAATTAGAAATATCCTTATTATAAGTTTAGCTTTTAGTAGCTGTACAAAATTAGAAGAGAAGCTACACGGACAGACAAGTGATGCTTCCTTAGATGCTGATAATGTAGCTTCCTTACTTTCAGGAGCTTATGTGTCCTTACGTAATCCATTTCAGGGGCCTTTCGGATGGTGGGCGCTACAGCAGACGACTACCGATGAGACCATTACCCCTACACGTGGTGGTGACTGGGATGATAATGGGGAGTGGCGCGCTTTATTCTTACACCGTTGGCAGGCTGATCACGCACGTGTACATACGGTCTTTAGAGATTTGAATGGTGTTAGTTATGCCGCTACAGATATATTACAATTTAATCCTTCAGCACAGCAAGCTGCAGAAGCACGTTTCCTGCGTGCCTTTGCGCAATATACAATCTTAGACGGTTGGGGGCAGGTCCCTTATCGTGAACCTGGTGAGGAGGTTACAGGCTATGCGCAAGTGCGTAAAGCGAGTGAAGCAATTGCTTATTTGGAGTCCGAACTTAAAGCGATTGAACCGGCGCTTCCAGCGACTTCCATTACCTTGGCAAATAAGGCCGCTTCTAAAGTGTTATTAATGAAATTGTACTTAAATAAGGGCATGTTTTTAAACCGTCAGACACCTACCTTCGATCAGGCAGATATGACGAAAGTCGTGAGTTTGGCTGATGAAATCATCAGTTCTGGCAGGTTTAAAATAGCGACAAATTATTTCGATAATTTCGCTACAACAAACCACTTAGCTACGGAAAATATTTTCCTTTCTCCAAACACCGGAGGAACGGATGCTGGTGGTCTAGCGGGTATGTGGAATGTCACGTCACACTATAATATGAACCCTTCGGGATGGAATGGGTTTGCAACGCTTTCAGATTTCTATAAAAAGTTTGAAACAACAGACACCCGCCGTGGAGGTGCATACCCAGGAATGACCAATCTCTCGGGCGTACCGATGGGCTTTCTTGCGGGGCAGCAATATAATGCTGCAGGTGTAGCCTTGAATGATAGACGTGGTAATAAACTCGTCTTTACACCTACAGTAAGCCTGATTGAACGTGGCAATAATTTAGAGGTAACGGGAATTCGTGTGATGAAATATGTGGTGGATTACGCAAACCTTTCCTCTGGAAACCCTGAGAATGACTGGGTTATTTTCCGTTATGCCGACGTCTTACTGATGAAAGCTGAAGCGCTTCTACGCTTAGGTCGCCAGAATGAAGCTTTAACAGTGGTCAATGACCTTCGAAAATCACGTGGCGCGACTGTACTTCCAAGTCTAACTTTAGATATATTAATCGATGAGTTAGGCCGTGAATTCTATTGGGAGGGACACCGCCGTACGGATTTAATACGCTTTGGTAAATATTTGAACGCTTGGCAAGAGAAGCCCGCTTCTGATGCGCGCGCGCTGCTATTTCCAATTCCTTTAAATCAAATGGGGAATCCAAATTATACACAAAACCCAGGGTATTAGTATCCTGCTCCAACCCTCCAAGAATCCTTCTTGGAGGGTTTTTTTTATGTTTATAATTATGTATTTTGCTAATCAAATAAGGGTATTATGTCTATAAACGAAATTGCTAAACATCTGAATGTCTCAAAATCCACCGTTTCCTTGGTCATCAATGGTAAGGCGGAACAGGGGCGGATCTCTCAAGCATTAGCGGAGCGTATCTTAACTTACGTGCAAGAAATAGGCTATAAACCCAATGTATTTGCTAAAAGTCTTGCTACTGGAAGATCCCATACCATCGGTCTTATTGTCGAAAATATCAGCGACTCCTTCTATGGACCTATAGCCCTTCATATTGAAAAATATCTTCGAAAGATAGGCTATCACGTATTTTACAGTAGTACGTTGGGTTCCATAGAGCTCGGAAATACAATCGTGGAAACCATGCTTGATAAAAAAGTGGAAGGCTTGATTGTCTGCCCTACAAATCAGATGGAAACTTCCCTAGAAGCCATCCAAAAGCAACAGATACCCCTGGTGATTTTTGATAGAAAAGCAGGGGATATGGCTACGAATTATGTGGGCACGGACAACTATGGAGGAAGCCTTCTTGCGGTAGATCATTTACTGGAAAATGGTTTTCAACAGATTGGGCTTGTTACAAATGACTCCACACAATCTCAAATGATAGACCGCCTAAATGCTTACACAGATAAGCTAAGTCAAGAGGGCTTTCATGCGACTATATTGAGGTTAGATTTTCAGGCTGATGCGCTAGAGAAAGCCGAACAAATAAAAGTTTTTCTGCGAGAAAATCCTCAGTTGGACGCACTCTATTTTACCACAAATTACCTATGTATTGCTGGTTTAAAAGCTATTCAAGCTTTAAATAGGGAAGGTAGCTACGCTATTATTAGTTTTGATGACCATGAATTATTTGAGCTCCTACAGCCCGCTATCTCTTGTGTCGAACAGCCTGTCGCACAGATTGCTCAAGAGGCTATCAACCTTCTATTTAAGCAGAAGAAATCGCCGGATCTACCGCTGCAACAAGTTATTATTCCCTCCAAATTAATAAAACGCAAGAGTACCTGTTAAAATAATTTTGTTTTTACTTCTGAATAGAGTAATTTTAGCTAATTGCAAAACCGGTTTTGCAGTTTTATAACTAACCATTATAATTTATGAACAAGCAAATGAAAAACATTCATTTGGGAACAGTATATTCTTATATTGTTTGTGCATCCTTATTTTCCTTAACTGTAAATACATCCTTGTACGCAGTGGAGAAGGGGCATGCAACCAAATTATTCCAACAAGCCTACACGGGTCGCGTTGTGAATCAAGCTGGTGGCGTACTAGTGGGCGCAACAGTAACAAATCTAACGACAGGGCAGTCCGTATTAACGGATGCTAGGGGCGCCTTTAAAATTAATGGAAAACCCAGTGATCCCATTCAGACGACTTTTACAGGGTACACGAAATCTTTACTTAATCTATCCACCAATGCTACACTGGAAATTGTATTGCGTGACAATGATTACCAACTTGAGGAAGTGGTCGTCATGGGATATAATAAGTTAAAAGAGACGAATATTTCTGCTGCTGTCAGTCGCGTAGATATGTCGCTAGCAGAGAAGAGACGTGTTCAAGATGTCGGTCAGCTATTGCAAGGGCAGGTGGCGGGAATAAATGTTACGCAGTCTACTGGGCAGCCGGGAGATGCGATAGACATTCGTGTTCGCGGTGTAGGAACAATTGGAAATAACTCCCCCTTATTTATTGTAGACGGCGTTCCTACAACCAACTTTAGCTTTATAAATCCCAATGACATTGAATCGTTGACTGTATTAAAGGATGCTTCGGCAGCCTCCATCTATGGTTCACGTGCGGCCGCAGGGGTGATCCTTGTAACCACGAAAAAGGGTGCCGCTGGAAAAGCAAAGTTTGATGTAAACTTATATTCGGGCATTCAGCAGGCAGTCAATCTGCCCAAAATGATGAATACCAATCAATACCTTACTTCCGTAGAGCAAGCGTGGAATAATTCAAGTAGAACTGGTACCAACCCTTATACGGCTCAAAAATCAAGAACGGATCTAGCCGATACGGATTGGCTTGGAGAATTGTTTGAAACAGGACGTACCAATAATTTTCAAATTAGTGCTTCCGGTGGAAGTGATAAGGTTACTTATATGCTTTCCACAGGATACTTTGAACAAGATGGTATTGTCGTCGCTAATAATGACCGTTATAAGCGATTGGAATTCCGAAGCAATGTGGCGGCAAATCTTACGGACCGTATCCAAGTAAAAAGTAATATCCTATTAAATCATCAGAATAAAGATGTAGTCTCCTCCAGAGGTGACTCCCCAGGTATTGTAAGGCACGCCTTATTACGTCCTCCAGTATTGGCTGTTTTAAAAGATCCTACAGATCCGACCTATTCCATAGCTAATCCTTACACGGATTTACCATTTTATAAAAATCCAGGTTCTTTTCAGTCATCCTTATATGAATGGAGTCAAAATCCAATAGCCTTAGCGAACTTCTCTGATAATAACCAAAAGCAGTTTAAGCTTTTTGGAAATGTGGAAGCTGCAGTAGATTTGTTGAAAGATAAATCCTTGCGTTATAGATCTTCTTTAGGTCTAGAGCTCAATTTTAATCATAATAAATCTTTTATGAAGAATTTTGGGGATGATGATGGTAACGGAAATATAATCGACGCCGGCTTAGGCCGCATCAATCGCCCTAATGGGTTAAATGAAGATCGTGGTGAGGACTACACATTAACATGGACCAATGTCGTGAATTATGATAAGACCATTAATGATCATCAGATTAATGCCTTAGCGGGGACGGAATTTATCCGAAATGGCAGTAGCTCCATAAATGCTTCGCGCCGACGTTATGAATATGATTCAGAGCGCTTTCAATACATAGATTTAGGAGGTACAGGTCAAGATTTATGGAATGGAGGCTATGCGCAAGAGTGGGCCTTGTTCTCCTTATTTGGATCGGCTACCTATTCCTATAAATCCCGATATACGGTAACAGGAAATATGCGTGCTGATGCTTCTTCACGCTTTGGGTCAGCAAATAAATGGGGCTATTTCCCTTCAGTATCTCTTGGATGGATTCTATCTAATGAATCTTTCTTAGCGCAGAATGACTTCTTAAGTTATGCCAAGTTACGTGCTTCATCGGGTACCTTGGGGAATCAAAATATCACCAATTATGCCTACAGGACCCTTTTCAGTAGGGAGGGGAATATCACACGTTATGGTAATCCTTCGTTAAAATGGGAGTCTACACAACAAAATAATGTCGGCCTTGACTTACGTTTCTTTAGGAATAAATTAGATGTTACTGCTGATATTTTTAGAAAGACTACCAGTGATATTTTATTAGGAGTCAGCTTACCAACATTTGTGGGCAACGTCGATGCGACCTATGTCAATGCGGGTGAAGTAAGAAATACAGGTTATGAAATTAATATCCGCTTTAAAGATAAATTTTTTACGGACGGCTCCTACAGCCTAGGAGGAAATTTGACCGCTATTAAGAATAAAGTGACTGCTTTACATGAAAATGTTCCTCGCATCATTGGCGAGTTCACGCGTGCCGAGGTAGGACAGCCGCTGGATGTCTACTATGGGTACCGTATGGAAGGAATCTATCAAAACCAGGCAGAAATTAAAAGTCATCTCTTTGGGGTTCCAAATCCAACGAGCAAACCGGGAGATATAAAGTTTTCCGATGTAAATCAAGATGGGCTTATCAATGATGCTGATCGGGGCTTTATTGGAAATTCAATTCCTAAGTTTAGCTATGGATTTTTTGGAAATCTTAATTTTAAAGGGATTGATTTTTCTATTTTCTTTCAAGGGGTGAAAGATGTAGATCGATACAATGATGGGATGCGTATTATAGATTTCGATACCAGACCTTTTAATTATTCTCAACGGATGCTAGATGCATGGAATGGGGAAGGTACAAGTAATACGCTACCTAGGCTCGCATTTGAGGATACTGGAGTAAGCAAGTTTTCCACGCTATACCTGGAGGATGCTTCTTATCTACGTTTAAAAAATGTGGAGGTGGGCTACTCTTTTGGGAAGTTTTTAACGGGCTGGGGGCTGCAACAAGCACGCGTATATCTGTCGGCACAAAATCTCTATACCTGGACTAACTATACCGGTTTGGATCCTGAAACTACAGACAATATCGACCGTGGGACTTACCCACAGTCACGATCATTTATACTAGGTCTTAATTTTAATTTTTAAGCTATGAAAACACCTAATTTAATATTATTGACCAGTGTTGTGTTATTGGCAAGCTGCAGTAAGTATTTGGATAAGGAACCTATTGGTATACTCACAGAAGAGCAGGTACAAGTAGATCCTACGGAGGCAACGGTAATTACTGGGATTACAAATGCGTATAAACCGCTCGCCTCAACTTTAAATTTATTTGGTAGCTGGAATTGGTCGGGAGGTCTCGTCGTGAAGCCAGACTTTATTTTAGAAGATTTGGCCGCTGGTGATGCCCTTAAAAAATGGTCTCCAGATGGTGATCAGGCATGGATGGATGAGGTTTCAAACTTCAATTTTACTGCTGAAAATGGCGCTTTTTCGGGTATTTGGAAATACAATTACGAAGGTATATCACGGGTTAATATGGCAATCTCGCAGTTGACAGACCCTACGACTATTGAAAAATTAAAAATGCCTGAAGACCGTAGAAAGCAATTGCTTGCGGAGAGCTCTTTTTTACGCGCTTTTTTCTATTTTGATTTAGTAAAATATTTTGGGGATGTACCTCTACTTCTACAGCCCTTAAAGAATTTCTCGGAAGCTTATGAGGTCGCAGAAAAAACAGAGAAATCATTGATTTTTCAGCAGATGAAAACTGACCTTCAGGTTGCCATCAACGGTTTTACAAACGCTAAATATAGTAATTCCAGTGAGCGCTGGCGCGCTTCCAAGGGGGCAGCCATTGCTTTAAGTGCTAAGATAGCGCTATTTGAAGAAAATTGGGCCAATGTGATTACACAAGTGAATGCCCTAGATGCGCTTGGTCATTATCAGTTAAATAGTAACTATTTCGATGCCTTCGACTATACTAAAACCTATGCCGAAAGCGAAAATATCTTTATTTACGACCACGAAACAGGTATGCAGCCAAGTCGTGGCAATGGCCTTACGGCACTCATGGGCTGGGGCTTCTTAGCCCCATCGGCAAATTTCTTAGCCGCTTTTGAAACCAATGACCCCCGTAAGAAATTGACCGTGAATGTCGAGGATCAAGCTGTTTATAAGCTTCTAGGAGCGCAATCTAGCGCTTTTAAGGGCAATGATAATTCTCCCGTAGATCGCATTTATATCCGCTATGCGGATGTGCTGCTATGGAAGGCTGAAGCACATATTCAACTTAATCAGCTCCCTGCAGCAGTGAAAATTATCAATCAAATTCGAAAACGTGCCCGTGCAGGGAATGCCAACGTCCTTGCAGACCGAAACGAAACGGTAACGGATAGAAATGTAGCCTTTCAGTGGCTTCAGCAGGAGCGACGTGTAGAGCTAGGATTAGAATCGCACCGCATGTCAGATCTGAGACGTTGGAAGATTGCAAAATCAACTCTTACTGCTATGGGAAAACCATTTATGGATAAGCATAATTTATACCCTATCCCGCAAGCTGAAGTTGATAAAACGGTTGGAAAAATTTCTCAAAACACAGGATACTAATGAAAAATATACTCTTTATAACGGCTGCAGCACTCTTAGTTGCTTGCAGTACTTCATGTAAATCAAAACAAGTTATCAGTGACCCTGATACCTCATGGACCCTGGGTGGCTTCGAAAGACCGCCAGGATTAAATCCGATTATATCGCCCGATTCTACCAGTCAATTTTTAGATCCTATGTCCTCCACCATGGTGCGCTGGGAGGAGAATGATACCTTCAATCCCGGCGCTATTGTCCGGGGAGATAGCATCTTTGTACTTTACCGTGCGGAGGATAAGTTTGGCATTGGCATCGGTTTTCGTACCTCCAGACTAGGCTTAGCGGGGAGTGCTGATGGCCTACATTTTCAACGAGATAGTAAGCCGGTATTATTTCCAGCTGAAGACAGTCAAAAACAGTATGAATGGCCTGGAGGATTGGAGGATCCACGCCTCTCAGTGACAGAAGATGGAACCTATGTAGTCTTCTACACGCAGTGGAATCGAGATACACCTCGGTTAGGGGTAGCGACATCCAAAGATCTGCGTACTTGGACAAAACATGGCCCTATTTTCGCGAAATCTTCCTATACAAAGCTGATGCAGATGTCCCATAAATCAGCTTCTATAGTGACCACAGTAAAAAATAATCAACTCGTAATCACGAAGATTAATGGGAAGTATATGATGTATTGGGGGGAGCATGGCGTTAAAGGAGCAACATCAACCAATCTCATAGATTGGGAGCCTATCTTAGACGCCCAAGGCGAGCTCGCGAAATTTATTGAAGTGCGTCCGGGATATTTTGATAGCGCCTTGACAGAATGTGGTCCACCAGCAGTACTAACGGACCAAGGGATTATATTGCTTTACAATGGGAAGAACCACAATGAGGCGAAGTACGCCGATCATAGATTTGCCCGAGGTACTTATAGCGCTGGACAGGTGCTATTTGATAAAAAGGACCCTACTAAAGTCTTAAAGCGCTTAGATACGCCATTCTTACGCCCGATGGAAGCGTTTGAAAAGTCCGGTCAATATACGGATGGCACCGTATTTATTCAAGGCTTAGCCTACTTCAAATCGAAGTGGTATTTGTACTATGGATGTGCCGATTCTAAAGTTGCTGTTGCCGTCTATGACCCTCAGAAAAAACAATCTTTTGACCCTATGCCGAACAAATGAAAACCCTAAGATATAGCCTATGTATGGACATCGGAGGGACACATATATCGGTGGCCCTTATCGATAAAAGCACAATGACGGTAGTTCAAAATGCTTATATAACGCACGCTGTAACAAGCAATAGTTCGAAGGAAGTAATCTTAAGACAATGGTCTGGAGCTATTTCTACAACATTACTTCAAGCAGGACAGCATCCGGATCAGGTAGTTATCGCTATGCCGGGGCCGTTTGACTATAAGCAGGGGATAAGCTTAATGGATGGAATGCATAAATACCAGGCTTTATTAGCGATGGATGTAAAAGGCTATTTCGCAGAGCTATTGCAAATTCAGAAAGCAAATATCCACTTTTATAATGACGCTGCAGCTTTTCTGTACGGTGAAGTATTTGCCCAAAATCTCCAAACTTCCAAAGTTGTAGGCCTTTCATTGGGAACGGGCTTAGGCTCAGCTTGCTATGAATCGGGAATTTCTACGGATTTAAATTTTGGCTCCGCCCCCTTTCAATCGGGCATCGCTGAGGATTACATTTCCACACGTGGAATTATAAGCTCCGTGGCAGCACGATTTCAACAGCACTATCCCGGGGTAAAGGAGTTGCTCGCAGTGGAGGTATCTCCTGAAATTAGGCAATTTAGCCTAGCTTATTTAGTGGATAATTTAACACTTTTTCTGCAGCAGTATATTCGAAACTTACAGCCTGATATTATTATCTTAGGGGGAAGTATTGCGAAAGCACATCCATTATTTCTTGCTGATTTACAGCAGCATTTTTCAGTTCCTATTGCTCCTGCGAGCTTTGATCCATTAAATTTATTTCTTGGGTTAACGTCCTTCAGTCAGCCATTTGACAGTTATGAAAAACAGTAATTAACAACCAATATACCTATATACTATGAAAAATGTTTGGAAGTATTCCATCATCGCAGCCTTAGGAGGCTTTCTCTTTGGTTTTGAGACAGCCGTAATCTCTGGGGCTGAACAAATTATTCAACGTCTGTGGCAGTTGGATTCCTTTTGGCATGGCTTGACAGTGTCTATCTCCTTAATTGGAACTATTGTAGGGGCAATCATCGCCGGCAGGCTATCCGAGAAGTATGGTCGAAAAAGTGTTCTTTCTTTTATAGCCTTACTCTATTTAGGTTCGGCAATTGGATGTGGGGTCTCTCCAGTATGGTCCATATTCTTGTTTTTTCGTTTTCTAGGAGGGCTGGCTGTAGGAATAAGCTCCGTGGTAGGTCCGGTATATATCTCGGAAATCGCTCCTGCTAAAGATCGCGGTAAGCTGACGGGATTATTTCAAATAATGATTGTGTCAGGAATATTTATTGCGTACCTCACAAATTTTATATTTAAAGGTTTGGGTGAAGATGCTTGGCGCTATATGCTAGGAATTATGGCTATTCCTTCCATTATTTTCTATTTTTTGCTCAAAGTTATCCCCGAGAGTCCTCGCTGGTTGTTGCTACACCGAAGTAAGGAGGAGGCTAACGAAGTGTTTCAGGCCTTAGGGCAAGATGCATATGTGGGTATTCAGTCGACATCAAAGGAAAATAAATATGAGCATGTTAATTTATTTCAACGCAGCTATAGTAAACCAATAATTTTCGCTGTTTTACTAGCCTTTTTTAACCAGATGACGGGGATCAATGCGATCTTATATTATGCACCACGCATCTTTGAGATGGCTGGTTTCGATCAGCAGCTAGCCTATTTGCAGCCTATTTTTATTGGAGGTACTAATGTGCTTTTTACGCTGTTGGGTATGAGTATCATCGACCGCTTTGGGCGCAAGAAATTATTGCTTGTTGGCGCTGTAGGCATGGTAGTCTTTCTACTTCTTACAGCCTATGGCTTAAAAGCAGGCAATTCGACCTATCTGCTAGCCTACATTATAGGATTTATAGGCGCTTTTGCCCTTTCTCAAGGTGCGGTAATTTGGGTATTTATCGCGGAGATTTTTCCGAATGAGGTGCGCGCTCAAGGTTCTTCTTTAGGAAGCACTACACATTGGGTGTTTGCAGCAATCGTATCGTGGATTTTCCCTATTATCGTGGAAAAGTATCAGGAGGGAGGCTTTTATATTTTTATATTCTATGCACTTATGGTGCTTTTATCTTTTGTGTTTATTGGACTTATGCCTGAAACAAAAGGGCGCAGTTTGGAAGATATGGATAGCACCGTCGGACATTAGTAACACCGTCGGACATTAGTAGCTAATTTAAATGCCCCTAAACAAAGCTTATAAAGCAATTTTAGGGGCATTTTAATGACTCTTAGCAAGTGTCCACGTGTCAGTGTCACCAGCTATTTAAAGAATAGTTAGTCTATATTGTTGTCAAAAATCTGTTGCGCTTCGCTGTCATCAAATTTTATGATCTCCGCTTGGAGTTTCTTTTTCATTTGTGCAACGATCTTCTTATAGGCTTTATCTTTATACACATTCTTCATTTCTTGTGGGTCTTTTTTAAGGTCAAAAAGTTCCCAACTTTGAACGCGTTTATAATAGCGTATCAGTTTATAACGGTCATCACGTACGCCAAAATGCGGACTTACGGCATGCTCCCCATTTTCAAAGTAATGGTAGAATAGTTCTTTACGATGCTCCTTCTTTGATTGCGTTAACACCGGAACAAAAGACTGCCCCTGCATATCTGTAGGGATTTTTATCTTTGCAAGCTCCAAGAGTGTAGGGGCAATATCAGCATTGACGACATTGGCTTTAATCGTTGTCTCCGCTTGAATTAAAGCCGGGTAGCGCATCACCATAGGGGTACGGAAAGATTCTTCATACATCCATCGTTTATCGAACCAGCCATGCTCACCCATATAGAAACCCTGATCGGAAAGATAGATAATAAGGGTGTTCTCAGTAAGATTTTTCGCATCCAAATAGTCCAATACTTCCCCAATATTACGGTCTAGGGACTGTGCCGTATTGAGGTAATCAATCATATATTGTTTATACTTCCATTCAGCGAGCGCTTTACCGGAGAGATTCAACTTTTTCAATTCGTTATATTTAGGACGGTAATAATCGATGTATGCTTTTTGTTGTTCGGCATTCATACGCTTAAAATTTCCATCTTTTAGCATGTCTTCTAGGTTATCAAACATCTTTAAATCATAGCCCATCTGCATATCTTTGCTAATTGACATCTCTTGAAGACTGGCAGCTTCACGGCTGGCATAGTCGTCATAGAAGGTTGCTGGAAGGTCAAACTTCACGGAATCATAGCTGCCAAAGTCTTTAGGGTCGGGCATCCAAGTTCTGTGCGTAGCTTTATGACCAATAACAAGACAGAAGGGGTCCTTTTTGGAGAGCGCGTCTAACCAGTTTAAGGATTTAGATGTTATAATATCCGAAACATAGCCTACACTATTCTTGCGCCCTTGGGCACTGATGAAATCGGGGTTAAAATAGGTGCCCTGATCCACAAGAATATCAAAGTAATTAAACCCCTGAAGTTTATGTCCTAGATGTATTTTCCCTACCCATGCTGTCTGGTATCCTCCTTGTTGGAGCCGCTTAACAAAAGAATCCTGATTGAAATCAAATTCCGAGGTTTCATTATCCCGAAAACCATTTTTATGGCTGTATTTCCCTGTTAACAGGGTGGCGCGGGAAGGCCCACAGATGGAATTGTTGACAAAAGCATTTTGGAAAATGGCGCCTTCTTTGGCAATGCGATCGATCTGTGGAGTCTTTCCATATTTCGAGCCGTAAGCCGAAATAGTCTGATAGGCGTGGTCATCGGAAATGATAATCACAATATTTGGTCGCTTATCCTGTGCGTTGGCAAGGAGGTACGATCCTGCGAGTAAGAGTGTTAGGGCACTTTTTATAATTTTCATTAGGTTAATTGTTGTTTATTTTAGAGATCTTATTCCATGGAGTTGTAGGCTAGTTACGACTTTTGAAATAAACTACCAGCAAGATAAAAAAACTTCTTAAATTCTAAGTTCTTTTTCCGTCCCATTTACGGGAAAATAGCATTCGGAAGAGCAACGAGTTGAAAAAATATAAATCATAAGTGAAAAAATATAAATATATTTCACGGAAAGCAAACCAATTTTAATTCAAAGTATTTAATAGGTATGAATAATATAATGCAGCAAAGGATACAAGCCGTTTTTGAGCAGTTCGCCCATCAGTTAGCCGATAAAGAATACGTAGAAACAGAATTTTTAGCAAATTTAATTGATGTCTATAGACCAAAAACGCAAAAATCCGTTGCGCTACAGCATGCGATTGATTTATCCCCTTTACTTGATTATTTAGAACAGCATCCCGTGGTACTTACATACTTTGTAAGCTACCTGCAACGCCTATTATTTCAAAAGGACTTTGATCTGTTGATTACCGATGCAGGCATCATTAGTTTTTCGACCGTAAAGCAGGAGCTACGCAAGCGTATTGTTGAAAAATATCTCCCAGAGCAGCCCGCAAAAAATACGCTCAAATATATCCTGAATCAACTCTTTTATAAATCTACGGATATCGATTGGATCGATAGAATTCCCTTTGATCAATTACTGAAGCTCCATGATTTATTAGCTTTTAATAATTTATATGATTTAGCACCATATTTTGAGATAAAGGATATTCTCTATGGAATGGAAGTCTTGCTGCAGCGTATCTCTGGACGTGCCATGGAAACGGAAGTTTCGAAAATGGTGCCAGAGTTTCAGAATTTTGATAGCCCTTTTATAGGTATTATACGGGAGTTTTCCGAGCTTAACGTTCGCATTTTAACACAGCAGGAGAAGTTTATTCAGTCGGATGATTTAGCCTATAAACAGTTGTTAGTACTGCATAAGCAGTGTGAAAGTTATATTGATACCGCATTTTCAAACTCCCAACGTTATGGGATCTCCATTCAAGTAAACCAATCGCTGTTGCGAATCCGCCAGCAGTTGGCGCGCCTAAGGGAGATACTTTCCTTCCTAGTGATTGATGCGCCCGAACAAAAGCAAGAAAAAACTATTCAGCTAGCGAAAACATTAATAGGCTACAACTGTCGTAAGACGAATATCCGTAAACTTATCGGTGAGAGCACGCAGCTGCTGTCCTATGAAATTACACATCATACCGCACAGACTGGTGAACATTATATTACTTCCAATAAAAGGGAGTATTGGGAAATGTTCCGCTCAGCAAGTTTGGGTGGTGTCATCGTCGGTCTGATGTGTGTGGTGAAATTGCTGCTAGGGTATATCCATACCAGTGAATTTGGTCACGCATTCTATTACAGCATCAATTATGCTGTAGGCTTCACAGCTATCTATCTTTTGGGAGGAACACTAGCCACCAAGCAGCCTGCCATGACAGCTTCAGCAATGGTAGCTGCGATTGAAAATGTCTCCAACGATAAAGGGCAGTACCCATATAGATATTGGAACTTTGCGGTATTCTTTGCGCGCTTATTTCGCTCCCAATTTATTGCTTTTGTAGGAAACGTGCTGTGGGCATTCCCTGTCAGTTTATTTATTGTTTGGGGAATACAACAGCTCACAGGCAGTAATATCGCCGCCCCAAAATGGTTGAAACTTGTGAATGATCTAAATCTTTCAGAAAGCCCCGTTATTCTCCACGCTTCCATCGCAGGGGTATTCCTATTTCTTTCAGGAATTATTGCTGGCAGTATTTCCAATAGAGATAAACACCATAGCATCTACTATCGTATTGAGGAACATCCACTCTTAAAGAAGGTTTTTGGACGTGAAAAGACACTCCGTATTGCTAAATTTTATGAAAAGAAATGGGCGGGAATAATCTCTAATATCTGGTTTGGGGTATTTATGGGTTCTGTATCTTCCATAGGCTTATTCTTAGGCTTGAATTTAGATATCCGCCATATCACCTTTGGTTCCGGTAACCTAGCCTTAGGCTTATTTGGGAGAAATATGGATCTGACGATGGACACCTGGGTATGGGCTATTTTTGGTATCGGATTAATCGGTTTTTTCAACTTTTTAGTAAGCTTCTCCCTCTCCTTAACACTGGCTTTAAGAAGTCGCAACCGTTCTTTTGCGGAGCTCTGGAAAATGGGTAAAGCGGTCTTTATTTACTTTACTGTGAATCCCAAAGACTTCTTCTTTCCGCCTAAAAATAAAATCTAAACAAATCTCTTGTTAGCATAAAATAAACAAATCATTCCTTATACTTGTAATAGAATAATAAATAAACTAACTGAATAATAGATATGGCTTCTGGAATTTTTGCAATATTAGATGATATTGCTGCGCTTATGGACGATGTGGCAGCAGCGAGTAAGATTGCTGCAAGTAAGACAGCAGGGATATTGGGGGACGACTTAGCTGTAAACGCCGAAAAAGCAACGGGATTTGTTTCCTCGCGTGAGATTCCAGTACTCTGGGAAATAACAAAAGGTTCCCTCTGGAACAAAGTGATAATTGTGCCTATTGCTTTAGTGTTAAATGAATCTTTACCTAAGGCAATTACTATTATTCTACTGTTAGGAGGATTTTACCTCGCTTATGAAGGCGTGGAGAAGATTGTGGAATTTATATTCCATAGAAATAAAGAGAAAAAAGAAGTTCATGAACTTAGCGATATTCAGCCTCCAGAAGGGGATGAGAAAACAAAAATTAAATCCGCTATTTTAACGGATTTCATCCTCTCCATTGAAATTATAATTATTGCTTTAGGTACCGTTTTACAGGAGTCTTTACCGGTAAAAATTCTGACTGTTTCCACGATCGCAATCGTTGCTTCCATCGGCGTCTATGGTATTGTAACCCTTATTGTACGGATGGATGATCTTGGCTATAAGTTAATTCGTCGTTCTAAGAACACAGGGATCGTAGCTCAAATTGGAAAGCTTCTTGTACGCTCACTACCGGTTATTATAAAGACCTTAAGTGTCGTAGGTACCATTGCGCTGGTATTAGTTGCTGGCGGGATATTTCACCATAATATCGATTTCTTACACCATGTGTGGCCAACAATGCCTGCGACCTTAGTGCAAACTATTTTTGGATTAATTGGAGGGTTGCTCACATTATTACTGGTGACTTCTAGTAAGAAAGTAATAGGAATATTTAAAAAATAATAAGCCAATCTTGGCGCAGGCAATACGAATCAATTTAAAAGCTAAAAAATTAATCAATTTATAAAATCTATCATGAATAAAAAATTATTTACAGTAGCAGCCATTATGCTGTCTACTGTTTATACACTGCAAGCACAATCCGACGTTACCATCATTCCCAAACCACAGGAGCTTATTGCACAAAAGGGGCAGTTTGAATTAAATGCGCAAACAGGAATATCTTTTTCCAAAAGTAGCCTTGCTGATGTTTCTCTATTTGTGGAGCAACTTAGAAAAGTCACTAAATTTCCTTTAGCTATAACGAAGAATAAGACGAATACAATCCATTTTTCTATCAATACTAAATTAGCTGTCCCTCATCCCGAGGGATATCAGATTAACGTTACTGGGACAACTGTCGATGTGCAAGCAAAGACTGCCCAAGGGTTATTCTATGCAAGCCAGACGCTACGTCAATTGTTGCCTACAGCATTTGAAGCACAGCATACTGCAGCTCCCACAAAATGGGATATTCCTGCAGTAGCGATTAAGGATTTCCCACGCTACAACTGGCGCGGATATATGAAGGACGTGAGCCGCACATTTTATGATGTCGATGTAATAAAAAAATATTTAGACGTCATGGCTATGTATAAGTTAAATACCTTTCATTGGCATTTAACAGATGATCAAGGCTGGCGTATAGAAATTAAAAAATACCCAAAATTAACTGATGACCGCGCGACGAAATTCCATCATACAGAAAATCAACCCGCTTACCGTAGTGGCTTTTATACCCAAGCACAGATTGCCGAAGTAGTCGCTTATGCGAAGCAGCGAAATATTACAATCGTTCCTGAAATTGATGTTCCAGGACACTCATGGCCTACGATTCTAAGTTATCCTGAGCTTGGCGTAAATGGTAATACCTACCCAAATCATATCTTTCCTTTTGTTTCCTCTTGGGCATATTGGGGCGTTCAGTTTACCCCGAATACGTTAGACCCTTCGAGTGAAAAGGTCTATGAATTTCTGGATAATGTATTTACCGAGATTGCGGCTTTATTTCCAGGACAGTATATTCATTTTGGAGGCGATGAAGTGCGCCACGAAGTATGGGAGAAAGAGCCACATGTGGTCCAATTTATGAAAGACCATAAGCTCGCGAATGTGAAAGAATTGCAGAGCTATTTTGTGAAACGGGTATCGGATATTATTGTGAAAAAAGGCAAGACTCCACTGGGTTGGAATGATATCCTTGCTGACGCCAAGAGCCTTCCAAAGACGACGGCTATTATGAGCTGGCTTGGTGAGTCATCGATCAAAGAAGCGACAAGTCAAGGCTTCAAAGCGGTTGCTACACCAGCATCTCACCTTTACTTTGATATTAGTCAAGCGGATCGTAATGATGGTACCCCAAGTGACTTAGGCTACTCCAATACAAACTCCTTAGAGGTGGTGTACAATTATGACCCTTCTGCAGGACTTACGCCTGCGGAGGAGAAGTTAGTCTTAGGAGTGCAAGCCAACCATTGGACGGCGTTAACGCAGGAGCTCAAAGATATGAATGTACATAATTTTCCACGCCTATTAGCGCTTTCTGAAGTAGCTTGGTCTGCGAAGAGTGGTAAGGATTATGTAAAGTTCCAAGAGCGCTTAGCACCAAATCTTGCGCGATTAGATTCGTTAAAAGTTGATTACTACCGTCCCGGGGGATATATTCGTGGGCAGTGGACGCCTAAGGATATTCAGCCTCAATATGCAGATTTAAAGTTTGATGTGACGAAGGAAGTGTATGCTAATGGCGCCATTCAAGCGGGCTTCTTATATGTTTCAGGGAAGAATTATTTGGAAATTGAGCAGGTAGAGTTGCTTGCGGATGGTCAGGTAATAGCCGTTGATAACCACCACGCTTTAGCGGATCGTTTTCGAGGAACACATAAAGTAAAAACGTACTTCTACAAGTTTAAACTAGACTCCTACAATCCCGCGAGTACTTACCATATTCGTGCTAAAGTGCGCGGTGTCGGAGGAACAGATTCTAATGGAAACTTTACTTTTACATTATCTCCATCGAAGAGATTTGAAGCTGTTGGAAAATAGATTACCCCGCATTGGTATTTTATGGGAAACCCATATTTTATAGCGCAGTAGCGCGTGATAATAAACCCTGAAAATACCTACATATTACATATGCCCCAAAAAGTGAATTACTTTTTGGGGCATTTTTTATGCTTTGAAAGCAGCATTCCAGCGATCCGTTTAACCCATAAAATTTATCGGATCAAAGCCATGCTCTTTTAAGATGTCTGCAGGTACTCCCGTCCAATTTCCAGGCCTATTACCTGCATAGGCTAAGTCTTTAATTCCCACCTCACTGGTGTAATAGCCTGAGGCGGTAAGATCACGCATTAAGGTGAAGAAGGCAGCGCCTTGCTCCATCCCTGGAGCGACCTCATCGGGATAGGCAATGGCCTCCACAAGTTTTATCTGCTGCTCATTTGGGCAGTCTTTAAAAGGTTTTTTAAATTGCTTATTACTCTGTATATCCAACCATTTTAAGCCACCCCGCATGGGCGTTTTATAGTCGGGAAGGTCCTTGACAATAAATTCTATAAAAGCAGGTACTCCTGCTTCCGAAGCAGCTGGAGACTGCGCATCTTTCGGGATGATAATATCCGCTAAGACAGTGATGGTTGCCAGCTCATGCTCCGTAAAGAACGTTTCCTTATAAAGTGAGGAGGTACGTTCATATTCGAAATCTTGAATCCCAGGAAGTCGCTCTCCTGAATTTTCGCTGAGGCTTGCCGTACCCTTGGTGTCTTTGGAGTTACATGCACTCGCAAATAAGCCTGTTCCTGCAGCCATAAGGCCGAGGGCTCTAAGTGATTCTCTTCTATTCATGCGGACTAACTATTTAATTTTTTCTTCTCTTGTAATATATATTCTGCAGTGCGCATAGATAAGGCTAAGATTGTCCATGTTAGATTCTTATCTCCTTGTTGCACAAAAGGACCCGCATCGACCACATAAAGGTTGGCACAATCGTGTGCCTGTCCCCACTTATTTAGTGCTGAGGTCTTCGCATTATTTCCCATCCGTGTGGTGCCTCCCTCATGGATAATCTTGCCTGGAGCCTCTAAGCCATAGGAGGTATCGGCGCCAGGAATTTTTGACGTAATGACAGCCCCCATCTCATGCATAATGGATTGAAAGGTTTCTTGCATATGCTTTGCTTGAGCGACTTCCTCAGAAGCCCATTTATAATGAAAACGTAAGACGGGAATTCCATATTTGTCGACTTTATTAGGATCTATTTCACAGTAATTATCCAACCTTGCAATAGCCGTACCTCTGCCTGCCATGCCCACATTAGCGCCGTAAAAACTGCGGTAATCTTGCTTCAGGGCCTCTCCATAGCCACCCTTACGTTTGTTGCCTTCACCAGATTTTTGATAATCATTCACCTGGGGTACCCAATTCATCGATCCATAGGAGGGCATCCGTAAACCTCCGCCATATTCAATATGATAGCCACGTGGGAAACTAAGTTTTTTATGATCTCCCCACCAAGGTGAGTAGATATGCACAGAGCCTACACCGTCTTCATTAAAGCGCTTTCGGTCCATGAGCTGCGGTAGAAAGCCTCCTAAGCTCGCTCCCGTAGAATCATGGAGATATTTGCCGACAATACCCGCACTATTTCCCACTCCAGCAGGATGTGCTTTAGATTTGGAATTCAGCATAATTCGAGCACTCTCACAAGCGGAGGCGCCCAAGATTACGGTCTTTCCTTTAACAGCATACTCTTGGAGATCTTTGGTATTTACATAGGATACACCGATGGCCAAGCCCTCATCATTGGTAAGTACCTCACGCACCATGGCATTGTCTATCACTTTTAGATTACCCGTTTTCATTGCCGGAATTACTAAGCATGAAGAGGAGGAGAAGTCCCCATAAACTTTACAAGCACGTCCACATTGACCACAATAGAAGCAGGTTCCTCGCCCTTTGATAGCTTCCGAACTTTCCGTTAATACGGCCCCGCGTCCCGGAATCACTGGCACCCCAGCTTTGCGCGCACCACGTGCTATATAAAGCTCGTTAAGCCTTGGTTTGGGCGGTTTCATAAAGATGCCGTCGGGCTCATTATGAATCCCCTCAACGGTGCCGTAAATTCCAATCATCCGATCTACGCGATCATAATAAGGCTTTACTTCCTCATAGCCAAAGGGCCAAGCTTCAGTAAGACCGTCCTTAGGTTGGAAGTCATCAGGCCCCATACGGAGGGAAATACGCCCCCAGTGATTTGTGCGTCCACCCAACATACGGGCACGAAACCAGGAGAATTCCGTACCTGCAACGGTCGAGTAGGGCTCACCCTCGATATCCCAGCCACCATAAGCGGCATCGAAATCCCCAAAAGGTCGTGTTGTCGATGCACCACGCCGAGGGGATTCCCAAGGCCATCGCAGCTGTAAAGAGTCTTTTGCAGGGTCATAAAAGGGGCCGGCTTCAAGCATTAAAACTTTGAGCCCAGCATGTGCTAAAATATAAGCTGACATTCCGCCACCTGCGCCAGAGCCAACGACAATAGCATCGTATATTTCTGTATTCTCTTTTATTTGAAAATTACTCATAATCTTATAATTGGCTTTTTGTTAATTCCGTTCTATTTGAGATTGAAGGGAATTGGTAGATTACCCCCATAAGGGTATTATTATACATTCTAAAATATAGATAAAATAGTAGATTGTCAAATTATTACATCGATTTAGCAAGCTTGTTACAAACCTTTTAGGCGGAGTAATCTATTTTCCATAAGCTTTATTTAATCTTTAAAAGTCACAGTAGATTTACACGGAGGTCTTAATTTATTAATGAGGAAAAGTTAACTTGTGGAAAAACCTAACAGATGAAAAAAAACTTTATTGGCATCCTCCTGCTATTGCTTACTGTCAGCCTCTCCGCAGGTGCCCAGCAGCTAACCTTCCAATCGGCAGCGGATATGCAGCAGTATTTCACCTTTACGCCAGGGAAGAAAATTATCTCGGGACATCGGGGTACACGAGAAAATGGCTTACCTGAAAATAGTATTCCTGCGTTAAAGGCTGTACTGAAAAAGACACCAGCAATTTTTGAGGTTGACCCCCGATACACCAAAGACTCCGTCGCTGTGATGATTCATGACGCGACATTAGATCGTACGACAACAGGAAAGGGGAAAGTCGCCGATTACAGCTGGAAGGAGCTCCGTAAATTACGCCTAAAAAATGCTGCAGGAGAGGTCACTAACTATAAGATCAATACCTTGGATGAGTTGATTAAGTGGGCCAAAGGAAAGACTATTTTAAACCTTGATAAGAAGGATATTCCACCAGCTAAAATAGCGGAAATTATTCGTAAGCATCAAGCATACCCTTGGGTATGGGTGACCGTTCATAGCTTGGAAGAGGCCGCCTTTCATTTAGCGCAGCATCCCGATCAATACCTTTCCATGCACTTGAGAACGATCGAAGCCGTGCAGCAGTTTATCCACTCAGGACTCCCTTTCAACCGTATGATTGTCTACATTGGACCTGAAATAAAAGTCAGCAATCAATCTCTCTATCAGGAGTTAAACAGCCGCGGAGTGCTGTGTATGATCTCGGCATCTTCTAGCTACGATAAGTTAGGGACAAAAGAATTGCGTCAGGAAAAATTTAAACAAATCTTCGCCGATGGAGCTTCAATACTCGAAACGGACTTTCCGATGGAAGCTGCCGAAGTGCTGTAATGAAATAAATTTCTCGCTATTAATTTTATACCTACAAATAGGTATTTTGAAAATAAATGAGCTTACTTCAGCAAATACTTAATAGTTTTGAGAAATGAATTGGGAATAATAAGCTCTCAAATAATTTCTCAAACTTATTAATCATTTATGAAAAACGTTACTATTGGTGGTTCGGATATGAGTCTACTAGAAGCTGAGCAAGCAGATAGTCTTTCTACGAATCTTACAGGTTCATGGGAGGTATCCAGCAGAACTGTGGAGTTTTTTAACAAGAGATCATTAATTTCTGTTAGAAAAGAGTCCTTCGACACCAATGAATATATTTATAAATTTCAACCCAACTTTTTATCGCAGGTAATCAGCTATAATCAAAGTACGCAAAAATGGACAGAAAAAGTTTACAATTACTCCATTAACGTAGACAATACGATTAACTTAACGGCTGATGATGATGATGATGAAGGCTCCGAAATCGTGTTCCGCTTTACCTTGGAAGATAACGATTTAAAACTTGCCCGTAGATTAGATGATCGTATGGGTTGCATCAAAACTAGCTACCTCTTAAAGCGTAGCAGTAATTAAAAAGAATATTTTTTTTGAACACTTATAATTCAAATTATGACAGTAATCACGAAGGTAAAACTTCGTGATTTTATTCTAATACGCGCATACGTAGTATTAATTCTTGAAAATTTTTAGCGTTGGTTTTATTCAAGATATTTTTTCGATGTGTGTCGATGGTAAATTTACTTTTAAACAATTTTTCTGCAATCTCCGTGCTAGAAAATCCCTCATAGATAAGATCCAATATTTCCTGTTCCCGCTTCGTTAGATTGAAGATGTTTTCAGTGTCTAAATAGATATTTTTATTTTTATCAAATACACGATAATCGTTTGCCGGTCGCTCGTAGTCTCCATTGATACGCAGATGCTTCACAAGCGTCTTTGTGAGATGTCCTCCTTCATTAACTTCAATCGCCTGACAAAGCTGCCTTACCCAGATATAGTTTTCATTCTTAATCCTAATTCGGTAGCTATAGCTCATTAAGTAGCGAAAGTGCTCATTAAAAGAAAGGGTATTCGTTAATTTTAAACCTTTTCCTTCACATTGAATAAAATAGGCACTGTCATCAGGATGAATAATTTGCAGCAGTTTTTCGATTGTAAATTCAGCGCGTTCATAGTCCGTGATTATTTGGAATGTGCTATTTACATATTCAATCTCGTTATCAAAGCAATCGAAAATAAAATAATAGCTATCTATGGCATCTTTATTTTTTGTCAAATTATCTGTTTTTGATTTTTGACTTATCACTAAATCTGTCCATGTAGGATCTATTGCTTTGGCATCACTCATTGGTTATATTTTTTCCAAATATAATATTTTTATTCTAATAGGTAAATTTTGAAGGTTAATCTTATTGATGGTCTCATGTTATTTGACCTCTACGATGGTGCCAATGGGAAATAAGCTTCGGAAAAGACTGCCAATGAGTGGTCTTGCTATTGCCACTTGAAGAATAAAGGCTACGGGAAAATTTACGCAAAAGGCTTTAAACCAAAGTAAGGGTATATTGGCTGTAAATCCTCCAAAGATAATCGTTCCGACTAAGGACATTAAGCTTGCCATTCCCAGGACAAAGCATAGCGCGGTTGTCAAGCCTTTTTTTGCTTCTGAATCAGTGGCTTTAACAAGTTTTCCAACTGCACGGAAAGCAATAGGAGCCACGATAAACCATTCAATTATAAATGCGATGGTAAACATTACTGGGAAAATAAGCCAAGCATGTTGTATACTTTGCGCTGAGAATCCCTCTGCAAGTAAGACATTATAAGTGGTCATCGCTCCAGCCATAAAGATGACCATAAGGAATGTATACACTAGTTTTTCCTTTTTGTTGATAGGCATTTTTTGCATTTTATTTTGATATAATGATGTGTGCAATTTTTTTTAGACTGGCAAGCGCAGTATCGAGCTCTGCCAACTCTTCAGCGGCTAGATTATTCAACTTTTTAGCAAAATGACTTTCCATACTTGCGGCAACCTGCTGGCAAATAGCCATTCCATCGGCTGTTAATAGCAGGCGAATCTGCCTTTTGTCACTCGTAGAACGCTCTCTTTTGACATAGCCTAATGTTTCAAGTTTATCTACAGACTGTGAAAATGGGCCCTTTTCTAACCCTATAGCGCGCGCTATAGAAACCATATTGAGGTGCATTCCACTGTTGATGGTCATTAATATCCGTTCCTGTGTGAGGTTGATATGTGCTAAAGCTGGGGGAAGATGATATTCCTTATAAAAGGCATATTTAATTAATTCAGCCGAGTTTAAGGCGATACTAAATTGTTTTTCCATCAGTAGGTAGTTATTTTTATAACGGTTACAAATATAACTAAAATAGGTGAATTTCAGCATGAATTAGCGGGTAAAAGTCAGCTAAATTTGAGATTTTTAGGGATTGTAAATTATAAATCTTACCTTATACTAGTTTTTACACAAAACAAGATACCATACATTGAAATTTTCAGAATTTGGCTTTACTCCTGTTTTACAGGAAGGCCTTGATAGCATGGGGTTTACGGATGCTACCGCCATTCAAGAGCAAACAATACCCGTAATTCTTCAACATAAAGATATTATTGCTTGCGCGCAGACAGGGACAGGGAAGACGGCCTCTTACTTATTACCCATATTAGAAAAATTAGCTCAGCATCCTGCGGAGCATGTGAATGCCATAATTTTAGTGCCTACGCGGGAATTAGCTTTGCAAATTGATCAACAGATCATGGGGCTAAGCTATTTTACGGGAGCAAGTTCCATTGCTGTTTACGGTGGTGGAGATGGCATGGAGTATGAGCAGCAGCGCTCGGCGATTAAGTCTGGAACCAATATTATTGTTGCCACACCAGGCCGACTTATTGCTCACCTAAGCTCCGGCAAGATGAATTTCAAAAAGCTTCAACATTTTGTGCTTGATGAAGCGGATCGGATGTTGGATATGGGATTCTATGAAGATATAGAACGCATATTGAGCTACCTGCCTGCGGAGAGACAGAATCTACTATTCTCAGCTACAATGCCGCCGAAGATAAGGACGTTAGCGAAGAAGATTTTGAAAAATCCCGTAGAAGTAAATATCGCACTCTCCAAGCCTGCGGCAGGAATCACTCAATTGGCTTACTTAGCTTACGACGAACAAAAGACGGATCTGCTTATTCAAATCCTTACGGCTAAAACCTATGAAACGGTGATTGTCTTTGCCTCTAGGAAAGAAATTGTTAAGCGCTTGACAATTGAGTTGCAGAAGCGTGGCTTAAAAGCCGAAGCTTTCCACTCGGATCTTATCCAATCGCATCGTGAAGAAGTTATGTTGCGTTTTAAATCTAAACGTCTACATGTGCTCATTGGTACGGATGTGATTTCGCGCGGTATTGATGTTGTAGGTATTGATCTCGTGGTCAACTATGATGTGCCACCAGATCCTGAGGATTATATCCACCGCGTAGGACGTACAGCACGCGCCTCCACAACAGGGACAGCCATGACCTTTATAAATACAAAAGATCAATTGAAGTTCAGTCATATTGAGCAATTAATTGGGGAAGAGATAACAAAGGTAGCCCTGCCGGAAGGATTTAAAGAGGGACCTAGCTATCAACCTAAGAAAGTGTCCTCAGGGCCTAAGAAATTTGTAAAGAAAAAGAATTTTAAAAAATTCCCTAGAAAAGAAAATACTTCGACGCCTTCATAAAAATAGGTGCAAACTAAAAGAGGTTCTTTATCAGCTGATAAAGAACCTCTTTTGATTATAAGTATTTCGTAAGCTGTGAAGACTAGTCGAGATTACTCTTATATAGTTGGTCAAATAAGTCTTGGTATTTGCTTAGAATTACCTTCCTTTTTAATTTTAATGTTGGCGTAAGTTCTCCACCCTCAATGGTAAACTCTTCAGGTATAATTATAGGTTTTTTTATCTGCTCCCAATTTCCAAAATTATGGTTTGCTAAACGTACCTCAGTATTAATTTTCTTGATAACTGTGTCGTGCCTTAAGAAGTCCAATTTTGGAAGGCCGACGATGTCAGGAGCATCCGACTTAGCCCAATCGATCAAGTTAGCATAGCTGGGAACGATAAATGCGGAGGCAAATTTTTGACTATCTCCAAACACCATAGCCTGTTCAATAAAGCGGGATTCTACGAGTTTTGTTTCTATGGGCTGCGGGATCACGTATTTTCCACCAGATATTTTAAACATCTCTTTCTTACGGTCGATTATCTTAAGAAAAATCTTATCTTCCCAAACACCAATATCACCGGTATGTAGCCATCCGTCAATAATTGTTTTATCCGTTTCTGCTTGATTCTTGTAATAGCCCATCATCACATTAGGCCCTTTAACGAGAATCTCACCATCTTCAGCAATTTTTACGGCTACATCCTTCACTACAGGGCCTACTGTTCCCACACGTGTGCCTTTTATATAGTGGTTTACAGAGATTAAGGGAGAGGATTCCGTCATTCCATAGCCTTCGTAAATGGGTATTCCTGCAGCCAAAAATACACGTATTAACTTCGATTGTAATGACGCTGATCCCGTAGCTACCGTCTTCAGTTGTCCCCCTAGACCCGCATACCATTTATCCAAAACTAACGCCTTTGCTAACTTCAACTTTAGATTGTAGGAGAAGCTGTTTTTTCCAGGTTCTGGGTCATATGCTTCACCAACAGCTATAGCCCAGTCAAAAATCTGTCGTTTTAGCCCCGTTAGATCGTGGCCCGTTTTCATGATTTTCTCATACACCTTTTCCAGAATCCGTGGTACAGCTGTCATAATATGCGGCTGTGTTTCTTTTAAGTTGATACCGATTTTATCAAATGATTCGGCAATATGTATCGTAATACCTATATACATATAGACGTATATCACCATGCGCTCATAGGCGTGACAAGGAGGGAGGAAAGTTAAGCCGCGGTCATACGCTTGACAAGGCGTAATTTCACGTGCCGAATAGACATTGGAAATAATATTTCGGTGGGAGAGCATAACACCTTTAGGCTTTCCTGTGGTTCCTGAGGTGTAGATTAATGTCGCTAAATCGGTATCTTTTATCTGACTGCTTCGCAGATTAATTTCCCCCTCATCGATATAATGTCCCATCTCCTTTAATTCCGACCAGTTGCGAACGTCCTCATGTTCCTGGATGGCAAAAATAAATTTCATGGAATAAATGGAGTCCGCTAAGGAAGTCATGCGTTTATATAAGCTCTTAGAACTTACAATGCATACTTTGATTTCAGCATCATTAAATATATACTGATAGTCAGAATCGGAGATATTAGGATAGATCGCCACGACAATAGCGCCAATTTGTTGGATTGCAAAATCGACAATATGCCACTCTACGCTGCTTTCCGCTATCAGAGCAACTTTTTCATTTTGTTTTACCCCAAGCTTAATGAGACCTTTCGAAACGGCATCTACCTCAGCAAGGAAATCAATCGTTGTTAAAGGTACCCAAGTGTCGTTGATCTTTCTAGAAAACATGCTGAGTTCTGGAAATAAATCTATTTGCCGTTTGGCTAGATCGAATATTCTTAATTTTTCTTCCATTAATACTTATTATACATAACTAATATCCGTTATCAATATGTTAAAACATTAACATTTATTAGATACCAAAGTTTGCAAAAGTATAAAATACTAATAACATTAAGTTACTATTAGTGGTTTCTTTAGCCTTCGAATCTTTATTTTCATAGGCTTCGAGCAGCTCTTTAAATCAGCTTTTTGATTTTGTTTTAAAAAAAAATAAAAAAAATTAGGAGAACACAATCGATTTCGTATCTTGCATTCGTAACATTTATGTGGTTATTCAATACCTAGGTAATCGCATAATACCAATTACTAAAACCAAAACAACTAATTATGAAAAAACTCCTACGTTTTTTTAATGAGGACTTTATGGATCATAAAAAATCATTGAAACATTCCTTTTGGGTGACTAGTGCACTCTTACTAATTAGTAACCAAACTTTAGGAAATCCTATGGTAAATTTTGACCCTGCAACGAGCAGTGCAGTGAAATTTACCTCACAGCAACAACTTGTGAAAGGACGTATTCTTGAAGAAGCTACTAATACGCCTATTGCTGGGGCAACGATTAAAGTCGCTGGCACATCCATTGCTACTTCCTCCGACAATCAGGGGTATTTTCAAATTAATGCCGCGTTAAACGATGTTTTAGAAGTTAGCTATGTCGGATTTAAAGTCCAATCGGCTACAGTGAGCTCCGTCACAGCACCTCTAAATATTTCTCTTGCGGGTATCTCAGGTTCTATTGATGAAGTTGTTGTAACGGGTTATACCACGCAGCGTAAGAAAGATTTAACAGGAGCTGTAGCTGTCGTTAATACCGATCAATTGAAATCGCTACCTGCTTCTTCAGCTGTAGAAGCATTACAAGGTCGTGCAACAGGGGTGCAAATTGTGAATGATGGTGCGCCAGGATCTACACCACAAATTAAAATCCGTGGTTTTAGTACCATTAATAACAATGAACCGCTATATGTTATTGATGGTGTGCCTTTTGAAGGTAAGTTAAGCTGGTTAAATCAAAACGATATTGAGACCATGCAGGTCTTAAAAGATGCTTCGGCAGCATCTATCTACGGTTCTCGTGCAAATAATGGGGTTGTAATTATCACCACTAAAGCAGGTCGCGTCAATACAAAGCCTTCAATCAATGTCGATGCCTATGTGGGTGTCGGAGCACCTAATAGTGGTAGATTCCCGAAAATGATGACGCCACAGCAGATCTTAGATGTTAATAACAAATTAAATAATACGAATAATACCCTGCCAGAATATTTATTGGCTGGTCCGAAGGTTGGTAATGCCATTACGCCTGCAGATGTAGATATGTCAAAATATAACTACAATGGCAAGGATCGTACGGACTTCTACCAAATTACAAAAGCCAACCAAGGAGGAACGGATTGGTTTAAAGAGATTACGCGCAATGCGCCTATACAATCGTATCAATTGAGCTCTACGGGTGGTGGAGAAAATGCTACCTATGCTTTTTCTGGAGGTTACTTTAATCAACAGGGAACGGTTATTCACTCGGGTTTCAAAAAGTATAATGCACGTACGAATACAAGCTTCAAAGCCTTTAACAATAAATTGCGCTTTGGACAAAATATGCAATATAGTTTTACCGAAGGTTACGGTATGGGAGTAAATCCTAATACTGCGGGGGGCTATCAATCGGATGAGTCTGTTGTAGGATGGGCTTACCGTATTCAAAATATTATCCCTGTTTACGATGAAGGTGGAAACTTTGCAGGTTCCTTTGGGGGCTATGGTAATGGGGGGAACCCAGTAGCTGTTGCTTATCGTGCTAAGGATAATAAGAATAAGAGCAACTTCTTCTTTGGAAATGCTTTTGGCGAAGTGGATGTTATTGACGGGTTAACATTACGTACCAACTTAGGTATGCGTTATGAAAACTACAATGGGGTCAGCTATAACTACGCAAATCCGGAGTTCTCGGAAGGAACATTTAACAACGGTATGAGTGAGTATTATGGCTATACCACGGAGTGGACATGGACAAATACCTTAAACTATAAACCTAAATTAGGTAAAGATCACAGTTTAAATATTCTTGCTGGTACGGAAGCGATAGCAAACAGATGGCGCGAAATTTCTGGTAGCAGAACAGGCTACTTTACCATGAGCAGCTTAGATTACCTTTACCTCAATTCCGGTACCGCAAATATTGGTAATGCAGGTTCTGGAACTGTAGGTTCGTTATTCTCCATCTTTGGAAAGGCAGATTACAGTTTATTAGATCGCTATATCTTCAGTGCTACCATCCGTCGTGACGGTTCTTCTAACTTCGGTCCGGAGAATAAATATGGTGTATTCCCAGGTTTCTCTGCAGCATGGCGTCTTTCGCAAGAGCCTTTCTTGCGTGATGTAAAATGGATGAATGACTTAAAATTAAGAGCAGGTTACGGTATTACAGGTAATCAGCGCATCCCTGCGAATCAATATGCTAACCGTTACGGTTCTTCATTAACTTCTTCTTCTTACCCTATCGGTGGATCTGTGAGTCCAGGTTTATGGAAAAGTGCTTATAGCAATGAGAATATCAAATGGGAGCAAGTTAAATCTTTCAATGCGGGTTTAGATTTCTCCATTTTACAGGGTGATTTTGATGGATCCATTGATTGGTACACAAAGACTACAGCAGACATGCTTTACCGTTTGCCTCTTCCGGCAATCGCTATTGGTAGAGCGTCAGCTCCTTTCGTAAATATTGGAAGCATGAAAAACTCCGGTTTAGAGCTATCCTTAGGTTACCACTATGGTCATAGACAAGAAAAACCATTTACCTTAGATGTGACTACGAATATTTCTGCTAACAGAAATAAGGTTGTTGAATTAGCTCCTTCGGTAAACCAAGATATCTACGGAGGAATTAGAAATCTACAAACTTCCATCTTAACGCAAGGACAGCCTTTAGGTTCTTTCTTTGGATACAAGACTTTGGGGATCTATCAAGATGCTGCGGATGTATCTAACTCCGTTTCCTATGATAAAGCGCGTCCAGGAGGTTTGAAGTTTGCCGATATCAATGGGGATGGCGAGATCAACGGTGAAGACCGTACAATTATTGGTAACCCACACCCTGATTTTGTATACTCTTTAAATATCAATGCGAAGTACAAAAACTTTGATGTCGTATTATTCTTCTACGGATCACAAGGAAATGACATCTATGATGCTACGCGTCTATTCACTGATTTCGGTGTATTTGCGGGACAGAAAAGTGCACGTTTATTAGATGCTTGGAGCCCAACAAATACGGGTAGCGAAATTCCTTCCTTAGCAAATAATGTGTCGGCTTATGAGTACGCATCTTCAAGCTACTTTGTGAAAGATGGTAGTTATTTAAAATTGAAAAACTTACAAATTGGCTATAACTTCAATACCAAAAATCTATTCGGCGATAAAACTGCTATGAATAAAATTCGCGTGTATGCAGGGGTAACCAATTTACTGACATTTACTAAATACGATGGTTTAGATCCTGAAGTTTCAGCGTTCTCCTCAACATATTCGGCTTTAGGTGTAGATTTAGGTATCTACCCACAAGCAAGACAATATACATTGGGAGTTAGTTTAGGTTTTTAATCGTTTAATAGATAGATCATGAAAATATATAATTTAATAGCACAAGTCGGTATTGCAGCTTTCTTATTAACAGGCTGTTCTAAAGATTTCTTAAATAAAGTTCCGCAAGGAGAATTGTCCGATGTTCAACTCGGCACCGCTGAAAGTATTGAGATGCAGCTTTTAGGAGCTTACTCCATTATGAATGGAAATATCTCAGGTACCTGGGGAAATTATGCTTCTGCACCCAGTCAATGGGTGTTTGGAGAGATGACCTCCGATAATGCGCATAAAGGGTCTGAGCAAACCGATCAGCCGAATATGAATATGATTGAGACCTATGGTGTAAATGCTGAGAATGACAACTTAAGCACCATGTGGCAGGTATATTATGAGGGTGTATTACGTGCTAATGGTACCATTGCATCTGTAAATACAGATCAAGCGGGTACGAAAAAAGTTACTGCAGCGCGTGCTAAAGAGATTTTGGCGGAAGCACGTATGTTACGTGGACACTACTATTTCTTTATGTGGCGTATCTTTAAAAACCTTCCTTGGATTGATGAAAATACAACACTTGAGGAAGCTAAAGTAAAGCCTAACACGGAAGATATTCTTCCTAAAATTATTGAGGATTTAAAATTTGCTGAAGCAAATCTTCCTGTAAGTAAAATCAATAATGAAGGTGGTCGCGTAACTAAAGCAGCAGCGAAAGCTTACTTAGGAAAAGTATACTTATATCAAAAGAAATACCCGGAAGCTTTAGCGTTATTCAAAGAAGTTATTGCTGGTCGCGATATAACGTCCCTAAATTTCTGGAATAATTTTAACGTGTTAACAGAAGATGGCCCTGAAGCATTGTTAGTTTCTAAGCATGCTATCAACAGTAATGGTGCCCCTGATAATGCCAATGTAGGCGACATGCTTTCAGGTTTATATGGAACTTCACCTGTAGGATGTTGTGGTTTCTACCAACCGACAATTGACTTGGTGAATGCGTATAAAGTAGACGCGAATGGTCTTCCCTTATTGGATAATTCATTCCGTAACAACCCGTACCTTTCGGATATGAAAGCGCCAAACAACAAGTATGTACTTGATACAACGTTACGCGTGGATCCTCGCTTAGACTATACGGTAGGACGTCGTGGTGTAGAATATTTGGATTACGGAATTATGCCAGGAAATGACTGGATTCGTTCGGCATCTTATGCTGGTCCATTTGTAGGTATTAAAACAATGATCCCTCAATCTCAATACGCTACACAAACGGCTTCGGGTGCTAATTACTTAACAGGCTTAGATGTCAATATCATCCGTCTAGCTGATGTAGTCCTGATGGCTGCGGAATGTCAGGTTGAATTAGGAAATCTTTCGGAAGCTTTGACCTTAGTAAATTCCGTACGTAACCGTGCGGCAAAATTAGCTCCTAAGAAAACTAAATATGGTAATAACGCCGCTAACTATGTTGTAAAACCTTATCCTAGTTTTGCTAATCAAGATTACGCGCGTAAAGCTGTACGTTTTGAGCGTCGTATAGAATTAGCGATGGAAGGTCACCGTTTCTTCGACTTAGTACGTTGGGGAATTGCCAAAGATGTGATTGAATCTTACTCATCATTTGAAGGTACACACTTACCATTTTACAAAGGGTTAGTATTTACACCGAAAGCTGAGATCTTCCCTATTCCATTAACGGAAATAGATAGAAGTAATGGTACTTTAACGCAGAATCCTGGTTTTTAATACTAACCAGCGATATATCGCACAGAAGCGATCTAATTGATAGGATATAAAAGGGAGAAACAAGCGTTTCTCCCTTTTTTTATGTGTGTTTTATTCAAACTATTTCCTAACAAAGGGGTTTTTATTTTATACAGTATTATTCAACCAGTCAATTGAAAACCATGAGTCAGGAGAAAACAAGTTTTTTTAAAAAATATTTTACCATCTTAAAGAATTCAGTCTTAGGCTTCGCTGATGAAGATAGCCTGAAGTATAGCGCCTCTTTAGCCTACTATACGGTCTTCTCCTTAGGGCCAATTCTCGTGCTTATTATATCTCTAGCGGGCATCTTCTTAGGCGAGGATGCAATCAAAGGGAAGGTCTTTTCAGAGTTTGCTGTCCATGTAGAGCTTCAGGAGATTGAGCGGGAAGTCGCTAGCATTCCTCCGGCTCCCTTATCGACAAATGAGCGGGAGATCGAAAAATAATTTTTCGCTCGTGCGCGCCATGTTAACTCAGCGTTTCCTTACCTCCAAATGTTACGAGCACCATGCCGACAACAATTACAAAAGATCCAAGTATTTGCATCCATGTGAGGGGTTGACGGAATACCAATGCCATGGAAAGTTGTACCGTTAAGAAGGTCCCTCCAGAACATAAGGCGATTACAATAGGCTGTGGAAAAGATTTAAAAAGCTGTATTAAAAACCAGCTGGCGCAGATTAAGATAATATTTCCTACGACCACTGCTGACCAATGGTACTTGGGATGTATGCCTCCATATTTGAATATAATGGTTGACAATATCTGACATACCCAAAAAATAATAAAATAGAGATAGTTCATGGGGTGAATTTTTTTATGAAGGTATAAAATGTGCCTTAATATATTATCGTACCTTTGCAGAAATTTTTTGCAGCAAGCGATGAAAAAACTCAAAGAGCGCATTTTAAAAGATGGTAAATCTTTTGATGGAGGGATATTAAAGGTAGATAGTTTTATCAATCATCAGATTGATCCTGTGTTAATTAAGTCTGTGGCCATGGAATTTGTGCGTAGATTTGGTAATTTGCCTTTCACAAAAATTATTACCATTGAAGCTTCGGGTATTGCTCCAGCGACGATGCTAGGCTATTTATTGGAAATTCCTGTCGTCTTTGTGAAGAAGGCTGCTCCAAAAACCATGGAGAATATGCTGGTATCTTCCGTGTACTCTTACACGAAAGACCGTACCTATGCTATTTGTGTCAGTGCTGACTTTGTGACACCTGCGGATACCTTTCTATTTATTGACGACTTCTTAGCGAATGGTAATGCTGCTTTGGGAGTCGAAGACCTCGTCACTCAAGGGGGCGCTAAACTGTTAGGAATGGGCTTTATTATTGAAAAGTCCTTCCAAAAGGGGGGAGCTTTATTGCGGGAAATGCAACATATTCAGATTGAATCACTGGTACGTGTAAAAAAGCTTTCCAATGATGGTATAGAATTTGAAGAAGATTAATTATGAAAAAACAATCCTTAGATCGGGCAATGTCTCTTTTTGAGCGTTTTAAATCGGAGCGTATTTCTGAAGATGATTTAAATCAAGCAGAAAAGAAAGCTGGAAATCTCAATGAACGCATGGATGACTTTAAGTTGTTAATCGCCATGTGTAAAGACGCATTCTCAGGAAAATATAACCTTAGTAAATGGAATCTTTCGGTAATCGTAGGTACTATTATCTATGTAATATCTCCAGTTGATGCTATTCCTGATATAATTCCTGTCCTCGGTTGGGTGGATGATGTCGCCATTGTAAGCTACGCCATCAGTAAGCTTTCGGAGGAGATTGCAAACTATAAACTTTGGAAAAATGTAGATTCACAAGCTTAGCTTGTGATTTTTTTTTGCCCCAATTCTATTAACTGCCTAAACAACTATTAGCTTTTTTTAAGCTTGAAATAGCCCTTATTTCTGTATGAATAGTTAATTAACTGTCTTTTAGTTTAAAATATATTTTCCTAAAATAGTTGTTAATTTTCGCTATTATTTTATTCCGTTCTTAACTACCATTACCTTATTGTTGTTATCTGTCTGTAAATCATTTTATTGTCAAATAAGGTTAAGGGTGAATGTTAAAATTTAAGTCTAGTTTAAAATATTTAATTTGAAAAGTTATCTTTGCAACAATTAAATAGATTAGAAAAGAATTAATTGATGCCATGTTAAGAAAACTAGCTAAGTTAGGAATAACCTTTTTATTGATCGTTCCCTTGAAAGCTGTATATGCAGATACCCAAGATACCATCCCCTATAATCCGCATCACCTTAAATCTTATGGATACTTACGTACCGGAATAGGCGGCGCCCAGGGGAAAGGACAGCTGGTTGATTTTGTGCTTCCTTCTTCTGCACATAAGTTTAGAATGGGAAATGAAGCTAACAACTACGCGGAATTATCCTTTCAATATACGTTTCAAGAAAAAGATTCTAAGAAGTCTTTCCAGCTGAATTATATGGCTTCGAACTTTATGCCCTATGGCACGAAGTTTACCTTAGCTAACAGCAACACCGCGGAATTGTACGTACGAATGAATAATATTGTTGATGACGTGAGCCTGTGGGTGGGAAGACGTTACTACGACCGTAGAAATGTGGAGATGCTGGATTTTTTCTGGTCTAATGTCGGGCAAAATGCTGATTTTGGTGCGGGGGTAGAACATATAAAATTAAGGAATGGAAAACTTAATATCGCCGCATTTCAATTTTCTCAAGACCGATTCTTGGCAGATAGTAGTTACCGCGGGAAGTCATATACCCTAGATGCGCGCGTGTTGGATGTCAAGATCTCGTCAAGACTATCCGTAAACGGCGCTGTAAATGTCGCGTACCGTGCTGAAGACCCCCTTCGGAAGGAGTCCCCAATTTGGGGTGCTAGTGCTTTTGCATGGGCAAAATATAAGGTAAATAACATGGAGAACACCCTGACTACAGCAGTTCGCTCTGGTCCCTTGTTAACGCCAAATGGTTATACTGGTGTCCCTGTTGCATCGTATGAAAATAATCTGGTCAACTTCAATCTAGCTAAAGCCCGTGACTATTCAATCGTCAATAACTTTGTTTATGATGATAAGGAGCGTCATGCTGTACAGGGAGCTCTTGTCTATAGAAAGACTTATTATGGATTTGAAAATCAACATATCAACTGGTTTTCTATTGGTGCACGTTACCTATATTACCTTTCTAGACATGTAAACCTTGCCTTAGAAATAGGTAACGACTATGTGAAAGACACCAAAACTAATGTTGCTGGCTCACTGCAGAAAATCACTTTCGCGCCACAAATATCATGGAATAAAGGCTACTACTCGCGTCCTGTTATCCGTCCTTTTGTAACTTATGCGCATTGGTCAAATTCCTTAATGGGAAAAGTGGGTGTTTCGGATCAAAATGATTATTTCAAAAAGCGTACCCAAGGCTTGACCTACGGTCTACAGCTTGAAGTGTGGTGGTAGCCAGGAGCTAAGAAAAAATAAATAGGCCATTTTCCATTATTTTAGGGGAATATTTTATAAGTTTACTTAAACCTATATATTTTACCTATTTTATGATTCGTCAATCTCTTGTTATGCTCGCATTATTGTGGGCCACAGCAAATGTTAATGCCCAGGATCAGTCGGCAGGCTGGAAGCCTGTCGGTAAGAAATTACTCAGCGCCTGGGCTGCAGATGTAAATCCACAAACACCACTTCCGGAATATCCCCGACCCCAGTTAAAGCGTACTGGAAACTGGCAAAATTTAAATGGTCTCTGGAATTACTCCATCCTCCCAGCTGATCAGCAGGCAGCACCCCGTGCTTTTGCAGGTCAGATATTAGTCCCTTATCCCATCGAGTCGGAGCTCTCAGGGGTAGGTAAAAGCGTCGGTAAAGATCAAGCCCTCTGGTACGCGAAAAAAATTAAAGTAGCAAAAAATCTGCTCTCCAATAAGCTCCTTCTCCATTTCGGTGCCGTAGACTGGCGCTGTGATGTGTATGTCAACGAAAAGTTAGTAGGTACCCACGAAGGTGGCTATGATCCTTTTTCTTTCGATATCACGAAATATCTTAAAAAGGGACAAGATCAGGATATCGCTATTCGCGTATGGGATCCAACGGATGATGGCCCACAGCCTCGTGGCAAGCAGATTAATAGACCCCATGGCATATGGTATACCCCTGTTACAGGAATCTGGCAGACGGTATGGTTGGAATCCGTGGGAGCGACCTATATTGAAGCAACTAAGCAAACTCCAGATATTGATAAGGGTAGCCTCAAATTGGCTTTAGATATCGTGGGGACACAACCTGCAGACCAAGTTCAAATAATCGCTACAGCAAAAGGACAGGTCGTAGCAAAGGTTCTGCAAGCAGCAGATGCTCCCTTAGATTTATCCCTTCCTAATGCGCAGCTATGGTCGCCAGATAGCCCATTCTTATATGATCTGGAAATAAAGCTGCTTAGAAATGGGAAGACCATCGATCAGGTTAGCAGCTACTTCGCTATGCGTAAGATCTCCATGCAAGCGGATGAAACAGGGATGCAACGTATGCTCCTAAATAATAAATTCGTCTTTCAATATGGTCCCCTAGATCAGGGATGGTGGCCCGATGGCTTATATACGGCGCCCACGGATGAAGCCCTAGCTTTTGATATTATTAAAACCAAAGAAATGGGATTTAATATGATTCGGAAGCATATAAAAGTGGAGCCTGCACGCTGGTATAGACACTGTGATAGCTTAGGAATGCTCGTTTGGCAGGATATGCCTTCGGGTGATTTAGGCGGTAACAGCTGGGATATGCACCCCGGAAAAATATCTGGAAACCTCCTGGATAAGCAACGTAGTGAAGCTTCTGAAAACTACCATAAAAAGGAATGGAAAGCTATTATTAAAAACCTTCATAATTTCCCTAGTATTGTGATGTGGGTTCCTTTTAACGAAGCTTGGGGGCAATTTAAAACAAAGGAAATTACTGAATGGACGATGGCTGAAGATCCTTCACGCCTTATAAACAGTGCGAGTGGTGGTAACTTCTTATATACTGGACATGTATTGGATATCCATAATTACCCGGACCCTGCGATGCCGGATCCACAGTTGTTTGGTAAAAAAGAAGTGCTTGTGCTTGGGGAATTTGGAGGCTTAGGCCTTCCTGTTGAAGGGCATAACTGGCAGGAGAAGGACAACTGGGGCTATCAGAGTTTTAAAAATCCGGAGGAGCTGTTTACACGCTATAAAAAGCTGATGAAAGATTTGAAGAAATTGATTCCTCTAGGCCTATCTGCGGCTGTATATACGCAGACCACGGATGTAGAAATTGAAACAAATGGCTTGATGACATACGATCGAAAAGTGATCAAGATCCCAGTTCAAAGTCTGCAGGAAGTGCATAAGCCCCTCTATCAGAAACCCTAATATATGTCGTGCTACTAAAGCATAAAAGGCTTCCTATTCGTAAAAGAATAGGAAGCCTTTTTATTAGGTCTTAATGTACCTTACTTACAGTATAGGGCTGCAGCACCGCCTTATGGGCTGCCTCTTTCGCTATTTCTGCTTCGCGAAAACTAACATTCTTCGGGAAATAACTGTTCTCTAAAACATTTTCCTGAAAAAGTACTTCATACCAAGCACATGCTGCCGTAAAACGGCCATAATCTAAGTTTAAGTGGTAGCCATCACGGGTGTAAGCATCGCCAATATAACTCGTGCGTGCATTTTGAATGGCCGTGCCTGCGGGTACAAATTTCTGGAATTTATTCCAAGCATAGACTTTTTGTGACGTTTCAGAAATTGCTGCATACATCTTCGCCTGTTGTCTATCATATTTTGAAAATCCTGCATGCGTAGAATTCTGTTGATATGCCCAGGTTTGATGCAGTATAAATTGGCTCGCTGTGCCACCTAATTTTGAAGCTACAGAATCGTATAATGCTGGCAGGCTTTCTTCGTAGGTTCCGTAGATCCCCGAAAGGGAGGAAGCCTGCTGAAAGGAGATGTAGTCCCATTGCTCATCCTTCAGCGCTACAGAAAGGCTTATTTTAGGGGTTATCTCCTGCTTCCCATTTTCAAGAATTTTCGTGTATTTATATACTGCCGAGTCTGTCTGTATATTTTTTAGATGTAAGGATAATGGAGCGCCAGGGATATATAGATTGGCGATCACGATTTTTTTTCCTGTGTTTTTTGCGAGCTCATGGAGGTAATTTTCAATGGCATCTTGTGAAAAGCTGTTCCCTATTGCGAGCAGATGAATGGTCTTCTCCGCTTTTTTTTTCGTGCCTACGGTGGCTTGTTCTCTTGTTGCTGCTGGCGTAGGATCTTGTGGGACGAGGGATTGCGCTGTGGCAGAATAATAGCATGAGGTCGTCAGGAGCAAAGTCCAGATTCCCCGAATATAGGGCTTTAACATAGTACTAGTTTTAGATATTAGGAAAACTAAATTATCAATTTTTAAGCATATTTCAGTTTTGAATCTTAATTTTGTTACAGTATGGGTACAACAACAGGATATCTTAAGAAATTAAGAGCAGAAGCAAAGAAAAACTTAGCTACAGGAACGGCTCTTTTATTGGAAAATGCTTTACGGGAAAATATAGTGCAACTGCCCTCAGGCATGCAATATGAAATTTTGGTAGCAGGGGAAGGGAAGAAGCCTCATCTCAAAGATAGAATTACCTGCCACTATGAAGGCAAACTACTCGATGGAACGATTTTCGATAGTTCCCTAAAGCGTAAAAAACCAGTATCTTTTGGTGTTAATGAAGTGATTGAAGGGTGGATAGAAGCGTTACAGCTGATGCCTGTAGGCTCCAAATGGCGCTTATTTATTCCTGCAAACTTGGCCTATGGGGATCAGCAGGTATCCAAAGAAATTGGTGCCAACAGCACATTAATTTTTGAAGTAGAACTATTAAGTATAAAATAAAATCAGTTGTAAAATGAATTTTGCAGAACATATTAAAGAGTTAGCGACCTTAATCGCACGCGTGATGTCCATCAATGAACAGGCACTAACGGATGAATTAATTACAGAATTGTTCCAGACAGAACAGCTGGTGGAAACTAGAATTAAAACGATAGAAACAGATTTATTGCCTTCAGCCACAGCGGAAGAAACACATTTATTTACTATCTTAAAGACGCAATTTCTTGATCTTGTAGATTTTAAAGGATAATGATAAATAAACGTATTTTTAAAGCCCCCATTTTTATAGTATTTCTATTCGCCCTACTAAACTTGCAGGCGCAGGAGAGCACGCTACTGCAAAGCCCTGCGCAGGACTCTACAAGTCAGCGGATCTCCCAGCAGGAAGGACAGCTACAGGTGCTTCTGCAACAACAGCGCGATGATTCTATAAAAAGAATGGAGTTAGAAGAACGTTTATTAGCGCTAAAAATAATTGATTCTAGGGAGAAAATAGCCCTTGTAGATGAACTTAGTATTCTTAGAAATAGAGATTCCATAGCCCTCCAAAGGCGTAAGGAAAAAGTAGAGTCCCTCAGGAAATTAAACCAAGGGGTCGCTGTAGTGCCCTTCTTAGATACGCTTTTTACAATTTATACGAATACAGGAAGTTTTACCGCAAAGGAGAGAGCGGAGACGGCAAGCAGGCGGATACAGCAGTTAGCCGATACCTATGCTTTTCAAGCGGATTCGCTGAAAATAGTTGAAGAGGAAAGTAACACCTTATTAGTTTGGGGAGATGTCATCCTCTTGGGGCTGCATGATCAGGATGCCCTCTGGATGAATACCGATAGGCAGCATCTCGCAAAGCAGTATCAGGGCATTATTTCCAAAGCTATTACGCAGCATCGTGAGGAGACCAGCCTCCGCAGGATTCTGCTGTCCACGGCGGAAGCCTTTGCTGTCATTGCAGTGGTCGTCTTTATGATTATCACGATTAACCGCTTAGGGCGTTTGTTACGCAAGAAGTTAGTTTTCAAAAAAGGACAAATTTTTAACGGTTTTCATGTAAAAGGGGTGGAGGTAATTTCCGCGGAACGCCAGATTAAAGCCATCTGGATGCTGATATCCGTGCTGAAGTGGATTATACTTTTGAATATCGTCTACTTATCGCTGCCCATCTTATTTAATTTATTTCCCTCGACAAGAGGTTATACGGATCTGCTCTTAGGCTACTTTCTAGCGCCCGTGAAAAAGATTATTTTCGCCGTCATTAATTATCTGCCGAACTTAATTACTATTGCTATTATTTTCGCCGTATTCTATTACTTGCTACGTATGCTACGCTTCTTTGCGGGGGAAATAGAAAATGGCCATATGCATATCAATGGCTTCTATAAAGATTGGGCAAACCCCACGTATCAGATCATTCGTGTGCTTGCCTTAGCCTTTATGATGGTGGTAATATTTCCCTACCTTCCAGGGTCAGATTCGGCGATTTTTAAGGGTGTCTCTGTTTTTATTGGGGTACTCTTTACATTCGGTTCTGCTGGAGCGCTAGGGAATATTGTCGCAGGCTTAGTGCTCACTTATATGCGCTCCTTTAATATTGGTGACCGCGTGAAAATAGGCGATGTAAGTGGCGATATTATCGAACGATCACTTTTAGTAACTCGCATTAGGACTATAAAAAATGAGATTATATCCATACCCAATTCCCAAGTTATGAATAGTCATACGATTAATTTTTCTTCGGATGCGAGTGACAATGGGTTAATCGTGCATACCACAGTAACCATGGGCTATGAAATCCCTTGGCAAAAAGTACATGAGGTCGCTATAAAGGCGGCTTTGCAGGTGACAGATATTGAACAGGAGCCCAAGCCTTTTGTCTACCAGACAAGCCTTGATGATTATTATGTCAGCTATCAAATTAATGGCTACACACGTAAGCCTAATCGCATTGACGATATACACTCCGATTTACATCGTGCCCTCTTAGATGGTTTTCATGATGCTGGTATTGAGGTGATGTCGCCACATTTCCATGCCGTGCGTGATGGCAGTGTCGCCAATATCCCCTTGGATAAATTGTCTCCCAGATATCAAGCTCCTGCTATAAAAATAAAAGTTAAAAAGGATTCTTAAGAATCCTTTTTAACTTTTAGCAATAAAACCCCTTGATATTGCTTGTTTTTTACTGGGAACTATTATTTTTGTCTTATAAACTGCCTAAAAAATTTATATTTCTACGTCCTCAGGGTGTAGAAATTTTTAAAACATAATCATGAAGAGAAATTTTAAATATTCTTTAATTGCTGCGGCTTTGCTCTGCACTAATTCACTGCATGCACAAACTAATTTAAGCTATCAACTGCCACCAAAAAGTATCGTCGATCTTATTGACGCACCTGCAGAATCTCAGGTACAGGTAAGCAAAGATGGAAAGTATCTTTTACTCTTAGAAAGTCCGGGGTTTTCAACGATAGAGCAGGTCTCACAACCTGTACTAGGGATTGCGGGGCTGCGAATTAATCCTAAAAATAATACGACCGTTGGGGAGCAGTCAGGGGTGTACTCCGGTATACAGCTGAAAAATCTGACAACGAGCAAATTAGTTAATTTTACTGGTCTGCCTACCACCGTACGCATCTCGCAGCTGCAATGGAGTGGCACGGGCGAGCATATATCTTTTGTAAATCAGACAAATGATGCCGTAGAGCTGTGGGTAGTGGATGTGAAGTCTCTACAAGCGCGTAAAATTTATAATGGAAAGATTAATGATACCTATGGTACGACCTACCAATGGCATCCTTCAGGGAAATCATTGTTAGTACAGACGATTGTGGATAGCAGAGGCCCTGTTCCGCAGGCTTCGGAAGTTCCTACAGGACCAATTGTACAAGAGAATTTAGGCGTTACTACGCCCTCTAGAACTTACCAAAACTTGCTTTCCAATACCCATGATGTAGCGCTAATGAGCTACTACTTGACCTCACAGCTTGTGTCGGTTAGTCTTGATGGTCAAACGCAGAAAATAGGAGCTCCTGCAATCTATAAAAAAGCAGCCTACTCACCCGATGGGAATTACCTATTAACACAAACGGTGCAGGCACCTTATTCTTACTTGGTGCCCATCTATATGTTCCCTTATCAAACAGCCGTGCTAGATGTCGCTGGAAATACAGTGAAAGTGCTTGCTAACACGCCCTTAGCGGAGAAGATGCCTATCAGCTTCGATGCTGTGATGGAAGGACCGAGGAATTATGACTGGCGTAAAGATCAGGCGTCTACCTTAGTGTTTGCGCAAGCGAAAGACGGAGGAAATCCTGCCGTGAAGTCAGAGATACGGGATGAACTATTTATTTTAGAAGCCCCTTTTGCAGGAGAAGCCCGAAAAATATTTTCAGCTAATTATCGTATTAATGGGCTTATTTGGGGAAATGATCAGTTAGCTATCGTGCAGGAAATGTGGCGTAAGGATCGCTCCACAAAGACGTCTTTAATAAATCCTAGTTTAGGGACCGTAAATAAAGTTCTTTCTATACGCTCTTCGGAAGATACCTATGCCGATCCAGGCTCTTTTGTATTAAATAATAAAGGTCTTTTGCTGTTGGATAAATCAAAGGATCCTGTTGCTTTTACGACCGGTTTGGGCGCCTCAAAAGAAGGCGATAGACCTTTCTTATTAAAATGGAATTTAGCGACAAATAAACAAGATACCCTATTTAAATCGCGTGCTCCTTACTATGAGGCTCCTATTTTCTTCGATAACGCTGGGAAAGTCATTATCGCTAAGGAGTCAGTCGAACTTCCAACAAACTACTATTCGGTGAATTTGAAGAACCGTAAGGAGGAGTCTTTAACAAGCTTTGCGGACCCTTATCCATCGCTTCAAGGGGTTCAAAAGTCGCTGTTGGCCTATCCTCGAAAAGATGGCGTTAAGCTTACAGCAACCTTATACTTACCTAAAGATTTTAAGAAAGGGGATGCGCCGCTACCTGCTTTAGTGTGGGCCTACCCCAGAGAGTTTAAGAGTCTAGCAGCTGCAGGTCAAGTAAAAGGATCTCCTTACCGCTACACAAGATTGGCTTTTCGCTCCCCAGTATTTTGGGTGACTCGCGGATATGCTATCTTAGATCAAGCGGATATGCCAATTGTTGGAGAAGGGGATATGGAGCCAAATGATACGTTCTTAGCGCAGATTGAGGAAAATGCGAAAGCACTAATCAACTATGTATCTGATGACCTCAAGGTTGTAGACCGTCAGCGTATTGGTGTTGGAGGTCACTCTTATGGGGCCTTTATGACGGCCAATTTACTAGCGCATACCAACCTTTTTGCTGCGGGTATAGCGCGCTCAGGAGCTTATAACCGTACCTTAACACCATTTGGTTTTCAAGGGGAAACACGTACATTCTGGGAAGCACAAGACGTATACAATAAGATGTCTCCTTTTTTTGTAGCTGATAAGATAAAGACTCCGATCCTGCTAACGCATGGTGTTGATGATGAGAATTCAGGAACATTTCCCATTCAATCGGAGCGCCTTTATGCCGCGATTAAAGGGCATGGAGGGACGGTACGTTTGGTGCTGCTACCGAAAGAATTTCATGGATACCGTTCCCGCGAATCTATTCTCCATACCTTCTGGGAGCAAGATCAATGGTTAGAAAAATATGTTAAAAATAAGAAATAAAAGCGCCTCAGAATTTACATTCTATTAAATTATTGGCCTACAAGCATTGATATAAAGAGCTAAACCTTCGTTGGTTTGGCTCTTTTATTTCGCATACGACTCAATGATTCTGGCGTAATTCCTAGATAGGATGCTATTAACTGTTGTGATACACGATTGGATAATTTGGGATAGCGCTGCAAGAAAAGCTCGTAGCGCTCGGGTGCTGATAGGCTTACATTACAAAATATACGCTCTTGGTAGACAGAAAGATGCTTCTGTAGCATTAACCGAAAGGCACGCTCTAATACAGGCATCTTGGTTAGTAGAAGTTCTTTTTTACTGGGATTAAGCAGTAGCAATTCACATTCCTCTAGGGTTTCAATATACATCTTACTCGGCTTTTGATCCTGAAAGCTTGCGATGTCGGAAACCCACCAATCTTCGGTCGAGAAGGTGAGAATAACTTCATGCCCTTTTTCATCTAAAAAATAAGTCTTAATACATCCCTTTAATATAAAAGCCTCAAACTTGCATACTTCGCCTGCTTGTAATAAGAAGGTTTTCTTGGGATACACCTTGCGTTCAAAGTAGCTGTCAGCATCGGCTAAGTCTGCCGAGTTAAGCTGTACACAATTTGTTAAATAACGGTTTAACGAATCAAAAAGGGCCTGTTCCATAGCTAAAAATACACAATATCTTAGATAAAAAAAATTACGCCTACCGCTGTCCTGCTAAAAGGAGAAAAACGCCGTTACTTTATTGGCTGTTAGTCTTGTGCTTTGCTTTTTTCCGTTTGATTCTACATGAACAATGTTTCCTTGTTCCTTAAACTCCCGCGTAAGGAGGCTGTTGTAAACAGTGATGTTTTTTATTTTACTTACCTGTGGAATTTCAAAATAGATCCATGCAGCTTCACCGTCAATTTGATAACCTAAATACTGCATCTTTGCGGCTTTATTTTCCAGTTGAACTTTTAAATTTTCCTGCACATAGGCTGTAATAGCAAGGTCCAAGGCGGTCTTGTCTATTTTACTTAAAATATGTAACTTCTTACTGGAATACTTATTTAAGGCCTGCTCTAAGTCGTCATGAAATAATGAAATTGAGATTTGTATAGTTTTTTCTTGCTTTTTATGCGCGATCGTAGTGATGCCTAAATAAAATGGGTGCCCTATGCTGCTACTTAAGCTACATAGAATTAGTAGAAAGGTAATAAAAGCCTTGATAAACTGAAATTTAGGTAACAATAGCATGAGTCTTGTTATTTTCTGGTAACTAATTGAAAGTTATAATAGGAAATTCTTATATAAAAACTTAATATTGTGTAAACTTAAACTTTTTAAACCTATTCTATGGAAGAATTTTCCATTTATTTACAACTTGGCTTGGAGCATATCCTGGACGTGAGGGGCTATGATCATATTCTCTTCGTGCTTGTCTTATGCTGTCGCTATGTTTGGAAAGATTGGCGGAATATACTGCTCTTAGTTACCGCATTTACCTTAGGGCATTCCATTACACTCGCCTTAGCGGCGTTAAAAATGGTGCAGGTAAATAGCGGCTTAATTGAGTTTTTAATCCCTGTGACAATACTTTTGACCGCGTTAACAAATATTTTTAAACGTGAAGAGCGTGTTGCTAAAAATAGAAAAAGTGGAAAAATAGGTGATCTAGCGTTATTTATGCTGACACTCATCTTCGGGTTAATTCATGGATTGGGATTCTCCAACTACCTTCAATCTCTTTTGGGGAAAGAACAGAATCTTTGGAAACCCCTCTTAGCCTTTAATATTGGCCTTGAACTGGGGCAGCTAGTTATTGTATTACTCGTTACCATCTTAAGCACGCTGCTTGTGCGTGGCTTACAAGTGAAACAACGCGATTGGATCTTCTTTATATCCTCCGCCGTCTTTGGAATAGCCTTTATTATGGCTTTAGAACGTATTTAACAAAAAAACTATGAAACGAAGTTTATCTTTTTTACTGTTGAGTATAGGCTTAATGGGAACTAGTTTTGCACAGCAGGCAAACAACCCGCAGGCAAAACACGGAAATAAGTTTGAGCAACTGGGAACGCTCATTTCTGACCCGAATGTCTTTCGGGCAGCATCGGGCGCTCCAGGATCCCAATATTGGCAGCAAAAGGCTGACTATCTGATCGATGTAGCCATTGATGAGGAGAAGCAGCTACTCCATGGAAAGGAAACTATTACCTATACAAATAACTCGCCCGATGAGTTAAGTTATCTATGGCTGCAGCTTGATGAAAATGAGCATGCTGACAACGCGGAGAACAAGCGCTTTGAGACTTCTTCTATGCGTGCAAGGATGTCCGCAAAAGAGCTTCAAAATCTCCTTCCTAAGGAGAATGGCTTAGGGGTAAATATCCTGAAAGTGACGGATGCTACGGGGAGAGCGTTAAGCTATACCATCAACTATACGATGATGCGTGTGGAGCTTCCTCAGAAGCTAAAGCCGGGTGCAAAATTTTCCTTCAAAATAGATTGGAACTACCGTATCTCCAACCGTAATGAAGAGGGGGGACGCGGGGGCTATGAATATTTTCCTGCAGATGACAATTATGTTTATACGATCGCTCAGTGGTATCCACGTATGGCCGTCTATTCAGATTTCCAAGGATGGCAAAATAAGCAGTTTACAGGAAGAGGTGAGTTTGCCTTAGCATTTGGTGACTTTAAAGTTAATATCACGGTGCCTGCAGATCATATCGTAGGATCTACGGGTGAATGTCTTAACTACCCTTCAGTTTTAACCCCTGGGCAGCTAGGGCGTTGGAAGGAAGCACAACAGGCGGATGAGCCTTTGGAGGTCGTGACCTTAGCTGAAGTAAATGAGAAGCTGAAAACGAAGTCCACGCGCACAAAAACGTGGCAGTATGAAGCTAAGAATGTACGTGACTTCGCTTTTGTAAGTTCACGACGCTTAGTTTGGGATGCACAGAAAGTGAAGCAAGGTGTACAGGGCAATCAGCCTATGGCGATGTCCTATTATGGGCCTGAAGCTTACCCTTTATACAGACGCTATTCCACGAAAGCGGTAGCACATACCTTGCGAGTCTATTCAAAGCATACCATTGAATACCCTTATCCAGTAGCTATTTCTGTGGAAGCAGCCAATGGTATGGAGTACCCTATGATCTGCTTTAATTACGGACGTGCGGATGCCGATGGCACGTATTCTGAAGCTACTAAATACGGTATGATAGGCGTTATTATCCATGAAGTAGGGCATAATTTCTTTCCTATGATTGTGAATTCTGATGAGCGTCAGTGGACTTGGATGGATGAAGGGTTAAATACCTTTTGTCAGTTTCTGGCGGAGCAGGCGTGGGATAAAGACTTCCCTTCACGCCGTGGTCCAGCATACCGCATTACAGATTATATGTCCCTTCCGAAGGATGAGTTAGAGCCCATTATGACAAACTCTGAAAATATTAATCAGTTTGGCCCTAATGCATACTCCAAACCCGCTACGGCATTAAACATATTGCGAGAAACGGTTATGGGGCGCGAGTTATTCGACTATGCATTTAAAGAATATGCCAAGAGATGGGCTTTTAAACACCCTACACCTGCGGATTTCTTCCGTACGATGGAAGATGCTTCGGCAGTGGATTTGGACTGGTTTTGGCGAGGATGGTTTTTCGGTACCGATGCTGTAGATATATCGTTGGATAATATGCAGCAGTTCTCCTTACCAGGGAGTCCTTCTGCGAAAAATGCGGAGGCTAAGAGCAAGTTCAATAAGGAGCTACACAGTCTTTCACGTCAGCGAAATATAGCGGAAAATATGGACTTTCTCATTGATTCCGATACCTCACTTGTAGACTTCTATAATAAATGGGATCGCTTTGCTGTAAGTCCAAAAGATCAGCAAGCATATGATGCTTTTTATGCCAGCTTAACTCCGCAGGAGCAGGCGATTTACCGCGGTGACTATAAATTTTATGAGCTTGAGTTTACCAATAAAGGCGGATTAGTGATGCCAATAATTGTGGAGTGGACCTTTGAAGATGGCACGCAGGAAATCGATTTTCTACCGGCCTATATCTGGCGTAAGAATGAGGAACGTGTAATCAAAGTGTTTGCCAAGCGTAAAGCCGTTAAATCAGTATTAATAGACCCAAATAGGGAGACTGCAGATATCGATGAATCCAATAATTCATGGCCCCGAAATCAAAGGGCTTCACGCTTTGAATTATTTAAACAGAATAATGCTGCACGAGGTGCTAGCGCCGGTTCCAACCCCATGAAGGAATCTTTAAAAAAATAAACTACCTGAAGGGCTGTCTACTAGGACAGCCCTTTTTTATTTAAAAGTTTAAAAATTTCTTATTAATTTACCCCTTTAGCGCATAATTTTCGTGAATTTACTTATATTGTGCCAGTGAAAATTTAGATCCAAAACTAAGTAGCTCACTCGCTAAACTAATTTATGAAAGGAGGATGATATGTTCATATAAACGTACGCCAAAAACCAAATTATTGTCTATTATTAACATTATGAAGAAAACCTATTTATGATATATCATCATGTGGGCATGTTTTCTTACAGCGATAGCTACCGCAGTAAGTCATTAAAACATGCTACCTACGTATCTCTCTGTGCGGCGTTGCTACTGACGACATCCATGACAACAGTGCAAGCAAGCCCTACGGAAAAACTAAACAAACCTAACCAAAATACAATTACTACCGGTAATTCTCACGTATCTTCTCGAATTAACGCTCCTTCCCAGCAACGCATATTGCAAGGGACCGTTAAAGATATTGCAGGCAATGCACTTGCTGGCGTTACCGTGAGAATTGCGGGAAGCACGCAGACAACAGTGACTAATAGCCAAGGGGCATTTAATCTACCTCTGAGTCAGGTATCTGCGGATACTGAAGTCACCTTTGCGTTTATTGGATTTATAGAACAAAAAATTAAAATTCCTTCCAATAATTATTTAAATATTACCCTCCAAGAAGATGTTTCTAACTTAGAAGAAGTCGTGATTGTAGGGTATGGAACACAGAAAAAGTCGGCCTTAACAGGGGCTGTGACCTCTGTGAAAACTGACGAGTTAGAAGGGATCGCCTCTTCAAACTTATCGAATACATTGGCAGGTAGGGCGCCCGGTGTTAATGTGACGAATACCTCTGGACTTTCAGGAGCTAGCTCCGCGATACGCATACGTGGAAGTTTTGGCGAACCACTTTATGTTATCGATGGTATCGTTCGGGATAAGGAAGCTTTTGATGCCCTGGAAGCGAATGAGGTGGATCAGATGAGTTTCCTAAAAGATGCTGCCACGGCTTCCATCTATGGATCTAGAGCGGGTAATGGCGTGGTCTTAGTAACGACAAAAAAAGGGTCTAATAAAAAGCCTACATTTAATTTTTCGTCAACCTTTACGACTGCAGCGCCAACGATGACCTTACTGTCTGATTTAACGACTGCGAAGGATGAGTTAACCTATCAAAATCGTGTCGCAGAATTTAACAAGACTAAGATTCCAAATGGGGATACCGAATTTGACTATTTTAAGGATAAGAACTATAATGTGATGGATATGATTTGGCGTAACCCCACATCACATCGTCAATCGTTAAGTCTTGCTGGAGGGTCAGATAGAATCACATACTATTCCTTATTAAGCTACCGCGGGGAGAAGGGCTCTTTTAAATCGTTAGATCATGATAAAATTAATATTCGTTCGAATATCTCTGCGAAAGTAACCGACGATTTAACCATAGACTTAAATATTTCTGCGAATCAGCAAAATTTAGATCGTTTCTATTGGCCATTTTCTGGGGATGATGATTACGATGTTTCTGATTTGTATAGAGCGACATTTAACTGGCCTAAGACTTATCCCTTCTATACCGATGCGAATGGTACCCCTACGGATTATGTCACCGACTTTCCGGTGCAGACTCCCATGGGTAGCTGGTTAGCTTGGTCGGTAATTGATCAGGTGATCGGTGACCGCTATATAAAGACACGTCAGCGTCAAGTGAATCCAATTTTAACCATCAACTATAAGCTGGATAAATTGGTGCCTGGACTTTCGACTAAAGTTATAGGTTCCTACCTAGGACAGGATTATATGCGTAAGAAATACATGACTTTCCAGAAAAATTATGTTTTCAATCAGCTAGATCCTGACAACAACAGATTTATTCCTGCGCCGCCAGATCCTTCGAAGACAAATACCTTTACATTTAGTCAAAATCAACCTTTTCTAAGCTATGAGCTTGAGAATTTATGGAGTTATCAGTTCAACTGGTTTTTAAACTACCAGAAGACAATAGGAAAGCATGGCATCGATGCCTTATTGGTCTTCGAGCAAGCCGAAAATGGGGGATATGCTGCTAGTGCAAGGGGAGAGAATCCGCTGGCAAATATAGATCAGATGTTTGCCTACCCGACGGATCGTGAAATGAGACAAGCCAATGCCTGGGAAGAAACAGGTGCTCGTCAATCTTTTCTTGGTAGGTTTAACTACAACTACGCAAGTAAATATATCGCTGAATTCTCTTTCCGCTACGATGGAAATACGCTCTTCCCAGAACATAAACGCTGGGGCTTCTTTCCTTCTGTGTCTGCAGCATGGCGCATCTCGGAAGAAGATTTCTTTAAATCAGCTGACTCGAAGATTAATGAGTTAAAATTACGGGCCTCCTACGGTACGACAGGAAATGATTTAAATGTTAATAACCAACGGATTAATCCATTTTCCTATACGGCGAAGTATATCACCTCTGGAGGTTATATGTTTGGCGATCGCTACTACAGCAGTATACAACCCGGGGCTACACCTAATCCAAATTTAACTTGGGCTACTTCTGCTACGTATAACGTGGGTGTGGATGCCGCGGCATTTCAAAATAGACTTACAGGTTCCCTCGATATTTTCCTGAAAAAGGAAACGAATATTCTCGGATCTCGGGTCGTTACGCTACCGGATAATTATGGACAGAGTTTAGCCCCTGAAAACTATGCTGCACGCTCATGGCGCGGTGGCGAGTTACAGGTGAGTTGGTCGGATTCCTTCACCAATAAAGATTGGAAATATAGTATTTCTGCGAATATGGGTTATGCTAAAGATCGCTGGGACATCTATGATGAGACTGCAGCCTACGCTGTTGGCGGGAACCGCAATTTTGAATCCGTTATTGGACAGCCTGCGAACCGTATCATAGGTCTTAAATCGATTGATATCATTCGTACGCAAGCGCAAGTGGATGAGCTCAAAGCGAAAGGATTTAAGCAATATGGACGCGACCCTTATTTAGGGGGACTTCTCTTTGAAGATGTTCGTGGCGACGGCTATAAGCCTGGGGCTGATGGCAAGATTGATGGCAACGATTATCAATTGTTATCAACGAATGCAACACCGCGCGTAAACTTTGGCTTTGGATTTAACTTAGCTTATAAATCCCTGAGCCTGCAAACGCATTTTCAAGGGGTGACAAATTATGATCGTATTATCTCCAATCAGGAGGGCCCAGGTATGCGTCAGCATGGGGGTGCCATACGCCCATACTACCCCATTTGGGCTTCGGAAGATGTGTGGACGGTTGATAATGTAGACGGCAAATACCCGCGTCCTATCGGTTTAAATTGGCAGGAGTCTGGAACAGGACCTTCTTCTTTTTGGATTAGAAATGGCTCATACCTACGTTTACGTAACTTAAATGTCGCTTATGATTTACCGAAAACTTGGCTCCAATCCATGAAAATAGAGAAAGCGCAGCTTTTCTTTAACGGAACAAACTTATTTTCAATCTCTAAAATGAAAGAATTTCATGATCCTGAGCAGTTGAATTATGACTCTTATCCCGTTATGAAAACATTTACAGTTGGTCTAGATATAAGATTTTAAAATATGAAATACAGCAAATTTTTCTTTCTTGCACTCGCGTCTTTATCCTTGCAGGTATCCTGTAAGAATGTGCTAGAAATTGAAGATATAAATAACTATAACCCTGATAAAGTATGGAATGATGCCAATTTAGCGAATGCCTATTTATCAGGGATATACCCGATGTTCGGAAATTGGGATCCTGCAGCCGATGCGAATAGTCAACAGCTCATAGGCGTAAATTTCTATCCCGATAGAATTACCATCTCTAATGGCGACTTTAAAAATTGGAACTACAATCGCATACGCTTAATTAATCAAGCGCTTGTGGATGTTAATTCCGGATCTTTAAGTGAGAATGTTAAAAATGATATTACCGGGCAAGCGCTATTTATGCGCGCATACACCTATTTTGATATGGTGAAATACCACGGTGGCGTTCCTTATATCAAGACCCCTCAGGATCGGTATAATGATGACCTCCTTGTAAGTCGTAATACAACTAAGGAATGCTTTCAATTTATCCTCGCTGATATTGATGAGGCAATCACCAAGCTGCCAACGAAAATTCTTAGTAGCTCGACAAGCTATGGGAAGATAGATGGTAGTTTTGCCTTAGCCTTCAAAGCTAAAGTGCTGCTGTATATGGCCTCGCCGCAGTTTAACCCTAAAAACCCATTTGGCAACAGCTATTGGGAAGAAGCTTATAAAATCAATAAGCAGGCCGTTGAAACATTAGCACAGCGTGGATATGCTTTGGTGCCAAATTATGAGAATATCACCTTGGTAGAAAGAAATAGTGAGACGATCTTTGCCGTGATAAATTCCTATCCTAATAAGGTAGCTTCGTGGGATAATGGGGTACGTCCTGGCTCCGAAAGCCGTGGTAATGCCTACGCAGTACCTACTTGGGAGCTTATTAAAGAGTATCCGATGAAAGATGGACGTAGCTATTCAGATCCTAAAAGTGCTTATTACCAAACCGATGCGCAGTTTTTGCAAAACTATTGGGCAAACCGCGATCCAAGATTTGAGAAATCGATCGTTTGGAATGGTAAAGTCTATGAGGTTTCTGGAAAAGTAGGTAAGCGTCAGTATACCTCCCTTGGTTTAGCGCATGAGCTTGACGACTTTGGCTTAAATCCAAATGCGGGGGTAAACTCCACGAATATCAACCGCTATTCAGGATTTTTTATATTGAAAAATAGTATGCTCAAACTTACACAAGCCGAGGTGCAGCAGTATGATGTCGATTATGTGCTTATGCGCTATGCTGAGGTTATGTTAAATTACGCGGAGACGGCTAATGAAACGGGCAGAAGTGCGGAAGCTATTGAAATTCTTAAGAAAATTCGTCAACGTGCAGGAATTCTAGCAGGCACTGACGGCAACTATGGAATCGATGTTTCATCGAAAACTTCTATCCGGGAGGCGATCCTTGCAGAGCGCAATATTGAGTTTGCTTTTGAGGGCCACCGATTTTGGGATTTACGCCGCTTACGCCTGCTTAATCGCTTAGATAATCAGACTAAGCATGGTGTTGAAGCCATTGCTGTGACTGCTGCAGGAACGGAGATGCTGATGTCTACGGCGCGTCAATTGGCAGGAAAATATGAACTGAAGGAAGCTAATTTCAACTATTCACTGTTGGAAGTTCCGCGTACAGGTGTTAAAGTCAACGTCTTGCCGGAGAAATACTACTTCTTTCCAATTCAAGAGTCTGTAATTAGTAAGAATTCAAAAATTGCTCAAAATAAAGATTGGGGTGGAACATTCGATCCTACATTAGATTAGTATTACGAAGTTTCCAGATTTTTTTCTGAAAAATAGTAAGGGCTGTCAATTTTGACAGCCCTTTTTTTTGAAAATTTCCCATTTCCAGTCTTTTAGTTTAACTTGCATAAATTTTATTGTTCGTATGGTTAGATGGATTTTAGGGCTTATTTCGCTCGTAATGTTAGGTTTTGTGATCTATATGGTCAACGCTGGAGATGCTAAGATTAAGAAAAATTTGGATTATCAACCTGTGGAATCTCGTGTAAATAAAGACGTTCCAGTAGATTCCTTAGCGGCAGATTCTGTCGGCAATTCATCCTTAAAAAAATAATTATACCACAATAAATAATAAAAGATATTTTTATCTTTTATTATTTATTTATACCTTTGTCTTGTTATGGGAATGTTTTCAAAATCTTGTGAGTATGCTTTACGTGCTGTGTTCTATATCGCGTCAAATACCCTGAAAGGGGAGCGTGTAGGGATTAAGCAAATTGCGGAAAATATAAATAGCCCAGAAGCGTTCTTAGGGAAAATATTACAGCAGCTTACACGGGCTGGTATCGTGCAGTCTATGAAAGGTCCCAACGGTGGATTCTTTATGTTGCCGGAGCAGCTGAAGCGCCCACTAGCGGATGTTGTCGCTGTCGTCGATGGAAATCAGATCTTTGTGGGCTGCGGCTTAGGTTTAACCTATTGCTCGGAAACAAATCCATGCCCCTTGCATAATGAGTTTAAAAAAGTTCGTAATGAACTCAGTTATATGCTTCATAATACACAGATAGGTGAGTTTAATGAACAACTTCTAACAGGGAAGTCCACGTTAAATAAGTAGCTAATTGAAATAGCGCAAAAAAATAATTCTCAAATTCAAATAAGAGATAAAAATATCTTTATATCTTTTTAAAATTAAATTATATGACAACTTCACAAATTGAATTAATTAAAAGCACAATCCCCGTTTTAAAAGAGCATGGAACAGCGTTAACGAGTCATTTTTACAAACGATTATTTTCCCATAATCCGGAGTTAAATAATGTATTTAACCGTGGAAATCAGGCGAATGGAAAACAGCAAAATGCCTTAGCAACAGCCGTTTTAGCCTATGCCGAACACATAGAAAATCCTGCAGTCCTACTAGGGGCCATTCGTCATATAGGCCATAAGCATACCAGCTTGCAAATTAAGCCTGCGCAGTATGATGTCGTAGGCAATCATCTCTTGCATGCCATATCTGAAGTGTTAAATATCGCGATGGACTCCCCGTTAATTGAAGCTTGGGGGACAGCCTACGGCCAATTAGCAGCCATTATGATCAACCAAGAAAATACGCTTAAAGCTGAGCAGGAAGCCAAAGATGGTAGCTGGGAAGGATGGCGTTCGTTTACCATTAAAGACAAGACCATGGAGTCTTCGGAAATCTGTTCTTTCACCCTTGTGCCCACAGATGGCGCAGCAATTGCTAATTTTCAATCGGGACAATATATTTCCGTACGTGTATATATACCAGCGCTAGAAATTTGGCAGCCGAGACAATATAGCCTTTCCAGTGTTTTTAATGGGACGAGCTATCGTATATCAGTGAAACGTGAAGATAATCCTACTGCTCCTTTAGGGATGGTGAGTAACTTCCTGCATGAAAATATTTATCAAGGGGACACCCTTGAAATTACTATGCCTGCGGGCGAATTTGTGTATAATGGAACAAGTGATAAGGATGTATTTCTTTCTGCAGGTGTGGGGCAGACGCCCATTATGGCGATGTTACAGCAAGCAATTAAACAGCATCCTGAGAAGCCTATCTTTTACTTACATGCTGCGAGAAATAAATCAGTGCATGCCTTTGGGGACTATATACGCAATCTGCAAGAAGCTCATGCGAATCTAAGGTCCGTTTTCTTTTATGCTGAGGAGCCTGCGGATGAGACACAAGATTATGTCGCTGGTCACATGGATCTAGGCCTGTTAGCTGGTCAGCTGATACATCCTTCTTACCACTATTATATTTGCGGACCTCAGGGATTTATGGATTTTCAGAAGCAGGTATTATTGGAAAATGGTGTTCCTAAAACCAATATCTTTATGGAAGCCTTCAGCCCAGGGATTGGGGCTTAACAAACCATAAAAAAGCCAAGAACGTAAGTCTTGGCTTTTTTATATTTATTCAGCTTTGCTTTTGTTTGCTTGCTTAGATTTCTTGTCTGCACGTTTCTCTTTCAAAGATTTAACGGCCTGCTTCTTATCATTTTTATTAGCTTTCTGCTCCTTTGCCATAGTATCTATTTTTATTTTTAAAATATTTATTTAAGTAAAATTTTAATATATTAAATATAACTAAAAAATATAGATTTTGTTTAAAGTGTGACAAGAATGTAAGTCTATTGAATTTAAAGGGCTACTAAAACATTTTCCTGTAACAAAGCAAATGGTTTTCAATAGCTTATAAGCTCAGTAGTTTTAAATCCCAAGTTGAAAGCTGCAAGGTTGACGCCTCCACAAAGGCCTCCAGATGACTCGCTTTTGTAGCGGAGGCAATGGGAGCTGTGACCGTAGGTTGATGAAGAAGCCATGCCAAGGCTACGGCCGACATACTCACTTGATGGCTCTCTGCTATACGCTGGATATTAGACAAAAGGATTTCTCCTTTATGGTTAAAATACTTGGAAATAGTCTTTCCACGTTCTGAGGCCCTCAATGCTGGGTTGTCAGTATATTTTCCGGTCAGAAAACCCGATGCCAAGGAGTAGTAGGGGGTAACGGCCAACTGCTCACTGGCGGCCAGTGACCTGAAATTCTTCTCATATATATCGCGGTCATATAAATTATATAAAGGTTGCAAACTGCAATAGCTAGGAATTCCCATTGTATTGGCGTAATCCAAAGAAGCACGCAGCCTGCTAGCGGAAATATTTGAAGCCCCGATATAACGGACTTTCCCCGCTTGCACCAAGGTGTTAAATGCTTCTAAGGTTTCCGCAACAGGAGTTTCCTCTTGATCATAATGTAGTTGGTATAAGTCTATATAATCTGTTTTCAAGCGCTTCAAGGATAATTCTACTTCACGGATAATTTCCTTGGCGCTGGTATTTGGGGTATTTCGGGATGTTGTCTTTCCACCTACTTTTGTCGCAATAATATAGGAATCTCGGGACTTTCGCTGCTGCATCCATTTTCCGAGGATCGTTTCCGACTCCAAGCCTGTAGCTCCAGGCACCCATCGGGGATAGTTATTAGATGTATCAATCATATTAAAGCCTTTATCTATAAAAGCGTCTAATACCTGATGAGACTGCTGCTCATCGAGTGTCCATCCGAAGACATTTCCTCCAAAGATAATTGGCGCCGTCTTCAGCGAGGTATTCCCAAATTGATTTTTAACCATACTTAAAGGTACTAAATAATACGCTTAGCTCATATACTCCCAAATGGAATGATAGGCATCGTTACGCTCTGAAAAATTTATAAAATCTGTGTAAAATTTACTTTTTGAAAGGGTCGCAGAATCCCCAATCACGGTAAGCTGCTTCTTTGCTCTTGTGAGGGCGACATTCATGCGGCGTGTTTCGGCAAGAAAACCGATTTCAAATTTACTGTTGGAACGCGTAAGACTGATGATAATGCAGTCGCGCTCCTGTCCTTGAAAGCTGTCAATGGTGTTAATCTGCACGTAGGGGGCAAACTCCGCTAATCTTTCTTCCTCTTGGAAGAGTTGTTGTAATACTAATACCTGCTTTCTATAGGGCGATATAAGTCCGATTCTTGGAAAATGGTTTTCCACAGCAGCGCCTTTCAAATCCATACATACTTGCAGGAGATAGCTGATTGTAAACTGCGCTTCTTCTTGATTGAAAATAGCATTCTCTACCACGGTCTCTTCAAAGCCTGATCCCGCTGTATCAATAAATTTTACGGCCGCAGGCATGCCTGGTAAAAGCTGCGTTGCCACCGAATGGTGCGCACACAATTGCCCTTGATAGAACTGCTCGGAGGAGAACGCCATAATGGAGGCATGCATACGATATTGTTCTTGCAAAAGTGTCACCCGTTCGGGGTATAAGGCACAGACCTTTTCTAGCAAGGTATGTTTCAACTGCTGAGCCTTGGTGCCGGAAGATTTGACGGTAGGGGGAAGCTGCAGGTGGTCTCCAGCAAGAACAAGCTTACTGCCTTTTAATATGGGAACCCAACATGCGGGCTCCAGTGCTTGGCCAGCCTCATCAATAAAAACAGTATGATAGTTTCGCTCTTTAATCTTATAATGATTGGCGCCCACTAGGGTGGCTGTAATAACTTCTGCTTGCTCGATTAGGGAGCTACTGATGAAATCATAGGTAGCATCGACCTCAGCCATAATTTTTCGCGCTTCGGAAAATAATGCTTTGCGTTGATCCCTTTCAGCTTTCCCAAAAGAACGTTTATACTTATGCGCCATATCTGTGTAGGCTGCGGCTTGCTTCTTCAGTGTTTTTATATCTTTCACAGCAGGGTGTAACGCCATCTTACCATCGAGCGTTAAGCGCTGTAATTCCTCGGAGACTTTTACAGGGTTTCCAATACGTAATACCTGGAGTTGCTGTGCTGCTAAACGCTCTGTTAATAAATCCACCGCCGTATTGCTAGGGGCAACGACCAAAAGTTGTTTTTTATGTAATTTCCATAAAGCCGCTATCGCAGTAATAAGCGTCGTCGTCTTCCCCGTTCCTGGAGGTCCATGGACAACAGCGATATCTGGGGTATTCAATATTTGGTGTACGGCATCCTGTTGCTTGTTATTCAGATGTGATAGCGGAAAATACTCCTTCTGCTGGATCGCAGGAAGATCATGGGTGCGCAGTAGCAGTGGGATCAATGGATGTGTAATCGTAGCTGCCCGCTTTAAGGTAGCACGCATCTCCTGATAGGAGTTTTCATCGAACAAAAGGTCAACGCCCAATTTCCCCTTACGTGTCCAAGCGGGAAGTTCATCGATACGCATGGAGATACGCATAAGTTTAGCACTCACAAAAGCGATGGTGCCAGGGATGCGATCCTCCTGTGGGGCATAATTGGAAAATAGCGCTACAGGCATGCCAAATCTAAATTGATGGCTTCCTTCCATATTCGTAGTACGCTGAATGCTTATACTTAGGTAATCACCAGCCCCGATTTCAGTCTGCTGGATCGCTATTGGAAACCATGTTACCCCTTTACTAACCCGCTCATTGGTACTCGCAAAGGCTAAGGTATCCTGATATTGTTGACGGTCATAATTTTGCTCTTCTTCTAAAAGTTCAAATAAATCCTCAAAATAATGCTGCTGCTCACTCATATGACAATTTTAAACAATTTTTTTAAATTAATAAGCGTTGTTGTAGCATGTTGAATTGTAGTATCCACATATTAATATATTTATATAGCTTTGAATAATGATAGAATTGCGCACATCGGGGCTTATAATGCTTCATAATAATAAACTATTACTTACTTATTCTGCGAACAAAAAAGCTTGGTACCTTCCTGGGGGCAAGATTGACCCGCTTGAGACTGCTGCTGAAGCTTTGGTAAGGGAGGTATTCGAGGAATTAGCATTGAAAATAACCATTTCTAAATTAGTCTATTATTGTCATGTCTCAGCAGTAGCCTATGGAGAGGAGCAAAGACAGATGGAGCAGGAGTGCTTTATATATCCGTATACAGCGGAGATAAAGCCTTCTAATGAAATAGAAGCTGTCGCTTACTTCAGTTTGGAAGAATTTAAGCAGCTTCCTGTTCAGGTGACAGGAGTTTTAGCTGTTTTTGATTATTTAATAAGGGACGGAAAGCTGTTTTAATAATGCTATTTAGCCACTTTATAATTTTATTATTCAGATTTATAGCTACTTAGCAAATTCTTGAAAACAATTCTTGCATGCTACTTGTTTTTTATGCTATCTTTGCATCACTCCGCAAGGGAGGAACGGTATAATAAGAGCGGGATTATGTGTGTGAGATTTGTGTTTGAAAAGATCCCCACTTATGCATACCATTTGAAATGAGTCTTTAAATAAGCCAAACAAACTTTTTTCAAATAAAGTTTGGAAGTTTAAAAAAGATTCCTACCTTTGCAGTCCCGACGGAAACGAAGGGGTTAACATCGCAAGGATGTTAACATAACAAAATGACACATCAATCAGCAAACGTGCTGAACGATATATAAGCAGAAGCGAGATGCGGATGCGATCAAGTTCTTTAAAAGATATAATCAAGTAGCGTAATGAGTAGTTGAAATTTTAACAACGAAAGTTATACTAAAATTCAACCAAGTCAATTCAGATTAGAAATTATAAAACGATCAACATTTCTATTTTTATAAATAGTCAAGTGATCACACTTCATTTTACAATGGAGAGTTT
>JAGKSB010000008.1 GCA_017942165.1 Rhinopithecimicrobium faecis | reverse complement strand
ATTCTAACAGCCCTTCGGGCATTAAAAAGGATAATAATTTAAATTCGACGGATTCCAAGTGATATCTATTTTTAAAAACACTAAACTAAGTATTTTTTCAATTTCCCCCAAGAATTCTTCTTGATCCCTTAATTTCAAGCACTTTAAATACAGCTTTTCATTAAATTAAACATAATAGTTGATTAATTCAAGTCTATTAGATACCTTAGTTATTATAAGCCTATGTTGTAAAACTAAATGAACACCTTTACGGAATTAACGGAAGAACAAAAGTTAAGAATCGGAAGATTTAGAGATGAATTTCTTTTTAAAAAATATTTCTTAGATAATTTTTCTGCGCTAAAGCAATTAGCTTATTCCATTGTAAATAATTTTGAGGAGGCAGAAGAGATATCTTCAGAGCTCTTGTGGAAGATTTGGAATATGGAAGAAGAGCTTTTGAGGATAGAATCAGTCGCTGCATATTTAAATAGAAGTGTTCGAAATTCTAGCTTGAACTTTGTGCGTCAAAAATCAAGAAAACTTGAGTTTGTTGTCCTAGATAATATTGAATGTGAAGACTTCAACACTCCGGAATCTATTATCATTTCCTCAGAAAAAATTTCGTTAATTGAAGAAGCTGTAAATAATTTACCAGCAAAAACAAAAAGTGCGTTTTTATTGGTTAAGGAAAATAACATGTCTTATAAAGAAGCTGCCGAAAGTCTTCAGATATCCCCAAAAACTGTCGACAGGCATATACAAATCGCCTTAAAGAAAATATATACGATCTTAAAGAAAAAAAATATTTTTTAATTGGGGATTATGGTTTCATTTTGTGTCATTTAATAAATGACCAATTATAATGCCTAATAAGGACGAGCGATTTCTATGGCTTTTGCAGCAATATATCAACTTTAGTATAACTGAAGATGAGCTTGCCGAGTTATATAATGAAATCGCCAAAGATGAGGATAGGCTTGACTTATTCTTTTATTTCACAAACGCTAGACCTACGGAAAACAAGGCTATTGATATTGATAGAATATATCATCAATCTGCGTTGAAGTATAAAAAAAAAGAGGTTCTGTCTCCGCCTTCCGAAAAGCCAATAGTACCTAAAAGATCTTACAAAAGGTTTGCTAAATTATTATTCTTACTACCCATTATTATTCTAGGTTTTTTAAGTCCAAAATATTTTTTCAACAACACCGAAATTGTTCTTTCCACTGAAAAAGGTGAACGTAAGTTTTTTCGATTAAAGGATGGCACAGAAATATGGTTAAATGGAGTAAGTTCTCTTCGATTTAATGAAGATTTTGGCACAACAAATAGAAATGTTGAATTGCTTGGTGAAGGTTATTTTAATGTGACTAAAAATAAAGATATGCCTTTTATTCTTAAGGCATATGATAATGAGATACGTGTTTTAGGTACTAAATTTAACGTCTTTGCCTACCCTGATGAAGATAAAATTGAGACTTCTCTTTTTGAAGGGAAGATTGTCTTAGCTATCCCCTATGCATCAAAATTAAAGAAATTGGAGATGATGCCGGGCGAGAAAGTTGTTATTACGAAGACTTTATCGAATGGTGTTTCTGTAGAACGTATCGGTGCAGAAAAATCAAAATATTTGAGTACACTTCAAGTTAGCAAGCGAGAAATGGATTCCACAGAAAACAATTTATCTGCTTTATGGAGGCATAATAAATTAGTTTTTCAAAACGAATCATTTGCTGTGGTAGTAAGAAAGCTAGAGCGTTGGTACGGATGTAAAATAATTGTTGAAAATCAAGAATTATTAGACAATTACTTTACAGGTGTATTTGAGGAGCAAAGTTGTGAAGAAGTATTAAACTTATTAAAAAGAACGGGGGTATCCTTTAAAATAAAAAATAACAATAAAACCTTTATTATATATTAATAATCTCTATGAACTAAATTCTTATAAAGAAAAGTGTACCTCGTAGCGAGGCACACTAACGAGTTAAAAAAGCACAATACCCTAGGAAAGTCGTGTGCTATATTTCTAATCAGTTAATTATAAAATTATGAAAAATAATTCACATTACTATGTGCATGTGACTCCCAAGAAGTACCCAAAACCTATATTTATGGTCAAATCCCTACTAGTACTCAGCTCATTACTCAGCTATAATAGTATTGCTGCAGAGAGTTTTGGACAAGAGAAAATTAGTATAAACTACAAGAATGTTAAATTAAGGAATGTTCTATCTGAAATAGAAAAACAAACGGAATTGAAGTTTATCTACAATAACAATCAATTAGATAAAATTAATATTTCGACCATTGTAGGTGATAATGAATCTTGGGAAAAAGTATTGATTCCTCATCTTAAGTCAAATGGATTGTCTTTGGAATTAATATCTGGTAATAGAGTTGTAATTTCTAAAAGTGAAGCTCAGAATATTGTATTTGCTGGAAAAGTATTAGATGCCAAAGGGCAACCGTTGGCTGGTGTATCTGTTCGTGAAAAAATTACGAACCGGAGTACGCTAACAAATGATGCTGGAGAATTTAAACTTTCTGTTTCGAATACAAACAGTATAATCATGCTGAGTAGTATCGGTTATTTGACACAAGAGTTGAAATATTCCTCTACATTACAATCGGTCACCCTCCAAGAAGATTTAGCACAGTTAGAAGAGGTTGTTGTTGTTGGTTACGGAGCTCAAAAGCGTGTTAACCTAACAGGCGCAGTGTCTACAATTAGTGGAAAAGAGCTTGAAAATCGACCGGTAGTTAATGCCACTCAAAGTCTTCAGGGTGTAGTACCAGGATTGAATGTTGCTGTTGGTGGAAATACAAAACCAGGGCAGAGCTTTAACTTAAATGTACGCGGTATGGGTAATATCAGTGGTACAGATGGTCCATACGTTTTAGTTGACGGAATGGAAATGCCTCTTTCGGATGTTAATCCCGCTGATATCGAAAATATATCCGTATTAAAAGATGCTTCGGCTTCGGCGATTTACGGTTCTAGAGCTGCCTATGGTGTTATATTAGTTACCACAAAGAAAGGATCTGAAGGGAAAACCGTTATAGGTCTATCCGGAAATACAGGTATCACAACACCTATTCGTTTACCTCAGATGGTGAACTCCGTAGATTTTGCTAACTATTTTAACACGGCGACCTTTAATGCCTTAGGAACGAAACAATATTCGGAGGATAAAATAGCTTTATTAGAACAATATATTAAAGACCCTGCTAGCGTATCCATTTTCCCAGAAGTAAACACAAATAATTATGCTAGTTGGGAAAATAGTGCCAATGGGGTAGCAAATACCAATTGGTTTGATTTGCATTATAAACCTACTGCCCTTCGTCAAAACTATAATGTTAATTTGAGTGGTGGGAACGCTAGTACACAATTTTATGTATCTGGAGGTTATTATGGTGAGGCTGGGATCTTGCGTTTTGCAGACATCAAATACAAAAGGTACAATGCGAATACTTCCATTACTTCGACATTGAAGCCTTGGTTGAAGTTGAGGGCTAATGTGAAATACACGAATTCAAATAACCGCACACCACTAGCAGGTTATGAGGGAATGTTTTTTCATAATTTGGCACGTATGCGACCAAATGTGTCACCTTATGATTTCTATGGCAATTGGAATGAACAATCCATGATTCCTTATTTACAATCGGGTTCTAAAGATGCTAATCAAGATCATAGCCTAGCATTACTCGGTGGATTAGAATTTACACCTTTACGCAATTGGAAAATTATAGCAGATCTTAACTATAGGTTAGATAATTACGAAAATGAATTACTTAAGCTTCCAGGTACTATTTATGGAATTGATGGCAGTAGTTATCTCGTAAATCGCTCTGAATATAATATCCCCTTAGGTGGAAGTTTTGAAAGAGTGATGAATACGAATAAATATATTACACCTAACATTTATACCAATTATAAATTTGAGGTAGGTAATAATAATTTTGATGTGACCGCTGGTTTTCAACAAGAAGAAAACCAATTCAGTAGAATTTATTCTTCAGCGGCAGATTTAATAAGTTTTGATCGCCCTGGCATCAACTTGTCTACAGGTACAAAATCTACCAATGAGGAGCGTACACACTGGGCTACACGTGGTTTCTTTGCGCGCTTAAACTATAATTTTTCTCAAAAATATCTTTTAGAAGTTAATGGTAGATATGATGGTTCTTCACGGTTTGCATCGGATAGCCGCTGGGGCTTCTTCCCTTCTGTATCTGCAGCATACAATATCAGTGAAGAATCTTTCTTCAAGGAAAATGTCGGATTTGTGAATCAATTGAAAATTCGCGGTTCTTATGGATCATTAGGTAATCAAGCGGGTGCGGGTTTATATGCCTATTCCGAAAATATGGGCATCATTGTACCGGGAGCGAATGGCGCTGGAGGTCGTTATTACTTCCAAAATGGCAGAGAGAGTTATATCAATCCTCCTGGCGCATTTAATCCCTTTATTACGTGGGAAAAAGTGCAAAGTGCCAATTTAGGGATTGATTTTGCAGCATTAGAAAGTAGATTGAGTGGCTCGATTGATATTTACCAAAGAAATACAAAGGATATGATGGGCCCATCTAAAGATATTGCTGATTTATATGGTACCACTGCACCATTGAGTAATAACGCCGATCTGCGAACTCGTGGGTGGGAATTAAATATCAAATGGCGTGACCAAATCAATGATGATTGGAAGTATAATGTAGGTATTATGGTGACAGATTATAAATCTATTGTAACCAAATATGAGAATTCTACAAAATTCAACCCAAGTGGTGCATGGTATGAAGGTAAAGCCGCGGGAGAAATTTGGGGATACTCAGCATCGCAATTAATACGTACACAAGCGGAAGCAGATGTATACAACCAATTGGATAGATCATTTATTTCAGCTAGGGAATGGATTCCTGGTGATGTCATGTATATGGATACCAATAATGATGGAAAAATCAACAATGGCAACAACCGTTTAGGTGAAATGGGTGATATGCAAATTATAGGTAATACGACGGCACGTTATGCCTTTAGTTTTTCAGGTGGCTTGAGTTGGAAAAATCTATCTATGAATATGTTATGGCAAGGTGTTGCTAAGCGTGATTTTATGCCAGGATCGGGAGATGCTTACTTCTGGGGTTCTGGTGCATTAGCTCAGGTGACAGTGTTTAAAGAACATTTAGATTATTTTTCAGCGGATAATATGGATGCATATTACCCGAATCCATATGCCTCACCTGTAGGAGCCATCAACTCATATGTTAATAAAACACAGCTGCCTTCTTCACGCTATTTGCAAAATGCGGCTTATTTGCGTCTGAAAAATTTAACAGTTAACTACACCTTACCGGCTACTTTAATTCAACGATGGGGCATCGATCGTGTGAATGTATTTTTTAGTGGTGAGAACTTGTTAACTTTTAGCCCATTAACGAAGATGTTTGATCCAGAGACAATAGTTGGTGGATCTGGTACGGGTAAGATTTACCCCCTAAGCAAAGTGTATTCTTTTGGCTTAAATTTTAATTTCTAATCTAATGAAAATAAATACAAAATATAAGGTTCTACTATTAATTGGAACAGTAGGACTTACTAGTTGTGATAAAGGATTTTTAGATCGTGACCCTTTGGACCAACTTTCTACTGCAGGTAGCCTATCCTCTACCAATGAAGTACGATTGTATGTTAATCAGTTTTATCAATCCTTACCTGGACATCCAACAACTACTGGAGGCAATGGTATTGCCTTTGACGATGCCAAAACAGATAATATGATTTTTACAGCTGTTGATAATCGTTTGAATGGACAATTGACACTATCAAATGCTACAGCTTTATCCGAGTATACGCAAATTCGAGGAATCAACTTCTTCTTACGTCAGATTGCTCAGAATAAAAACAGGGATGCTGCAGTCAATAAATACATTGGTGAAGCTTATTTTTTTAGAGCTTGGTTCTATTTTGAGTTGGTCAAAAAATATGGTGATGTAACATGGGTTAACAGCCTACTGAGTGCTGATGATGAGTCTACATTTTTGAAGAGAGATAGCAGGTTAGTTGTCGTAGATTCTATTCTTTCAGATTTGAATAAGGCGAGTGCTTTATTGGATCTGCAAAATAATAATAGTAGTATGCGTGTGCATAAAGATGTTGCTTTAGCTTTTAAATCAAGGGTCGCACTATATGAAGGTACTTGGCAGAGATATCATAAAGCTAAAAATACCGCTTTTTATAGCTCAGACGTAACTGAGGATAAAATTGTTTCCTACCTCACTGTAGCACGTAATGCTGCGAAAGAAGTTATGGACGGCAATAGATGGCGTATATACGGCACGCAGAATCCTAATAATGACTACCGCCAACTGTTTAACACGATCAATCTATCAGGAAATCCTGAAGTATTACTATTTAGAAGATATAATGCCGCTGAAAATATTGGGCATGGTGTTTCTAAATATTTGTCTACTGGAGGTGGTGATATCGGTGTGACACAAAGTTTAGTGTCAGATTACTTAACAAATGATGGTCGACCTTTGATTGGTAATGAAAAGTATCTGTTGCAAGCAAATTACGGTAAGGAATTGGAAACTGTTAATAGAGACCCGCGATTAGCCCAGACAGTAGCGCAGCCAGGTGCTCCACTACGACCTGATGCCGTAGCGGCATCTTTTCCACCAATAAATCAAAGTGGTTTTAATCGCTCTACAACAGGTTACCCTCTTTATAAATATGTAGAATATAATAATTTGGCCGCAGCCTCAGATGACGGCATGAGTGCAGCACCAGTTATCTATTTTAGATACGCCGAGGTACTTCTTAATTATGCAGAAGCTGCCGCTGAGTTAGGTGATTCCGAAGCGTCTATCATTGAGGCACTGCAACCCTTACGTACACGTGTAAATATGCCCGCTGTAAATTTTAATAGAGAATATAATACGGAAGCGGGTTATCCTTTTGCAGCATTAAATAAGATTGTTCAAGCGGTACGTAGAGAAAGAAGAATAGAAATGGTAGCTGAAGGACAACGTTTACAGGATATTTTCAGATGGGCTGCAGCGGATGTACTTATTGCCAATAAGAGGCCTTTAGGAATGTTATTTATTGGTAGCAATGTTGCCAATGAAAATAGTAGTACAGGATTTTACAAAGACAATCAATTGTACTTTGATACTGCTCCAGCTGGGAAAAGTATTAATTTCTATTTATCGGGCGTAAAGAGTGATGCATACCGTTATATGGATCCATATAAAAATGTATTGCCTTTGGGATATGGTTTCAAAATAAATAGGGATTATTTGCTTCCAATTCAACAACGTATGTTGGAATTAACGAATGGTAAATGGGTTCAAAATCCTAATTGGTAGTAAAACAGTAAATATTATGAAAACTAAAACCTTTAAAATATATTCTTTCTTTTTTTTACTAAGCATTCTTGTGTTATCAAGCTGCAAAAAAGAGAATCTTCCGGTAAAACCTGTAGCTGGAACATTTGAGATAAGTCATACTTTTCCTGCAACTATTTCAAATACTCAAAATCTATTTGAATTGAAAATATTAGGTAGCACGAATGGTTGGTGGGTGACTGCTACAGAGGGAGCAAGTTGGATAGTAATATCTCGTAAATATGGCTCAGCTAGCCACACACAAAATATTACGATTCAGGCCAATATGACGGGTGTAGCTCGAAATGGGTGGATAAAAGTGAAGTCTACTTCTGGTGAAGAAACAATAATTAACTTCAAACAAGAAAAATAGGACACTATTTTTTCTCTTATAAATGCTGTACATAAAATATGTACAGCATTTTTTTTTAGATTAAAGGTTGCTATAAATCAAAATATTAACCTACATATCCTATCTTTTAAGAATAAGTTTACTGTAGGTGAAGTTTGAATCATTTTCCTTTTTCATGGATTCTAAAATAACACCATTAATGCTCGGGCTAACCGTATACACTTCAGGGAACGAATCCTGCGCATTCGAGCTTACGAGATATTGTAATGTAAGTATATTCTTTTTCAAGGTCCATTTGAAAGAGGACTCCTCTATCAAGCCTGTTTCTGAATTAAAATCTTTGCTTACACCCTTCTTATTCGAATTGAAAATAAAGGTATGCTCCCCCTTAGTATAGGTCGTGTCGTGTGGATACTTAACACCATCACGAACTACGAGTTCGCTGTAGTTTGTTTGAATCCACGGGCCTAACAAAGAAGCTTTATTAACGGGATGACAGATGATATGTAGCTTTTTAGGTTGGCCGTCTTGCCCGTTACGGGAATACAGAAAAGAAAGGGTAGAATTGCCTTTTGCTAGCATCTCAAAATCAAAAAATGCTGTACCTCCACCACCTACCCAGCCTTCAGGAACAGGATCAGATGCGTAGCCTTCATGGGCTAGACGTACTAGTTTTTTGTTGTAATCCGCAGTCCAACTATAGCCTGTCGTAATGTTAGCACTCGCTTTGACTTTGACCAATTGACCTGGGCTAAAGTAAAATTTTGTACCATCTTCCACCGAATCAAGAGAAATTGTAATCATAGACTGCGCTTGGACGTTAAAACACATAAAGAATAAGATACTGAGTGTATAGACTATTTTTTTCATTTTGAAGAGATAATTATTAAATATGTTTCATTTCTGTAATTAAAGGGACGAGGTAAGCTCTTGTGGTACTCACGGTCTTGAATCGCATTGCTCCACGCTTATCAATACTACGAACGGGGTTATCAATACTACGAACGGGGTTATTAATCATCTTATCGCCTAAGACCAATTTTAACTTTTCCTTAAATGGTAATTTGTGATTTTGCTGCTCTAATTTACGTCGAATATTTATCTACTGTACCGTCCATACGTATCGTGTATTTTTCACTCGCAATGGCTACTTGGCTTAATTTATAGTCCAATAGTGGCGAAACATTAGGCATATAAGGGAAAATCTGATCTGTTTTATGGGTGCCATCAAAAGCATAAGCATCTACAAGATTAAACTGTTCTCCATTGATTATTGCACGCATCAAAGCGTTATCTACCTAGTTGTTTCGTGTAATTCATGGGAAAAAGAATTTCTTTTCAAACGCAAAACCTAGCACCACAAACTTATTACTTTTAAGCTAATTTTTATTATATAATTCACAAAATACCTATTAATAGGTATTTTGTAAATCAACGCAAAAAACATAAATGCTTTAGTTAGTTTTGTCAATTAATTGGGTCAACACCCATTTAGTAGAACAAAAAAAAATAACATTACGATGAAGAAACATTTATTATACATCTTTTTAGCCACGACCACCCTAACGCCTATTATGGCAAAAAATGCTAATCAACTAACCCAAGTCTCACAAAATTCCACTGTACTAGGCAAATTTATTGTTGTAAAAGAATATCGTGAAATCTTAAGGGATGGAAAAAAAACAGAATCCTCTACTGAAATTGTAGAAGATGGGCTTATTTATCATTTTAAATCGGAAAAGTTAGTAACCGTTTTTTGGCCAGATAATAATCAAGGAATAAACTTTTCTATCGAACGTAAAGGCAATTCGTATGCGTTAATTAACAAACACGGTGAAGCTGAAGATGATGAATTGCTATTGAAGAAAAATAGTCCCTTAGAAGTAATTTTTGTTCGCGAAACTGCGGATGGTGATGAGGATGGTGAAATACTAGTAAGAAGTACTTTTTATTTGAAACCTATTAAATAATCCTAACTACAACGTTATAATAATTGCTATTCAAAAACATAATTTGACGAAGTGTAGACTGCAAGGTGAAATAGCGCACGACCTTCAAGAAGGTAAGACTTTGAATTACCTGATAGACCCATGGATATCCAACCGATCTACACAAAAAAAGAGCAACTTTTTCAAAGTTGCTCTTTTTTTATAACTAAAATAACCTATAACGCATTAGAATTTGTATCCTAAGCCTACTTGTGTAACACGATTTTTTGAAGCGTCATAATATTGATTCGATTTACCAACATTCGTCACACCATAATTATAGCGCGCATTAACAAAAAGACTACTAGAAATATCATATGCTAATCCCGCAGCAACGGCAAAATCAAAGGAATTAACCTCATCTTTAAAATCTCTATTTTGCTTACTTTCTGAACCATTGATGGTAATTTTATCTTTATTATCGGCTTGCACTAATAAACCAAATTGCGGACCTAATTCCACAGATAACCCCTTAGTAAAATAGTATTTCGCTAAAAGTGGAATATTTATATAAGCTATTTTATCATGATTATGGTGGTCTGAAGTAACATTGGACAATGTTTCTGAATAAACATTCTTTGCACCTTGAGAAGAATAAACTAATTCAGGTTGAAAAGATAATTTTTCTGTGAATTTAAATTCAGCAACAGCTCCTACATAAAAGCCTGGAAGCATCTCTGCTTTGGAAACATTTGATAAGGTCGCGAAGTTAACACCAGCTTTGGCCCCAAATTTAACTTCTTGTTGTGCAAGCGCATTGAATGAAAGAGCCAATAAGGCTGCGATAGATAGAATGTTTTTCATTTGTAGAGGTTTAATATGAATATTTCAGTGCAATAATACAATAATTATTTTTAACAGTGTGCTTATTGCAAACCTTGTTTACGACAATAAAGATGTAGAAAGTCCTTGGGATTAACGGAGATTATGCCTATACTCGGGTATTATAAAACCCAAAATTATGAATGGTATCCTAAAAAAAGGTTTGTCTTTAGGCCTTTTAATTTTTTCAAGTTGGCAGCTATCGGCACAAGAAATTAAAGTGTTAACTTATAATATCTATCATGGTGAAGCACACTATAACCGTGGAAACAGCAACCTTGAAGCCGTAGCGGCGCTGATAAATCGGTATAAACCCGATCTTGTAGCCCTGCAAGAAGTCGACAGCATGACCCAAAGAACGGCGAAGTTTAATGGTGGGCAGCCCGTAGATATCGTCTCGGATTTGGCAAAACTAACAGGTATGCATGGGGTATTTGGAAAAGCCATAGACTACAGTGGTGGTGGCTATGGGGAAGGCCTCCTAAGCAAGCAACCGATCAAGCCTACCTTCCATGCGTTAAGCATCCCCAAAGGTGGTGAAGGCCGTGTGCTGGTGACCGCACCCTACACCCTGTCAAATGGTAAAAAAATTATTTTCGGAGCCACGCACCTCTGTCATGAGTTTGACGAGAATCAGCAGCAGCAAGCAAAAGATATCAACACCATACTACAAAAAACGAATCTTCCATCCATTGTAGCAGGGGACCTTAATATCAGAGATACCAGTAACGCGTACCAACTCTTAGAAAAGAATTTTATGGATGTAGCCAAGGACTTTGGAAAGCCGGCGCTTACATTTCCCTTTGATAACCCATCCATCCGTATAGACTATGTATTTGTCAATAAAAGCAATAAATGGCGTGTAAAGTCGGTAGAAGTATTGAAGGTAGATGCTTCCGATCATATGCCCCTATTGGTGACGTTAGAATTAATGTAGGCAATCATAAATAGTATAATGCTGCAACGGTACGGTCAACTATAAAATTACCCGTACCGTTGCAGCAATACGAAATACTCTTTTTAAGCCTTGCCAATGCGCCAGTAGGAATGGGCTACCCACTGCTGTCGCTTCAAAGCCCGCTTCTCAGCGAGGTATTCCTGGAGGTCTTGAACGGTCTGATATTCCGCAGCCACAAAGACAAATTTCTCTTCCGTAGCAGGCCAGGAAACCGCTTCAAAGTGTCGAGCTAAATCACTCCCTTTTCCCGGGTGATTGTTAAATATCCATGTCAGCTGCATATGTTCAGGCTTTCTTAGCGTTAGCACATCCGAGGGGCTATGTACTTCTAGCAGCATTTCCCCCACGGCATCAGCAGGTAAAGTCTCTAAAATCACCGCCATCACAGGCAAGGCTGTATGATCTCCGACAAATCCGTACCATGCAGCCTTTTCAAAAAGCTGACGATCTTTTACTTTCATCATAACCCCTAGCTGCGCACCTGGAGTCGCTTGCTGCGCCCATGCAGATGCTGGGCCCTCGTCGCCATGTGCTACAAAGTCAATATGCATCTCGCTATTCTCAAAATCTAGGGCACGTAAGGTGTAGGTTCGAATCAAAATAGGCTCCTGCTGAGGATCCGCAGAACCTAAGGGAGCGGAAGGAAAATTGATTTTTCCATCGACCCCATTCGGAAGAATAATCTTATTATTATCACCCACTTTTGCCTCCTTGAAATTAACAAGTTCCGGCCCCGTAAGGACAATACGTATATAATGTGGACTCAGGTATACTTTTTCTTTTACAATTAAAGTACCCCGCATAAGTTTTTGAGTTACACCTTGCTTCATAATCTATTTTCCCGCAATTTATCCTTTTCGGGAAAATAGATTATGGTACAAATGAGCTATTTATTGGTACAATCCCAAAATTAATAGCCTACAGCCTCCTGCAAACTAAGCTTTGGAACTTGTGAGAATAAGATCCAGCACATGGTCGTAATTCATAAAATCCACTTCCGATTCCTGAAATGTTTTCTGCCAATTGATATCTTTGATTTCAATTTTCTGATTGATAGTACCGTCCCACGATACTGTAAGACCATGTTTCTGTAAGGTTTCGGAAATGCGGTTACCTAAAGCAACGGCTGCAGCATCCTCCTCATTATTGATAATCTGAAAAGAGAGCGCCAAGTTTTTATAATCTGTAAACACGGCATCTTCTAAATCCTTCGCCGTATAAAAACAGTAGCCTTTAGAAGTTTTATCCGCTTTACGCAATTCGCGTTCTACCTGTACTACAGCCTCTTCCCCATCCGCTTGAATAAATCCAACATGATGCAGCGCAATAATTTGCTGCTTCGCTAGATCTTCAAATGCCGCAAATAGACGCGCTGGATCCGTTGGTTTAGACCAAGTCTTAGCAGCTTGACGGTGCTTTCTATTGGCTAATCGCACCTGCTCCTTCACCCAGGACGCGGGAATTTCATCTTCCAATCCTTCATCAGCGATAATCGCTAGCATCAGCTCCTCAATAAAAGAGGTGTCAACCATCCCTAAAGTAATCTGTGCCTGTATATTTTCAATAATATATTCCTGATCTTCTGTCATCTCTCTATGGTAAAATTAAAGCGCAAAATTAACAAAATTATAGCAGTCCTAATCTATTAGGAGACTATTTCCAGCTGTTAAAAAATTTTAAAACTTTCTCTTCGTCGTAGCCCTTACCAGACTCTAGGCTCCCAGATTCCTGAATAGCTACCACGTTCCCCTTTTTATCGAGTACAATAAAGAAGGGATAGCCCAATTTGCTACCTTCGGGTGCATATTTCTTGAAAACCTCCACATTCTTATTCTCCGGAGAATAATTTAAGTGATAGTATAGGAAGTTGGCAGCTAACGCATTTTTAACGGCCTCATTCGTGTGTATAAACTCATTAAATCGCAAACACCAGATACACCAGTTGCCTCCTGCCTGCAGGATAATATGCTTATTTTCCAGGCCAGCCTTATTTATTAGGCTATCGATATCCCGCTGTGCATCAGCCTCCGGATGGTAGGGTTTCTGTAAACGATCTTTCTCTGTGGGAACTTGTGTTTGTGCTGCTAACTCATTTATGGAAAATGTTCCAAGCAGGAGAAACAAGAAGCTTATCATCTTTTTCATAGTCGTCGTATTTTTTAATTATTCAAATGTACTTTTTTACCTCGATAGTTAGCCTATATTCCGACACTATTGAAGCGCCGATTTATGGGTTATTGAAGCGCCGATCTACTCCTTATTGAAGCTCCCCTTTACTATTTATTGTATACCATTGACCTCCTGTCCACCACGAGACCTCATTCTCGCTGCGGAGTGTGCAGCCGATGCATACCGTAGCTAAGCCTGTTTGCGCATCAAAGGGATAGGCACCATCATACTTCGGTGTAATAGCTATCTCACCAGTGATGGCATCTGCATAGCCGATCTTACCTCCTTTCTCTATGCGTAAAAGGCCGAGTTCAGCATAGTCAGGCCCATTGTCCATGGATAATACATTGTAAAGTATTTTCCCCTGCTTATTAATAGCTACCCAACTAGGTTGCTGCGAATCATAAACCAGTGCATAATGTATTAATGTATCTGTCATGCATACAGCGTATTTCCCTAAAGGAATAATTATGTCGCCCGAACTATCTCGATATCCAGCCTCTAGGGTCTGTGTATCTTCAAATCTGTAAAGTGTATCTTGCGCATAGCTGCGCTGTAGCGCACCGCAGAAAAAAAATAGTGAAAATATACTGTAGCTAAGCTTACGAGCTTGCAAGCTTAGCAGTTTTAACGCGCTATTCATGGCTGTTATCCCCTTCCATCCATGCAGGCTTCTGGGCTGCTATCGCTTGATAAATGGGGCAGTCGGCATCGTGCGCACCAGCGAGGAAGCCTATGCTCATTAGGAATTCCCCAACAATCTCCCCTCCGGTAAACTTAAAAGTCTTCTTAAATAATCTTACCCATTCAGCTTTAGGCTTTGGATGCTGCAGCGCTAGCCACTGCTGAAATGAGCCGTATTCTTTTTGTAAGGTGAGGATTGTTTTAGCATTTTCAATCGCTGCATTAATTTTAAGTCGATTGCGAATAATGCCGGGATCAGCCATAAGGCGCGCACGATCTACTTCCGTGAATGCGGCAACAGCAGCAATATTAAAACCAGCATAGGCGGCACGAAAAGTATCCTCCTTTTTTAAGATTGTTTCCCAGCTTAAGCCAGCTTGGTTAATCTCTAAAATCAGGCGTGTAAAAAGCTCATTATCATCGGCTATGGGGAATCCATAGTATAAATCATGGTACCGCTTATGTAGTTCTCTTCTGCTTCCCTCCATGGAAAGTATCGCTTTACAATATGACATATCATTGTTCTTTGTTCGAAGTTAACAATTACACATTAATAATATATCACGCTTTTCAGGGGTATTTCCTTTTTAAAAATTTAGGCGGTAACACAGGAATAATTCTAACCCTAATTTTTAAACAAAAAAAAGGAAGCAGTAAAAAAGCTGCTTCCTTAGTTGGTAGAGTTGAACCTGCTTATATGTTTCCATTAAGCATGTGTTCTACCGTGCTTATACGCTAAAAACTTCGCTAAATAAGCTCTATTTTTCTCGATGCTAGTACGGTTTTTATAGCTGTAGTAAACATCCCCAATTAACAGGATTGAAAGGGCTAAGAATAGGGCAAAACCTACCATGAAAAAACTTGCGGTACTAGTATTTAAAAACAACCAATAAGTCGTGATTAATGTGATTATTAATTTTAATAATAATTTCATTGTGCTAAAAATTTAAAATGTGAAACCATAGACGTAAGATTAAATCAAACGTCAGAATATAGGTATCCCTATCAAAAAAATACAGCCAATAATGGAGAAGAAGACTGAAAAAAAATTTTCGATTTTATAAAAGGAATACTGTGTTAAGTTCTCAAAGTTGGTAATACTTTAAAACCTAATCTCGCAGATAGAAAGCTAATCTTTTCCATCAACAATTACGAAGATACTAAAAAATTTAGATATATCCAAATCTTAGCCACAGTAAATAACTGAAAATCTGCAAAATAACCAACATACTAAAAAAGGGAGCTAAGAGCTCCCTTTTTTAGTATGTTAAGAATTGGATACTTCTATTGCAGTAAACCTGCACGACGCAACAAGGCATCTACGGAAGGCTCCTGTCCTCTAAATTGTTTATATAAAGTCATCGGATGAACGGTCCCTCCTTTTGAAAGGATATAATCACGGAATTTATGCGCTACTTCAGTATTAAAAATTCCCTGCTCTTGAAAGTAAGCAAACGCATCGGCATCCAGTACTTCCGCCCATTTGTAGGAATAATATCCCGCAGCATAGCCCCCCGCAAAAATATGAGAGAAGGAAGTCGACATCGCATTTTCCACGACATCAGGAAAAAACTGCGTACCTGCAAATTGCTTTAATTCAAAATCTCTAACAGACATTATACAGGAAAGATCCTTTCCATGCCAGCCCATATCCAATAAGCCAAAGGAGAGCTGACGTACCGTTGCCATACCTTCCATAAAGGAAGCCGACTCCTTAATCTTTTGGATATACGCCATCGGTATAAGCTCTTCACTTTCATAGTGACGTGCAAAGAGGGCTAATGCCTCCGGCTCGTAGCACCAATTTTCCATAATCTGTGATGGAAGCTCCACAAAATCCCAAAAAACGGAAGTTCCGGAAAGTGTGGGATAGCGGGTGTTAGCCAACATCCCATGTAAAGCATGTCCAAATTCATGAAATAAGGTCGTTACCTCATTAAAAGTTAGCAAGCTTGGTTTCGTAGCGGTAGGTTTTGTGAAATTACAGACTATGGAGATATGTGGACGCTCCTCTTTCCCGGCAAGCACATATTGTGACTTAAATGAAGTCATCCAGGCACCATTTCTCTTTCCTTTACGTGGAAAAAAATCAGTGTATAGGATGGCGATAAATTTTCCCGCAGCATCTTTAACCTCAAAGGTGCGCACATCCTCCTGGTATTTATCGATGTTATGTACTTCGTGAAAACTTAAATCAAACAGGCGGCCAGCGATATCAAAAGCGCCAGCGAGTACATTTTCCAATTTAAAATAAGGCTTTAAAAGCTCATCATCAAGCTGAAATTTCTGCTGCTTTAATTTCTCAGCATAGTAAGCACTATCCCATTTCTCTAGTTGTGCTATGCCATCTAGCTGGTTGGCGAATGTGGTAAGTTCTCCCATCTCCGCATCCGCAGCAGGCTTAGCTTTCGCTAATAAATCCTGTAGGAAGCTGAGCACCTTCTCCGGAGATTGTGCCATGCGTTCCTCCAAAACAAAATCAGCATGGGAAGCGTACCCTAATAAATTAGCCCGCTGTAAACGTAGTTTTGTAATCTCTAAGACGAGATCTTCATTGTTATTTTCATTTGCTTGAAACCCTTTCTTTCCAGCAGCAATCGCTAGTTCACGGCGTCGCTCCCGGTTCGAAGCATAGGTGATAAATGGAATATAGGAAGGGTAATCTAAGGTAAAGATCCAGCCTTCAAGATCAGCCGCCTTTGCTAAAGCCGCAGCCTCCTCCAAGGCGCCTTCAGGCACACCCGCCACATCATGGGCTTCTGTAAGGTGCAACTTATAGGCATTGGTATCTGCTAATATATGCTCCGAATACTGGAGCGTAGCCACAGAAAGACGTGCATCAATATCTCTTAAAGCATCCTTTTTGTCCGTAGGTAGATTAGCACCATTACGTACAAAGTCTTTATAATTCTTCGTTAATAGCGTAAGCTGCTCCTCCGTAAGCTGCAACGTAGCACGCTTTTCATACACTTCCTTAACACGGGAAAATAAGCCCGGATTTAGTGTGATATCATTCCCTAGCGCAGACAACTGCGGTGCCACGACCTGCGCTATACGCTGAATATCATCATTCGTCTCGGCAGCATGTAGGTTGAAAAATATACTTGAAATGCGCTCGAGCTGCATGCCTGAAAAAGCTAAAGCTTCGATCGTATTTTCAAAAGTTGGAGCTTCTGTATTAGCGACAATAGCATCAATCTCAGCTTTTGTATTGGCTATGCTCTGTGAGAAAGCTTCCTCATACAGACTCGTATCTAAGGCTGCAAAGGGCGCTGTATCAAAGGGCGTTTCAAAGGGTTTATTTAAAATATTCATGTAGTTAATATTGCGTCAATAAACAAAGTTAAAATTATTTTCCGCAATGTTTGTCCCCCGAAAATCATTTCCTCAGCAGCCCGACTACTGCTCGTAGAACTCGATTGGAAGGCCATCTGGATCATGGGTAAATGTATAGCGCTTCCCCGTCAGCGGATCTACGCGCAGCGCTTCAATCGCTAACCCCAGGGATTCGAAGTGTCCGATGGTAAGCAGTATATCTCGCACCGCAAAAGCCAGGTGCCTAAGGCCACATGCTTCTGGGCTATCGACACGCGCTGGCGGTGTAGGAAAGGAGAATAGCTCGATGATATAAGCCTCCCCCAGAGCAAGATCCAGCTTATAAGAATTTCGCTCTGCACGAAACTCTTCACTTATAATTTTAAAACCTAAAATTTCTGTATAATAATATTTAGACTTTTCATAGTCGGAGCATATAATAGCGATATGGTGGATACCTAAAAGTTCGAGCATAGTTTTTTTTATGAAATTAAAAAAATATCTTTATAAATACGTGCTAATTAATTCAGTTTATATGCAGGAATTATTTAAAATTTACAAACTCACTGCGACAGAGGCTTCACAGATAGATCGGGAGCGTAACCTCCCCCATCTACATAATTTTGAGGAGCTGATAATCGGCACCCAAGGCGCCATGGAGCATTTCATAGATTTCAAATCCGAAGTCCTTGCAGCGCCATTTGTAAGTTTTGTCTCCCAAGGGAAGACCCACCGCTTTCAGCCCATCCTCGTTGAAGGGCAATGTGAGATCTGGGTGCTACGCTTTCGCTCAGAATTTATTCCGGAAACCATTTTCCAATTGTATGCACACTACCAGCAGCGCTCGAATATAGACTTTCAAGCTGACGCCTGCTTCTACAGGTTGACGCAGCTCTGTGAAATGATTGCCGGGGAGATGTCCCAGGAAAACATCGACTATGCCGTTGTCAGGCAGCTCCTCAGCACGCTCTTTATCTTAATAGAATCAGAACGTAAGAAGCGCTTTCCGGAAGAACTCCAATTTCAAAAAACACAATCCGTAACTTTTAAGAATTTCCTAACCATCTTAGAAGACAATTTCCGACGTACGGAAGGGGTAAATTTCTATGCGGAAAAACTATTTATGTCGGCACGAAATTTGAATTTCATATGCCAACAGATTATGCAGCAGTCTGTCTCCGAGATTATAGAGACGCGAAAACTTATTGAAGCGAAAAACTTACTTATGAATACCGAACGCAGCATTGCGGAAATTGGCTTTGATATAGGCTATCAGGATAAGGCCTATTTTGCCAGTGTCTTTAAGAAGAAATCAGGCCAGACACCCTCTGATTTTAGAGAAGAGATGAAACGCTTACTTTAGCAGAATTATCCTATCTTTCTTCCGAATTTTAATACCCACACCCCTTGATATAGGTGCATCTTTGTCTATCAGTAAAAATAAGCTTTCAACTTATAACATTTAGAAAGATGAACCGTAAACAATTTTTAGGAACTATGGCAGCAGCAATTCCCGCAACAGGAGCCGCATATAAATTAAATGCGTTACACAACTTTTCAAAAGACCTTTCAGCAACGGAAAAAATGCCCGTTTTATTCTTAGGGCATGGCTCACCTATGAACGCTATTGAAGAGAATCAATTCGTAAAAGGTTTTCGCGATATCGAAAAGGAAATCCATAAACCTACAGCCATCTTAGTGATCTCCGCACACTGGGAGACACGGGGGACGTTCGTAACAGCCATGGAAGCCCCTGCCACCATCCATGATTTTGGAGGCTTTCCTCAAGCGCTTTTTGATGTGCAATACCCGGCTCCAGGATCCCCAGAATTAGCGCTGGAAACACAGCGTATTATTACTACCACACAGGTAGGTTTGGATGATCATGAATGGGGCCTAGACCATGGCTCCTGGTCTGTTATTAAGCACCTTTACCCTGCAGCAGATGTCCCTGTGATACAGATGAGTATAGATTATTCCAAACCCGCATCCTACCACTACGCATTGGCCAAGGAACTAGCCTCGCTACGTCAAAAAGGAGTGCTTATCGTAGGGTCGGGAAATAACGTGCACAACCTGCGCCGGATTTCTTGGGCCCATATGAACTCCGTAGGCTATGCCTTCGACTGGGCCACGGAAGCGAATGAGCAGATGAAAAGTTATATCCTTGATCATAACCATCAACCTCTAATAGATTTTAGAAATCAAGGTTCCGCTTGGGACTTAGCCATTCCCACACCCGAGCATTACCTACCTATGATCTATGCCCTAGCGCTACAGGAAAAAGAGGAAACTATCAAAATATTCAATGAGGGAGCTGTAGCTGGATCCTTGATGATGACCTCTTTAAAGATTGGCTAACAAGTGGATGAAAAAATATCTTTCAACTAATAAATTTTAACTTCAAGAGCTGCTTATTTACATTTTTTACTAAAATATTTTAATTGTTAAGATATTTTATGGTATTTTTATGTAAAGTTAAACATGTAAATTTTAAGTTATGAGAAAGATTTGGACTCCACAATCGATTTACAGACTAGCCTTCGCTGTACTTATAGCGACTAGTATTACAGCGTGTACCAAAGAAAAGCAAGCTGCAGAACCGGTAGAAAAGCCGCTAGATGAGCTTGCTTGGGCACGGGAAAATGGTAAAAAAATAGGTGAATTCTATGTCGCGAAGAATTCTATAATCCTTTCTGCGGATGCCAGCCAGCAGCTAAAGGCCGTCACGAGCGACCGATTGACATTTTCCAAAAAACCGGTTAATGCTGACAGCATGTCAACAGACTTTATTATCAACAATACCATCCCCACGACGCTAAGTCCTAATGGATTTCTCGTGAAATCTACTGGAAGCTTTGAGGATGCAGAAGGCTTCCATGTGCAGTACACGGAGATTCCCATTACCGACTATATCTTATATGCCAAAGCGGAAGGAGAAATCCACTTAGACGACAATAGATATCGTAAGCCACGCATTACAAATCCACGTGCTAAGCTTGCTGCCAGCGCCACCCAAGTACCAATGGCACAGACCAACAAGCAGATAAATCAACTGCTAGCGCTAAGCTACAGCAATGTCATAGACCCGGGAAACTTTAATTTTGACTTTCCTGTAACCGTGTTAGGGAGAAACTCAGCGAGCATACAGCTGGATATCCACCCTACACTACGCTATGCCATCGATATCAGTGCCCTAAAGCGTAGAGCCAATCTATCTTTCTTAACGAACTTAGCATTAAATAACCTGGGTGCTACCTTTAAACTGGATCAAGATGTGCCCCTGTTTAACTACAACGGCGATGAGCTATTTATCCCCTTAGTAATTCCCCTAGGCCCCATAGTTATCAACCCCTACTTTAGTATTTCTCCCTATGCTAGGATTTCCAAGACCTTTAACTCTACCCTTGTGTTTAAGTCATCGGGAAATTTATCCTTTAACTTAGAGACTGAAAACGCACGCGCCCTACAGCAGCGCACGACATTCAACTATCAGGTGGAGAGACCCCGCATCACGGAACTGGCGACCTCAGGAAATATCAATTTCGGCGTTCAGACAACCTGGGGAATAGGTTTTTACGGCAAATCCGCTTACGGGCAGGTGCAAGCGAAATTTGGACCCGATTTCAGCTTAGCTCACGATTTAATTACCAAGCAAAGTACCCTGGCTGTAGCTGTCAATGCGGAGGCTATTGCCTCTGTCGGCTTAAGCATTGCCACGGTGCCACTGGTTAATAAAACGGTCGTGCTGCTGAGTGGATCGATCTACAGTAATCAATGGATTTTCCCTTGGACTAAATAGAATATTTGTATCTTTAAGCTATTAAAAATAGCATTTATGGGCTTATTGCAAAAGAATACCAGTCGCTTTACTTTGGAAAATTTAGTGAGCGAACCATCCACTACCACCGCGAGCCAGGCATTAGTGATATTGCTACATGGCATAGGCTCGAATGAGCAGGATTTATTTGCTTTAAAGGACTATCTCCCAAAAGATTATTTAGTCGTTTCAGCACGTGCTCCTATTGTAGTAGGAATCAATCAATTTGCATGGTTTTCCATGCAGATAAATGGGCAAGAGCGCATTATCAACCAGGAAGAATTTCAGAAAGCGACTTTAAAGCTGACTGATTTTATTGCAGATATTAAGCGTGAGTATTCGTTTGATCATGCTAAGATATACCTCGTAGGCTTCTCTCAGGGGGCAATTATGAGTTATGCCGTAGCCTTGGGCAACCCTGGCTTAGTGAAAGGTGTGGTCGCTATTGCAGGAAGGTTATTACCGGAAACGAAGGCTGCAGCAAAAGAAGCTGTTGAATGGAAAGATTTAAGTGTCGCAATTTTCCATGGTACAGAAGACACTGTGCTTCCGCTTCAGTATGCGTTGGAAGCACAAAATTTTCTTCAGGAAAATGGTTTACAGCCCGATTTTAAAAGCTACGCCATTGGTCACCATATCAATGAGGAGTTAATTGAAGACCTTCAGGATTGGCTACAGAAACACTAATCCAGCACGGAAGACTATATAAAAAACGCCCCAGTAGAAAACTTGTTTTTACTGGGGCGTTTTTTATATATTTTGCTGTTTAAGGCTTGGAGAGACTAGATTACCGCTTGGCGGATACGCACTAATTTCTCTAATAACCCTTCTAACAGATCCAGTTGCAACATATTAGCGCCATCTGACTTCGCGTTCGCTGGATCGGGATGTGTTTCGATAAATAAACCGTCAGCGCCAACAGCAATAGCTGCTTTAGCGATCGTTTCAATAAGTGCCGGCTTTCCACCTGTAACACCCGACGTTTGATTCGGCTGCTGCAAGGAGTGCGTACAGTCCATAATCGTAGGCACTTCAAAAGCACGCATTTCAGGGATACCACGGAAATCTACGATTAGATCTTGATACCCAAATGTGTTCCCACGGTCTGTTAGCATCACCTTATTATTTCCAGATTCTAAGACCTTATCCACGGCAAACTTCATCGATGCCGCAGATAAAAACTGCCCTTTCTTAATGTTCACCACTTTTCCCGTTTCCGCAGCCGCAACCAAAAGGTCTGTTTGACGGCATAAGAATGCTGGAATCTGCAATACATCCACGTAAGCGGCAGCCATAGCAGCTTCCTGAGACTCATGAATATCTGTGACTGTAGGAATTCCAAAAGTCTTCCCTACTTTTTCTAATATCTTTAACGCTTTCTCATCGCCTATACCTGTAAAAGAATCTTTCCGTGAACGATTCGCTTTGCGATAAGAACCCTTAAAAATATAAGGTATATTTAATTTATCAGTAATGGTTACAATGCGTTCAGCAATACGTAAAGCAATTTCTTCGCCTTCTATCGCACAAGGTCCCGCCATAACAAAGAAATTGGAGGAATCTCCATTTTTAATGGTAGGCAATAAATTATTAATCATCTTATTTTATAGTATTAGTTGCCCAGTTCGGACATAAATTTTATACGCATTAATTGAATTTCTTCAAAGGTGTACTCATCATCCCCTAAATCATGCAGGGCCCCATCAATGGAGTCCACTTCCGCACATTTAAAGTAGTCATAAACCTCATCTTGACGATCTTGATCGATCATCTCATCGACAAAATAGCCGATATTTAATCTTGTTCCAGAATTGACAATAGACTCTACCTCCTTCAACATCGCTTCATAGGTCATCCCCTTGGAAGCAGCAATATCCTCTAGGCCTATCTTCCGGTCAATATTCTGTATAATAGAAACTTTAATTGCCGATTTATTCGCCGTAGATTTAATTACTAAATCTTGTGGACGGTCGATATCATTCTCAGCAACATAGTTTTTTATAAGTTCGACAAATTGAGCGCCAAATTTCAGCGCTTTACCAGAGCCTACACCATGGATCTGCTTTAGCTCATCCAAGTTGATCGGATAGTGGCTACACATCTCCTCCAGCGAAGGATCTTGAAAAATTACAAAGGGCGGTAAGGCCTTTGCTTTTGCAATTTTCTTACGTAACTCCTTCAGCATTTTCAGGAGCTCAGCATCTAATACACCGGTACCTTGATTGGCATCATCATGCCCATCATCATCCGCCGCATCAATAGGCTTATTCAATAAGAATTTGAGTGTATATGGATTTTCAATATAGCGTCTACCGATTGGTGTAAGCATCAGTAGGCCGTAATGGTCGATATCTTTTTCAAAGAAATTCCCTAATACCGCTTGACGTAGCACAGATTTCCAATAGATGACACCCAGGGATTTTCCCGTTCCAAAAAGGGGGTGCTCATCATGCTTATAAGCGGAAACAGGCTGGTTGTTCTGCCCCATCATCACATTGATGACATGGTGGTCGTCAAACTTCTCGCCTTGCTCACTAATAAATTTTAATATCTGCAGCAACGATTGGTCAGCTTCAAAATATGTTTTTTGAGAGCGGCAATTGTCACACATGCTATCACAACCTGTTTCATCAAAATTCTCACCAAAGTAATGCAGGATTTGTTTTCTTCTACAAACGGCAGATTCTGAATAATCGATGACCTCCTTTAGAATTTGAGTTCCTATTTCACGTTCTGAAACAGGCTTATCCTTCATAAATTTGGTAAGCTTCTCAATATCTTTCTCCGAGTAGAAGGCCACACATACACCCTCTCCACCATCACGTCCAGCACGACCCGTTTCTTGGTAGTAGCCTTCCATAGATTTTGGAATATCATGATGAATTACAAACCTGACATCCGGCTTATCGATCCCCATTCCAAAGGCAATAGTTGCAACGATAACTTCTACATCTTCCATCAGAAATTTATCCTGCGTATCGGCACGCGTCTTAGCATCTAATCCCGCATGATAAGGAAGCGCTTTAATACCATTTAGATTGAGTACTTCCGCAATTTCCTCCACCTTTTTACGGCTTAAGCAGTAGATAATACCTGTCTTTCCAGCGTTATTCTTGATAAAACGGACGATTTCTTTGACGACATTACGCTTAGGACGTACTTCATAATATAAATTTCCGCGGTTGAACGAAGACTTAAATAAAGTCGCATCATTCATCTGCAAATTCTTACGGATATCGGATTGTACTTTGGGAGTTGCGGTAGCTGTAAGTGCGATAATGGGGATATTGTCGCCAATTCCATTGATTACTTGACGGATTTTCCGGTATTCTGGACGGAAGTCATGCCCCCATTCAGAGATACAGTGCGCCTCATCTACGGCCACAAAAGATACCGTAATCTGCTTTAAAAACTCAACATTATCAGGCTTAGAAAGAGACTCGGGTGCTACATAAAGTAATTTTGTTGCGCCATTCAGCACATCCTGCTTCACCTTTGCGATCTCACTTTTATTCAATGAGGAGTTTAAAAAGTGCGCTATGCTGTCGTGTCCCCCAAAGGCACGCAGCTGATCTACCTGATTTTTCATTAAAGCTATCAGTGGAGAAATAACAATCGCAGTACCCTCAGACATTAATGCCGGCAGTTGGTAACAGATTGATTTACCCCCTCCAGTAGGCATAATTACGAAGGTATCCTTCTTCTGTAAAATATTAGTAATAATAGCTTCTTGGTCGCCTTTAAAAGTATCAAAACCAAAAAATTCCTGAAGATTGTCGAAAAGTGTTTTTTCTATTTCCATTGAGCCTTGGGCAAAAATAAGATAGACAAATGACTATTTAATGTGGAAAATACCGTATTTTTGTCATCATTTGTAGTATAAAAGTAGATAAAATAATTGTGAAAAACAATATTGAAATTAAAAATATAGCAATTCAAGCACTGCAGGAAGAAGCAAAGTCTGTTGAAAATTTAATACAAAAAATTGATGATGACTTCGTTAGTGTAATCCATCACATCCTAGATTTGAAGGGCCGAGTGATTGTAACAGGTATTGGTAAATCAGCGATAATTGCACAAAAGATTGTCGCAACACTTAATTCTACTGGCACGCCTTCCATCTTTATGCATGCCGCAGACGCTATCCATGGAGACCTCGGTATCATTCAAGCGAACGACTTAATTATAGCGATTTCAAAATCTGGAAATACCCCGGAAATCAAGGTGTTAGTTCCCTTTTTAAAACAAACAGGTAACACCCTGGTAGCGCTGGTAGGAAATACGGAATCTTTCTTAGCTAAAAATGCCAACTTTGTCCTTGACACCACGGTAGAAAAGGAAGCTTGCCCGAATAATTTAGCGCCTACTTCCAGCACCACAGCGCAGTTAGCCATGGGAGATGCGGTAGCCGTGTGTCTGCAGGAATGCCGTGCATTCACGGATCGTGATTTTGCGAAATACCATCCTGGAGGCGCCTTGGGAAAACAACTTTATCTAAAAGTTGAAGACCTAGCCAACCAAAATGGAAAACCCGCAGTCAACAGCAATGCCACTGTCAAGGAGATAATTATTGAAATCACCAAAAATCGCCTAGGCGCTGTAGCCGTATTAACGGAAGAGCAGGTCGTTGGCATTATCACCGATGGTGACATCCGCCGTATGCTGGAGAAGTATACGGATATTTCAGCAATTACAGCGACCGATGTCATGGGCACAAACCCGAAGGTAATTATGCACAGCGAATTAGCGGTAAATGCGCTGCATATGATGCGGGAAAATAATGTATCACAACTTCTAGTAACAAATAACGGTCTTTATGCGGGCATTGTCCATATTCAAGATCTTCTAAAAGAAGGTATTATCTAACGATTTATCATCTTTAAGTATCCATAAAATTCATAAAAAAGAGGCTTTTCTAATTGAAAATTGCCTCTTTTTTGTACATTGGAAATATTAACTATTTTTTTATATGGAAATATACTACTCCTTCTCGGTGCTTATTGTCTTTGCGACATTATTTTCTTATATCAATCATCGCTACTTGAAGCTTCCAGCATCCATCGGTATTATGCTGATTGCCCTAGTTTTTTCCCTTGCGATCGTTGGATTCGGCGGAAAGCTATTTCCCGAAAAAGCCTCAGAATTTGCTTCTTTTATAAAATCTTTTGATTTCTCAGAGATTTTAATGGGAGCTATGCTTAATTTCTTACTCTTTGCTGGCGCTATCCATATTAACATCAATGACCTTAAGTCGCAAAAGTCCGCAGTGATGGTTTTTGCTACATTGGGTGTTGTCCTTTCTACCTTTGCGGTAGGTTTTGCGGTATACTATATATTGCCACTATTTCAGGTCGAATTACCCCTCATCTATTGTCTTATATTTGGCGCGTTAATATCCCCTACAGACCCTATTGCTGTACTAAGCATCTTAAAAACCACAGGTGTTTCCAAAGCCCTAGAAACTAAATTTGCTGGAGAATCCTTATTTAACGATGGAGTCGCGGTCGTGATCTTCGCTATTTTATGTCAATTAGCGCTCGGATCCGATTTTGATTTAACAGTTAGGAACATTAGTTTTCTATTGCTAAAAGAAGCTGGAGGAGGAATAATCCTTGGTCTTATCTTAGGGACTATAGCGTCGAAAATGATGTTTCGTGTCAATGATTATAAGATATCGGTATTACTTTCACTCTCCGTTGTGATGGGTGGTTATTTAATTGCGAGTTCTTTACATATGTCAGGGCCATTAACGATGGTTGTAGCGGGATTAATTATAGGAAATAAAGGCGCTATACAAGAGGGAATTTCCGCTGAAACGCAAGACTACCTAACAAAATTTTGGGAACTGATTGATGACATCTTAAATGCCATATTATTCCTTCTTATAGGCTTTGAATTACTCATTGTCTCTATTCTTCCAAACTATTGGATTATAGGTTTAAGCTGTGTGGCCGTGGTATTAATTGCGCGTTATATATCTATCTATCTACCTGGGAAGTTATTCCCCAAATTAAATATTAATAAGTCGGCAACGACCCTCTTAGTCTGGGGTGGACTACGGGGTGGTGTATCCATCGCTTTAGCGCTATCACTCACCAATGGTGCCTATAAAGATTTAATCCTAAGCATTACTTATTTTGTCGTCGTTTTCTCTATCTTAGTACAAGGGTTAACATTGGGGAATTTAGTTAATCGCGTTAAAAAGATGGACCGCTTACAAAAACTAGAATAGTAATATTTCTGTGGTTTATTTTTAAATGGATTAATCTTTTGGTATTTTTACATGTCTAAAAGTTAGAATTAGCAGCAACACATTAAAAGGGTTTGCTCTTTTAAAAAAAATTATTAAAATGAAAAATATGAAAAAGTTAATTATACTCTTTACAGCGATTTTTGCATTTATAGGCTTCACAGCTATGCAAACAAAGAATGCAGAGATAAAATTTGAAAAAGAAACGCATGACTTTGGAACTATCAAAAGAAGTGTCCCTGCAGTATATGAGTTTAAATTCACCAATACAGGGACGGATCCTTTAATTCTTTCAGGGGTGAAGTCTACTTGCGGCTGCTCCGTTGCAGACTTCCCTAAGGCTGCCATCGCACCCGGTGCATCCGGCGTTATAAAGGTAACTTTTGACGCACTTACTGTATCGCCATTTACAAAAAGCTTTACTGTAAGCTCCAATGCAAAGACACCCGTAAAATCCTTATATATAAAAGGAATCGTAGAATAATCGCAGATAACTTATAAAAAAGGCCACTTAAAGTGGCCTTTTTTTATGTCCTTAATTTTTCAAGATTTCTATCTTTATTTTTCTAAATTTGTGCTAGGTAAATATCAATTACAAAATCATGCCATCAATCTCACAAAAAGGCCACAATATGCCGGCCTCTCCTATTAGAAAACTTACTCCTTTTGCAGATAAGGCTAAGAAAGAAGGAAAGAAAATCTATCACTTAAATATCGGACAACCTGATATTGAGACGCCAGCAATTATGTTGGATGCGATTAAAAATATAGACTTTAAAGTATGGGCTTATACGCCCTCTGAAGGAACGAGTTCTTACAGAACGAAGTTAGCCAGCTATTACAATAAATTAAACTATGATATTGAGCCTTCGGACATCTTAGTAACGAATGGTGGATCTGAAGCCATTACCATTGCTATGCAGGCTTGTTTAAATCCCGGGGAGGAAGTTATTATTCCTGAGCCATTTTATGCAAACTACAACGGCTTCGCTTGCTCTTCGGATATTGTAGTAAAGCCAATTATGTCTTATATTGACAATGGTTTTGCGCTACCTTCTATCGCCGAATTTGAGAAAGTTATCACCGAGAAAACGAAAGCGATCTGCATTTGTAACCCTAATAACCCAACAGGATACCTGTATTCACGGGAAGAATTAGAAGCTTTAAAGGAAATCTGTATCAAATACGATCTATTCTTATTCTCTGATGAAGCGTACCGTGAATTCTGTTACGATGGCCGTGAATTTATCTCTCCGATGCACTTAGCTGGTTTGGAACAACATGTCGTGATATTCGACACTGTCTCTAAGCGTTATTCTGCTTGTGGCGCTCGTCTAGGCTGTTTAGTTACGAAGAATAAGGAATTATACCAAGTAGCATTAAAGTTCGCTCAGGCGCGCCTTTCGCCTCCAGGAGTGGCACAAATTGCTGCTGAAGCTGCCGTAGATACGCCAGACTCTTATTTTGAAACTGTTTCAGCTGAATATACAGCGCGTCGGGACACCTTAGTTGCAGGTTTAAATAAGATTGAAGGAGTCTTCTGTCCAAATCCAGGAGGTGCTTTTTATGTGGTAGCGAAGTTACCGATTGACAACGCTGACAGATTCTGCCAATGGATGTTAGAAGACTTTAGCTATGAAAACGAAACGGTGATGATGGCTCCAGCAACGGGATTCTACTCGACTCCAGGTGCAGGATTTAACGAAGTACGCTTAGCCTATGTCTTAAATGAGCAAGACTTAGCGAAGTCTGTTGCTATTTTAGAAAAAGCATTGGAAGTATACCCGGGAAAACAATAAGCTGTATTTCAGGAAAATAGTACGCGGACTCGTTCTGCGAGCGCTTAGCGCACACTAAAAAACAAAAAAGCCTCGAGCGTTGTCTCGAGGCTTTTTCTGTATATCGTAATTCGTTAAGCGTTTTGAAGTTTGATAGCCTGATATTTTGCGATCACAAGGTTTAGCTGCTCTTCTTGACTTAAGTTGGAGTTGTCAATGACTAAAGCATCATCAGCTTGACGTAAAGGACTCTCCTCCCGCGTGCTATCTATTAGATCGCGGTGCGATAAATTAGCGCGCACTTCCTCCATCGTTGTATGCTCACCCTTAGCCTGAAGCTCTATAAAGCGGCGTTGCGCACGAATCTCAGGATCGGCAGTCATAAATAATTTTAAGTCTGCATCAGGAAATACTGTGGTCCCAATATCACGGCCGTCCATCACGATATTGCGTCGTGCTCCTAGGAGCTGCTGCTGTGCGACCATCGCCACGCGTACAGCCTTTATTGCTGCGACTTCAGAAACCTGCTCGGAGACGTACATCTGACGAATCTCTGCAGACACATCCGTACCATTGAGATGGATCTCCGTATTGCTTCCATTGGGCACGAAGTCTATTTGAATTTTCGACAGCGCGCTGTCCACCTCCTTCAGGTTGGAAAAATCAATGTTCTTACGAAGAAAATATAGCGTTACTGCGCGATACATCGCTCCAGAGTCTATAAATACAAAATTGAGTTCCTTGGCTAAAGCTTTAGCAACCGTACTCTTACCGCAAGATGAAAATCCATCTATGGCAATTACAAAATTCGTCTTCGCTGGCATTTATTTTAAACCTCCAATTAGGATTCCTGGTTTATTTACCAAAGGAATTTTAATTAAATTTTCATCCACAATACTTTCCGGCAGGAAAATATATTTTTTATCGTATATCGTCTGGTTGATATAAAAGCTCAACCAGTATTCATTTGTCAAGCCAAATACCTGGGAATCTATCGCTTCCACTTTAACAAAACTCTGCGGCTCCACATCCCCAATAACATGACGTAAGGTAGAGGTCATCACAGGCTTTCCTTCGAGCTCCCCATAGCCTTTAGAGGTGATCATTACAGTATCTAATTTTTCATCTTTCTCGTTAATCAGATAGACATTCCAAAAATTCTCTGTAGCACTGTCCCCCTCTAATACCACTGCGATAGAAATATTAGCGACTTTATTTTCTGGTAAATCTTTTTTCATTTGTTATAAACCTTACTAAACCTTACTAAACCTTACGACGCGTTGCTTTCAGTTGTTTTCTTCGTGGCTGCGGCTTTCGTGGCTGCGGCTTTCGTTGTTGTTTTCTTCGCTGTCGTTGCTTTCTTTACTGTCGTTGCTTTCTTTACTGCTGTTGCTTTCTTCGCTGCAGGCTCTTTCTTCGCTGTCGTAGTTTTCTTTGCAGCAGGTTTTTTAGCTGGAGCTTTCGCTTTCACAGCTTTGGCAGCTTTCGCTTTACCCTTAGGGTCTTCATCAGCCCATTTCAGCACATCTTCATAGCTTATGCTATCAATCTCTGTGCCTTTCGGGATTTTTATATTTTGCTTCCCTAAGCGGATAAAAGGTCCCCAACGGCCATTTTCAATTTGTGCTTCCGCATTTTCCTCAAACACACGAATGACTTTTTCAATATCTTTCTGGCGCTTTTCCTGGATAATCTGAATACACTGCTCTTGGGTAACATCCAACGGATCTAAATCTTTAGGTAGGGAGAAGAATGCGGAGTTATGGCGGATATAAGGGCCAAATCGACCAATAGCTACCGTCATTTCCTTCTCTTCAAATTCACCCACCTTCTTAGGGAGTTTAAACAGCTCCATAGCATCTTCAAAGGTGATGGTTTCAATCATCTGACCTTTTCTAAGGGAGGCAAAGCGTGGCTTTTCTTCATCATCCTGGGCGCCGATTTGCACCAAAGGACCAAATTTTCCGATACGCACCGATACAGGCTTCCCTGTAGCAGGATCTACCCCTAATTCGCGCTCATTGGTGGCACGTTCCGCATTTTCCATGGTATCTTCCACTTCAGCGTGAAAAGGCCCGTAGAAGTTACGTAACATATGCGTCCAATCCGTTAACCCTTGTGCGATCTCATCAAACTCCTTCTCCACTTTTGCGGTGAAGTGGTAGTCTACAATTCCTTGAAAATGCTCTACAAGGAAATCGTTTACTACGACCCCAATATCTGTGGGGAATAGTTTTGATTTCTCAGCACCCGTAATTTCTGTTTTCACGACAGCCGATAGCTGTGCATCTTTCAGCGTTAACACGCGGAAATCTCTGGAGCGACCTTCACGTTCCTCTTTCACCGCATACCCACGATTTTGAATCGTAGAGATCGTTGGCGCATAGGTAGAAGGACGACCAATCCCTAACTCCTCTAATTTCTTTACTAAAGAAGCCTCGGTAAATCTTGCTGGAGGGCGCGAAAAGCGCTCTGTTGCGGACATCTCCTTTAAGGAAAGCTCCTGCTGTACCGCCAAAGGAGGTAATAAGGTATTTGAATCTTCCTCATCGCTGGCATTGTCAGCGTCATCATCCGGAGATTCAAAGTATACTTTTAGAAAACCGTCAAATTTCATCACCTCACCCGCTGCCGTTAACTCTTCACTACGTGTGGAGATAGCGATCTTAGCGATGGTTTTTTCAAATGCTGCTTCAGACATTTGAGAGGCAATGGCACGTTTCCAAATTAATTCATACAGGCGTTTTTCGGGTGCATCGCCATCGATGGTATGATCCGAGAAATACGTAGGACGGATGGCTTCATGGGCTTCTTGAGCACCAGCAGCCTTGGTTTTATATTTTCGCATCTTATGGTACTGATCCCCATAAGCGTTCTTAATCTCTAATTCTGCCGCCTCTATTGCGGTATCACTCAAGTTGACGGAGTCTGTACGCATATAAGTGATGCGTCCAGATTCATATAAGCGTTGTGCTACCTGCATAGTTCTCGCTACGGAAAAACCTAACTTACGAGAAGCTTCTTGCTGTAATGTGGAGGTTGTAAAAGGTGCTGAAGGAGCACGTTTTGCGGGCTTAGTCTCGAGGCTACGTACCTGAAAAAGGGCTTCCTTACAATCGGATAAAAACTGCTCCGCATCTTCAACTTTAGCAAAGCGCTGAGGCAATTCTGCTTTTACGGATTCCCTAGCGTTTCCAGTGCTGAAGTGTGCCACAATCTTAAACGATGCTTCGGCGTTAAAGCGGTTGATATCACGCTCTCTTTCAACAATCAGACGTACCGCGACAGACTGTACGCGGCCTGCCGATAAAGAAGGTTTTACTTTTCGCCATAAAACTGGCGAAAGTTCAAATCCCACTAAACGATCTAAGACACGACGTGCTTGCTGTGCATTTACTAAATTATAATCAATGCCTCGCGGCGATTCAATAGCTTTTAAAATGGCAGGCTTGGTAATTTCATGGAAGACGATACGCTTGGTATTCTCTTCCTTTAGGCCCAAGGTGTCGAAAAGGTGCCAGGAGATTGCTTCTCCCTCACGGTCCTCGTCGGACGCTAGCCATACCGTTTCAGCCTGCTTAGCTAATTTCTTTAACTCACTGACTACAGCCTTTTTATCCGCAGGGACCTCATACTTTTGTTGAAAGTCTCTAGCAGTATCAATAGCGTCATCCGTTTTTACTAAATCTCTAATATGCCCATAACTAGACTTCACAAGAAAGTCTTTACCTAAATATCCTTCTATTGTTTTAGCTTTCGCTGGAGACTCTACGATGAGTAAATTTTTAGCCATTTATCTTAATGATTTGTGCAAATAAAAGTAATTCTAAGACGAAAGACAATAATTATTTATAAATAAATTCTATTTTCTTTCCGTTGCATTATTGTAAAAATGCTAGATCTAAGAGGTAGAAAACTGCAAAAACAACTGAGGCTATGCCATTTGTCGTCATAAAAGCACGATCTACACGGCTCAAATCCGTAGGGCTAACAATGCGATGTTGGTAAATTAATAAAAATCCGTAGAATATTAAGCCTAAATAATAAAACCAGCTTAAGGAAATATAAAATACCGGAAGCAGCACAAAGATAAAGGATGCCACATGGAGCACGGATGACAGCCGTAAAGCGCCCTTCCCACCAAGCCATGCTGGAATGGAATTTAACCCATTTTCCCGGTCAAATTCTTCATCTTGTAGAGCATAAATAATATCAAAGCCACTTACCCAACACATAACGGCAAGCCCAAAAAATACAGGGACGATATGAAAAGCCCCTGCTACAGCCAAATAGGCTCCTACAGGAGCCAAGCCCAATCCAATACCTAACACCAGGTGACAAAGAGGCGTAATACGCTTGGTATAGGAATAAAATAAAACCACAAAAATCGCTATCGGTGATAGGTAAAAGCAGATTGTATTAATAAAATAGGTCGCCAGGATAAAGAGTGCCGCATTCACAAGGGTGAATATCAGTGCACCATTCGCTGACACACGCCCTGCAGGAATATCGCGCATGGCTGTACGTGGATTGACAGCATCAATATCCCGATCTAAATAGCGGTTAAATGCCATCGCTGCATTTCTAGCTGTAACCATGCAGAAAAGCATTAATAAAAACAAAGACCATTCAAATGAATAGTCTGTAGTCTTTATCGCTAAAAAGAATCCTATAATAGCAAAAGGTAAAGCGAATATACTATGCGCAAAAAGTACTAATGATAGGTATTTTTTCATTCTTCTTAATAATTAGAATCCTCTAAATCAGGGTAGTCTGTCTCCTCAACCTCAGGAAGCACAAAACGCGTGTTCACATCAGCTATTGTTTCCAAAATACGCTCTCCTCCAGTTTTCAATTCTGCAGATGTTAAAAAGCATGGAGGAATTTCCTCAAAATACTCGCCTAATGAACGGCGGAATTTAGCCATATTCATATCCGACTTCACTGCAGACTGCTTATCAGCCTTGGTGAACGCCAACATAAAAGGTAATCCATTTTCCCCTAACCAACAACAGAATTCAATATCTATCTTCTGTGGCTCTAGGCGACTATCTATAAGTACAAATATACATTGTAAGGTATCTCGCTGCGTTAAATAACGGCGTATAAATTTCTCCCAAGCTTCGCGATTAGCTTTCGAAGTCTTCGCAAAACCGTATCCCGGCAAATCCACTAAATACCACTCATCATTCACAATAAAGTGATTGATTAACTGTGTTTTACCAGGCTTTTGTGAGGTCTTCGCCAACCCTTTTTTCCCTAACATCGCATTTATTAAGGAGGACTTACCCACATTGGATCGTCCGATAAAGGCATATTCCGGTAACGTTGCCGGTGGCAATTTATCTACTCTTGTATTACTACAAACAAATTCGGCTTTTCTTATTAGCATAGCACAAAGGTAATATTTATTTGGTGTATCTCAAGTTCACATTGATAATGCAGACCTAATTAAATGTTTTTAAGCTAGTAAATTTTTAGTACTTTTAGGTAGTTATTACTTATTGTAACATTTTTTTAACCTAAATCACACCCTTTATTTATGTTATCTATACAGCATATTGTCAAAGATTACGCGGAACACCGCGCGCTGGATGATGTATCCTTGGAAATTCCCAAAGGAAAAATCTTTGGTCTATTAGGACCTAATGGAGCTGGAAAAACTTCATTAATACGTATTATAAATCAAATTACAGCGCCGGATTCGGGTCAGATTTTATTTCAAGGAGAGCCCCTACAAGCGAAGCATGTAAGCCAGATAGGTTACCTTCCTGAGGAAAGGGGCTTATATAAGAAAATGAAAATTGGGGAGCAGATTCTCTATTTAGCACAACTCAAAGGACTCTCCAAAACTGAGGCTTTACATAAAATTAAATATTGGTTTGAAAAGTTAGCCATTGAGTCCTGGTGGGATAAGAAGGTTGAAGACCTCAGCAAAGGGATGCAGCAGAAAGTGCAGTTCGTGGCAACGGTCTTACATGAGCCTGAATTACTCATTCTCGACGAGCCCTTTTCTGGCTTTGACCCCGTTAATGCATCGATTATAAAAGAGGAGATATTAGCCTTGAATAAGGCGGGTGCCACCATTATATTTTCTACCCACCGCATGGAGTCCGTGGAAGAACTTTGTGATAATATTGCGCTTATAAATAAATCCAAAAAAATCTTAGATGGTTCTGTCAAGGCGATTAAAGATCAGTTTCGCAGCCAGACATACCGCATCACTTACCTCCCAATCGCGGGTGTCTCCCCCGCAGTCAACCAGCCAGAGCTCTACGAAACTATAGGATCTAAAATCTTTGAAGATGAGATAAATATAACAATTAAGATAAATAAAAACTTCACCTTAAACGAGGTTCTTATAGCGTTGATTCCAACGATTCACATACAGCAGGTAACAGAAATCATCCCTACGATGCATGATATTTTCGTTTCTAAAGTTACGGCCGACAACCCTCAAAACTACGTTTCCCATGCATAAAATACTCCTGATTATACAGCGTGAATATGTCTCCCGCGTAAAGAAAAAATCTTTCCTATTGCTAACTTTCCTGGTGCCTATATTCTTTATTGGGATGTATGCTGCCATGTTTTATTTAATGAAAAAAGGGTACGAAGATAATTTTGCCGAGATCACCGTAGTCGATGAGCAAGGGAGCTTTTATGAGCAGTTACGCTCCAATAAGAACGTAGCCTTCTTGCCAGCGACAGCAGATTTCGAAGCAGAGAAAGAGAAACTACGCAGTTCCAAAAAAGACTTTGCCTCCCTCCTTTATATCCCTAAGGATATCTATAACACGCGGAGCCTAAATCTCATTTCTGCGGGGAAATCAAATTTGAAGACACGCGATGAAATAAGTTCCCAAGTTCAAGAAATTATTAGAAATAAACTGTACCAAGATGCAGGCATAGATAAAAATCTATTGGCTACCATAGATCCTAATGTAACAGTTTCCGCAAGGGAGATTTCCAGCGATGGGGAAGAGAAAAATGCCAATACTGAAATTGCCATGGGCATTGGTGTGGCACTTGCCATCCTCGTTTACCTTTCCCTCTTTCTTTACGGCGTGCAAGTCATGCGTGGTGTTATTGAGGAGAAATCCAACCGTATTATTGAGGTTATTATATCTTCCGTAAAGCCTTTTCAATTAATGATGGGAAAGATTATCGGCATCGGTATGGTAGGCCTTACGCAATTTCTTTTATGGATCCTTTTAACCGGTGGACTATTTACCGTTGCGACGACCTTATTTGTGGATAAGGAAAGCCTTGAGTCCGTTGCGGCGACGCAGGGAGAGATGTCCCAAGGGAATGAACAACTGTCAACTGCGGTGGAGAAAAGTGCTCAAATGGGCGGCTTCCTAGAGGCCATAAAAGCAGTGAACTTTTATGAAATAGCCATTTGCTTTATCTTATTTTTCTTAGCAGGTTATTTATTGTACTCCGCGATCTTTGCAGCTGTGGGATCCGCTGTGGATTCAGAAACAGAAGCCAACCAATTTACCATGCCTGTTACCATGCCTTTACTAATCACCTATATCCTGTCTTTTGGACTTATTATTAACGATCCACATGGCACCATTTCCACTTGGCTGAGCTTTATTCCTTTTACTTCACCGATTGCTATGCTGGTGCGCATACCTTTTGATGTACCATTATGGCAGATTGCGACTTCCTTAACGCTATTAATTCTTACGTTCTTGGGTACCACTTGGGTTGCCGCGAGAATCTATCGTGTAGGAATCTTAATCTACGGTAAGAAACCTAGCTTCAAGGAATTGATAAAATGGTTTAATTACAAGAGTTAGCAAACAACGACATCTATAAAAAAAGGCTGTATTCCATTGGAATACAGCCTTTTTTATGTGAGTATTAAAAAATTAGTTTAACTTTTTAACACGGATATTTTTAAAGAATACTTCCGAGCCATGGCCTAAGAAGGCGATATGCCCTGACTTACGGCTTAAGCCTGGGTGGCTTTTACCATCAAGGGTACCATTCTTACTTGCTGAGGCATAGTCGGTATCTAAGATTACGGTACCATTTAACGTAACTTTAATGCGCGTACCTTCAACACGTATTTCCTCCGAGTTCCATTCTCCTACAGGTTTTAAAAATCCTTTTTTAGCTTGCGCTACGCCATATAGAGAGCCGTGGAATTGATAAGGTTTTAAGTTTTTATAGATTTCAGCTGTATCATCTAAGACTTGGATTTCCTTGCCTTCATAGGCTGCATCACCAGTTAATGGAGCATGTATACCGATACCATTGTTAGCGCCTGGCGTCAATTTGAAGTCAAAGCGGTACACAAAGTTGCTAAATTCTTCCTTCGTATATAAGTTACCTCCAAATTTTGCATTAGGATATACCCAAAGGTGACCTTCATCCGAAATTCCGTATCCTGAAGATGCGGTCCATTGGTCAAGGTTCGTGCCATCAAATAACACTTTGAAACCATCTTTTTTCTCCTGATCAGCAAGTTTAAACACTTCCTTACGAGCAATTTCCTTTAGGAAGATATCACGGTAGTATACCGTCGTACCATGTGCTTGTAATTCAATTTGCTCTGTCGGGAAAATAGATTGATTGCGATCCCAGTAATTCTCTAAAGGCACTTCATCCGTAACTTTCTTACCATTTAAAAATACGGTAACCTTTTCACCTACCATTTTAATTTTAAAAGTATTCCACTCACCTAAAGCGTTATCAGCTACTTCCGTAGGGTTTGTAGCAAACTTCTGGTTGTTATATAAACCGCCAGAACCAACTTGAGCACCTACATTTGTACGCGAGATATCCCAGATTTGAACCTGTGGTGTACCACGTAAATAGACACCAGCATCCCCTTCTTTACCATTTTTATCAAGCTTCCAATCAACAAGCATCTCAAAGTCGCCATACTGCTTAATCGTCGCAATATTATCGCCTTTACCGTTGAACTTCAGGACGCCATCCTCTACCATCCAGCCCTTATTCATTGCTTCATCAGCTTTCTTTTGAGCTGCTGCTAAGGTCTTAGCATCCATCTTTCCACGTTTAATAGGATCAGCTACTAAGCCTTTCCAACCTGTAAGATCTTTACCATTAAATAGGGAAACAAAACCTTCCTTTTGAGGCATTTCAGCTAAGTGCTTAATAACCGCTTCCTTCAGGTAGGAGCTTTCTGAACCCGATAAAGTGGTGATTACCTCCGTTAGGATTGCACGCACTTGCGTACCATAGAATTCTTTGTTATCTAAAGCGATATTCATCGCTGTATTCGCTGCTGAAGACTTTAATGTTGGTTTTGACAACTGCTCACCTGCGAAGATTAACGCTTGGTAGGTACCCGTATTTTGCAGTGCCCCAAGGACAGCTTTACGCTGGTTGTCATCTTGCGCTAACGCAAAAGCATCTTTTAATAATAAGGTCTTCTGATCATTTGTTGCCGAAGAAATAGTCACCTGACGAATTAATCCTTTGAAGATATTCGCAAAGTTTCCACCCTCTTTTTCCACACGTGAAAGATCTACTAAAGTAGGAAGCGCTTCCGCATTCGACCAGGAAGATAGCGCTTGGATCGCTGCAGCCTTTAATTGAGGTTGATCTGCAGTGATATAATTGCGTACAGCCGATAACGACTCTTTACCACCTAGACCTGCAAATATTGGAAAATACTTTGCTGCCGAAGGTGCTGCTGAGCGGGAGATATTTGCCGCTAGCTTCTGGATTTGTGCCTGCTGATCTGAAGAAGATTTAATCGCATTAATTACCGCCTGCTGCAAGACTGCTGTCTCCTGCTCATTTGCCGAAGATAGCGCCGTGAATATTGCCGGCAGGTTATCTACAGAAGCTACCGTAGGGGCCGCTTGTACTGCTGCAGCACGTACTGCAGCGTTATTACTCGCTAAAAGAGGTAATACTGCTGCTGCTGAAGAGGTATTCCCGCGCGCAGCTAAGAGACCTAATAGCGCTACTTTCGTCTTGTCATCAGCCTTCGCTAATGCTTTCGTTAAAGCAGGGATTACGTCATTTCCTTTCGTCGCTAATAGCAGTGACTTCGCCGTTGCTAGCGTAGCTCCATCTGCAGAACCTAATTGACTGATTAAGAACGGTGCAGCTGTACCATTTGACAATTTGTCAATGGCCTTTAACGTTTGTGCGTTGGAGAATTTCTTATCTTTTGCATATAAGGCTTGTAGCGCTAACAGATCCTTCGCTTTACCATTCTTAGCGATAAACGCCAATACGGTTTCCTGTGCTTCCGGAGTAGCTTTCTTTAGTAAGCCAAATAATGTTTTTGTATCTAAGCCTTTACCATGAGAAGATAAGAGTTGTAAGGCTGTATTGCGGTAAGCTGCATGCTCGGAATTGGCTGCTGCCAATAACACACTCTTTTGTTTTGCAGGATTGATATCCGTTAAGATGGAAAGTGCGGCAATTTGGTTATTGATATTATTACTTTTTACACTTTGCGCGTAGACATTCGATAAGAATGACTCTGCAGTCTTACTATCTCTATTTTTTAAGAGTGAAGCAGCATAGTCAATACTTAATCCCGCAGCATCTAAATGATCGTAAGCGTAATTGCTCTTCGCTAGGGCTTGTTCGAACACAGGTAAAGAGGCTTTACCACCTATTTTACTTAATGCTGTTAACGCTGAGCGTTGGTAAGCTTCAGAGCTGTAAGTTCCTAAAAGCTTGATAATCGCGGCTTCATCTGCTGAAGCTTGCAGGCTTCCTAGCGCTGTGGTAATTGCCACCGCTGTAGCTTCGGATTTCGAAGAAGTTAGGGCCTTTGACAGGGCTGCAGTAGCTTCTGGAGTTTGAATGCTCACAAGGGCACGAGCGGCACGATCAGCTAGATAATCATCTAACAGGTAGGGCGCAATTGCAGGAATAGCTTCATTCTTAGCACATACGCGTAACAGCTGCAAGACAAAACCTTTGTTATCTTTATTTTGCAATTGGTTTAAAGCGAGCGTAAGACCTTTAGAGAATTCTGCTCTTGGGGCATCCTTTCCAGCTTGCATAACATAGAATGCATAGCTATTTGCAGCATATTCTACAGCGGAGTTATTTCCTCCTTGGGGTTTTAGCTGCCCTAATAGGGAAGCGATATCCGCGGCTGTAAAATTTTCTAATTGGCTCATTGCAGCGAGGAACTTATCCTTTTCCGCAGCCGGTTGTTGGGCTAATACATCGGCAATTTTTGTTGCTGAGGTACGATTTTGAGGTTGTTGCGCATAGGCGGCAACCTGTAATATTAAGAGCGCAGATAGCGTGTTAAAGACTTTTTTCATGTTTAAAATAGCATTAAATAGACCAAGGACCTCTCATCGGTTGGTGAATTAAGCGGTTTGCTGCTTCATCATTGACGAATACTTGTTTTTCAGAATCAAATTTTAGGGAGCGATTTAAACGTAAAGCAATCAATCCTAAATTGATTAATGTACAGGAGCGATGACCATTTTCCTCATTTAAAGCAAATTTTTCGCGTGTACGTACAGATTCTAAAAAGTCCGTAATCTGCGCTGGAGGTTCTGGATATTGGGCTAATTTACGTTCCAAGTCTGGAATATCGGATTTAAAGCCGCGGAATAATTTTCCTTGAGGACCCTCAATATAAGCCTTGCCCTCATCTTTACCTTCCCCATCAAGGATAATTTGACATCCATCGGCATAGGTATAGGTAATACGACGCCAAGTTCCTACTGCATCGGAATGCTGCTGAGGAGCATCCACTTCAATACTTACTGGTGACTCATTATCTTTTCCAAGGAAATATTGTACGGGATCCATATAATGCTGTCCCATATCTCCTAAGCCTCCTCCATCGTAATCCCAGTAACCACGGAAGGTGGTGTGTGTACGATGCTCGGAATAAGGCTTATAAGGTGCTGGACCTAACCACATATCATAATCTAGTTCTTTTGGTGGCTGTTGAACAGGTAAATTCTCTTTACCTACCCAATAGAATTTCCAATCAAAACCAGTATGCTTAGAGATGGTAACCTTTAGTGGCCATCCTAACATACCTGTATCTACTAATTTTTTGATTTTTTTAACCGGAACATTCATGCCATAGAAATTGGCATCAAATCTAAACCATGTATTTAAGCGAAACATGTTGCCATGCTGCTTCACGGCTTCTTTAACTTTTTGACCTTCCCCAATGGTCCGTGTCATAGGCTTCTCACACCAGATATCTTTTCCTGCGCGTGCAGCTTCTAAAGCCATTAAACCATGCCAGTGTGGTGGCGTAGCAATATGTACAATATCAACTTTATCTGATTTTACAAGATCACGAAAATCATGATATTCTGTAACCCCTCCACCCAAAGTCTTTTGAGCAATGGCTAGGTGACGGGTATCAACGTCACAAATAGCGACGGTCTTTGTGCCCGCATAGCCAAAATGGCCGCGTCCCATCGATCCGACACCAATAACGCCTTTCGTAAGATGATCAGAAGGAGCTAAAAAACCTTGCCCTCCCAATACAAAACGTGGTACAATGGTAAATGCCGAAACACCTACTACTGATTTTTTTATAAAATCACGTCTTGATTCATTTTTTTCTTTCATATAACAGTGCTATAGTTAGGTTTTACTTTATAAGTAGCAATTTTAGATTTAATTAGCGCTAAAAATAGAAATTCTTTTCGAATTATAACGTAATAATTATGCTATATAGCAATAATCAACTTCACACCTTGTTTTTTAAAAGCATCTTTGTAAAACTCACTCACTCCGGCATCAGTAATCACCATATCTACCTTTTCTAATTCAGCTATTTTCCCAAAACTCTTACGGCCAAATTTACTGGAGTCCGCCAGCACGATAACCTGATGGGCGGATTCCATCATCGCCCGATTTAATTTTGCTTCACCAACATTCGTCGTAGATATGCCATAGTTTAAGTCGATGCCATCTACGCCTAAAAATAACGTAGAACAGAAAAAATCCGCCAACATCTGCGCAGCATTAGTACCAATCACGGAGCAGGAAGATTTCCTCAATGCCCCTCCTAGCTGTATCACGTCAATCTCCGCATGCTTCATTAATTCCTGACTAACATTAATGGAAGATGTGACAACGGTTAAATTACCCTTGGGCTGAATCTCTGCCGCTAAAAACTGAACCGTCGTCCCTGAAGCAATCATAATGGAATCATTTTCATGGATATAAGTTACAGCTTGACGCGCAATAGCAAGCTTCTCGTCAATCTGCATTTTCTCCTTCTCCATAACCGAGCGGTCGCGGATATAAGGGTTATTCTTCGTAGCCCCACCATGCGTCCTAAATAATAGGCCAGAGCCCTCTAGAAACTTTAAATCCTTTCGGATGGTCACTGTGGACACTTCAAGGGCCTTGCAGAGATCGACAACAAGTACGTTAGCCTGCACCGCTAATTGTTGTAATATATATTGATGTCTTTCAACATTTGTCATGATATTCCTAATTTTCAACTAAAATAATAAAAATTTCAGAAAGTTTCGTTTGGTTTCGTTTTGACTTATTTAAAATTTCATATATATTTGATTTAAATCAATACTAAAGAGAAGATAAAAACCTTAAATTTTCAGGATCATGAATTTTAATAGAGATAAAAATATTCAAACCATTAATTATCAGGACACTTGGGATATCGTCATCATTGGTGGTGGTGCCAGTGGCCTTGGGGCGGCATTAGATGCAGCAAGCCGGGGTTATAAAACCTTATTATTGGAAAAGCATGACTTTGCTAAGGGGACTTCCAGCCGCAGTACGAAGCTCGTGCATGGTGGTGTTCGCTACCTCGCAAATGGGGATATTAAGCTGGTCTACTCGGCGTTATTTGAACGAGGCCTAATTTTCCAAAACGCTCCGCACCTTGCGCGCGTTCAAAGTTTTGTAATCCCCTGCTTTTCACTCTATAGCAAGTTGAAATTCCTAATCGGATTGAAGCTATACGATTTAATGGCTGGAAAATATAGAATCGGAAAATCTGTTTTCTTATCGAAAAATGAAGTCGTAGATATGCTTCCAACGGTAAGAACAGGGGATTTAAAAGGGGGCGTACAATACTATGACGGACAGTTTGACGATGCACGATTAGCCTTAAATTTAGCGCAGTCTGCAGCGGAAAATGGTGCCACAATATTAAACTATGCTGGCGTTACCTCCTTAGGAAAGGATTCGAAAGGCATAATTAATGCAGTTACTTTCAAAGATGAAGAAACGCAACAGTCATATACGGTAAATGCCAAGGTCGTAATAAATGCTACGGGTATATTTGTTGATGAAATCTTACAGATGGAATCTAAAAACCACCGTAATTTAGTACGCCCTAGTCAGGGAACACATATCGTTATAGACAAGAAATTCTTAGGTAAAGCGGATGCTTTAATGATCCCTGAGACTTCCGATGGACGCGTTTTATTCGGTGTGCCATGGCATGGTCACGTATTATTAGGAACGACGGACACCCCACTGAATGAACACCAAATCGAACCTAAGCCTTTAGCTGAGGAGATTGACTTTATCCTTCAGACGGCGAAAGACTATATGGAACACTATCCAACAAAAGATGATATCCTAAGTATTTACGCTGGATTACGCCCCTTAGCAGCTCCCACAGATAAGGATGGTACAGCAACGAAAGAAATCTCTAGAGATCATAAATTACTTGTTTCACCGGCGAAATTAGTTACCATCACGGGTGGAAAATGGACTACCTACCGCAAGATGGCTGAGGAAACTGTCAATAAAGCGGCGGAAGTAGCAAAACTCCCGCAGGTGGAATGTAAAACTAAGGACATGAAAATCCACGGATACACCAAAGATATTCAAGCAGGACAATGGCAGTTTTACGGCTCTGATGCCAAAGAAATTCAAGCCTTAGCAAAGCAAAACCCGTCCTTAGCGGCAAAATTAAGCACTAAATTCGATCATATTGAAGCGGAAGTTGTATGGGCTACAACGCACGAAATGGCACGTAAAGTCGAAGATATCCTTGCCCGAAGAATGCGTATTCTATTCTTAGATGCTAAGGAAGCTTTAAATATGGCTCCACGTGTAGCCGAATTAATGGCCCAAACATTGGGTAAAGATGATGCTTGGGTGGCAGCTGAAATTGCTTCTTTCAAAGAAATTGCAGCAGGATATACGATTTAAAAAAGACCAATTATGAGCAAAGAATATATTTTAGCAATTGACCAAGGAACGACAAGTTCTCGAGCAATCCTTTTTAACCAAGCGGGGGAAATTAAGGCGGTCGCACAGAAAGAATTTAAACAACATTATCCAAAATCCGGATGGGTAGAGCATAATCCGCAGGATATCTGGTCTACGCAGTTAGCGGTAGTGACTGAAGTCTTAGCGCAGAATAATCTACGTACGACCTCCGTAAAAGCCATCGGTATCACCAATCAACGGGAAACGACCGTGGTATGGGATCGTAAGACGGGAAAACCGATTTATAACGCCATTGTATGGCAAGATCGCCGTACGGCAGACTACTGTCAAGAGATCGCTGATCAAGGGCATGGAGATACCATCCAAGAGAAGACAGGCTTACGTATTGATGCCTATTTCTCTGCCTCCAAAGTCAACTGGATCTTAGAAAATGTGGAAGGCGCACGCGCACGTGCTGAGAAAGGTGAACTGGCCTTTGGCACCATCGATACCTGGTTAATTTGGAACCTTACGAATGGCGAACTCCATATTACGGATGTCTCCAACGCTTCGCGTACCATGTTACTAAATATTCATACGCTAGCATGGGATGAGGAGCTGCTAACAATCTTTGATATCCCAAAATCCATGCTTCCTGAGGTACGGAGCTCTTCGGAGGTATATGGCTTCACCTCAGGACATATCTTATCGACAAAAATACCCATTGCCGGCATCGCTGGAGATCAGCAATCTGCCCTTTTTGGTCAGATGTGTACGCAAGAAGGAATGGTGAAAAATACCTATGGTACAGGATGCTTTATGCTGATGAACATTGGTGACAAGCCTGTACTTTCAAAAAATAATTTGGTCACTACCGTCGGTTGGAAGATAGGTTCAAAAGTTGCTTATGCCCTGGAAGGAAGCATCTTTATCGGTGGAGCTATCGTTCAATGGCTACGTGATGAACTCGGTATTATCCAAAAATCTTCCGATATTGAAAAATTAGCCTCTTCGGTGGAAGATACCAATGGCGTCTATTTAGTGCCTGCCTTTGCAGGATTGGGTGCCCCTCATTGGAACTCTTTTGCCAGAGGTACCATGGTCGGACTTTCTCGAGGCTCTTCTGCAGCGCATATTGCGCGTGCGGCACTGGAAAGTATTGCCCTACAAACGGTAGACATCCTGCGCGCAATGGAAACAGATTCCGGACTATCCATTCGAGAATTACGTGTTGACGGCGGAGCAACAAGCAATGACTTCTTAATGCAATTTCAATCCGACATCTTACAGTCTGACGTTATACGTCCAAAAATTACGGAAACAACAGCACTTGGTGCCGCCTATTTGGCTGGTTTAGCGGTTGGATACTGGAAGGATATCTCTGAAATTACTGCCCAATGGAAAGAGGATAAAACATTTTCCCCTAAAGAAGATTTCAATACGGAAAATACCTTATATGAATGGCATCGCGCTATTGAGACAACAAAATTCTGGGCTAATTACAGTGCTAAAAAATAAGAACTATGACTCCTTTTATTGCTGAATTAATCGGTACTGCCGTACTTATTATCCTTGGTGGCGGTGTCGTTGCCAACGTAGTCCTGAATAAAACAAAAGGTAATAATTCAGGTTGGATAGTCATTACCACAGCCTGGGCCCTTGCTGTATACGCTGGCGTAGTGATTGCGGGCCCCGTTTCTGGCGCCCATCTCTCCCCTGCGGTAACGATCTGTAATATGGTCCTCTTAAAAATGTCCGTCGCTGAAGGCCTCAGCTATATTGCAGCCCAATTCTTAGGGGCCATGCTTGGCGCCTTCTGCGTGTGGCTCGTCTATAAGGATCACTTCGACGCAACGGAGGATGCGGGGGCAAAACAAGCTGTATTCTGTACATCTCCTGCCATCCGCAACTACCCCATCAACCTATTTAGTGAGATCTTAGGTACCTTTGTACTTATATTTTCGATACTTCACTTTAAGGATGCTGAAGTCGTAGGTCAAGGTACCATTGGCTTAGGCTCCCTAGGCGCTATTCCTGTCGCCTTTATTGTATGGGTTATCGGACTTTCGCTGGGAGGCACCACGGGCTACGCAATCAATCCTGCCCGTGATCTAGGACCTCGTATTATGCATGCCCTATTACCAATAAAAAATAAAGCTTCTTTTGATTTGAGTTACGCTTGGGTGCCTGTATTGGGACCTGCTATTGGTGCCGTATTGGCGGCCCTACTTTATCAGTATTTAGCTCTATAGCATCTGATGCAGCTTTATAGCATCGCAATAAACATTATAAAATACTAAGTTTCTGCGGAAGTAATCCAACGACTTTCGCAGAAGCTTAAAACCTATGAATTAAGAAAATAAAGGCTTATTAGCGCACTAATTAAGTAAGAACATGCTTTACTGTTAACGCAAACTTAACAATTTCGCAACATGAAAAATTGTGAGAGTAGCAAAGTATGTTTTAATATTGCATCTTGATGCAATTAATATTTAAAAGAGACACAAAAAAGCATATTTTCGCATCTAACCTTGAAAATTACTACAATAACCTATGATAATAATGAAGAAAAAGCATCGAGGACTAAGTATGCGCCCCCTATCAAGGGTGCTTCTATGCTCTATCGCGACCTCTTACCTGACAGCAAACCTAAACACGGTACTCGCGAAAAACATGGAAATTGCACGATCTATCCAACAGGAGAAGATCCAAATTCAAGGTTTAATTACAGATAGCCGCACAGGAAAAGGTATTTCCTCAGTTACCATTGCCCTGAATGGCGTGCGTATGGCGGCGACTGGCGCAGACGGTAAATTTACCCTCCTAGCACCTGTAGGAAGCAGCCTGACCGCGAGCACGGTAGGCTATGAATCCAAAACACAACTTATTACGTCCAACAGCAAGCAGATCACACTCTCATTAACGGAAAGCAGCACAGCGATCTCGGAAGTTGTCGTAACGGCTTTAGGCATTAAAAGGGAGGAAAAATCCCTGGGTTACGCGGTGACGACGGTGAAAAATGAAGAATTAACGGATGCCATGGCAGGAAACTGGACGGACGCTCTAACGGGGAAAGTAGCGGGATTAAATCTCGTGAAATCTGGCGGTGGCCCGGCAGGATCAAACCAAATTATCCTTCGTGGTGAGACTTCGCTAAGTAACAATAATGGCGCTTTAATCGTTATTGATGGGGTCGTTACTTCTGGAAGCTCCGGGCAGATGACAGGATCAGGATCCTCCAACTACCAAGGTGCGGATGCTCCTGTAGACTTTGGATCTAGCCTTGCCGACATCAACCCCGATGATATCGAATCCGTTTCTGTATTAAAGGGTCCCGGTGCAGCAGCATTATATGGCTCACGTGGAGCAAATGGTGCTATTATTATTACGACAAAACAAGGGAAATCACAAAAGAATGGCCTTGGCATAAATTTTAACACCAACACCACATTCGAAACGATCAACAGATGGCCTGACTATCAAAATGAATATGGCCAAGGTGTGGGCGGTGGAGACCTTTACTACTCCTACGGAAACTCCGCAGATGGACCGAGCACTTTAAGCACCTCTTCAGCTTGGGGACCGAAATTTGATGGTCAATATTATTATCAATACAACCCCGATAGCTACCGCGTTACGCCTACGGAAAAAACGCTTTGGAAGCCCTACAAAAATAATCGTAAAGACTTTTTTGAAGTTGGACAGACCTATACCAATAACCTTTCCATTGCTGGTGGCAATGAAAAGACTACCGTGCGCTTCTCCTATGGAAATACGAAGAATAAGTGGATTGTACCGAACACAGGGTATAGTAGACATTCCATGAATATCCAGCTTTCGCATCAACTTTCGAAAAAACTAACGGTAAGCTCCAAAATATCTTATAACAACAAGAATTCGGACAATTTACCGAGCACAGGCTACAACAATAGTACGGTGATGTATTTTATGCGCGGTCTAACGCCGAATATGGATATCAACTGGTTTAAAGATTATTGGCAGCCTGGGGAAGAGAATATTACGCAAACACGCCCTTTTTCCACGCTATTGGATAACCCCTACCTGATGTCCAATGAGTTCTTGAATAGCCAAAAGAGAAATGGTGTTGTCGGAAATGTTAGCATAGACTATAAATTTAACGATCAGCTGAGTTTAATGGTGCGCACGGCTACCGATTTCCAGTATGATGCACGCACGCAAAAGCGCCCATTTAACACCAATAAATTCACCAATGGCTTTTATAAAGAGTCGAATATTTTCACACAGGAAATCAATTCTGACTTCCTCTTAAAGTACGATAACAGTAAGGGTGCTGTGATTAAATATGGGGCCATGGTTGGAGGGGCCTTAATGAAGAATAAATACACCTTAGATGAGTTAACAGCGACCAAATTAATCTACCCAGGAGTTTATAACTTCGCCAATGCTGCGGAGCGTATTACGCCTAACCCGGTACGTCGGGAGTATGCGACCAACTCGCTTTATGCCATGGCGAATATAAGCTATAAAGACTACTTATTCCTAGATGCTACAGCACGTTTAGATTATACGAGTACCCTAGCTTCACCGGATAAAAGCAGTGTAAAACCATTTTTCTACCCTTCGGTGAACACAAGTTTTGTCGTATCCCAAGCTTTTGACCTACCGGAATCTATTTCTTTCTGGAAACTTAGAGCTTCCATTGCTGGTGTGGGCGGTGGAGGAACGACACCTTACTTGACTTCATACACCTACCCAATAGCGGATAACTTTACAGGGGGATTGGTCAATAATGTGAAAATACCGAATGTAAACCTGAAAGCTGAAAATACCACTTCCTATGAGGTAGGTACAGATTTCCGCATGTTTAAGAATAAGTTAACGGTGGATCTGACAGGATACTATAGTATGTCTTACAATCAAATTCTAAATGTTCCTATCGATCCTGCTTCAGGATACACAAGCCAGGTGATTAATGCGGGACAGGTTAGTAACCGCGGCATTGAGCTTGCCATTTCTGGAAAAGTGCTTGACAAGCGTGATGGGTTCTCTTGGAAACCTTATGGTAATATGTCTTACAACCACAGCCGTATTGATGAACTTCCTGCGGAATCTGAAGGAGCTATCGTCTTGTCGACAATTTTTGGAAGTCGTGGTACGGTGGAAGCGCGTGTCGGTGGCCGCTATGGTGATTTATATGGCTATGGCTATGCACGCAATGAACAAGGACAGATAATTTATGAAAATGGTTTGCCTATTAGTTCTTCTGAACTTAAATACTTAGGAAATGCAACTTCCCCTTGGAAGGCGGGTTTTGGAAATGAATTTTCATACAAAAATTTTAGATTTAACATCCTTTTTGATGGGCAGTTTGGTGGTGTAGGCTACTCCCTAACGCATGCTGTATTAGCGGAGGAAGGAAAACTTAAAAAAACCATCCCTGGGCGCTATAATGGTATTATTGGAGATGGTGTTGTGCGAAATCCAGATGGCACATACAGCCCTAATACCGTCGCGGCAAATGCGAGAGATTACTATTACGCTCATTACAACAGAGATAATCTAGAGTCGAATATTTTCTCTACAAACTTTATTAAACTTCGTGAAGTACGCTTTGATTACACCTTAAAAGGAGATGTTTTAAAGAAAATGAAACTGCAGAAAGCGGTAGTCGGCGTCTATGGGCGTGACCTTTTTGTGTTCTCAAACTGGCCAAGTTTTGACCCTGAGTTTGGTGCTCTAAATAACGGATCTATTCAAAAAGGTGCAGAAATAGCACAGTTCCCTTCTACCAGATCATTCGGTATTAACTTATCCGTAGCCTTTTAATCTAGCATTTTATGAAAAAAACAACAACATTTAAGACATACACGCTCCTACTAGCATGCCTCCTGGCAAGTAGCTCTTGTACAAAAGATTTTCAGGAAATTAATACCAATCCGAATGAATCTACGGTAGCCAGCCCGCAAGCACTATTAGCCCCGCTATTAGTGAATACATTAAATGGAAATTTAGAACGTAATTTCCGTTTGAATAATGAACTGGTCCAAGTGACGGTCACAAATTCCGATAGCCGTGAATTCCATCGCTATGAAATCAAACCTACAGAATCCAACAGTATGTGGAACCTGTGGTACACGAATCTGACCAATGTACGTAGCATCTACAGCACGGCGGAGGTTACTAAGCAGACAAATTATGAAACTTTTCAAGGGATTTCATTAATTCTAGATGCCTGGATGAGCTCCATGATCACCGATCTATATGGAGATGTTCCCTACTTCGAAGCTAATGCGGGTAGAGACGGCATAATAACCCCTGCATTTGATACCCAAGAAGCTATTTATGCGGACTTATTTAAGAAGTTGGAGCAGGCCAATTTATTGCTTACGGAAACGAAAGCTAATGAAAAGGATATTCCTACAAACCTTGCGTATGCCGACCCTATCTTTGCGGGAAATGCCGCGAAATGGCGTAAATTTGGAAATAGCCTTTACCTACGTTTGCTTTTAAGAGCTTCTGGGAAAATAGAATCCAATGCCATCGCAAAAATCAAAGAAATTGCTGTTGACAACAAGGCCAACTACCCTGTATTCCAGTCAAATGACGACTCTGCAATTCTGAAATTTACCAATGTACTGCCTTTTGTTACAGCCTATTACAATACGGCGAACTTTTACTTTAACGGGGACAAAGGCTATTCGGAGTTTTTTATTAACAACCTATTGGCCCTCAAAGATCCGCGCTTACCTCGCTGGGCTACGGAAGCTACGACAGGCACCTACGCGGGCATGGAGTCAGGCTACCGTAAGGGTACCATCCCGCAGGTGCAATCCACGCTACAACTAAATCTTAAAACGGAGCCACTCTTTGGGAATATCATCAATTATTCTGAGTTGCAACTTATCCTTGCGGAAGCTGCTGTAGCAGGATATATCCCTTTAAATGCTAAGGAGCTTTATGAAGCTGCCGTAAAAGCAAATATTGAACTTTGGGGATTGCCATTCGACCCTACGTATTTTGATAATGAGGAAGCAAAATTTGATCCTGCAGCATCGAAAACGGAGCAGCTTCAAAAAGTGCAGTTGCAGAAATATTTCGCTATGATGTTCACCGATTTTCAACAATATCATGAATATCGCCGCACGCAAGCGCTGCAACTGTATAAAGGTGTAGGCCTAGAGAATAATGGAAAGATGCCTAGCCGCTTCGTGTATCCGATAACAACACAATCCTATAATAAGAAGAATTATGATGCTGCTGTAGCTCGAATGGGTGGCGACAATATCAATGTTAACGTATGGTGGAATAAATAATGTCGACAAAATCTATGAAAAATACACTTAAATATAGTCTCTTAGCATGCCTCTCCGCAGGATCCCTGATGATGGGCTCTTGTATGAAAGACGACCCAAATCCTGCGAAAGGAACTCCTGTTGAAGAAGCATCACTGTATGTTATTCGCAATTTATATAAGAATACCGATATCAGCCTGACCAAAAGCATGACCTCCGGAGCCGGCATCACCGCAGGTGTAGTCGTATCGAATGCTGCTAGTAAAAATCTTCCTGATGGCATCATAGCCTTGGAAAATGTATGGCGTGGCCAAACACGCGGCCTCTATATCCAAGTGGCTGATGCGCATAAATATCAATTTGGCGACTCCTTAAGGATAGTCTTTGAAGGGAGCAGATTAACGCTGCAAGATGGAAACTTGATCCTGACAGGTCTCGATGAATCAAAAATTAATGTCGCTGCCCAGGGGATTCAAAAAAAACACCGAGCGATTTCTATCGGCAATTTAAAAGCCAACTACACGCAGTACGAAGCGACACTAATCAAGGTTACAGCGGATGTAGAACCGGAGCCTGCCATAGGTACGACTTTCGCAGGAGAGAAAATACTAATGGATGGGGAGCAAAATAAATTGATCCTTTCTACTGCATCAAGCAGCCCTTTCGCTGGTGGCTCCATCGCGCCTTCAGCCTCCTTTCAAGGGCTTTCATTCCGTAAAGGTGAACAGCTTGAATTGCGCATGCAAACAGCCCAAGATATGGTTAATCCTTCGGGAAAATTATATAGAGGCTGGCCGGAAACTTTTGAAGAACCCTATCAAGTAAAGACCAGCTATAATATGACGGCTACTAACAACCTGGTGGATTTGACCACAGGAACCTGGTATTTATTGCAGTCTATTCAAGGAAACACCGCAGGAAGAGATCGTATCGTTTCGGGTACGCAAGCGATCCGCTTTCAGCAGAATCTCAGCAGCCCTGCCTACTTACAGATGAACTTTGACATGGCCAAAGGAGCTTCTAAGGTAAGCTTCTGGTACGGTGCCTACTATACCGATCGCTCCTCGACATTTGTCCTAGAGTCTTCTATTGATCAAGGTGCTACCTGGATACAAGTTGGCGAACCTATTACCGATGCGCCTACAACCACGCAAAGCAGCATGGCTAAGGAGGCTACCTTCGTTATGAATATCACGGTTCCTGTACGCTTTAGAATAAAAAAATTAGGCCTTGGTACATCCACCGATAAAATTAGTAACGGGAGACTTGGAATTGATGATTTCGCCATTTACCAAAGTTATTAAGAAATAAATTCACAACGGATACCTTAAAAATCAATAATGAGTGTATTTTTGTGTTTCTTAAACCATTTTCCCATAACTAAACGGTTATGGGAGAATAGTTTTAATAGGACTTAATAAAAATGTTTATGAAATTAAAAAATATAAGCCTTTTGGGCTTAAGCCTTTTAATAGGGTTTTCGAGCTGTAACTCCATTCGTAATTTAACGGCTGTAACGGCTGACAATTTCCCTACATTTTCTGCAGAAGCTCATCGTGGTGGCCGTGGTCTTAATCCTGAGAATTCCATTATTGCGATGAAAGCAGCAATAGACATGGATTATATTACGACACTAGAGATGGATTGCCATATTACGAAAGATAAACGTGTGGTCGTTTATCATGATCATTATTTAAATCCAAAATTCGTCACATACAGCGATGGCAAGGAAATTCCTTCCGAGAAGAAGAATATATTTATCTATAATTTGAACTACAGCGAATTGCAGAAATATGATATCGGATCAAAAGTATACGCCGATTTTCCGCAGCAGCATAAGACGCCTACAAAAGTCGCTTTACTTTCGGAACTGATAGATTCAGCTGAAGCGCATGCCGCGAAAAAAGGGCGTAAGCCGATGTTTTATAATATCGAAACCAAGAGTAAAGAGGGTGCTGATGGGAAATATCACCCTGCTCCAAAGGAGTTCGTAGATTTAATGGTGCAGGTGATTACTGAAAAAGGCATTGGCCCCAGAACGGTGATACAGTCTTTTGATAAACGTACGATTCAATACCTTCATAAGACTTATCCGCAGCTAAAGACCTCCTTTCTGATCGATGCTTCGAAAAAAACGACCGCAAAGGAAGTTGTTCAAGAGCTGGGATTCACCCCTTTTATTATCAGCCCAAACTACAAGCTTGTAACGAAGGCATTTGTCAAAGACTTTCGGTCATATGGCATGAAAGTAATTCCTTGGACAGCGAATGATGCAAAACAAATAAAAGCGCTAAAAGCATTGAAAGTGGATGGAATCATTACTGATTACCCCAATTTATTGAAATAGCGTACATACAAATCTATTCCGTATAGGCCACTGTGCCTATACGGATTATTAAACCAAGCACCTAGACTACACTGGGTGACATCAACCTAACTATGTTTGACAATTTATTAAAACCGGCGGCACATCAGCCGCGCTTACCGGAGGACCGCATTGATGCCACCTATAAAAGGGAACGTCTAAAGGTCTTTATCGGTATTTTTATAGGCTATGCGGGCTACTATCTTATTCGTAAAAACTTCTCCCTGGCGACCATCAATCTGGAGGCTCAAGGCTACTCCAAGGCTGACTTAGGCTGGGCGCTATCCGCGATTACCATCTCCTATGGATTGTCGAAATTCCTAATGGGGAATATCTCCGACCGCAGTAATGCCCGGAATTTCCTGACCATCGGACTCGTGCTGTCTGCCATCACCATGATTGTTATGGGCACGGTTCCATTGGCGACCTCCTCAATTGTCGTTATATTTGTTATGCTATTTCTAAATGGCTGGTTTCAAGGAATGGGATGGCCTCCCTGTGGGCGTGTAATGGTGCACTGGTATTCCACGAAAGAGCGCGGCACCTTAATGTCTATTTGGAACTGCGCACATAATGTCGGTGCAGGAATTATGGCTCCAGCGGCAATTCTAGGGGTAGAAATTTTCGCCGATTGGCATGCGAAATTATATTTTCCAGGTTTATTAGCGCTAATTTTTGCGTTGATAACCTATATCCTTGTGCGCGACACGCCTCAATCCTGTGGGTTGCCCCCTATTGAAGCTTATAAGAACGACTATCCAAAAGATTATTCGGAGAAAAATGAAGAAGAGCTCTCTGCAAGAGATATTTTCTTTAAATATGTCTTTAATAACAAAATGCTTTGGTATATAGCTTTTGCCAATGCATTCGTCTATTTTATACGCTACGGCATATTGGATTGGTCACCAACATTCCTTACCCATGTAAAGGGATTTACAGAGTCACAGGTAAGTTTTGCTTACGCCTACTTCGAAATTGCCGGAATTGCAGGAACCATAATATGTGGATTTGTATCCGATAAAATCTTTAAAGGTCGACGTGCGCCAGCAACGATTATCTATATGATCCTAATCCTAGTAGCAGTATTCGTCTACTGGAAGAACCCCAAGGGAAATATTATGATCGATAATATCGCGCTGATGGCAATAGGCTTTTTAATCTATGGTCCTGTGATGCTGATCGGCGTGCAGGCTTTAGACCTCGCTCCTAAGAAGGCGGCAGGAACAGCGGCAGGCTTAACGGGATTTTTTGGGAATCTAATCGGTGGTGCCATCTTAGCGAATATTGTGATGGGCTATGTGGTACAATATTTCGATTGGGACGGTGGCTTTCTCATGCTTATTGTCTCCTGTGTGCTGACAATATTCTTTACGGCATTAACGTGGAATAAGGAGAAAGAAATCTTAGGATTAGCTAAGAAGTAAACTAAATAATGTTTAAAGGCTGCCATTTAAGAAAATTATGGAAAATAGATTATCCGCATTTTTCCTAAAAAGGCAGCCTTTGTATTGCTGTTACACAGCTACACTGTTTAAGACTTTAATCTCTTGAATAGCATTCGGAGTTTTTATGCCTTGCTCCTGGAAAGCATATTTTAACGCTTCAAAGTTATCGAAGTAGGCTGCAGAATAATCCGCTTTTGACGCCCATGCATGCAAGGTAAGGGACACAAAATTATCCCCCAGCTCGGAAACTAAGATCTCCACTGTTTCCTCTTTTAAGATACGCTCATCAGCCTTAAATACGGCTAAAGCAACCTCTCTAGCTTTGCGGATATCCACGTTATAAGGGATTCTGAAAATATATTCTATCCGTCTCTTTTCCAAACTACTGAAATTATTGACCACCGCATTGGCAAGATTTCCATTTGGAGCGGTTACCTGAATGCCATCAGCAGTACGTAGCGTTGTATAAAGGATATCGATATGCTGCACCGTACCATTCGCGCCAGAGCTTGATGTAATATTATCTCCTACACGGAAGGGCTTGAAAAGTAAAATTAATACCCCTCCGGCTAAATTGGCTAAACTTCCCTGTAGCGATAGACCGATTGCTAAAGAGGCTGCAGACAGGACGGCTAAGAAAGAAGTCGTCTGAATCCCCATCGTACTTGCTGCCGTTAATAATAACATCGCCCAGAGCACAAACCGTAGAATACTAGCGATAAAATCGCGAATAGAGAGATCTACATTCCGTTTTTCAAATCGTGCTTGTACAATTTGAATAATAAATCGAATAATATAAGAACCCAATATTAGTATTAATACGCCAACGCCTATACTCGGTAGTCGAACCATAATACTTTCAATCATTTTCTCTAGGCCAGAGCCAAACTTTTCCATATGCTTAAAATTTATATTTGAGATAAAAGTAAGTTAAATATAGGAAATTTAAAATAGTGACTACAGACATCTTTTTGAGCGCCAAGAAAAGAAGGTAATCAGTAAAAAGTACCATAAATTGTCCGTATACTACCAATAAAAACGGCATTATAGTTGTAATTTTGCCATTGAGCTATGAAGATAGATATTCCAGTTATTGCAAACTGCCTGATTAATGGATCAGCACAGGAGCCGCTACTCGTAGCGGACTTAGCCGCTTATGTGCTGAAAAATAAAAATATGGTCTTTCCGCATAAGCATAGCTTCTATCATTTCGTCGTCTTTACCGCTGGAACGGGCAGCCATACCATCGACTTTAAGCGTTATGAAATAAAGCCGCAGCAAGTGTATTTTATGGCCCCTGGGCAGGTGCACACCTGGGAGTTTCAGGGAGATGAAGCGGGGTTTATTGTAAATTTCAACAGCGATTACTTTCAGTCTTTCCTGTGGAATACAGACTATCTGATGCGGTTTTCATTTCTGTCGGGCGCCTTATCAGACTGCTTAATGGACCTCGATGCGCAAACTTTTAAGGCAATTAGCGCACTGCTGACTGAATTAATAACTTTGCAACAACAGGGGGCGGATGCGGATATCCTGCGGAGTATGCTGCTATGTGTCTTGCTATATATCGAGCAAACTCAGGGGCATAAGAAGCCCCTCACCCAACGACATAGCTATAATGCCACGATATACCATAATTTCCGTAAGCTGGTAGATCAGCAGTTTAAAAGCAAGCGTCTACCAAAGGAGTACGCCGAATTATTATATATCACACCGAATCACTTAAATGCTATTTGCAAAGATTATATCGGCCAACCTGCGGGCGAGATTATTCGTGCCCGTGTCGTGCTGGAGGCGCAGCGGCTCTTAATAAATCGGCAACTGAGCATTGCGGAGATTGCTTCGCTCTTAAAATTTGCAGACAACTCCTATTTCACAAAATTTTTTAAAAAACAAACAGGCCACACACCTGAGGAATTCAGAAAATTAACTTCTTAATATTATGCGCGAAAATGTCTACCCACAAATGGAGCTTTCAGAATTTAAGGCTGCCTGTCAGGCAAAATGCCCCCGTTGTAGAAAAGGAAATATCTTTATTGGGAATGCTTATGGCCTTAAAATTCAGAAGATGAACGATCGCTGTGATTACTGCGACCTACGATTTGAGCGTGAGCCCGGTTATTTTTATGTTGCCATGTTTGTCAGTTACGCATTTACTGTCGCTGAAATGATTACTGCTTGCTTAGCTTGCTATGTCTTAACAGGAAATGACAGCTCCTTTATACTCTATGCATCGGTAGCCCTGCTAGCTGTATTAGTTTCTTCTCCTTTTAATTACCGTTACTCCCGTGTCGTGCTTATGTATTGGTTGAGTCCAGGGTTAAAATATATCCCTAATTTACCGCGTAAATTCCCCAAAGTACCCTTAACAAAATAAGGCTATTTACAACTATTGCTACTGGCTATGCCAGCTGTAAGCAGTTAATTCCCTATCTTTAAAGGTGCAAAAGTATATATACCTCGATAATAATTCCACCACAGCCGTGCGCCATGAAGTCTGGGAAACCATGTCGCCCTATTTTCAGGAGTACTATGGAAACCCGGCTAGCTTACAGCATGCTTTAGGGAGGCAGGCTGCGGCAGCCTTACTGCAGGCGCGCACTGATATTGCAGCCGTGCTACACTGTCAAAAGCAAGAGATTTTTTTCAACTCTGGCGCCACGGAATCTATTAATACGGTGTTAAAAGGTGTTTTTCAGCGTTACGCATTAAAGGGTAAGCATATTATCGTTAGCACAACGGAGCATAAAGCCGTCTTAAACTGCTGTGAAGAGCTTCAAAAGCTGGGCGCTGAAATAAGCTACCTCCCTGTAGATGAGCAGGGGGCAATTTCCCTATCATTGCTGGCGGCAACCATCCGTAAGGATACCATCTTAGTCTGCTTAATGGCTGCAAATAATGAAACTGGAGCCTTACATCCGATCCAGGAAATTGCTGCGCTATGCCAAGCGAAGGATTGTCTATACTTTTGCGATGCCACACAGTATATTGGTAAGCTTCCCCTATTTTTAGAACACATACCTATAGATATCCTCTGCCTCTCAGCGCACAAATTCCATGGCCCTAAAGGGGTAGGTATCCTCTATATACGTCGTAAATCTAAGCCCATTCAGGTGCATCCCTTATTACATGGAGGTGGACAGGAGCTAAATTTTCGTGGCGGAACACAGAATCTACCCTTGATTGTCGGCATGGCCAAAGCGTTGACCCTCGCTGCTGAGGAAGGGTATAACAGCACCTATATCCGTGAGCTTCGCGATTACTTCGAGCAGGAAATCTGTGCACGGATCCCTGCAAGCCACATTATTTCACAGGATGTACCCCGTCTACCCAATACGAGCATGCTTGTTGTCGAGCATCTTCTAGCGACCGAAATCATGAGTCAGCTACCGCATATTGCACTCGCCGCGGGTTCAGCCTGCAGTTCTGCAAGTCGTGCCCCCTCACATGTACTACTTGCCCAGGGAATGACTATTGAAAAAGCGAAAGCTAGCCTCAGGGTCAGCTTCAGCATGCTGAATACGGCGGACGAAGTAGCCACCTTACTGGCGCTTCTTCCCAACGTCGTAGAACGACTGCGTGCGCAGTCACCGATATGGCAGCTGGTGCAGGCAGGAATTATTAGATAATTTTGACAGTATAACTGATTTTTGGTTTGTGAATACAAGTTCATATGCTTTCCTTTGTAAGTATATAAATTTTGTAAGTATATAAAATAAGGAGATTCCCCTATGGTTACAGTAACAGAAAACGCAAAATCGGAAGTGCTTGCAATTATGGAAAAAGAAAATTACGACGCTAGTTACTTTGTACGTGTCGCTGTAGAAAGTGGTGGCTGCTCGGGATTAAGTTATAAATTAGAGTTTGATAATATTGAGAAAAAGGGAGACCAATTTTTTGAGGATAAAGGGGTAAAAATCTGTTTGGACATAAAATCATTCCTCTACCTAGCGGGGACAGAATTGGATTATTCAGGTGGATTAGATGGTAAGGGATTTGAATTCCACAACCCCAATGCCTCCCGTACTTGCGCTTGTGGTGAGAGTTTTTCCGTTTAAATTAATAAATTGTTAAAGGTTTCTTAAAAAAAACATTTATTTGGAATTAAAACTTCCATTTTAGTAAAATTATAATATCTTTGTTGCTGTTAAAACATAAATTTTTCAAATGAGCAACATATATAACAGTCTTTTAAATTACCCATGCAATCTTGCAGGTAGCTAAGGCTTTTATAGATGTTCTACTATATTTGCCTTTCGATATCCGAAAGGCATTTTTTTTAAAAGCATAATTCTAATGGAAGGGCGTAACTTATTAAAAACGGAAGTCGCAATTAGTTTTGTTAAAGATACTTTAGCACAACAATTAAAGAATAATTTAAATTTAATCCCAATTTCATCCCCCCTAGTGGTCTTGGATGGAACGGGAATTAATGATGACTTAAATGGTATCGAAAGACCTGTTTCTTTCCCTATTAAAGCCTTAAATGAGCAGAAAGCCGTGGTCGTTCATTCCTTAGCAAAATGGAAGCGTGTCCGTTTACGGGAATTAGAAATGGAAGTTGGCGAAGGTATCTTAACGGATATGAAAGCCCTGCGTCCCGATGAGGACTATACGCCGATACACTCCATATTTGTCGATCAATGGGATTGGGAAAAACGTATTTCGCCAGAACAGCGTACTTTAAGTTTTCTGAAAACCACCGTTCAGCATATTTTTAATGCACTCCGCTTTACGGAGCAACAAGTAGAACACCAATATCCTGAGATTAAAGCCATTCTTCCGGAGGAAATTACATTTATCTCCTCACAGGAACTATTAGCCCTTTATCCAGCCTACACGCCGAAGCAAAGGGAGAATGCGATTGCCGAAAAATATGGCGCCGTATTCTTATATGGTATCGGAGGTGCGCTAAGCAATGGGGAGCCCCATGATGGCCGTGCGGCTGATTATGATGACTGGAGCACAGAAAATGAAGCAGGCTACGAAGGCTTAAATGGGGATATCCTGGTGTGGAATCCTATTTTCCAATCTGCGTTCGAACTATCTTCCATGGGTATCCGCGTAGATAAAAAAGCCCTTTTAAAGCAATTAGAAATACGCAATAATTTGGACCGTAAAACATTAACCTACCACGCACTCCTATTGGATGGACAACTTCCGGAATGTATTGGTGGAGGTATTGGCCAATCCCGCGTATGTATGTTTATGCTAAAAAAATCCCATATCGGTCAGGTCCAAGTAAGCATCTGGGATGAGCAGGAGCGTCAAAATTTAAAAGCGAAAGGGATTCATCTATTATAATTTGCGTACTTTTGTAGCATGCAAATAGAATCTATCTTAAAAAGGCTAGCAATCTCCTCCTTAAATGAGATGCAACAAGAAGTATTGGATCGTTATAAAATGGACCAAGATTTTGTGTTGTTATCCCCAACAGGAACGGGAAAAACGCTAGCCTTTTCATTGTTAATTGCTCAAAAATTACAGGCCAATTATCAAGGGGTGCAATGTTTAATAATTGTCCCTACACGTGAATTAGCCCTACAGATTGAGCAAGTGTTAAAAAAAGTAATGCAGGGCTTTAAAATTACCTGCTGTTATGGGGGGCACTCCACAAAAATTGAACGCAACACCCTGAAAGAAGCACCAGCCATCTTAATTGGTACCCCTGGTCGTATAGCGCATCATATTGAAGCCGGAAATTTCGAAGCGGCAAAAGTTCATACTTTAGTAATGGATGAGTTTGACAAGTCGTTAGAACTAGGATTCCAGGATCAAATATCCATGATCACAGCTTATTTACGTGGCTTAAACCACCGTATCCTGACCTCGGCAACGAATATGGAGGAGCTTCCAGCTTTTACAGGTGTCAGCAACCCTATCTATGTAAATTATTTGAATCAAGCGCAGTCAGCACCGAAGATAACGTACAAGAAAGTCACCTCTCCGGTACATCTTAAGTTAAAGTCACTGCTGAATTTACTTTGTAAATTAGGAGGTCAGAAAGTTATTATTTTCTGTAATCACCGCGATGCTGTAGACCATATTTCCGAACTTTTAGAAGACCGCGAACTTATTCATGACACCTTCCATGGTGGCCTAGAGCAAATAGACCGCGAGCTAGCACTCTTAAAATTCAGAAATAAATCCAACCAGATTTTAATTACGACGGATCTTGCGGCTCGGGGCTTAGACATCCCTGAAGTAGATGCTATTATTCATTACCAACTGCCAACGCGCGAAGACGCCTTTATCCATAGAAATGGCCGTACTGCAAGGATGGAAGCAAAAGGTACGGTATATTTACTGTTGAAGCCGGAAGATGACTTCGCTTATTTACCGGAAGAGGTACAGGAGGAAGACCTGACGGAAACCTACCCACTTCCAGCAAATACACCTTACACCACGCTTTATTTTAATGCGGGTAAGAAGGATAAGATAAATAAAATTGATATCGTCGGTTATTTATTAAACTTAGCAGGCATCCAGAAGGAAGATGTTGGCGTAATAGAAATAAAAGATCATGAAGCATATGCCGCTGTAGACCGCAAGGTGGCAGCCATCGTACTGAAGAGATCTACCCTAGATAAAATTAAGGGGCGGAAGATAAAAATTCAACGTACCTAACACTGATTTCCTAGCAAGCACCCTTCTTGGGGTCTTGCTATATATAAAAAAATCCCTGTTTTTCTATTCAGGGATTTTTTTATGTTTAGATTTTTCCTTTTAAAGAGGTTTAAATTTTTCCTTTCAAATATGGAATAATGGTGGCAGGCACCATGCTGCTGATATCCCCTCCATGCTGCAGTACATCCCGCACGATACTCGAAGAAATATGCCCCATGCCTGCTTGGCTAACCAAAAAATAGGTTTCAATTTCCGGCGCTAGCAGCTTATTATTTTGAGCAATGGCGTTTTCAAACTCAAAATCTTGGGTATTGCGAATTCCTCGAAGGATATAGTGCGCACCCACCTGCTTACAGAAATCTACTGTAAGGCCTGTGAAGCTCTGTACGAGCACCTTTTCCGCTTTAGCAGGAAAGACATCCCGAATAAGCTGAAGGCGCTCCTCGCGCGCTAATAAGCCCTTTTTTGAGGCATTTACGCCTACAGCTACAATAATCTGATCAAAAAGACCTAATCCGCGCTCAATAAGTTCACAATGCGCCTTGGTAATAGGGTCAAAAGACCCTGGAAAAACAGCTATTCTCATCGCAAGAAGATTTATAAAGATTCCTTGGGTAAGGCATAAAAGCTAAACGAGCTATACCCATATTTACGTAATTCCACAAAATTAGGGTGGTCATCCATGCGCCGTGTGGAGGGATGCTCCACCACCAGTAAACCATCAGGCTTCAATAATCCACGCTCAAAGATCAGCGCAGGAAGTTGTGGAAGCTTAGGAATGTCATAAGGAGGATCGGCAAATATAAAATCATAGCTCCCCTTAGCGGTAGCTATATATTTGAAAACATCTGCTTTTCGCGCTTTTATTTGTGCTACTTTAAGCTTCTTAGCTGTTTCCTCAATATACTGTACACACTTAAAATGTAGGTCTATGCTATCGACCTGTAGCGCTCCGCGGGAGGCCAACTCAAAGGATATATTTCCTGTTCCAGCAAAAAGATCTAAGCAATGGATTTCATCAAAATCTATTTTATGCTGCAAGATATTAAAGAGCGCTTCTTTAGCGACATCTGTCGTAGGTCGTACGGGCAGATTTGTGGGTGGAGATAAACGTATTCCTCCTAAGGTACCTCCTATTATTCGCATGATAAAGCATCAAAAGTTATGTGAAACTGCGTCAGGTCTAAGCCCTCAGCATCGATAGGAACTTGAATATTAGTGCTTAATTCCACACGCTCCAGCTGCTGTCCATATTGGGATAAGCGCTCTGCGTGAGCTTCGGAAATTGTTAAGCCTGAAACGATGATTTTATCTACTTTTCCTTCAATATTAAACTGATTATATATATTAAGTATATAGTAACTTAAATCGTCTATCGCACTGATCTCAAAAGAATTATAAACCTGAATTTGTCCATTTACAAAAAGGTAAATATCCACCAGCTGATTGCTGTAATGTACGCCTAAAATATGTCCATGAATAGGGATTTTCGACTGTACCTGCTCTAATACCATACGGAATTCAGGGATAATTTGGCAGTTAGGGAAAATAGATTTCCAACGATTTAACAACAATAAATCAAACTGGTAAACAACCGTTACACCCAGGGCATCAATCTGCTGAAAATAGACATGTGAGGGATTCTCATCGGAAAGGTAAGAAGCGTAAACGGGTAGTTTTTCCTCCTCAAATAATTCCGTAGGAATAAATGAAAAGCTCTCGTGAGGGATCACCACCTTCACCCGTTTAAAGGGTAAAGACAATATTTTCATGGCTTCAGGCTCTGGTTTTTCCGCAGCATATTCCATAAACACGCGCAACTCATTCTGCTGATCTACAACGGCTAACAAGTCCTTCACAAAACCCGCATTGATTAACAATGTGTAGGAAGGAATTTGCTGTATATTAAATTGATTTGAAATATAATTCATTCGTATTATTTTTACCCTTATAAAGGCCGTACTGCCTTTCAACAAAATTAGCTTTTACAAATGATATGACAAACCTTTTGAATAACTTTGCATGTGCTTATTACGGATTTACTAGAACAGCGCTTCCCCTGGAAGCCTACGACCCAACAATATACAGCTTTTAAGAAGCTGTCAGACTTCTTAAGTCACTTTCAAGCGGATAGCTGCTTTGTATTAAAAGGCTATGCCGGTACCGGAAAGACCACATTAATCGCTGCTTTAGTGAAATCGTTAGGCGCATTAAACAAAAGAGCGGTACTCCTGGCTCCCACAGGTAGGGCGGCCAAAGTGATGTCTAATTATGCCGGCAGGAAAGCCCTTACCATCCATAAAAAAATCTATAGAAAGAAAGATTCCACTAGCCACACACTGGATTTTATATTATCTGAAAATTTACATGAAGACACCTTATTTATTATAGATGAGTCTTCTATGATTTCAGATGAATCGGTTAATATGTTTTCAAACTCCCTTCTGGAAGATCTACTACGTTATGTAAGATCTGGTAAGAACTGCTGCGTTATGTTCGTGGGTGACACGGCTCAGCTCCCTCCCGTTGGGCTCCTACAAAGCCCTGCACTAGACCCTGCCTACCTCCATAGCAACTATCAGTTGCAGGTGTATACCGTAGAGCTCACCGAAGTCGTACGTCAAGCACAGGAGTCCGGAATACTCTACAATGCCACAAAAATTAGACAGGAGATAAAGCTGGAAGAAGAGACCGCTACCTACCCCTTTCCCGAGTTTATTACCAAAGGATTTAAAGATATATTCCGCATGAATGGGGACCGCCTTGTGGAAGGTTTAAACTATGCGTATGACAACTTTGGCTTGGAAAATACCATGGTAATCTGTCGTTCCAATAAGTCTGCAAACCTCTACAATAAGCATATCCGCAATCAGCTTCTATTTCGGGAAGAGGAAATTACTGGAGGGGATCTTATCATGGTCGTTCGCAACAATTACTTCTGGCTACAGGAAAATAGTATTGAGCAAGGATTTATAGCCAATGGGGATATGGCCAAGGTACGTAAGGTATCCAATGTACATGAGATGCATGGCTTCCGCTTCGCAGATATTACAATGAGCTTTGTGGGTGTCGAAGATGAAGATGCCATTACTTGTCGCGTGCTTTTAGATAGCATCTACACAGATAGCCCGAATATGCCGCAGCCAGAGTTAAAGCGACTTTATGAAGCTGTCGCTAAGGACTACGAAGATATAGCCCTTAAGAAAGACCGCCTAGAAGCCATCAAAAAAGACCCCTACTACAACGCCCTACAGATTAAATTTGCCTTCGCCATCACCTGCCATAAGGCACAGGGTGGGCAGTGGCCTGCGGTATTTGTCGATCAGGGGTACTTAGTCGATGAGATGCTGAATACGGAGTTTCTACGCTGGCTATATACCGCGGTAACACGCGCTAGGGAGCAATTATTCCTTGTTAATTTCAACGAGAAGTTCTATTCTCACTAAAAAATTACAGCATTTAAGGCTTCCTTTCAACTATTCTTAATAATTTAGCTGGATAACTAATTTCCATTATTAATCATATAGCATGAATAAATTTTATGTGGCTTTAATGGCCCTAAGCTGTAGTACCGCCGCATTAGCGCAACAAAAAGGTACCGAAAGCAAGGCCAATTATCAATTAGCTTCGAAATTCTCTCCTGAAAAGTTGAAAAAACTTATTTTCACAACCTCTATCACGCCAAATTGGATTAACCACTCCGATCGTTTCTGGTATGAGTTTTCAGACTCCAATGGCAAATACTGGTATATGGTAAATCCTGTAGCCAATAAAAAGGAGCTTTTATTTGAGAATATATCCCTAGCAGCACAAGTATCACGCATTGTAAAAAATCCCGTAGATGCGCAGCACCTAACTTTAAATAATGTAAAGTTCACAAAGGATGAGAAAAATGTACGCTTTCAGGTTTTAAGTACCAAGGACACCCTGAAGTCCGCGGATGAAATTAAGAAGCTTACCAATAAGTCTGACACGCTAACAAAAAAAACCTTTTTCTTAGAATATAACCTCGCTACGAAGAAGCTGCGTGAGCTGAGCGACTCCACGAAAGAAAAAAGTAGACTTTCCTGGGCGAGCTTCTCCCCGGATACAAGCACCGTCATCTTCGCGAAAAACTTCAACCTCTATTGGATGGACAAAGCGAATTATGAAAAAGCCCTGAAAAATGAATCCGACAGCACCATTGTAGAGCATGCCATTACCACGGACGGCGTACAGTACTACGCCTGGGCGGGTGACGAATACAGCACCACAACAGGTGATACAAAGAAAGATACAAAGAAGCCTAATCGCCGATCTGCATGGGTAAACTGGTCGCCAGATGGTAAGTATTTCGCCATCTCAAGAAAAGATAACCGTTCCCTAAACCCTTTATGGGTGATCAATAATGTTGGCAGCAAACGCCCTACCCTAGAAACCTACAAATATTTGCTACCCGGTGAAGTAGACTCTACCGAAACGGAGCTTTATATTATTGAGCTAGCAACAAAATCTAAAAAGCGCATAAATGTGACAGCTTTTAAAAACCAAACGCTCTCTCTATGGACTAAAGATGCTTCTAGCAGCTCTTATAAAGGTGATCACTATATCAACTATTGGTTAGGAACAAATAGTGAGTTTTACATCGCGCGTTCTAGCCGCGACCTAAAGCGTATTGACCTCCTGCGTGTAGATATCAATGGTACTGTCACCACCTTGGTAGAAGAACGCTCTAATGTGTATCAAGATATCAAAAAGCCTTATTTATTGAAGAATGGTGCCGCATTTATCCATTGGTCACAACGCGATGGATGGGGACATTACTACCTTTATAACCGTCAAGGAAAGCTTCAATCACAACTTACTGAAGGCGCTTACAACTGTGAGGAGATCACAGCTGTAGATGAAGCTACCAACAGCCTATACTTCACCGCTAATGGTCGTGAGGCTAAGGAAGACCCTTACTACTTACACCATTACTCGGTTTCTTTAAACGGTGGACAGCCTAAATTACTGAATCCAGGCAATTATGATCATCAAGTAAGTGTTTCCGAGTCAGGTCGTTTCTTTGTAAACAACTCTTCGCGCGTGAATACCATTCCTGAGATGAACTTATTCAATAGCAATGGTCAGCTTGTAATGCCACTTGGAAAAGCGGATCTATCACAGCTTTTCGCTGCAGGTTATAAATTTCCTGAACCTTTCACCGTTAAAGCGGGTGATGGCGTTACAGACTTATATGGCGTTATGTATAAGCCTTTCGACTTCGACTCCACTAAGACCTACCCAATTGTAGAATATGTCTACCCAGGGCCGCAAACGGAGGCTGTAAACAAGTCCTTCGGCCGCAGCATGGACCGCATAGACCGTTTAGCGCAATTTGGCATGGTAGTGATTACTGTAGGAAACCGTGGTGGGCATCCTGCACGCTCTAAATGGTATCATACCTACGGTTACGGAAATTTACGTGACTACGGATTAGAGGATAAGAAAGTGGCTGCTGAGCAGTTAGCAAATCGTCACCCATACTTAGATATTAACCGCGTAGGTATCACAGGACACTCTGGTGGTGGGTTTATGTCTACTGCAGCGATGTTAGTTTACCCAGACTTCTTTAAAGTTGCCGTATCGGGAGCTGGAAATCATGAGAATAACATCTATAACCGCTGGTGGTCAGAGCGTCACCATGGTGTTGTAGAGAAAGTTTCCGCGAAAGGTGACACTACTTTTACGTATACAATCGACCAAAATACAAGCTTGGCGAAAAACCTAAAAGGTAAGCTGCTTATCGCGACAGGAGATATTGACAATAACGTGCATCCAGCAAACTCCATTCGTATGGTAGATGCGCTTATTAAAGCTAATAAACGCTTTGATTTCCTACTATTACCAGGCCAAAGACATGCTTTTGGTGATATGACAGAATACTTCTTTTGGAAAATGGGAGACTACTTCTCTCAACACCTTATTGGAAACTCCAAGTATGAAGAGGTAGACATGGTTGAAATAAATCGTGAAAAGCCGAAAAATTAATTTCGAAAAGTATCGGCATATGAGCGAGCGTCATCTATAGCGCTCGCTCCTCCTAAAATAAGAAAAGCCTTCAAACAAATGTTTGAAGGCTTTTCTATTAAAAAGTTGATCCCATTTCTATTATAAAATCATACTATTATAAAATCATACTATTGTAAAATCATACTAAAAAAGTGTGTTTCCTGTTGCAGCATGCACCCTACCCAAATGTTTATAGGCAGCTTCCGTACATTCTCGCCCACGGGAAGTACGCATTAAATAGCCTTCTTGAATTAAGAAAGGCTCATACACCTCTTCAATAGTCCCCTCATCTTCACCGACAGCTGTGGCAATGGTCTTTAAGCCTACAGGACCTCCTTTAAACTTATCGATAATAGTCGTAAGAATACGATTGTCCATCTCATCTAAGCCATGTGAATCTACATTCAGCGCATTTAAGGCATACTTAGCAATTACGCTATCAATATTTCCGTTACCTTTTATCTGCGCAAAATCGCGTGTTCTTCGCAGGAGTGCATTGGCAATACGCGGCGTACCGCGGCTACGACGGGCGATTTCATAGGCTCCTTCTTCAGAGATTGGTGTATCTAAGATGGTTGCTGAACGCAATATAATCGTCGTCAAAAGCTTGGCGTCATAATACTGCAAGCGTGAGTTAATTCCGAAACGTGCGCGTAATGGAGCTGTTAAAAGACCTGATCTTGTCGTCGCTCCTACCAGCGTAAAGGGATTCAAAGAAATCTGCACAGAGCGCGCATTAGGGCCCGACTCCAGCATGATATCAATCTTAAAGTCTTCCATAGCGGAGTACAAATACTCCTCCACTAAGGGGCTTAAGCGGTGAATCTCATCGATAAAAAGTATATCTCCTTCTTCCAGCGATGTAAGTAGGCCTGCCAAATCTCCAGGCTTATCTAATACGGGACCTGAAGTCGTCTTTATGCCGACCCCCATTTCATTGGCGATAATATAAGAAAGCGTCGTTTTTCCCAAGCCCGGAGGGCCGTGTAGCAGCACATGATCAAGGGCTTCGCCACGCAGTTTTGCCGCTTCCACGAAAATGCTAAGATTCTCCAAAATTTTCTCTTGACCTGTAAAGTCTTCGAATGCCTGAGGCCTAAGCACACGCTCTAGGTCTCGCTCATGGTGGCTCATGCGCTCCGTACTGGGATCTAAATGTTCGTTCATCGTAGTCACTCCTTGCCCTTCTATTTATTGTAATTCTTAAACCAAGAGCCGATCTTTAATTGGATAACACCAAAAAAAGCCTCTTGAAAGATCTTAGTACTCATTTTTGAAGTTCCTTCTGTACGGTCGGTGAATATAATAGGCACCTCCTGCACATTAAAACCATACTTAATGGCGCTAAATTTCATCTCAATCTGAAATGCATAGCCGACAAATTTAATGGCATCCAAGGGAATACGCTTCAGCACTGCTCTTCTAAAGCAAACAAAGCCTGCCGTCGCATCCTGAATAGTGATCCCTGTGATCATACGCACATAGACGGATGCAAAATAGGACATCAACACCCTGTTCATAGGCCAGTTTACCACATTCACTCCTTTAACATAACGGGAGCCTATAGCCATATCTGCCCCTTGTAGGCAGGCTTCCCGCAAACGAATTAAATCGTCCGGATTATGGCTGAAATCAGCATCCATCTCAAAGATAAATTCATAGCTTCGCGCTAAGGCCCATTTAAAACCATGGATATAGGCTGTCCCTAAACCTAATTTCCCCTTGCGCTCTTCTAGAAAAAGCCTCCCAGAGAAATCAGCCTCCTGCAAGCGCTTCACAATTTGCGCGGTGCCATCAGGAGATCCATCGTCTACAATAAGTATATCAAAGGAAATGGATAGTGAAAATACCTTTCGAATAATCTTTTCGATATTTTCCTTTTCGTTATATGTTGGAATTATGACTAAGCTGTCTGCCACTTTTAAATATTTATATGCTGTAAAGATACTAATTATCTTCTGATCTGAAAACGTTCTATTTGCTTGGTAGCGCCCTATAGGGCATAAAAAAAGTTGCCCATCCAAGGATAGGCAACTTTTAATCGTTCACATTTGCGAAATATATATGTAGATTTTAAATGTCGCTTTTAACGCACTTCACCCATTAATTTCTTCACTAATGGATAGATCAGCATAATAAACAGTCCTGCGACTACAGAAATAATCCCTAGTAAGTAATAACCATCCGTGTAAGCCATTAATTTTGTCATTAGCGTATCTGTTTCCTGGGGCTCAGCGATGTAAGCACCAATCCTTCCCGCCACATACTGACCGTAAGCGGAAGCGAGGAACCATAGTCCCATCATCATTCCCGCTAAGTTACGCGGAGAAAGCTTTGTAATCATGGAAAGACCAATGGGTGATAAGCAAAGCTCCCCAATGGTTACCGCAAGATAAGCGAGTGTAAACATCTCCAAAGATGTTTTCCCCAGCGCATCAGCAAAGAAACGTGTACAGAAGAATAAGTAGTAGGCTAAGCCCAAGAATAGAAACCCTAAACCAAATTTCACAATGGTATTAGGCTCCATCTTACGCTTCGATAGAGCCAACCAAATTAAGCCTAACACTGGACTTAGGATAATCACAAACAGCGAGTTTGCGGAGTTATTGATAATATTAGGGTCGATAGAAATGCCGAATAGTGTACCGTGTAAATTCCCATTCGCAAATAAGGCCAAAGACCCACCAGCTTGCTCAAAAATAGCAAAGAATATAATCGAGAATACAATAAGGATCATCGCGGCCCACAGCTTCTTGCGCACTGCAGCATCCTTAATTTTAAAGAGCTCCACGAGAAAATAGATGAGCGCCACAGGACCGATTATAAACATAAAGATATCCGTGTAAGCAGTATTCTTGATCATGATAAAGATCAATGGTATAGCTACAAGGGCTCCAAGGTAAACTGCGACCTCACGCACGAATCTTTTGGATGGACTCAACGCTGTTAAAGGGCTATTTCCAATAGGTCCTAAATGCTTTTTGATAAAAATAAAGATGACCAGGCCGATAACCATGACGATGGCAGCAGATAGAAAGGCCGCATTCCAAGAGTACCCTTTTCCTAAGCCCACACACACTGCTCCACCTAAGAAAGCACCGACATTAATTCCGGAATAGAAGATACCAAATCCAGCATCCCTACGGGCATCCCCTTCTTTATATAAGTCCCCTACCATGGAGGATATATTAGGCTTGAAAAAGCCCGTTCCTATCACCGTCAAAGAAATTCCAAAGAAGAAAAAGTCATGCGGATTAAAGGCCAGCAAACCATTTCCCAGAATCATCATTATTGCCCCAAAAGTTAAGGACTTCTTAAATCCCAATACTTTATCTGCAAAAATCCCTCCTACAAAAGTGAAGGCATACACAAAGGCTTGAATAGCCCCATATTTTAAATTAGCCTCCTGCTCGGAAAGCAGAAGCTGATCCACCATAAAGATGGCTAAGACGCCACGCATTCCATAGAAGCAGAAGCGCTCCCACATCTCCACAAGAAATAGGTACCAAAGCTGCTTTGGATATTTCCCTTCGAAATTCTGAATATCGGCTAATGTCTGTTGTCCTGTTGTATTCATACAATATATTTAACGCTATAAGCTTGTAGAAAGCACCGGATTATTTAACGCCGTGCATTAATTTTTTCAACAATGGATTAAGGGCCATTACCAAGAGACCTGCGACAATAGGTACGACCGTAAATATCAAGAAGAAAGTCGATAAGGAGTACTCCTTGGTAATTGTTTCAATCTGACCTCCTAATAAAGCCGCTAACTTCTGACCAATAGCTATCGCTAAATACCACATCCCGAACATAAAGGCAATCATACGCGCTGGCACTAATTTAGACACATAAGAAAGGCCTACAGGCGATAGACACAATTCCCCTAATGTATGGAAGAAATATGCCGCTACTAACCACATAAAACTTATTCTCACTCCTTCGGCAACGCCTGAAGTACCCAAGAATAAACAGCCGAATCCTAAAGCCATAATAATTAAGCCTAGACCGTATTTCACTGCTGCAGGTGGATTGTACTTAGAATCCCAAATTCTGGAAACTAAGGATGCACAGGAAATAATAAAAAATGAATTTAACGTTGAAAAGAAGGAAACGGTAATTTCAGATTTGTCTGAAGAGAACTCCTTGTTTAACATCCAGATTGCCAGTCCCCAAATTGCGAGGAAGCAAATTCCTAACACGACATTGGAAAGTGTCGCTTTCTGCCATGTTTGCTTTCCAAGTAGGAAAAGCACATAGGTGATAATCGCTAATGGTACGACTGTCAGTAAGCTATTTATAATATTGAAAATAGTCTTTGTATTGCCGATTAACTCTCTATTGACATTATCGCGCGCAAAGATCACCAAAGAAGAGGCCCCTTGTTCAAAGGACATCCAGAAGAATACGACGAAGAAGGCGAATATTATTACGGCAATCATACGGTCGCGAACGATTTTTGTGTAGTTTGCCAACCGCTTGATAATAACGATAAAAAAGAAGATTAAGGCCAGGAGAATCACAAAATTCTGCCCTGCAACACCGGCAATTTCAAAGTTGAAGAGATTAATCTGTGCGATCTTTGTCAAGGGGTCGTTGAAAGCGTAGCTTAATCCAAGCACGGTCATCAATATAATCAGCAGAAAATCAACTTTTGTAAAGGGGTTAGGCTTCTCTCCAGGCTCATACTGCACCGCATTTGCTGCCGCAGCCTCAGCACCTTTCTTAGGCACATCTCCAATAGGACCGAACAATGGTTTTGCTAACCAAAACTGCAAGGTTCCTAATAACATGAATATCCCTGCAACGCCAAAGCCCCAGTGCCAGCCTACTTTTTCTGCTAAGTAGCCACAAAGCATCATCCCAAAGAAGGCTCCAGCATTTACCCCCATATAAAAGATGGTGTAAGCGGCATCCTTTTTCTGTGGAAACTTCTTATACATCTCCGATAAGATGGAAGTCATATTAGGCTTAAAGAAGCCTGTACCGATGACTAAAGCACCCAAGCCAAGGTATAAAAACACAGGGGAATCGAAGGCTAGGAATAAGTGTCCTAAGGTCATAATTAAAGACCCTATTACGACAGCCCAGCGGTAGCCGATAAATTTATCAGCAATGATACCTCCAAAAATTGGGGTAATGTAAAGTAACATGGCGTAGGTACCGTACAAGGCTGTTGCGGACTCTACGGTCCAGCCCCATCCCGGATTGGAGCCTAATACGCTGGCAGTTAAAAATTGAATTAGGAGTACACGCATTCCATAAAATGAAAAACGCTCCCACATTTCCGTAAAAAACAAAACGAATAATCCTGAAGGATGGCCAAGCACCATTTTCCCGTCAATTCCTTGCTTCTCTAGCTCGGCAGATAATGCCTGATCGTCAGTAAGACTCATATGGTATAAAGTTCTTAAGTTGTTAGTGGTAAATTTATTCTAGCTTACAAAGAAACTAAACTTTTTAATAATTATTTTAATAAAATTTCCAATTTTTTTCAACAGCTATCCTTTTACTTAATATTTTTAGCCTGCTTATTTTCAAAAAGCCATTAATTATTGATTGTCAATGAAAAAGCCCCAAAAAGTAGTTACTTTTTGGGGCTTAACAACCTAAAGATTGTAATTATTTAGTTGATGCCATGCATCATTTTCTTCAAAATAGGGTTGAAAGCTATCAGTAGCAACGCTACGACAATTGGAATTGCAGCAATTACCATAAAGAAAATCGACATCGAATATGTATGTGAGATATGATCTATTAATGCACCAGCGAAGCCTGCAAGGAGATTAGCAATTGCTGAAGCCATAAACCAGAATCCAAATAATAACCCTAAGAATTTCTTAGGTGATAATTTAGAAACATAAGATAGGCCTACCGGAGAAAGACATAACTCCCCCGTCGTATGGAAGAAATATGCTAACACCAACCATATCATCGATACAGAAGCCGTCTTTGCACCCTGAGGGATACTCGAAGCGCCATAGGCTAACACCACAAACCCTAAGCCTACTAATAATAAGCCTAAAGCAAATTTTACGGGTCCTGAAGGATTCCAAACGCGCTCCCAAAACTTAGAGAATGAAGACGCTAAGGTGATGATGAAAAAGGAATTTAATATCTGAAACCACGATACGGTAACTTCTGTCTCCACCGCAGAGAACTCCATATAAACTTTCCATAGCCCTAAGCTCCAAATGATAACAAATGAAAGTGCTGTAAATAAGATCGTCAATGGATATTTGCCGACAATCTTTTTAGATAAGCTGTACAATACATAGGATACAATGAGTATTGGGAAAATAGTTAAGGCCGCATCCACCCATTTAAACGCTTGCGCTGCGCCACCTACCAGGTTACGCTCTGTAAAGTCCTTCGCAAAAATTGTCATGGACCCTCCTGCTTGCTCAAAAGCAAAGAAGAAGAATAAACTGGCAAACATCAATACGCCGACAACAATTAAGCGGTCACGCACAATATTTCCTGGAATAACCTCTTCTACCTCTTTTTTCTTGCCCGCAAGCTCTTCTGTAGCAACGCGTAATTTCTTCTCTGCAGGGTTCTCACCTATAACACCAAAAATCTTTTGTGCAAAAAGGAATTGAAGCATCCCGAAGAACATAAATACACCCGCTAATCCAAAACCATAGTGCCAGCCAACTTTCTCACCAATATAACCACATAAAAGCATCCCTAAGAAAGCTCCCGCGTTAATACCCATATAGAAAATGGTGTATCCAGCATCCTTCTTGGAAGAATTATCGGGATACAACTGACCTACCATGGAAGAAATATTCGGTTTAAACAAACCGTTTCCGAGAATCATTAACCCTAAACCTAAGTAAAAATAGTTTTGAGAAAAACCTTCTAAGGCCATTGCCGCATGTCCTAAGGTCATAATAAATGCACCTAGAATAATCGCCCTTTTGTAACCTGTTAACTTATCCGCAATGATACCCCCTAATAAAGGTGTCAGGTAAACCAAACCGGTATAGTAACCATATAAGTGCATTGCCTCTCCATTGGACCATCCCCAACCACCTTTTGCTACTTCGGAAATTAAAAATACGGTTAATAATGCCCGCATTCCATAATAACTAAAGCGCTCCCACATTTCAGTGAAGAACAATACAAAAAGACTCGCGGGATGACCCATTACCATCTTGTCATCTATCCCTTGACCTTGAAGATGACTCACTAATGCCTGATCCTGTTCTTGATTCATAAATTATTTAATATAGTTTGTATTATTTTCTATAAGTCTGCAAAATAGTAAAAAAAATAAAGTTTTTCTTCAGGAAGGTAACACACTTAAAGACAACACGACAGTTAACTGCATGAAATCAGTGAATTACAAGCTATTCCTAAAGAAAAACTTTATATAAAAAGATAAATAATATTAAGCTATTTGCGCTTTAATTTGATCTAACAGCTTTTTCGTTGCCATAATACCATCTGCTTCGGAAAGGCGAGATCCTTCATATTCAATCCCTACATAACCTTTATAACCCGATTCACGCGCCATTTTCATAATCCGTGTGTAATCGATTTTATGCTCCTGACCGTCCGGTGTGAAGTCATGAGATTTTGCAGATAAGCCCTTTGCGTAAGGTAATAAATCTGCCATCCCTTGGTAGCGATCATATTCATAGAAGTTACCAAAATCAGGAAGCGCTCCACAATTTTTCTTGCCTACCGTCTTTAATACATCCGATAACCAGTCTCCATGTGAAGAAATACCACCGTGATTTTCCACGATAACATTAATTTTTCCTTTCTTACCGTAATCTGATAAGGTAGATAAGCTTTTTACAACACGTTCTTTCACCTCTTGTGGTGTTCCTTTGCCGGCAGCATTTACGCGCACACTTGTACAGCCTAAGAAGTTTGCCGCATCAATCCACTTATAGTGATTCTCTACTGCTTTTAGACGTCTTGACTCATCCTCATCACCCAAGAAACCTTCCCCATCAATCATAATTAAGACGTTGCGTACGCCATTATCCTTAGCACGGTGTTTCAAATCTTTTAAATATGTCATATCCGTAGCCTTATCTTTAAAGAAGCTATTTACATATTCTACGCCATAGATACCGAACTTCTTAGCCGAAAGCTCTGGAAAGTCGATATTCTTTAATTCGCCTTTACCAATCGTGCGGTGTAAAGACCATTCCGCTAAGGAAATATCAAACCATCCTTTTTTTGCTGCTGCAAAAACATCCAGATTTGGCGCTATTGCTAATCCAGCTGTCGCCAGTGCTAAGTTTTTTAAGAAATCTCTTCTAGAGTTCATAATATAGATTTATTAGTTGTTGTTAAATATTAGCCCATCCTGTGGTTAGTACATCAACCAAATGAATGGTCTTTATGGGCAATTGGTGCTTATCAATATAAGCTTGAAGTTGCATTAAACAAGAGGCGTCAGTGGAAATAATATATTCCGCGTGTACCGCTAAAGCATGGTTTATTTTTTGCTCTGCCATGGCAGAAGAGATCCCTTCAAATTTTGTCGCAAAGGTTCCCCCAAAACCGCAACAGGTCTCATTGTCTTTTAAGGTTAGAAGCTCTAAGCCTTCCACATGGGAAAGCAAGATACGCGGCTCCTCCTTAATCTTACATTCACGCAATGCCGAACAGGAATCGTGATAGACTGCCGTCCCCACAAACTCAGCTCCGAAATAGGTCTTATCTAAAATATTAACCAAAAAATCAGAAAGCTCAATGATATTAGATTGAATATTTTTGCAGTGCTGTAAATCGGATGTTCCAGCGAATAAATCACTGTATCCGCCTTTCACCATCCCTGTGCAGGAAGCCGAGGGACTCACGATGCAGGTATCCGCTGAAAAGTCAGTAAGAAATTTCTTCCCTACTTGCCTTGCTTCCTCCCAGTATCCCGCATTATAGGCTGGCTGTCCACAGCATGTTTGTGCTGGATTATAAATCACCTCACAACCAGCACGTTCTAATATCTTAATAGTATTAAAAGCTGTGCTAGGGTAAATTTGATCTATAAAACAGGGTACAAAAAGTTCTACTTTCATAATGTTACGGCAATAAAGTTATTATTTATTAAATTTTAGCATGCGTATTAAAAGTAACAATCCAATTACAAAAAATAGCGAAAGGCAGAGCGCCGAATAGCGAATATTATTCGTAAGCTGCTCTACGATACCAAAGGTAAATAATCCCACGACTATTGCGAGCTTATCTGTCACATCATAAAAACTAAAAAAAGAAGTCGTATCACCGATATCCTGCGGTATAAGTTTGGAATATGTAGACCGTGATATCGCCTGAATACCTCCCATGACTAACCCTACGAGGGCTGCTAACACGAAAAACTGCCATTCTTGATTTAAGAAGTATGCGGAGATACAGATCGCTATCCATAGGCTTACGACAAGCATCAATACTTTAATATCCCTATCCATGTTGACAACTTGGACATACAGATCGCCCCTACAATAGCGATCAACTGTATCAATAGGATGGTCGCAATTAGTTTTGACGCCCCCAGATTAAGGATTTTCTCCCCAAAGGCTGTAGCGACAATCATTAATGTCTGCACGCCTACAGAATAGAAAAAATAAGCGGGCAAAAAACGCTTTATGGCAGGAATATTATTAATTTGCCCTAGCACATGACGGAATTCTTTCATCACCTTCTGCCCTAAGCTTAGCTGAGTATCTACCTGAGAAGGGCTGTTATTGGGAAGCTTACGGAAAGGAATCTGCGAAAAGCCTACCCACCATAGGCCGACTAAAAGAAAAGAAAGACGCGCCGGAAAGGAAGCGTCCGTAATTCCAAACCATTCCGGCTTGAGTACAAAGACAAAGCAAATTAACTGCAGGGTTACGCAGCCTACATAGCCGTATGCAAAACCCTGTGCCGAAACACGATCCTGCTGATCTAAGGTCGCAATCTGTGGTAAATAAGAGTTATTGAAGAGCACGCCCCCAATATATCCCATGGCTGCAATGGCATACATAAAAATGGAAAATGTTAAGGTTTCCATCTTGAAAAAGTACAAACAGGAGCATGCGATCGCACCCGAATAGGTGAAAAACATCATGCACTGCTTCTTCTTTCCCTTAGCATCCGCATAAGCGGATAAAAAAGGTAGCGATAAAGCCATAATCAAATAGGCTGCTGCCAGCACAAAATTTATAAGCGCCGTATTAACGACTTCAAAACCTAAAAAATTAACCCTATCGCCCTGCGCCTCCGACCGTGTAATCGTCGTGTAATAGACGGGGAAAATAGTCGAAGTAATAACCAAGTTATAAACGGAGTTTGCCCAATCAAACATCGCCCAAGAGCGAATTGTCTTCTTGTTATTTTTTTCAAAAGGGATAGTTGTACTCATATTAATAGTTTTTTCTTAAAGCTGTCATTATACGCACCATTTCTTTACGGATCACGGAAGTTGGTTCCATAAAATTATTATTTAAAAAGGAATAAATATACAATTTTCCCGTGCGTGTGCGGATATATCCACTCTGATTATGCACGGAATTTATAGTCCCCGTCTTGGCCCAAATAAAGGGCTCACCCAAGTCCAATTGATAGGCGCTACGCAAGGTGCCATCTACACCTCCGGTAGGGAAAAGCTGCTGCACATCGGAAAAGTTAGGCAGCAAGTTCTTTATTCTCAAAAGCACCTCCACTGTAGCGCGAGGCGTTATCTTATTATAAGTGGAAAGTCCAGAGCCATCATAGAGATCTATTTTATCCTTAAGAGAGCTGTAGTAGCGTCTCTTCATCCACTGTTGCATCTTTGCAGTGGAAAAATAACCTAGTTTAGCTTGAGAAGACATTAAAAATAACTGCTCGGCCAAGAAGTTATCTGAAGGCAGCATCATTTCGCGGTAGACCTGCTTTGCAGCGAGGGAATATAACACCTTTCCATTGGAAGGAATCTCTTGGTGGAGCACCTTCACTGGGCGCCCTAGGGTATCGGCCAAAAGAGCGGCCGTCAGTTCAGGAGAAGTGATAAATGGAATCTCATTGACGTAACCTGCAGCAACATGGGAATTTGAGCCCCGAAATCTATTTTCATGAAAATCCCTCGATAAAGCGAATTTACCAGTATCTTCTGTGAAATAGAGTGCCCCCTGGAATGCTGCGGGGATGACTTTTAAAGGGCCATTCCCTCTTTTACGAAAGGTCGCCACATTACCATAGATAGGAAAAGTACTGATCTCAGGCTGGTAATATTCCGTATAATCCTCCATCGCCCATCCCGGAGCATAAGCAGGGCCATCTTGCTTTGTAGCAAGGATAAAAAGCTGCTTCTTACTGCCCTTTAAAAAGTTAAAAAGCCTGGAATTATCCAGTTTACTATGTAAGAATGTTGGATCTCCAGTCCCCCAGATCAATAGGGAGTCCCCTCTTTCCACATAATTTATCGCAGGAATTGAATCCGGCAGGGAAAGTAAGGACGTATATAAGGTATAGATCTTGGCATTGGAAGCTGGAGTAAAATGCTTATCGCCATTGATATCTAAGACAAAAGCATTTTCCGCGACGTCATATAAGGAAAAACCGTAGTAATACTTTGCTAGCACCTCTGAAGACTGAAACTCCTGATAGAATTCTGAAAAGTCTTGTGCTGAGGAAAATAAACTGGTACAGGATAAGAGGGCTGTTAGATATAATTTAATAGGGATTTTCATTTCCGTAAAACTACAAAAAAGCAATTAATAAACAACTATAGCCTGATTTGTGTATGCTAAATTATTGGCTTATCTTTAAACAATCAATCTAATAATCATATGAGAACATCAATTAAGATAGCCATAGCAAGCATTTCCCTTGCAGGATTTATGTCTTGTCAGTCTGCGGCCAACAAGCAACAGGCAGCAGCGAATAGCAGTGAAAGTAGCCCAGCGGCATTTTCCGTGGACACCTTAGCGAAGGGACTTGAGAACCCATGGGGTATAACTTGGATTTCTAATGATAAAGCCCTGATCACAGAGCGTAAAGGGAAAGTCTTAATTCTTGAGAATGAAAAACTTTCCGCAGACACCATTCAAGGTCTCCCAGCGCCCTATTTAAACGGTCAGTCTGGATACTTAGATATCAAAACACACCCAGACTATGCCTCGAATGGATGGATCTATATGACCTATGCTAAGAAAGGTAACGGTGGAGGAAGTACATCCCTAGCGCGCTTTAAGCTGGAAGGCAACAAAGCTGTAGAATTCCAAGATTTATTACAGACACTGCCTATTTCAGATGCTACTGTGCACTTTGGATCGCGCATCGTATTTGATAACGACAACTATGTATATTTCTCTGCAGGCGAGCGCGGCACAAAAGAAAATGCACAAGACCTGACCAATGATATGGGGAAAGTACACCGTTTGAAAGACGATGGAACGATCCCTTCTGACAACCCATTTGTCAATCAGAAAGGCGCAAGACCGTCGATCTGGAGCTATGGAAACCGTAATATCCAAGGGATGACGTATGACAGCAAGAATGACGTGATTTACGCTACTGAGCATGGCCCTAAAGGGGGTGATGAATTAAATATTATTAAAAAAGGAGCTAACTATGGCTGGCCAGTGGTAACCTATGGAATAGACTATAACGACTCCATTATTTCGGATATCCAAGTTAAAGAAGGCATAGAAAATCCCGTACACTATTGGGTTCCTTCGATAGCGACCTGTGGACTTTTATTTTATACCGGTGATAAGTTCCCACAATGGGACGGTTCCATCTTTTCTGGAGCTTTAGCGAAAATGCATGTCGCAAGAGTGGTGCAGAAAGATGGCAAATTTCAAGAAGAAGGTAAGATGTTAGAAAATTTAGGGCGTGTGCGCCAGGTGGCACAATCTCCAGATGGCTATATTTATGTGCTTACTGAAGGGCCAGGATTAATTGTTAAATTAAAGTAAGCTAAATTATTTTAACGTAACTTTGCCACAGCCGTTATTTTTCCGAAGAAAGAGCATAACGCCGATCACATAAGGAATATATTATGAATATTAGTGAATTATTGACAAGAGCCTTAAACTTTGAATTTCTAAGCAAAGAAGAAGGTATCTATTTATATCAGCATGCTTCTACAGCGGATCTATCCTATGTAGCTAATGAATTACGTAAGATACAAGTTCCCCACGGCAAAGTAACCTGGCAGATTGACCGGAATGTCAATACCACAAATGTGTGTATTGCCAATTGCAAATTCTGTAATTTCTTCCGTCGTCCAGGGCATGAGGACAGTTATATTACGGATATTGAAACCTATAAGCTGAAGATTGAGGAAACCTTCAAATTTGGGGGCGATCAGCTTCTATTACAAGGTGGGCATCACCCAGATTTAGGTTTATCATTCTATGCGAATTTATTTTCGCAGCTGAAGGAGCTCTATCCAGATTTAAAATTGCATGCTTTAGGTCCACCGGAGATTGCCCATGTGGCAAAACTCGAAGGGCTCTCCCATTTGGAGGTATTAACTCAGCTGCAAGCTGCAGGTCTTGATTCACTACCAGGGGCAGGAGCAGAAATCTTAAATGATCGCGTGCGTCGCTTAATTTCTAAGGGAAAATGTGGTGGCCAGGAGTGGTTAGATGTCATGCGCGCGGCGCATCAAATCAATCTACCTACTTCGGCAACAATGATGTTCGGACATATTGAAACGATTGAAGAGCGCTTTGAGCACTTGGTATGGATTCGTGATGTGCAAGCAGCAAAGCCTGTAGACAACTATGGATTTATCGCTTTTATCCCTTGGCCATTTCAGGATGACGGCACCTTATTAAAGCGTCTTCGTGGAATTACCAATGACGTTACTTCGGAGGAGTATATCCGTATGATTGCGCTAAGCCGTATTATGTTACCAAATATCAAGAACATTCAAGCTTCCTGGTTAACCGTAGGAAAGCGTACAGCACAGCTCTGCCTACATGCTGGAGCCAATGATTTTGGTTCTATTATGATTGAGGAAAATGTTGTTTCTGCGGCAGGTGCACCGCACCGATTTACTTCGCAGACAATTCAAGATGCCATTACTGAAGCTGGCTTTGAGCCACAACTTCGTACTCAGAAATATGTATTCCGTGATCTTCCAGTGATGGAAGAGCAGATTATAAACTATTAATAAAGCCGCTTTGAAAGACGTATTAAGAAATATTGAAGCCATTATATTTGCCTCGGAGGATGGCATCTCATTAAATGATTTAAAGCAAGTTATCCAAGATGCCTTAGAGATTGAGATTGCAAAAGCCGAGTTACAGGAGCTTTTAGATCGTATTCAGCTGAAGTATGCAGGGGAAGAATCTATTTTAGAGCTGCTTGTCATCAATAACAATTATCACTTCTTAACAAAACCCGTTTACCACAGCACGATACAGCAGTTAAAAGCGTTAAAAGATAAAAAGAAGCTGAGTCAATCCGCTTTAGAAACCTTAGCTATTATCGCCTATAAGCAACCTATTACAAAGGGTGAAATGGAGCAGATCCGTGGTGTTAGCTGCGACTATACCGTACAGCGTTTGTTGGAGAAGAACCTCATCCGTATTGCGGGCAAGGCTGAGAGCATTGGAAAGCCACTGCTGTATGCGACAAGTCAGCAATTTATGGATCACTTCGGCATCAACCATGTTAAGGAGCTTCCAAAACTGAAAGATATCGTCTCTGAAACGAATGAAATTGGGCTGGTAGAAACGGAAGTTTAATACATAAATTATATTAGATTTCAAAGTTTAAATAGCTAATTATAACCCTGATTATCAGGATTATAATTAGCTATTTTTTTTAAAAAAAATTATTGAAGTTTATTAAAATTGTCTAATTTTACCTTAGAAAAATATACTATACACATCAATTTATGAACACGGTGATAAATCAGGAAATTTCGATTTCGCAGATGGAGGATGATAGATTGGCAACCTTTAACGGGCCAGAAGATGATTCAGATGATATCTTTGAGGATGACTTTGATATTGAAGATATCGTTACTATCGAGGAGTTTGGGGATTTTGATGACGAGGAGTTTTAGTGTGTAGCAAATTCCACTACAACCTATTAAATCAAAAAAATTAAAAAGAGTAGCTATTTAAGAAATAGCTACTCTTTTTTATGGAGGATAATAATATCAACTATTTTTTATGTAATTGCTCGTATAGGTCAATTACCTTCTTTTGTAGATCAATCACTTCCACTTCACGTTGTTGAAGTTTCTTATTAATCTCCGTAAGCTCGGTAAGACATTGTTTATCTTCTTCTGAATCTGATGTAGACAATAGTTGTACAATACTTAAACCAAATAATTTAGAGATTTGGTTTAATCTTGATAAGTTAACGTCCGTGATTCCAGTTTCGATTTTCGAAAAAGCTGGAATGGAGATATCTAATCTTTTAGCAACATCCTCTTGGCTCCAACCCTTTTGATGTCTTAATAATCTAATTTTCTTTCCTAGTGCATTCATTGTATTGGGGTAGATATAAATTTTTACTGTTCTAACTTTCAAATCTAAAGAAAAATATATTTCATAACAAATATATTTTTAAAAATATTTATTCATTTTTAAAAAATTTATCCGCGAGGCCGACCAAATTAACTCCACCATAATTATTTGAACTCGTCAACAGCAAATTATTACCTTTTGACTTAAAATTCTCTAAAAATAGTTGCAAATCATTCAGCGTCCACACCACCGATAAATTACTATGATTAAACACTTTACGTATGTTTAACGCTAAATCATCAAAGTTTTTATTTTTCTCCTTTAGCGAGTCCTTATTAATAAACACTAAAGGATAAGTAACCTCAGACATACTATTCTGATAACTTTTCAAATACGTATCATCTAAACTATCATAAGCATTAAGCTCAAGAATCGTTACAAGATCCTGATTTGGAAACTGCTCTTTAATAGCATGAATAGAAGCTTGCAATTTTGAAGGCGAATGTGCAAAACCTTGGTATACAATAGATCCCGCTTGGCTGGCCACAAACTCTAAATAGCGTGTAGCACCTTTAAAGCTTTTTATAGCTTCATAGAACTCCGATTTACCTACCCCTAACCACTCGCAAACTGTGTAGGCACCTGCGATATTCGACAGATTATGCTTTCCAAAGATTTGCAGTTCAATATCTCCGACACTGGTATGTAAATAAGTAATCCCTTTATTAATCGTATATTCTGGAAGCGTGTACCCGTGTCTATTAATCTTACAGGCTTTGGTTTCCGTTAATACTTTCTGGAGCCCTTTGTCGTCTTTGTTGTATATTAACGTCCCTTTGGTTGTAATAGTATCAACAAAGCGCTTAAACTGCTCCGAGTAGTCCTCCAGAGAGATAAAGGAGCTGAAGTGATCCCATTCAATACCGGATATCAAGGCGATATTAGGTTCATAGAAGTGGAATTTCGAGCGTTTATCCATGCTGGAAGCAAAATATTCATCCCCTTCAATAATAATAAGGGGATTATCTTTTGTGATACGCACAAGCCCATCAAAGCCTTCAATTTGAGAACCAATAAGGTAATCAAAAGGCTTCTTTAAGCTCGTTAAGACGTGCATAATCATGGAAGTAATGGTTGTCTTACCATAAGATCCCGCAATTACTACACGTGTTTTATCTTCCGAAAGCTCGGCAATTAATTCGGGGAAAGAGCTGATTTTCAAATTCAGCTCTTGCGCACGAATAAGCTCGGCGTTATCAGCATGCGCATGCATACCTAGGATAACGACATCAATATCTTCCGTGATTCGCTCCGGAATCCACCCTAAGGTGTCCGGCATTAATCCAGCTTCAATTAAGTGCGTCTTAGAGGGTTCAAAGATCTGATCATCTGAGCCAGATACAATATGCCCTTGTTTGGCTAAAGAAATAGCCAAATTGTGCATAATAGACCCCCCAATAGCAATAAAATGAATACGCATATCAGGCTATTTTTTTATAAATTTTGCAGCACACCAATTGTTCAGTTCCTTATGGTCTATAAATTCAAAACCTAAAGAGCTTGCTTTTTGTTGGAGCTGCAGTAAATCATCTCCTTCAAAGAAACCCGATATATAGAGGCTTCCTTGCGCTTGAAGACTTTCGGAATATGCTGAAAACTGCTCCAGCAGAATATTCCGATTGATATTAGCTACGATTGCATCAAAGGTCTTTCCTTCAATAAGCTCATAAGATCCACAAGCCGCTTCGACATTGCTAATACCATTCAATAGTTTATTTTCCAATACAGAGTCTACGCAGATGGAGTCATAGTCGATTGCTAGGACCTCTTTCGCTCCTTTAAGGGAGGTGAGAAAACCTAGAATCCCTGTTCCACAGCCCATATCTAATACAGAAAGACCCTGAAAGTCATTCTCTAAGATATACTGCAACATCATGGATGTTGTCTGATGATGCCCTGTACCAAAGGACATCTTGGGGTCGATTACAATCTCGTAGGGATACTGGGGTTGCTCAGGGTGAAATGTTGCTCTTACGTAGCATTGATCAGCGACGACAATAGGTTCAAAATTTGACTCCCAAAGCGTATTCCAATTTTCCTCTTTAATATCTACGACCTCATACTGCAGCTCCATGCCCTCAGGGGCATTTAGCACAGCAGTCTCTAGCGCTTGAATATCCAAATTTGCCGTTGGAAGATAGGCGGCAAATCCAGTCTTTTGATCCTCAAAAGTATCAAAACCGATATCTGCTAGTTCGGAAATAAAAACATCCTTTTGCCACTCTTCCCCTACCGTTATTGTAAATATTACCTCACTATACTTCATGCTTGCAGAATTAGTTATTGAATGTTTTGATGATATCCAAGAAATCTCTAGATTTCAATGATGCGCCACCTATTAAACCACCGTCAATATCCGCTTGGGAGAATAAATCCGCTGCATTTGAAGGGTTACAGCTTCCACCGTATAAGATACTTGTTTGCTCCGCAGTCTCCGCATCATACTGTGCAGCTACTTGCTCACGGATATAAGCGTGTACTTCTTGCGCTTGCGCTGGAGAAGCCGTTAAGCCTGTGCCAATCGCCCATACAGGCTCATAAGCTAAGATAACTTTTGAGAACTCTTCCTTAGATAAATGAAATACACCTGCAGCTAATTGCGATTTAATAACCTCAAAATAGGCTCCAGACTCACGCTCTTGCTGTGTCTCACCAATACAGAAAATTGGGAATAAGCCATTTTTCAACGTTACATCCACCTTTTGACATAATAGGGCATCCGTCTCTCCGAAATATGCTCTACGCTCTGAGTGACCTAAAATCACGTATTCAGCACCTACCGATTTCACTTGAGAAGCTGAAATTTCACCCGTAAAAGCACCGCTTTCAGCTTGGTGAATATTCTGAGCACCTACAGCAACGTTGGCAACTGGCTTAGCAAGTTGTGCAATGCTTGATAGATGAATAGCTGGACTACAAACAATAACTTGCTGTGTACCTACCACCTCATCTTTCACCATATTAACAATTTCAGAAAAAAGACTTAATCCTTGTTGGTAATCTAAATTCATTTTCCAGTTACCGGCTACTATTTTTTTACGCATTTCGATAAATTTTATATTATTATTTTTTTAATGATTTCAACAGTTCCTTTGTTTTTTCACTCAAAGACTTATTCTTTGTTAAAAATACAACTTCTAAATTAGAAACAAACTTATCAATTTGATAATTTTCTTGTTTTCCATTATACAGCCATGTCATATTAGGCAAATATTTAGGATAATATATTACATCTGCCAACATACAACCTACTCCCACAACAGTACCCGTATTAAAAGCCGAATTTATTCCCGTTCGTGAGTAATCACCCATGAAAAGCCCACACTTTAAAAGTCCTGTATCGCGGTAAGCATTCGTCGTATAATCAAAGAGTGAAACCGTTGTTAAATTATTCTTTAAATTAGAATTACTCGTTCCCGCACCTAAATTACAAAAGTCTCCAATTACGGAACAGCCTAAATATCCATAATGCCCTTTTGCCGCATAATCCCCGAGGACCACCTGCCCGAGCTCTCCACCAATCACTGCACCCTCACCGATACTGACATTTCCATAGACTTGAGTTCCCATCTTTACCACCGCATTTTTACCGATATACAGTGGCCCTCTTAACAGGGATCCCTCCATAATCTGTGCGCCTTCATCGATATAAATCGGACCATTACGGGTATTTAATACCGTGCAGTCTATTTGCACATCTCCCGCAATAAAGTAGTCGTCCCCGAGGGCAGTATTCCCTGCAGGCAAGGACGCTGAGCGCCGCCCTGAAGTTAGCCGCAAATAATCGCGCTTCAACTCTTCGGCGTTGATCATAAAAATATCTTCAATATGCTTTAGGCGTTCCAGCTCCCCCGTATACGGCATACAGGTAATCGTATTTACAGTATCATCTTCTGGAAAATGGATTGCGATCAAATCCCTTCCAGCCAGTAAAGCTTGCCCTGGAGCTAAAGCCTTAAGCTGCATTAAAAGCGAAGGATTAGGAATGATATGAGCCGAAATGGCCAGTGTGATAAGTTGCGTATGCTGCATTTCAAAAGATGAAAAGCAAGTGATCTCTTGTTGCCAAGCGAATTCCCATTTCTGCAGCATCGTGCTGATGCCCACACGCAGTGCTGAGACAGCTTTCGTTTGGGTAAAAGGATATAAGTCCAGCGGGTTAAAAATGGCTAGCTCCTGATTTAAGCCCTGCTCCTGCTGTTCAAACTCAAAATGGGCTGCTATAGTGAGCCAATCATATAAACCGATATTCACAGGATAAATATAACAAAAAAATCCCGATAATAAATTATCGGGATTTAACAAAGTTCTTAGTCTTTTACAGATAGAAAGCTTATTTCTTGTTGTAACGGCTACGGAATTTGTCAATACGACCAGCTGTATCAACTAACTTCATTTTACCTGTGTAGAACGGGTGAGAAGTGTGAGAAATCTCTAATTTAACTACTGGGTATTCTGTTCCGTCTTCCCAAACAATAGTCTCTTTAGTATCAACACAAGATTTAGTTATAAAAGCGTAGTCATTTGACATATCTTTAAACACAACTAATCTGTAATTTGAAGGATGCAAATCTTTTTTCATTTTATCTATGATTACGTATATTCAACAATTGAGGTGCAAAGATAATCTTTTCTATTTTAATATGCAATAATTATGCTATTAAAAATTGGGACTATTTTTAAACCTCGTATTATATTCTTAAAGTCTGCGCAAAAATAACATTCTTTTCCATACTCAACGAATGAAATGTATTATTTTTTCTTTCTACGCAGGCATTATTTCATTTCAAGCGCCCACAAAAACACCCTTAACCGCTATGAATCAAAGGTTAAGTCGCCGAAAAATTGTGGCTGATGAAAATTCGGGGTCGGATAATCAATCGGGCTCCAAGAGATAAAATGAGGCTTAGGCAAGTGATCTCCACACTTATAAAAATTGGCCTGTAGGGTCTTCCCTTTTAGGGTTGTATCCGCCTCGAACTTAAATACTGTCAGGGGGATTTCCAAGAAGAGCGACCACAGCTTCTGCCCATTACGCTGCACGACTTCAGTAAACGTTGCTACCTGCTCAATCGTGGCAGTATCCATCCGTTGACGTGTTTTCTTATCCGCCGACCCATAGCCGATTAACCCCGTCCCTAGAACATTAAACTCCAGGTTGTAATAGGTCTTCTTTTGATCAAAAGAAAGAAAGAATTCCACGCAGCTGTCCTCCCATACATTTTCATTGGGACGCATATAATTAGCGCGCACAAGCTCTTCTTGCACCTGATACTGCAGATAGAGGTGTGTGGCAGTATACGCGATCTTAAAGGTTACTTCTGGCTTATAGGGGTACTCCTGGGGCCAGTTGACATGTGAGATTGTATGCGTAGGCACATCAGCTAAATAGGACGCTAATACTGAAAAGCTGGTTGTATTTTCAGGAATATGTAAAGAAGGTACAAGGATAGGTTTCATATTACAAGTATACTATTATAGCATGAAAAAAGCACAGTGTAGACTGTGCTTTTTTTGTTATTTTACATATTTTTCAATGATGGCTTGAAGTTCATTTTCAGCAGCTTCTAGTTCCGAGACTAATTTAAACTGCGTCTTGGTGCGCACTAAATTATGATCCGAGTAGGCGACTTTAAAATAATGATCTCCTTCCAAGTAGTCCGTTAGGAAACGTACTCCCTGCATAAAGGGTAGTAGAAAGACTCCTTCTAAAAGGGAGTCTAATTCCGCAGCAGTTAGAAATCCTTTCGCTTCACCAAGATACCCTGCCGTATAAGCTTCAAAGAGAGGGATATTCAACTTCACCTTCGAGAGGTCTGTTTCATCTTCTGCAGCAGGATTAATAATCGTTCTGATGGCATCCCCGAAGTCGTAAGCTACATGACCAGGCATCACCGTATCTAAGTCTATCACACATTGAACTTGATCTTGTGCATCCAAAAGCACATTATTAAATTTCGTATCGTTATGTGTTATACGAAGAGGCAATAAACCATCTTTTGCTTGCTTGAGGATCGTTTTCATACGCGATTCACGCGCACGAATAAATTGTATAATATCTTCTACAGCAGCCAATCGGCCTTCGCTATTTTTTTCAATCGCTTTATTTAAGTTGGAAAGGCGAAAATCTATATTATGAAAGTTCGGTAGTACTTCGACAATTTTCGTGGCATCTAAGTCTGCTAAGTTAAGTTGAAACTGACCAAAAGCCTTCCCCCCTTCACGCGCCTGTTGCGGTGTCTCTACGATATCATAGCTTTTCGTATTTCTTATTAGCACAAACATCCGCCAGTAGTCGCCATCCGTATCTTGAAAGAATAATTTCTCCTCTTTCGTAGGGATAATACTTAATACATACTGATCAGCCAGCGCTTGTTTATCCGCGGGCAATTTTCTTTTTAAATGATTCTCAACCAATTGAATATTATACATTAACCCGGCTACATCAGCAAAAATATGGTGGTTAATACGTTGCAGCAAATATGATATTCCAGCTGTATTCGTCGTTGTTACACAAAATGTATCATTAATATGTCCCGATCCAAAAGGAACGATATCAATGATATCACCTAAAAACTCAAAATTTTTAGCTGATTCGCTTACTTGTGCACTGTTAGTTAGAATCGACATTCAATTATTATTTTAGTAAAATATATTTCAGTTTAGAATTGAGTCGCAATATCAACATTTGAAATTAAAAGTTCTACAAAAAAATAAAAACAAACGTTTGTTTATTTTAATCCAAAAATTAAACAAACGTTTGCACGAAAATCTATTGCTTAGTTTCTATATATTTGTTTGTAGTAGAAGTTTGAAATTACATAAAATAACTATTAAATAGATCCATCTTTAGATGTGTTCACTCATACCAATTGTTTCATGGATAGAAGAAATTTCATAAAGAATACTGCAGTAGCAGCTGCAGGTTTAGGCATTCTGTCAAGCACAGACTTATTTGCGCAGGATGGCAAAATTAAATTAGGTTTTATTGGCGTCGGCTTACGTGGTCGGAATCATGTTCAAATTGCTATCAACCGTCCCGATGTGGAAATTGTAGCAATCTGTGACACACAAGAAGAATCCCTTGTACAATGTCGTAAGCAGTTTGCCAAAGCTGGTGCTAAAGCTCCAAAAGAATATACTGGTGGCTTAGATGCTTACAAACGTATGCTTTCCGCAGAGAAATTAGACGCTATTATCATTGCTACACCATGGGAATTCCATAAAGACCAGGCAGTTGACTCCATGCGTGCAGGCCTATATGTAGGCTGTGAAGTGATTGCAGGCCTTTCAGTAAAAGACCACTGGGAAGTAGTTCGTGCTTCTGAGGAAACAGGAAAGCCTTATATGACCTTGGAAAATGTCGCTTACCGCCGTGATGTATTGGCTGTATTAAACATGCACCGTCAAGGATTATTTGGAGAGTTATTACACCTAGAAGGTGGCTACCAACATGACTTACGTGAGGTGTTGTTTAATGATGGTAAAAGCTACTATGGTAAAGGGGTTGAATTCGGCCCTAAAGCAATTTCTGAAGCTCAATGGCGTACACAATATAACTTAGATCAGGATGGCGATTTATATCCTACACATGGTTTAGGTCCAATTATACCCTTTATTGATATCAATAAAGGAAACAGATTTACACATATTACTTCGTACTCTTCTAAAGCGCGCGGGTTAGCATCTTATGTGAATAAGAAATCTCCAGGACACCCAAATAGCAAGCTTGCATATAAAAATGGAGATATCACGCAAACGATGCTTCAATGTGCTAACGGAGAGACAGTACTATTAACGCATGATACACACTTACCACGTCCTTATTCGATCGGTTTCCGTGTCCAAGGAACGGAAGGTATCTGGATGGATGTAGCACAAGGTATTCATATTGAAGGTAAATCTAAGCCTCATGCTTGGGATCCTGCAAAAGAATGGGTTGAGAAATATGACCACCCAATCTGGAAGAAATATGAAGAATTAGCAACTGGCTCAGGCCACGGTGGTATGGATTGGTTTGTATTTAACGGCTTTATTCAAGCGGTAAAACAAGGTAAGCAAACGCCATTTGACGTTTATGACTCCGTAACAATGTCTGCAGTATTCCCATTATCAACAGAATCGATTAAAAAAGGCAATAAAACTCTTGTATTCCCAGATTTCACCCGTGGAAAATGGAAAACACAGAAAAACACCTTTATGCTAGATGACAGCGGCTTATAGTCGTCGTTATACCACACAGCTAGCTGCATATTAAAAGCGGGCGCTCCATGGGGCGCCCGCTTTTATTTTTAACGAATCCCAAGAATATATAAAGATTTTAGTAAATTAGCCGTTAAACTGTTATTTTACTATGTTCATCGAAGCACTTATAATTCTCTTATTAATCCTTTTAAACGGCATCCTTTCCGCCTCGGAAATTGCCATTGTATCCAGCCGTAAAGCCAGACTTCGCGCTGAAGTTGACAAGAAAAATGTCGCTGCTAAATTAGCGCTAACGTTAAAAGAGTCTCCAAATAATTTTCTATCTACGATTCAAATAGGGATCACCCTCATAGGAATTTTGACCGGTTTTTTCTCCGGCGGTTCCATTGCCACTTTCTTGGCCGAGCAGATGCGCCTAGTGCCCGTGTTAGCGCCTTATAGTGAGCAAATATCCATCGCCCTCGTGGTGCTGCTAATCACTTATTTCTCCCTGGTAATTGGAGAGCTTGTACCGAAGCGTATCGGGATGGCAATCCCTGAAAAATTAGCCATCTTTATGGCTATTCCAATGAATTTTCTGAGTAAAATTGTCAAACCTTTTGTATGGTTGCTATCGGTATCGACGGATAATATCGTAAAAGTATTAAATATTAAATCAGCTAAAAATTCCGTTACAGAGGAAGAGATTAAAGCCTTAGTGGACGAAGGTGTAGACTCCGGTGCTATTGAAGGCATTGAGCATGACATCGTAGATCGCCTGTTAAGTTTGGGCGATAAAAAAGCGATTAATTTAATGACTCACCGCAGTAATATCTCCTTTTTAGACCTACAGGATACCGCAGAAGAGCACCGTAAAATCATCTTAGATTCGGAGCACTCAATCTACCCTGTATGCGATGGTAGCCTGGATAATATCGTTGGGGTCATTCATGTGAAGTTACTATTGAAGAAGTACCTTACAAATAGTTCCCAATCGTTAAGATCATTGATTCAGCCTATTCAATTTGTGAATGAGAATAGCTCTTCATACAGCATTTTGAATATGCTACAAAATTCAAAAATCCATCAAGCGATAGTTATTGATGAGTATGGTTCCCCACAAGGTATTATTACCCTAAATGATATTTTAACAGATTTAGTTGGGGACTTTGCTGATAACGATACGGGGGACAAGCCAAAATTACGTCTGATGGAAGATGGTAATTACATCATTGATGGGCAGTACCAACTAGATGACTTTCTTACAGAATTTGAATTAGGTCTTTCAGAAGAGGATGAGGACGATTTAAATAATGTCACCACCATTGGAGGTCTTGTATTCTTACTCTTAGATCACGTTCCCGAAGAAGGAGAACGCACAGAATATAAAAACCTTATTTTTGAAGTCGTAGATATGGATGGTAACCGGATAGATAAATTAATTATCCGCAAAAAGGAATTACCTGAAGTAGAATAATCATAGGATAATAGCATAAGCTATCAATAAATAAAAATGAGGCTGCCTTTTTGAGACAGCCTCATTTTTATTTATTGATAGCCTCATTTTTATTGATAGCCTAAGGATTGTTTTCCATTCGGAAGCTTTACTTGGCTTCTTCTTTCTTTTTTTGCGCAGTTGAAATAGCGATATAGCCGCCTTGCACATTCTCTATTTTTTCAAATCCTAGGGATTTTAAATGCGAGGTAACAACCAAACTACGGTACCCAGACTGGCAATATAATCGGTAGCTTTCTTTTGGATCTAAGGAAGAGGCATCCCCTAAAAGCTGCGATAAAGGCTTATTCACAGCGGCCGCGAAATGTCCTTTTTCATATTCAGAGGGGTTACGAACATCCAATACTTGCGTTGACTGTTCAGCATTAACAAGCTGATCGGCTGTAATCTCCGCAATGGAATCTACCGGATTTCCGGAGGCAATCCATTTTCCAAAATCCGGAGTCCACACCCCTTTTATAGCTTTATAACCAGCTTCCTGGAGGGCGTCTAAGACTTGTTGCTGCTGCTCTTTCATCACGATCACCACAAAAGGCTCCTCTTTATGAGGTATCAGCTGCGTTATAAAATTCTTATAGGGGCCGTTAGCACCTAAGAATTGTGTCTTGGGGATAAATAGTTTTGCAAAATCTTCCTTAGCCCTAAAATCCACAATTTTTACAGCTTGCGCTTTGTATAATTTAGCTAATTTCTTCGTGCTGATAGCAGGTATTTCCTGCTTATTAATAGGCTTACTGCTGGTTGTCGGATTTGTCTGCACACTAGTTTCCTGCGCGAATACTCCCTGAGCGGATAGTAAGGATACGCAAAGGGTGAGCGATATCGTATGAAAAGCGTTCATATACGGAAAAATTGTTTTTAGATAGTACAGAAACTTCCTTGCTCCTGCAACGCAAAGCTAAAACATAATTTTTTGAAACCCGCTATCATCGGCTTATATTATTTATAAGGGATGGCTAATTTTATTTATAAGGAATGGCTAATTTTTCCAGGGCTTCGATATCGCCATTAAAAATATTAAGATCGACATATTCATCGATCCCACGAACAGTTCCCCGCTCTGAAAACTGCCAGAAATTCCAAGTATCATGAATTTCTTCAACGAAGAAATTATAGTTTGCAATCCAGATGGTGTAGTCTGAAAACTCCTTTTCTAAAAAGTCTTTATAATAGCTATCGCCAGAATATATAATAGGCTTTATTCCGTAGTGATTTTCCACGAGCTGCAGCCAGCGTTTAAGCCCCAACCGTAATTTTTCCATATCCCGATCCCGCGGTCTATCTTCAATATCTAGGACAGGGGGCAAATCTCCGGGCTTCAGCTGCACGACTTTTACGAAATTATTGGCCTGTTGTATTGAATTCTCATTGGGTCGATAATAATGGTATGCTCCCCGCAGCTTAGCGCGGCTTGCTGCTTTACGCCAGTTTACTTTATATTTTTTATCCACGGACTTCTCTCCCATTGTTGCACGAATAAAGATAAAGTCTATGGGAAATTGATCATTGATGGTATTCACTTCATTCCAACGGATGTCGCCTTGATATTGGGAGATATCGATGCCAAAGATTTGCCCCGCATGGCTGGACATAATCTCTACATTACGGATATCATATTTCCTGTTATCCTTATGAAGTACACTATTGGGATTCTGAGCCGAGCGTAAATAGTAGAGAATGCCGGCTCTATAATGCCAAAATACCCCAATAGACAGCACGAAAAGTGCTGCCACTGCGATGACGATCCATTTTGTGGTAGACGTTGTCGCAGGTAGGGACTTCGGTAAAGTAGCTTTCTTTGTGGGTGAAAATGATTTCTTTGCAGGCTGTTTCATGTCGTGTTAAAGGCTAAAGCTAAAAAGAGTTTACGACATATTAAGAACTATTTTTACTTTTGTATATGATTATCTACAATCCTAAAGAGTGGTTTAGCTCCACGACATATTTTCATCGTTCGGATACTTTTAGAAAATTGCTCCCTTTTATACTACTTATTGCGGTCTACTCTTGGGCAATTGCTTATCTAGAGATAGAATATCTACGGAATAACGAAAAAGAATGGATTAAAAATATTACTACGGTTCACAGTCTAACGGGATTTGCACTCTCCTTATTATTGGTCTTTCGTACAAATACAGGGTATGACCGCTGGTGGGAAGCACGAAAGCAATGGGGGGAGTTAACGAATTTAAGTCGCAATCTAGCGATTGAAGTAAACGCTATTCTTCCTGAAAATGATAAGGTAAATCGTTCATTTTTCAAGAAGGCGATCCCTCTTTACGCGAGCACACTCTTTAGTTTTTTAAAGTCTGACTATTCGAGATTTATGCTCGATACCTCCGACCACCCTGATATCCCCTATTTGGATACAAAGAAGCATGGCCCCAACCAAGTGGCCTCGCTTATTGCTAGAAAAATAAATTTTTTGTATCGCGAAGCAAAGATTACGGATACACAGTATTACCTACTCAGTAAGCAAGTTACCCGTATGACGAATGTCGTGGGCGCCTGCGAACGTATCAAGAACACGCCCATACCACTGGCCTACAGCTCTTTTATCAAGAAGTTTATTATAGTTTATGTTGCCACACTTCCTATAGGCTATGTCTTCACAATGGGCTATTTGGTTGTGGCTGCTGTACCTTTTGTATTTTATGTACTCACCTCCTTGGAATTAATTGCCGAATCTATCGAAGATCCTTTTGGAAATGATGCCGACGATCTACCTATCGATAAGATTGCGGACAATATCGATAAACATGTACAAGAGATTATTGAATCTTAAGCGAATATTAATGTGTTAGTTTTTAGGTTTTTATATATAAAAAATGGCTTTAAATATATTTAAAGCCATTTTTTTTGGAAATATAATTTGGAGATAAGGGTAATTTTTGTACTTTTGTGGCGGAGAGCTGGCAGAGTGGTCGAATGCGGCAGTCTTGAAAACTGTTGACTGTCATAGGTCCGGGGGTTCGAATCCCTCGCTCTCCGCCAAAAAAGCAACTTGAAAAAGTTGCTTTTTTTCGTTAGAGACCCTTAGCAATTAGATATTCCAACTTCTTCTCAGCATCGTCGTATAATACTTGGTGGTCAACGAGTACATCCTTAACATGATTTGTTTTGTCCATTAGTCCGTAAGTCTTTTGCTTAACAAAAAATGGCGCTGCTATAGCTTTCAAATTTGACAGCTTGCTAATGGTTAAATCGACGCTATTATCTCCTGAGTAAGCAAGCTTACTTATTTTTTCACACAATGATTTTGAAAAAATCACAAAATTTAAGGAATAACAGTTATTTACCCATATTAAATTTTCTTTGAGCACCTTACTTTCTATAAACCCTCCCACTGTACCAGTATTAATATAATCTAACTTATACAGAAGCAAACTTTTAATCATATCTATCAGATAATCTTTGTTATAATCTTTTGTTAAATAGATATCTCCAGTACTCATTAAGAAATAAGGTTGTTTATTAAAATCATGTTTTTCAATTGCCTTAACGAGGAGCTTCCAAAAACATTTACTGTAGCCCATATCCAATTCACCCTGATGAACAAGTAACTTAAACTCGGGATAGCCATCAAAAGCTTTCGTTGTATTCTTTTCAGGAGATATATTTATATAATTCACTTGAACTGGCCAATTAATTTGGACGTCATCAGTGAGCACGCTATCAGCTATCCTTTTGTGACTATAATTTAAAATTGAGAGCTCAGCAACTAAATTATTTCTAGTGCTACCCGAAATTCGTTGCAAATATCTTTTCTCGGCTTTATTTGTGTAGGTCACATGATCAAAAAATAGTCTTTCATCCACTAAGCCCAGACCTTCAAGATGGACAACCTCAATCCCCAAAATTTCACATCTTGAAGCACGTTCTAAATTGAACCCAGGTTTAGTAAAATAATTCCACGACAGATTCTCACCACCACAATTTATATAGGACGCTAGACTTTGCATAAACGCTTCTAAAGCCAACTCTTTTGGATTTTCAATTTCCTTTTGTTTAAGAAGGTCAAAAGACAGATAATTTTTAAATTCTACAAAGCTTTCTGGCCTATAAGCGGTGAGTACACTGTAGGGGATAATGAGATTATTTGGGTAAATAGCTAGCAAATTATAGCTTTCTATAAGCAGGTTATAAGCAATGAAAATCTCACTTTTTACTACGAAGATCAATGGCGTAGTAATTCTTTCGGCAATGAATTTACCCAAATCCTCAAAACCGATAAAATAATGAGTACAGAATTCTCTTAAAACGTCCACCTTAAGACGAGGCATATCTCCACTTTCAACTAGGACAATTGCTACATTCAAATGCTTCTTGAGATACCTAACATAGGTATTTATACGATCAAAAGAAGTTTCAGAAAAGTTCCTCAAATGGATGATTACCGTTAAATTTGGGAGCGGGTGTGATTGCTGATTGTTTGCAAGTTCATCTATTTTATTTTTGTAAATAATAGAACATTTCTCTTTATCTACATATGCAAAGTCAACGTAATAAGGAGTAGAGAATCGGTAGTTCATTTTCATAAACAGGGTATCCTTATCACTTTCCTGAAAACCTGAATTATGCAATATTTTTGTGCTGTACCATTTTGAGATATGCTCCATAGGCCAACAAAAATCTAATTCTTTATTAATTTTTGTTTTATAACCCATTTTCCAAGCCAACCACAATAATGCCCACATGTCGGCGCACCATGGTTGAAGGGAGCGTGCGTCTTTCAACGTATGGCTAGCTTTGTAAGCATAAATATAATTAAATAGCTTTGTGCCATACTTTTCTACAGACAACCAAAAATTAGCATCCACCCCTTTTAGTACTGTTTGCGCTCCTCCAGCACAGAAATCATTTTCCGTAATCATTTTTGGATCGACTTCCATTAACTCACACATGCCCACAAAAAAACCTTCACCATATTTTTTTAAATGCCATGCAGAAATATAGTTACGCGTATCGGACATATACCAGAAGTCGGTATCCATTAAGAATTTCTCGTCAAATCGTTGACGTATTAAAATATCCGAGTCATGATAGAAAATAACCCTTTCAGATAAATAAGGATGAATTTTAAAATGCTTAGCTAGTATATGGGGGCGTAGCGACGAAGCATAACTGTGGTCGGTTCTATCATCTTTATAAAAGAAAAAACAAGCTTGATTTTGTGCAATTAAATGATTAAAAATAGTGGGAATCTCCCCTTCCTTATCATAGGAAAGTAGGACATGGATGTTATTTGCCTCAATCCCTAATTCTTCAAAATTTTTTAATTGTATCTCTAACTGCCATAAAAAATAAAGATCTGCAGGCTGAGCGGATAGGTAGAGCATAAAATTATATTAAATATTGTTTCGTTTGAAAAGAAATTACAACTGTTTACTAGGTAATCTACGCTAAGTTTAAAAGTTACTAAAAGAGCTGTTCCACTTTTTAATATAAAGTAAAAAGAGAAGGCACAGCTTCTCTTTTTACTTTATATGCTATTAATCGGTAATTATTCCATAGTTAAGCTCTATATTATGGCGGTATCCGAAATTATTATTACCATCCCCAGCGACAAGTGCTAACACCGTTATTGGGACAGAAAATTTTGAAGTCGTCTTATTTCTAACTCTGACATTTCTTAATTCCAAAATATGACTAATTTTATTTAAATCATTATACGGATCATTAATATTCTCACTAGGGCTGTTTAAAAAAGCTGGACGATAATATTTCAAATAGGTCTGACTATTTGCATAATTATTAAAATCAGTGATTGTCACAGCGGCTTCAGAAGGCTCTCCTACATAATTAGTATATTTGGTGGAGTGATAACTCTGCCTAATTATAAATCTACTATTTCTATTACCCGTAATCTTTTGAACATTAAGTTTAGTACCTTCATACTTTAATGATCTTTGAACATGGTCTCCTAAAAACTGACTATAAGGCACATTATTCAAACTCAAAGCACTCGATCTAATTGCATTTTGATCATAAATAGCATTCGAGAAAGTAACGGATCCATTAGCAGCAGCGCTTGCGGGTGTTATATCATATCTACTAGCGCCAGGGTGAATGTATGCTTCTATTTCGTCAACCATTAGTTCATAATTACTAACATCATTTTCGTTAAGAAATACATCCAAGGCTAAATATGAATTTAATAATTTTAAAGTAAGTGGTTTATATAAAACTGAAGGACCAGTATTAACAATAATTTCTTCCGAATGATAGAAAAAATCCTTCCCTCCTTCAATACCTCTAAAAATTAAATCATCATACCCAGCAGTATTTAAGGCATTATTATGCAATAAAGTAGAGCCATTATAAATCGAAAGATTTTCATTCGTTGGAATAAGTTGTTGATTTAATGGCTTACTTTGATCATAAATAGTAAAGGCAACAAGCTTAATTTTTGGGATATCATCAGGAAGATCAAAGGGATCATTCTCTGGTAAAGGTAAATTTGCATAAGCTGCACCTAACACGGTACTTCCATTTCTGTATATTTTTTGCGCGATTAATTCATTCGTAGCCGCGTTAAATATATGCACACGAAAAGCAATTCCTTTAGGAAGAACTCCTTCCATACTTGCTTCAGTATTAAGGCCTCCACTATATAAAAATGGGAAGACCTTCGGTGATAGTGGTGTAGTAGATGGGGTACTATTTGCTATGTTTTTTTGTGTGGTCGTTTGATTTTGTGATGAAACTACCATACCCCATTCATTATCGATTGTAATTTTATAGGAGCTATTAGAATTCTTGATACCGTTCGCAGCCACTTTTTTGTTGTCTGTATTCGATATTTTTAAATCGGATAAACTTACAACTAACTTTTTAACCTTCTCACCACTTATGCTTTCTTCATTTTTCTTACAGGCAAAGAATATTAAGGTTAGGGTCAATAGAGCTATTAATTTAAAATCTATTTTGTTCATAATTAAGAAATGTTTAATATTAGTTTAGAATGTTATATCCTGAAACGCTTCTCTTCCAGTTCCAAAATAGGTATGGAACAACAATTCCTCATCTTTTTCAAAAAACAATTCTGTTTCATTAGATTTATAAATAGTTAATCGCGTGGACCCTGTAGCGATACTTTCCTCATGTTGGATAGTAGCTAATATTATGCAAGGTTTTACATAAAGTTTTTTTCTCATAATTTTTTTGGTTATTTCGACAAATTAAAATAAAAATAATCCTTGTAGGAAATTTGATTTTTTTAATAATCAAATAATTATCCAAAAAAAATAATAAATAAAACATAAATGGTTAAACATCAATTAATTAGCGCTTAAAAACTAAAAAACACAATATTATATAATATGGAAATTTTATAAAATAAAGATTAATCACATATCCTATAATGATAAAATAAAAATCAATTGATATATTTTGTGACATAAATCATTAATTTCATTAAATAAATAAAATTTTAAACTTATCTTAAAAGTAATTATACAAATTTTAAGTTATCTGAAAATTTTATACACTTTTGTAACTATTGCTGAAGATAAGGAGTAAATATGGCACTTAATGATAAAGTAAGGCTGCTTTAAGTTGACCATAAGAGAGATACATTGTACCCCTTTATAAATTAAACCGTTTTAAGGGAGCTATCCCTCCCCCGAAGGACGCTTGCTACGCAACTTATAGATGGTCGTAGAGTCGAACTCTACATTTGGAAATAAAGACTCCGGCACATATACCTTATTACGGCTCCGCGTAACGGCCACATAGAGTAAGTTAATTTCCTCATTGAGCTTAGCTCGTAAAAATGGATCCATCCCTTGATTCTCGACCTGCTTAACTATTTTTTCTTCCGTAATAAAATCATTGACTAACTGTACTGTATCATATTCCATCCCCTTGGCACGATGAACTGTGGAGAAAATGATATCCGCCTTATGCTTATCCTCATCTGAGACATGCTTATCCTTCAGAACCTGTAAGATGCCAGGAACTTTTTCACCGTATTCATCGACAATATCCAGCATCATCGCCAGCTGCTTATCCCCTGTCTGCTCGATATAAGCACGGAGATCTTTAATGGATCCCATACTTTTAAGGAGCGCATCGCGCACAAGCTGCTTTCTGCCGAAGTAAAGATGTACTATATCATAGAGAGAGGCGCCTTCCTCGGCATAGGTATAGGTATTGAGATGCCCTTCAAAATAAATATGTTTTAACGTCTTACGTTGGGAGATATAGGCTATAGCCTTTAGGAGTAGGCCGACATTCGTACGCCCAATAATAGCTTTCGATTTTATGGATCGGCTGCTCCCCTTCCCTTTTATAGGAATCACTGAGTAGGGTTGAATATGGCGCTTAAACTTCAAAATATGCTTCGCCAACTCCGCGACATCCTGATTAAAGCGGAAGCTCGCTGATAGGTTTACGCGCCTAAAGTGTGTTTTCTCCAAGGAGTTGATGGCATAGCGCCAGCTGTAAATCTGCTGATTAGTATCTCCAACAATCACTTTGATTGCGGGTTGCTGTAGGAAAATAGCTAACATCGCTGCGGAAGCATCCTGCCCTTCATCAAACAAAATATAGTCATAGGGAAGCTTAGGATTCAGGAGCTGAAACTTCTTAAGATAGAAATCATGGATGATGGGAATTTCTCCTTTATCCATTTTCCCGAGAAAAACTCGGCAGAAGTAAATCAGTGCCTCCTCGTGGATATGCACAAAATGACGCACCTGTGGGTCTGCTAAGGTAGCCTTATAATTAACATCTTGAACACGTAAGGCATCGGAGTTGCAGAAGTAATTCAGAAGTTTAGAAACATGGTTAGCGAGAATAAGTGCTGTAGTAGCGTCAAGGTGATTTTTCATCCCTAAGACATCCACGATCTCATAGGTCTTATAAGGCTGCGCACGAAGTTCATAATTACCCCGATAGACCACGTATTTGTACGCTAAGCCATGTGCCGTTTCTACGGTAACATTCGTCAGCCCTTCATTGGAAAATTTACGTTGTGCCTCCATTTTCACAGACTTATTGAACGCAAGGTACAAGATGCGGCTGCCCTTACGGCGCTGGCGCGCATAGGCAATTAAGGTACTTGTCTTTCCTGCGCCAGCAACAGCATTCACTGTAATATCTTCATCTGAATAGATTATCTGCTGCTGCTCCCTCGTGAATTCCATGTCCTAAAATTTTTCCACAAATTATTGAATTTATAGTATATTAGAAAATAAAATTACTCCTTATGAGCTACCAACCATCTAACGAACGCTATAAAGATATGATCTATAACCGTTGTGGGAATTCTGGCCTATTATTGCCCGCCATCTCCTTAGGCTTATGGCATAATTTCGGTGACGATAAGCCACATGCTGTAAAGCAAGCAATCTGTCATAAAGCCTTCGATTTAGGCATCACCCATTTTGATTTGGCGAATAACTATGGCCCTAGTCCTGGCAGCGCAGAGCTTGCATTTGGCCGTATTCTTAAAGAAGATTTTCAAAACCATCGCGACGAGCTGATTCTATCTACAAAAGCTGGATACCGCATGTGGCCAGGCCCCTATGGTGAATGGGGATCACGCAAGTATTTAATTTCCAGCTGCGACCAAAGTTTAAAACGCTTAGGTGTAGACTACGTAGATATTTTCTATTCCCACCGCTTTGACCCCAACACGCCCTTAGAAGAAACCATGATGGCGCTAGATCAAATCGTACGCTCAGGGAAAGCCTTATATGTGGGAATTTCCTCCTACAACGCACAGCGCACAAGAGAAGCCGCTGCGCTATTAAAGGAACTGGGAACGCCCTGTTTAATTCACCAACCAAGCTACTCCATGCTTAATCGATGGGTTGAAACGGATGGTCTTCTAGACACCATTGAAGACTTAGGTATGGGCTCCATTGTGTTTTCACCCTTAGCTCAAGGCATGCTAACTTCAAAATATTTGCAGGATATCCCCTTGGAGAGCCGTGCTAAGCAACATAAGTCCTTACAACCTGACTTTCTAAGTGCAGAAAATCTAGCGAATATATCGGCACTAAATGCGATTGCAAATCAAAGGGGACAGAGTTTGGCGCAGATGGCAATATCCTGGGTACTACGTCAGGGTAGCGTAAGCTCGGCACTGATAGGCGCAAGTCAGGTAAGCCAAGTTGAAGAATGTGTCGGTGCCTTACAGAATCTTTCCTTTACAGCTGAGGAGCTTACTCAAATTGACCACTATGCCAAGGATGGAAATATCAATATATGGTCGCAATCTGCCGAGTTATAATACAAAATATAATTGAATTAAAATCCTTTAATTACACAATACTTTACCGTCATGTCGTGCTTTCGCTACAACTTTAATTAATTACTACAGCCTATAATTGAAAAAATGTAACAATGATTACTTTTGTAAAGAAAATAAACGAACCTTATGACTTTAAATTTAACACATAGCTCAAAATTAGCAATAAGTGTATTTGCAGGAATAATAATTGGTTGTGTAATTGGCGAATTAAGTTTTGAATTATACAGTTATTTCACAAAATAACTTACGCTAACTGGGAAAGGATGTATCTTTGTAAATGCATATGTTAACAGATATTTCCACGCCCGCTGACATAGAAACTTTAGTAAATCATTTCTATGGAAAAGTTCTTAACGACTCCTTATTAGCTGATATTTTCAAGAAGCAGATAGGGAATAACTGGGAAGTTCATCTAAAGAAAATGGTCAGCTTCTGGCATACGCTCCTCTTAAATGAGCAGCACTATTTTGGAAGCCCCTTTATGGCACATGCCGACCTTCCCATTAAGGAAGTGCATTTCAAACAATGGATGTCTTTATTTAACACTTCTGTAGACGCCCTATTTGAAGGTCCTAAGGCTGAAGAAGCCAAGGATAGAGCAGCGAAAATGGCTGCTATGTTTCAACATAAATTAGCTTATTATGCCAGTCATAACAAAAAGCCATTACTATAAAAAAACAGCTGTAGCAAATGCTACAGCTTTTTTTTTATAGTATGTTATTTAAAGATTATCTCTCCTCCGACAAATTTCTTTTCTGTTCTAGCGGCAGGATTTCCATATACTTCAATGATCCCTCCCCCACGCGTCTTAGCATCCACTGTACCATTGGCATGGACAGAAGCGCTACCACCTCCATTTAAAGCGATATTTGTAAGGCTGGTGACTAAGCTTTTTCCATTATAGGAAGCTCCTAAATTAAGGATTACATCCTGACGATTCGCCGTTCCTGCCAACTGAACTTGCGCTCCCGCAGTAGCCTTTAGAGTTAGGTTCTGAACCGCTAGGTTCATTGTCGCAAGTGCCCCTTCGCCTACAGACAACTTTAAGACATCCATCTTAAGCGACTCTTCGGGATTGGTCACTAACTTTGCCCCCTTTTTGGCCGAAAGCTCATTGATATCAGTGTAGTAAACTTTTATACTTACTAAATCACCTTTTAACATATTTAAAGTATTCATCTTTAAACGCAGGTATCCATTTTTATTTACCACATCGACATGTTCATTATTCTCCCCTTCAATTTCAACTTTTGCTTTGGAGCTATGAATGAGCTCTACTTGGATTTTATCCGTTACTTCCACACTGTGAAAAGTACCTACATCACGAGTCGTTTGCGCTTTAACGCTAGCAAATCCGCAAATTAACAGGGCTACGGCAATATATTTTTTCATAATAAACTTATTTTATGCTTACAAAGTAAAACAAATAACGGGCCTAAGAATCCTAAAAAGTGTTAAATTATTGAAATTATAGGCAAAAAAATAGGGTATTTCCTGAGAAACACCCTATGAAGTATTGGTAATAAAACTTATATGAAAGCTTATAATTTTGTATTAGCATCTAATGCATTCAACTCTTGGAAAGCTTGTGTCAAACGTGTAACGAAAGCTTCTTCACCTTTACGTAACCATGCACGTGGGTCATAGTATTTTTTATTTGGTGAATCAGCGCCCTCAGGGTTACCAATTTGAGCTTGTAAATATTCGCGGTTTTTAGCTTCATAAGCACGTACACCATCCCAGAATGCCCATTGCATATCTGTATCGATATTCATCTTAATAGCACCGTAAGAAATTGCTTCCGCGATCTCCTCAGGCGTAGAGCCCGAACCACCATGGAACACAAAGTTTACAGGCTTTTCAGCTGTTAAGTTGAATTTTTCTTTAATAAACTCTTGGGAGTTATGTAAGATTACGGGTTGTAACTTCACATTTCCAGGTTTGTAAACACCGTGTACATTACCGAATGCTGCAGCTACAGTGAATTTATCTGAAATTTTAGATAATTCCTCATAAGCATAAGCTACTTCTTCCGGTTGTGTATATAATTTTGAAGAGTCTACATCCGAGTTATCTACACCGTCTTCCTCACCACCTGTAACGCCTAATTCGATTTCTACAGTCATACCTAGTGGTTTCATACGCGCTAAATATTTTCCTGAAATCTCAATATTTTCCTCTAAAGGCTCTTCCGATAAATCTAACATATGGGAGGAGAATAATGGTTTTCCATGCTGTGCGAAGAATTTCTCTCCAGCATCTAATAAACCGTCAATCCAAGGTAATAATTTCTTCGCAGCGTGATCTGTATGCAAGATGACAGCAACCCCATAATGCTCAGCTAATAAATGAACGTGATGAGCTGCAGAAACAGCACCTAAAATACATGCTTGTAGATTATCATTATTCAATGTTTTACCCGCATAGAATTGTGCACCACCATTTGATAATTGAATAATTACTGGAGAGTTTGCTTTTTTTGCAGTCTCTAACACCGCGTTGATTGTGTTAGTTCCAGTAACGTTAACAGCTGGTAAAGCAAATTTATTTGCCTTAGCAATCTCAAATAATTCTTGTACTTGATCACCTGTTAATACACCTTTAAAATCTTTTAGGCTCATATGATATATATTGTTGGGTTATTATTTTTATAATTATCGTTATAAAGTTAGAAAATTATTTCAGAAATCAAACAACAATCATAGTGTAATAAATACACAACCTATCATTTTTTTACAAACTCTGTAATTAAGAATTTTGGCATTATTGAATAAAGAAGCGCTTTCATTACCAAGTACAATAAATTTTTAACATCTTTGAGTAAGGTCAAATTTAAACATTCATGATACATATTTTTGGAATCAAAAACTGTAACACAGTAAAGAAAGCACTCGTATTTTTAACGGATAATCACTTGGAATTCACCTTTCATGATTTTAAAAAAGAAGGTGCCCCTATCGCGCAATTAAAGAGCTGGGCCGATCAAGTGGGCTGGGAAAGATTAATTAATAAAAAAGGTACTACCTGGAAAAAAATTGATCCTGCTGTGCAAAGCAGCATCACCCATGAAGCGGCCGCCCTAAGCATACTCTCAGAAAATACAAGTATGATAAAAAGGCCTGTTTTAGCATTCGAAGGGCACCTATTGCTGGGGTTTCAGGAAGAGGAATATGCCAAATTAATTAAATAACGTCCAATGCTAACCTAATTAATAATGATCAGAAAACCTTACCTTCTCACGGCGCTATCGCTGCTATTAATAGCCAATTTAAGCCCCCTTCAGGCTCAGGAGAATTCTATTAAAGCAACTCATAATTCTATTTACAACTACACGGAAGCTTTTAGCCCGCAGTTTTACACCAGCACGGCCTCTGTCTATCGCACCGCATCAGGGAAACCGGGGGAGCAGTATTGGCAAAATCGAGCAAACTACCAAATCAAAGCTAGTCTGAACGACCAAACCAATCAGATTGACGGTACTGTACGCATAGAATATATTAATAATAGTCCCGATGCTTTAGATTATGTATGGATTCAGTTAGATCAAAATCTATTTAAGAAGGACTCCCGTGGGCAGCAAGCGACGCCGCTAACGGCAAGCCGCTATGGGGACGCAAAATCAGAATTTGATGGTGGCTATTCTATTCAGCGTGTTGCCGATGAGCATGGTGCTGCTGCGAACTATCAGATTAATGATACACGCATGAAGGTAAAACTTGCGAAGCCGCTATCTCCAAAAGGGGGTACATTGGTGCTAAACATAGCTTATAACTACAGCATACCGACCTATGGTGCTGACCGTACAGGGATTCTGAAAACTGAAAATGGCCCTATTTATTCCATCGCACAATGGTTTCCACGTATGGCAGTATATGATGATATCCGTGGATGGAATACACTGCCCTACACTGGTCCGGGGGAATTCTACTTAGACTACGGCGATTATCAGGTGGAGATTACCGCGCCAGCAAACCATCTTGTCGTGATGGGCGCAGCGCTTTTAAACCCAAAAGAGGTGTTTACCGATCAGCAATATAATCGCTATCTTCAAGCGCAGCAGTCTGATACGACCGTACTTATACGCGCACCAAAGGAAGTTGCAGCAGCACAATCGCGCCCTTCCAAAAAAACGCTAACCTGGAAATATGCTTTAAAAAACTCCCGTGATATCGCTTGGGCATCTTCAAAAGCCTTTGTACTTGATGGAGCAAAGATCGCCCTTCCTTCAGGCGCTACTGCGCTAGCGCTCTCGGCCTATCCGGCTGAAGTATATGGCAATAACGCCTGGGAACGCTCTACAGAATACACCAAGGCTTCGATTGAACATTATTCCGAAAAATGGTTTGAATATCCCTATCCTGCAGCTGTCAATGTAGCCTCAAATGTTGGAGGTATGGAATACCCGGGAATTTCCTTTTGTGGAAGTACTGCCAAAGCTGCGGGGCTCTGGGGCGTAACAGACCATGAATTTGGACACAACTGGTTTCCCATGATTGTAGGATCCAATGAACGTGTTCATGGATGGATGGATGAAGGCTTCAACTCCTTTATAAATGAAATCTCTACAGAAGCCTTTAATAAGGGAGAATATCATAGACCTATAGGGGACCAGAATAACATGGCAGGGTCATTATTTAACCCAAAACTGGAGCCTATTATGTCGACCCCACAAAGTATGCAGGAGCGCCATATCGGAGCCCTAGTCTACTATAAGCCCGCCTATGGTTTAAAACTTTTAAGGGATGAAATTATCGGTAAGGAGCGCTTTGATGAAGCTTTTCGCCAGTATATTGCGGACTGGGCCTACAAGCACCCGAGCCCTACAGATTTCTTTAGATCCATTGAGAATGGTACCGGTGAAGATTTATCTTGGTTCTGGAGAGGTTGGTTTTTAAACAACTGGAGTTTAGATCAAGCGATCTCCCAAGTAAGTTATATAGACAATAATCCACAGCAAGGTGCGGTCATAGAAATTGAAAATCTGCAGCGTCTACCCATGCCCGTAACTGTGGAAGCAACGACCCTTTCAGGTAAGAAACACCGCGTAAAATTACCCGTAGAAATTTGGCAGCGTGCACGCAGCTGGAAATTTAAGCTTGCCACGACGGAAGAACTTTCCGCTGTAACCTTAGATCCCGACCATGTGTTCCCAGATATTAATCCTGCTAATAATATTTGGATTAAGAAATAATAATACGGACATTTATCATAGAATTCACGAACGAATAGTTATATGCATTTCATAAAAAATAATTGCTGGATCCCCTTCCTTTGCCTACTGGTTAATTGCCAATTGACCAACGCTACTGCACAACAAAAAACTTTGAAAGGCATTGTTATGCAGCTTGATAACAGCAAGCTTATTGAAAATGCACATATCAAGAACCTTTCAACGATGGCAGCAGTCGTTACCGATGCCGAGGGGAGATTCTCGTTAGCAACGAATTTATATGATAAGCTTGCCATTGAAGTAAATGGCTATTATGCCGATACGATCTATGTCCATGATTTGGGGGTAAATAGGATTTATCTTCAGCCGAGCAACAACTCCATTATCTTAGATGAAGTCATGGTTGCTAGACTTAGTGACAGCAGGCTGCAAGCAGAAATTATGCGCGCTGAGATTCAAGGAAAATATTTTACGGGATCCAATTATAAACCTAGAATCTATGTATCGCCCTCCAGGCTTTTTGGAAACGAAGGTAAGTTGGCACGAAAGAATATTGATGTGCTCCGTAAGGAGAAAGATATTCGCGCCATAGATTTACGATTCAGCAATGAGCTTATCCGCTCGGTGACTCCCCTTTCAACGGAAGAAATATTACTTTTCCGTCAAAAGTATAGACCTTCTTTAAGTTTTATACAGACAGCAACAGATTCGCAGCTTCAGATTTATATCAACGATAAGTATAAATTATTCAAACATAATAAATAACATTGAGAACTAGTTATTTAAAAGCTGTTTCCATCATGGGAACAGCTTTTTTTATGAATCTTTATTAAGGAATAATTAAAAAAAATTGGTGAGATTTTAAAAAAATACGTAGGTTTAGTTTATCAAACCAAAAAAATTAACCCAAAAATCAATGTTATTTAAGAAATCTATACCTCATTTAGTCGCCGAAGCCGAGAAAAGTGGCCATGGCACATTAAAGCGTACACTCTCTAGCACAGGCTTAGTTGCGCTAGGTGTGGGCGCAATTGTTGGGGCGGGCTTATTTTCCTTAACAGGAATTGCAGCCGCAGATCATGCCGGTCCTGCTGTCGTCTTATCCTTTATAATTGCCGCTATAGGCTGTGGATTTGCAGGCTTATGTTATGCAGAATTTGCCTCTATGATTCCTGTGGCAGGCTCCGCATACACCTATTCTTACGCTACCATGGGTGAGTTCATGGCGTGGATTATCGGCTGGGACTTAGTCTTAGAATATGCTTTAGCCTCGGCTACAGTGGCCGTCAGCTGGTCTCAGTACGTCAATCAACTTCTCCTCACGATGGGCATAAACCTACCCACAGAACTCTTAAATGGCCCTTGGGAAGGTGGAATTATCAATATTCCAGCAATCTTTATTGTTTGTGTTATCTCCCTACTATTAATGCGTGGTACACAGGAGTCTGCATTAGTGAACAATATATTAGTAGTCCTAAAAGTAGGTGTTGTATTAATATTTATTGCTTTAGGATGGAGCCACATTAATCCAGCAAACCATACTCCATTTATTCCAGAAAATCAAGGCGAAAGCTTGGTGAAATCAGGACTTCTCTCCTGGACAGATTTTTTCGGATCAGATGATTTTGGACATTATGGATTCTCAGGTATTCTACGTGCTGCAGGGGTCGTATTCTTCGCATTTATTGGATTTGATGCCGTAAGTACAGCAGCCCAAGAAGCGAAAGACCCGAAAAAAGGTATGCCTATCGGGATTATTGGCTCCTTGGTTATATGTACCATATTATATGTACTATTTGCCTACGTGTTAACCGGCTTAGCGCACTACACGGAATTCCAAGGCGATGCTAAACCTGTTGCTACAGCCTTTGCGAAGACGGGGTACACCTTCCTTAATACGTCCTTAATAGTGACCATTATCTGTGGATATACATCGGTAATTCTAGTGATGCTTTTAGGACAATCACGGGTATTCTATTCGATGAGTAAAGATGGTTTATTGCCGGCTTTATTTTCAGATCTTTCTAAGCGTCAGACTCCATGGAAGACAAATCTTATATTCATGGTTTTCGTAAGCATTTTTGCGGGTTTTGTGCCTGTTTCAGATTTAGGACATATGGTGAGTATAGGAACGTTATTTGCCTTTACCCTGGTATGTATTGGGATTTTGGTACTCCGTAAGACGGAGCCAAACTTAGAGCGTCCATTCAAGACGCCATTTGTCCCTTTAGTGCCGATCTTAGGTATTTTGGTCTGTGTGCTGATGATGGCTTCCCTACCGATTGAAAGCTGGGAGCGCTTAGCAATATGGATGGCTATAGGCGTCGTAGTCTACTATCTATATGGTAAGAAGCATTCTAAAATCCGTAAAGAATATGCCGCTGGAACGTTGAAAGACTAGCAGTAGTCCACATAAAAAAAACCGTATCAAATATGATACGGTTTTTTTATTGAATACATGTAGACTTTAAATACAGGTATTCGTTGAATATACATTATTTTTTGAAAGCTTCTTTCACGTCTTGTGCTGCATTTTTAGTAGCGTCAGATGTCGCATTAGCGGCTTTCGATACGCCCTTAGCAGTAGCATTAGCAGCTTTCTCTACACCATGCGCTGTTGCATTAGCTGCATCTTTAACACCTTCGACAGCTTTACCACCGATAGATTTTGCTTTATCGCCTGCTTTTTCACCAGCATCTTTAACATCAGAAACGGCGTTATTAACACCTTCCTTAACGTCTTTACCCACCTCTACGGCTTTATCTTTCGTTTTTTCCCAAAGTACTTTTGCTTCATCTAACGCTTTACGCGCTTTAGTTTCAGCTTCTTTATCACCACGCGCAATAGCGTCATCTAAATCTTTCTGTGCTTGGTTAACTTTTGCTTCAGCTTCAGATGCTGAATCTTTAACTTCGTTTATTGCGTGATCTAAATGTTCACCTGCTGTAGTTGTATCAGTAGCATTTGTTGTGTTAGAATTTGCACTGTTATCACAAGAAGTGATTGTTAATGCACCAGCAAATAATGCTAAGAAGGCTAATTTTTTCATGTTTTATTGTATTAAGTGGTTAATATTAACTGAATAATACAACTTATGTGCCAAAATTTATGCGGTTATTTTTCCAGCAATTATTTAGCGTAAATAGTTCCACGAGCGGCCTCCAACGTATTTTTCAAAAGACCTACAATCGTCATAAGCCCTACACCACCAGGTACTGGAGTGATCCAAGATGCTTTCGGTGCTACAGCATCAAAATCTACATCTCCATATAATTTAAAGCCTGATTTCGTCGTTTCAGAAGTTTCTCTATTAATACCGACATCAATAATCACAGCACCCTCTTTAATCATATCTGCTGTAACGAAATTTTTCTTACCTATAGCTGCAACAACGATATCTGCGCGCAAGATCTCTTCTTTCAAATTAGCCGTACGGGAATGCGTTAACGTTACCGTGCAGTTTCCAGGATTGGAGTTACGGGCTAGGAGAATGCTCATTGGGGAGCCGACGATATTCGAGCGTCCTACTACGACAGCATGCTTACCTGCAGTTTCAATATTATAATGAGCTAACATAAGCATAATTCCATAGGGCGTAGCTGGAATAAAGCAGGGTAAATTACGCTGCATGCGTCCTAAGTTTATCGGGTGAAATCCATCGACATCCTTGCGGTAGTCGATTGCTTCGGTCACCTTATCAGGATCGATATGTTTCGGCAGGGGCAATTGTACAATTAACCCATCAATAGCTGCATCAGCATTAATTTCTTGAATTTTAGCAATTAGTTCTGCTTCCGTAATAGTTACATCATAACGGATATTCGTGGACTCAAAGCCTACTAATTCACAGTTACGCATCTTGGAAGCTACGTAGGTTTCCGACCCACCATCGTTTCCAACTAAGATCGCTACTAAATGAGGTCTACGTCCCGCTTCAGCAGTAAATGCTGCGGCGTCTCTGGCGATATCTTCTTTAATTTTTGCTGATACTAATTTACCGTCTAATAGATTCATGATTTTTGGGAAGTCTTTTATAAATATGAAGGTTGATTATTAAGCTACATAAAAATGCCTTTTCCAGCGATTACTGAAAAAGGCATTTCCTAGTTAGTCAAGTTTTAAAACGGCCATAAATGCAGATTGCGGAATTTCCACATTCCCCACTTGGCGCATACGTTTTTTACCTTTTTTCTGTTTTTCTAGTAGTTTACGTTTACGCGAGATATCCCCACCATAACATTTTGCCGTTACATCTTTCCGAAGAGCACGCACATTTTCTCGAGCGATAATCTTCGCACCTATCGATGCTTGAATCGCAATTTCAAACTGCTGACGTGGCAATAACTCCTTTAATTTCTCACAGATTTTCTTTCCAAAATCATAGGAGTTGGAGCGGTGTATCAAACACGACAACGCATCTACAGGTTCCGCATTCAAGCGGATATCTAATTTCACTAAATCGGACTGTCTAAAGCCTATTTGTGAATAGTCAAAAGAAGCATATCCTTTAGAGATTGTTTTTAATTTATCGTAGAAGTCAAATACAATCTCTCCCATAGGCATCTCAAACACCATCTCTACACGGTCTGAAGTCAGGTAATTTTGATTGATAATAACGCCACGTTTCTGAATACATAACGACATTACAGGGCCTACAAATTCAGATTTTGTAATAATATTGGCCTTAATAAAAGGCTCTTCAACAAAACTTAATTTACTTGGATCAGGAAGGTCTGAAGGATTATGTACTACAATCTCTTCCTCGTCCTTCGTTAAGAATGCACGATAAGATACGTTGGGTACCGTCGTAATTACGGTCATATTAAACTCCCGCTCCAAGCGCTCTTGGATAATCTCCATATGTAGCATCCCTAAGAATCCACAACGGAAACCAAATCCTAAAGCTGCAGAAGACTCCGGTTCGAATACCAGCGAAGCATCGTTTAATTGTAAACGGTGCATCGACTCGCGCAATTCCTCATAGTCTTCCGTATCTACGGGGTAGATACCCGCAAATACCATCGGCTTTACCTCTTCGAAACCCTGAATAGCATCTAAACTAGGGCGTTCTTTATGGGTAATGGTATCCCCTACTTTTACTTCACGCGCTTCCTTGATACCCGAGATTATATATCCAACATCTCCCGTAGAAATCACATTCTTGGGAACTTGATTTAATTTTAACGTACCAATTTCATCGGCAAAATACTCTTTACCCGTCGCGATAAACTTAACTTTATCCCCCTTACGGATTTCCCCATTCTCGACTTTGAAATAAGCCATAATCCCGCGGAAGGAGTTGAATACAGAATCAAAAATTAACGCTTGTAACGGCGCTTTTGGATCGCCTACTGGCGCAGGTACACGAGCTACAATGGCTTTTAATATATCCGCTATACCCAAACCTGTTTTTCCTGAAGCAGGAATAATATCTTCCCGTTTGCCACCAATCAAATCAATGATCTGATCTTTTACCTCTTCAGGCATAGCACCCGGTAAATCCATTTTATTTAAAATAGGAATGATCTCTAAATCATGCTCTAAGGCTAAATATAAATTGGAAATTGTTTGTGCTTGAATACCTTGTGAAGCATCAACAATTAATAGGGCGCCTTCACAAGCTGCAATAGAACGGGATACCTCGTACGAAAAATCTACGTGTCCTGGCGTATCAATTAAATTCAGGATATATTCTTGTCCGTCCTGGGTATAATTCATTTGGATGGCGTGTGACTTGATGGTAATACCACGCTCACGCTCCAAGTCCATATTATCTAGTAATTGTGCCTGTGCCTCACGCTGGGTAATCGTATCAGTATACTCTAATAGTCTATCTGCTAAAGTACTTTTACCGTGATCAATGTGGGCAATAATACAGAAATTACGAATGTGCTTCATATAGGATTTTAAAAATCATTATTTAATCAGCAAAGATAATTTTTTTAGCTTAGATTTCAGCAGTTCACCTTCAATTAATCGAAATTAAAAGATTACCCCCACTCCACTCCGATAAGAATAACAATAAAATAGCACCGTTTTAATAAGCTATACAATGAATTAAGTGAAAGCTTTAAATTATTTCAAAAATTATACTAAAGCATTGCAGTTTATATAATATATTTGTCTTACCATGAGTACAACAACGATATTATCAGATAGGATAAATAATTTATCCGAATCGGCAACACTTAAAATGACTAAGCTGGGCCGTGAATTAGCCGCTAAAGGCATTAATGTAATTAGCTTAAGTGTAGGTGAACCTGACTTTAATACGCCAGATCATGTGAAGGAAGCTGCTAAAAAAGCGTTGGATGACAACTTCACACGTTATTCTCCCGTACCAGGATACCCTGACTTACGTCAAGCAATCGTAAACAAATTAAAGACAGAGAATAATTTAGATTATGATATCTCGCAGATTGTTGTTTCAACAGGAGCAAAACAATCATTATCGAATGTTATCTTAACGTTAATCAACCCCGATGACGAAGTAATTATCCCTACTCCTTACTGGGTATCTTACTCCGAAATGGTCGTGTTAGCGGAAGGTAAATCGGTGTTTATAAATACCGATATTGAATCAAACTTTAAGATTACACCTGCGCAATTAGAAGCTGCTATTACCCCGAAAACAAAGTTATTTATGTTTTCTTCTCCTTGTAATCCTACAGGTTCTGTATACAGCAAAGACGAGTTAGCCGCTTTAGTAAAAGTATTCGAAAAATACCCTCAAATCTATATCTTATCAGATGAGATTTATGAACATATAAATTTCGTAGATCAGCATGAATCTATTGCACAATTTGACAGCGTAAAAGAACGCGTTATTATCGTAAATGGCTTCTCAAAAGCCTTCGCTATGACGGGATGGAGATTGGGATATATCGCTGCCAATAAAGAAATTGCTGCAGCAAATGACAAGCTTCAAGGGCAGACAACCTCAGGAACTTGCTCCATTGCTCAGCGCGCAGGGATTGTAGCCTATGAACAAGGATTAGCTTCGGTATTGGAAATGAAAAAAGCCTTTGCACGTCGCCGCGAATTAGTGTATAATCTATTAAATGAAATCCCTGGTGTAAAGACCAATTTGCCAGAAGGTGCTTTCTACTTCTTCCCAGAAATATCCTCTTTCTTCGGAAAGAAAGACCAAGCTGGAAATACAATTAAAAACTCTTCAGATTTAGCTTTATACTTATTAAATGTAGGTCACGTTGCTACTGTAGGTGGCGACTCATTTGGAAATGACAACTACATCCGTCTTTCCTATGCCGCATCAGATGAAACATTAACAGAAGCGCTAAGACGTATTAAAGAAGCATTAGCGAATTTAGTATAGTCCTAAAAAAAGACTTCTACAAAAGCCGTCCTATCAAATGATAGGGCGGCTTTTTAGCGACCAAAGACATCGTAGTTATCTGCCGCATATTTCTCAAAACGGAGGATTAAACTAATATTTTTCTTCTCTAAAGGAGTAAGTTTTTCCGTAACATCCGTATAAATAGGCACATACCAGGGCACATAATCAAAGAACTGACGTAGAGCTAATTTCGTAAATGCAAATCCATGCCTAGCGAAGATAGTATTGCGAATAATTTCTAAATCGATCTTCTTGAGGTTCTTGAGATCTCCTTCCTTCAGAGTCTGTGTAGAGGCATTCAATTTAAGGACGGCTTCCGATGCCCCACGATACATGCTCAGCGTAACATGTGCACTATCCTCTTCTAAGGCGTACAGGGAGTCTTTACTGCTCGTGTAATCAACAAATTCAATATCTTCGGACAGCATTAAGTTGGCATTATACTTAAATGGACGTAAGGTAAGCTCCATCACACGTTTACTCACTTTCAGTCCATTCGGATTAAATGCCGTCCATGTTCCGCGAATCGTATCATTTTCAATGGAAAATACAAAGCGTCCGTCAGAAGTCTTCGTGCCCGGCTCATCTAAGATAAATGAATATTTCTTACCGACAACTTTCATCTCCCCCTTTAAGTCGCGCACATTTCCAGCGACGATATTTTGAGCATATACGGAGTCTGGAGTAATACGTTTGATAATTAAGTTGATCTGTCTACTGTATTCAATCAGGTTATCATAATTATCCTCAGAAATAGCATCATCAACATTAAAAGTCCCTACCCAATTGCCGTAGAGCTCCTGATTGATTTCATTTACGACGACGGGTTCTTCCTTCTTCTCCTGCGTTTTTTTCTGTTGACAGGAAGCTAACATAACGCCGAATAAAAGGTACGGAAGGATTCTTTTCATTTTTTAGAGATTTTATAGTTAGGTAACAAATAATTAATAGCAAGTTAGGCACCCAGCCTAGCCAAGCAATTACACGGTATAAATCCATGGGTGCAGGTTCAAAGAAATAAACCAAAATAACCTTCCATAAGCGTAAAGTAACCGCTGAGAAAGCTAAAGAAAAACTGCACAACATCATTGCGCGATGCTGCGCTACATCACCCTTTTGTATCGCACGCAGCCCCTGCCATGTGAAGTAAAACCACAAAATAGCCAACAGCAAAAATGCTGCGACAGCAACGCCGCCGCCATTTGCGAAAAAACCGATAAATAGTCCCGAGGGTGCCGCCAAGAAAAGCACTATAAAAACATACAGCTTTCCTCCAAGACGGTGAACAGCAGGATAGGTCTTTAGCAAATACGTTGAAAACTGCGTGAAGCAGCATAGCAACACCAGTATAGCACTATAAACATGTACGTAAAATAACGGTAGATAACCCGGAACTCCCTGCACCTCCTCCTGCTTAATAGCCAAAAAAGCAACTTCACGATCTAAGGGAATATACCTTAACGTAATTTCCAGCATCAGATAGAAGAAATAAATGGCTACCAGGTAGCAAATTACTTTTCCAATAGTTAGCTTCATTTAACTACGGATTGCCTCCACAGGGTCTAACTTAGACGCCCTATAGGCTGGCACCACGCCGGAAATCAAGCCAATTATTGTTGACAGAAGGAACGTTAATAGAACCATTTTAATACTTACTACAATTGCTACACCTGCAATTAAATTTACAAATATCGCTAATACAAATACAATGCCCAAACCTATTAAGCCACCAATTAAGCATAAAAAAATAGCTTCAAAAAGAAATTGTGTTAAGATAAAAGACTGTTTTGCACCCAGCGATTTCTGAATCCCTATCAGTGCTGTACGCTCTTTCACGCTGACAAACATAATATTTGCTATCCCAAATCCGCCCACCAAAATGGAGAAAATACCGATACAAAAGCCTGCGATATTCACCGCTACAAACAGCGAATCAAGGGACTGGGTAATCATCGTTGTTTTATTAATTGAAAAGTCGTCCTCTCTACTGGGCGCTATCCTGTGGATAGAGCGCATTAATCCTTTAAGTTCGGACTCCGATTCCGCTAAGCTGTAGCTCCCCGCATTACGCACAATAATTTGAGGCGAATAGAGCTTTACATTAACCAGATTGCGCGCTAAAGTGTAGGGTATAAAGAGGGCATTATCGGAAGAATTATCAAATATTAAGCTGGCACCTTCCGCTTTAAGGACCCCAATTACGCGCAGCTTACGCCCTAGAGCGGTAATCACCTTTCCTTCAGGAATCTGATTGGGAAATAGACCTTCAGCAAGCGAAGCGCCAATAAAGCAGACCATGGCAGCATGGGAGGATTCCGCATCCGTGAAATAACGGCCTGTTTGAAATTCTAAGTTTTTCACAGCCGGAAGCTCATGCGTGTTTACAGCAATGTCAGCATTTGAAACGGTGTTATTCCCATATTTTATAGTGGAGTTGCCGATATCAAAACTGTATACGACAGCTTCAGCCGTCGTCATACGGCGCTTTAACGCTTCATAATCGCTGAACGATGGATGTGGACGATTTTCAAATTTCCACCATGGGAAATCAGGCCCTCCATCCCAAGGCCATTTCTGTACATATAAAATATTCGACCCAATTTTTTGTACAGAGGCTTCCAAATTGGAGCGCAACGTATCGACCGCAGAAAATACGCCAATAATCGTCATGATACCGATCGTTACCCCTAACAAAGAAAGGAAGGTGCGCGTACGATTCCCACGTAACGCCGCAGTCGCAAAGCGTGCTGATTCAACTAAAAGGCTTAAATTGGACATATACTAATCGTAAAACTACAAAACAATAAAAACAAACCGGCATTAATTTTCAAAAAGGCTAAATTATGACGAATAAATCGGTATTTTTTTTTACCTTTGGGTGCTTTTTTGTATCCGGACAAATCGGTTACAGCATAAAATCGCAATCATTTAAATATCGAAATTAAAGATGAAGTTATCTCAATTTAAGTTCAATTTACCAGAATCGCTACTTGCTTCTGAACCTACAGAAAATCGTGATGAATCGCGTTTAATGGTATTACACCGTGACACAGGTAAAATTGAGCACAAAATTTTCAAAGATGTCTTAGAATATTTTGACGATAAAGACGTCATGATCTTAAATAATACCAAAGTTTTCCCTGCTCGTATGTACGGCAATAAGGAGAAAACAGGTGCTACAATTGAAGTCTTCTTATTACGTGAATTAAATAAAGAGCTTCGCCTGTGGGATGTATTAGTAGATCCTGCTCGTAAAATTCGTGTTGGTAACAAATTGTATTTCGGCGATGACGATTTACTTGTTGCTGAAGTAGTTGACAATACCACTTCACGTGGACGTACTATCCGTTTCTTATTTGACGGTACAGATGAAGAATTCCGTCGCAATATTGAAATTTTAGGAGAAACACCACTTCCAAAATATATTAAACGTAAAGCTACACCAGAGGATAAATTCCGTTACCAAACGATCTACGCTAAAAATGAAGGAGCAGTTGCTGCCCCAACAGCAGGACTTCACTTCTCCAGAGAATTGATGAAGCGTTTAGAATTAAAAGGCGTAGATTTTGCTGAAGTGACTTTACACGTAGGTTTAGGTACTTTCCGTACCGTAGAGGTGGAAGACTTAACAAAACATAAAATGGACTCTGAGCAGTTTATTATCGAAGAAGCTGCAGCACGCACAGTGAATAAAGCCATCGATGGTAAGCGTCGCATCTGTGCTGTAGGTACTACTTCTATGCGCGCAATTGAGTCATCCGTATCAGCAGATAGACACCTAAAAGCGGCATCAGATTGGACAAGTAAATTTATTTACCCTCCATATGATTTCTCTATTGCGAATTCTATGATTACAAACTTCCATACTCCAGAATCTACTCTATTAGTAATGATTGCGGCATTTGCAGGTTACGAAAACCTGATGAATGCTTATGAAGTTGCTGTAAAAGAAAAATATAGATTCTACTCCTATGGAGATGCCATGTTAATTATCTAAGTATTTATTACGTATATTATACAGTCAAAGGAGCGTCGATAAGTCACATTATCGATGCTTTTTTTTACTTTTGATTTATGAAGAATTTCTCGACCTTCGACCCCATCATATTTGCTTAGGTGGAGAGTCAAGATTTCAATCCGTGGAAAATGGTTTACGCTACCTCAAAGCCTTAAACTTGCCTATCGATTACATCGCCGTTCATGATGCCGCCAGACCGTTAGTAGCTACGCCATCCACAAATTCCGTGCGTCAAGTAGTGCCAGAAAAAGCTTCTAAAGCGTTAAATAGAAATGAAATATGGCTGGTGCAAACACCGCAAGTGTTCGCAACGAATGTATTGTATGAAGCTTACCAACAACGCGAGGAGCGCTATTTTACAGATGATGCTTCCGTTGTAGAACAACTGGGCTACAGCATACATATCCTGGAAGGCGATTATAAAAATATTAAAATCACTTTTCCCGAAGACCTGGCTATTGCCCAGTTGTATCAGGCGCGTGATAATTAAGCTGCACCACGAATAATACGTAATAAGATTACAATAATCGCTATTACTAATAATGTATGAATAATACCTCCAGTGTAATAGCCTCCTAAGAAACTAATCGCCCAAACAATCACTAGAACAACTGCTATTAAATACAAAAGATTTCCCATATTGATAAAGATTTACAATTAACGAATTTTAAATAATAACAATATCTTCAGGGAATTGTTTGGAACAATCAATGGTCAGCATATCCTCGGCTAGGAAAACCTGGCTAGGGAGCAGCTTGGATACTTCTTCAAAAGTTCCCAAACGGTGCGAAATATGCGTCAAGTAAGTGCGCTCAGCCCCTATTTCCTTAGCAAAAGCTAAGGCTTCCTCTAAGGTAAAATGAGAAATATGCGGCTCCAGCTGCAGGGCATTGATCACCAAGATCTTAACACCCTTTAATTTAGCGCGCTCCTCAGGAGCTACAGTTTTGGCATCCGTAATATACGCAAAATCAGCGATTCTAAAGCCTAGTACAGGCATCTTATAATGCATGACTTCAATAGGAATAATCTCTTTACCAAAGAGATTAAAAGGCTTTAAATCGACGACTTCCACCAATTCTAATTGTGGCACACCGGGGTATTTATGCTCCGTAAATGCGTAGTAGAATTCACGCTTCAGAGCATCGTGCAGTGCTGCAGTACCGTAAATAGGAATAGATTGTTGTTGCTGAAAATTAAAAGCACGCACATCATCCAGTCCCGCAATATGGTCTTTATGAGAATGTGTCATCAGCACAGCAGCAAGCTCACGTACATCGGCACGTAACATTTGAAATCTAAAATCAGGTCCCGTATCCACCACCAAGTTATGCCCTTCATAGGAAATTAATAAGGATGAGCGCAAGCGCTTGTCTCTCGAATCACTAGACAGACAGACCGCACACTGACAGGCTATAACGGGTACGCCTTGGGATGTCCCAGTTCCTAAAAATGTTATTTTCAAATTACTGTGGATTAATAATGTGATAAAATTGCAACTGCTTTTCCTCCAAAAGATCAACTTCTATATCAATCTCCTTAAGGATGCTTACTAACGACTGTATCTTAACCTCCAAATTGGAGAATTTGTTCACGACAATAACCTTCGAATTTTCGAGCATACATGCTCCCGTTCGGAAGGATCCTTTTTCATAACGAACTTTAAATCCTAAGGTTTTAAATAATGACTCTAACTTATCTAAACTTGTTTGTGTAAATGGTATCAACGGCTAAAAAAAATTAAGTGGCTTATTTACCTACGACTACACGATTCCAATACTGCACAATAAAACCAGATCCATACGCAATAAGCTGCGTAAAAGATGCTATAATAGCTAATAAAGCCACCCGTATATCTCTTGTAGTTATACAGGCATGTACCGCCAATAAAATAACGTATAGCGCGAGTAGATTATTACCTAAATTCACGATGTAATTCAGCGCAATAATATATTCATCGGTTAAGAAATTTATTAAATTAAAAACTACTAAAAATGCAATCCCCAAGGTAAAGACCGTGGGCAGCGCATGCACAGGCTTAAGTTCTCCAGGAAAAAGCTTATAGATATCTATACGTCCCTTTCCAAAACCATACGTCTGCTTAAAGAATTGCTTAAAGCTTGTGCGGCGCTTATGATAAACAAAGGCTTCGGGCAGGAGGCCCACACGAAATCCTTTCGCTATCATGCGCACAGAGAATTCGATATCCTCAGAGCGACGCGCCAATTTAAAACCGCCTGTTTCCTCCCATACACGACGGGAAATCCCCATATTAAAGGAGCGAGGGTGAAATTGACCTACATGTTTTTTATTACCACGAATACCTCCAGTAGTAAATGGAGAAGTCATGGAATAGGAAATGGCCTTTTGGATGGCTGTGAAGGAAGCATGCGCCGCATCAGGACCACCAAAGGCATCGAATTTCATGGATTCCAATCCTGCATGCACCTTCAAGAGGTAATCAGGAGGAACAATAATATCAGAGTCAAAAACGATAAAATAATCCCCTTTAGCACGCTCAAAACCATAATTCCTAGCAAATCCCTGCCCCTCATTGGGTTTTTCAACGTATGAAATATTCAGTCGATCAGCAAAAGATAATACAGCTTCCTTGGCAGGTATTGTAGAACCATCCTCCACCACAATAATTTCAAAATCACGGTAGGACTGCAAAAGCATAGACTCCAGCAGTTCCGTAATCTCTTGCGGCCGATTGTATAAGGGTATAACGATCGAAAAAAACATTAAATATGACTTTCTATTTGGTAATTATTACGATCGACACTATTTCTAGAAATTAACTCTGCAATAAATCCCGTTAGGAATAATTGTGACCCTAGCAGGATCGCTACGAGGGATAAGAAGAAAAGTGGCTGCTCCGTAATATTTCGATAGGCTGTTCCGGCAGCTATGCTCATTAACTTATCAAAAATTAGATAACAGGTAATTACAAATCCTGTTAGAAAACTCAATACACCTAATGTACCAAAGAAGTGCATCGGACGTTTCCCAAACTTACCTACGAAAAAGATAGAGAGTAGGTCTAAGAAACCTTTGATAAATCTACCGGCACCAAATTTCGTGGTCCCATATTTACGAGGGTAATGCTGAACGACCTGTTCTTGAATATTTGTAAATCCTGCCCATTTCGCGAGCACAGGAATATAGCGATGCATCTCCCCATAAACTTCAATATTCTTGACTACATCCTTACGGTAAGCTTTCAAGCCGCAGTTGAAGTCATGCAAATTGTGAATATCGGACATATACCTCGTTGCCGCATTAAACAATTTTGTAGGCAGGGTCTTTGTCAAAGGGTCGTAGCGCTTCTGCTTCCACCCTGAAACTAAATCCGCTCCGCGGTTGGCAATGCGGTCGTATAATTCTGGAATCTCGTCAGGGCTATCCTGAAGATCTGCATCCATGGTGATGACTACATCACCTTTTGCAGCATCAAAACCCACGTTTAAAGCCGCAGACTTCCCATAATTACGTCTGAATTTAATCCCAACAATAGCTGGATTTTGGAGCTTTAGCTCTTCTACGATCTTCCAAGAGCGGTCTTTAGAACCGTCATCTACCAGGATAATTTCATAGCTAAAGTTTTGGGCTTTCATCACGCGGTCTATCCACGCGGTAAGCTCGGGTAAAGATTCCTCTTCGTTATATAATGGAACGACTACTGAAATATCCATGTAAAAGGTATAAACTAAAAAATAGGGCTTAAAACACTTAAGGTGTCACCATAGAGTGACACCTTAGACTATATATACTACGTTATAGAATTATTCGTTTTCCGAAGCTTTTCTAAACATAGGTTTTTCTCTTTTGAAGATCGCTGATAGCATGAGTGCAAAGATAAATTGCACGACTAATGTAATGGCCATCCCTTTGAAAAACTGACCAAAAGTCAACTTTCCAATAGAGTCACGCTGCACTTCTAACTCGGCAATCTTTCCATCGATTTGATCGTCAGGAAGATTACTTTTCTCCATATATTCAATCGTTACATTGATGGTATTATTTAATACCTCTTCCTGCAAAGTTGGATACACGAAATTAACTAGCGCTTGCGTTCCTGTTGTAGAAATTAAGGTGGATATTGCCAACATCACATAGATCGTCTTTAAGGCTACGGAAAAACTCCAGTAGTCGCCCACACGCTTACGCAAGAAGAAGGCTAATATCGCCGCTACGACAACATATATTCCTGTATTTACGATTATTGAGGTGGACATCACCGCCCAAAAAGATTTAAAATCCTTTACCAAGTAAAGAACAATAAGTCCTAAAATAAAAGAAATAACCCCTAAGATTATACCGAAAATAATACCATCTTTTTTATTAAAAATAGCATTAAAACCAGCATCTGTGCGGTTTAATTCTTCTTGTAAACTAGTTGCCATAGTTTGTAATAATTTGGTATACAGAAGCATCTAATGCTTTATTAGCACTTGCAGCTTCAAATTCTTCAAATTGTGCATCTGAAGGATTTATTTCCGAGAAGTATGACATAATTACGTAGAAATACTCCGCTAAATCTTTTGTTTCATCGATCGTTGCTGCCACCTTAGCGATTTCAGCGTATGGTGAATCTACCAAAATTTGATTCGCGATTACATCCTCATAAATTTCGTGCTCATCTTGGAATTCATCTTCTTCGACCAATAGGAATTCTTTTAAGTAATCCTCTAAATCTGGAGTGATTTCGTCATCCTTACACTCACGTAAATATAAGAAAATATTCAATAATTCCGTTCCACGGTCGATTGTTTGATCTTCAATCTGCTCCCACTCCTCAGACTCTAGGTAGTCATCTTCTAATTTTACTACATCCTCAGCAAAGAAGTTGATTAATAATAAATCAAAAAATACCTCACGCAATTCTTCAAATTGTGGTGCATCATCAAATGCTTGATCTAATAAATCTACCTTTTCTAAGTAAGATGCTTCGGCATCAAAAGCAGTAGCAATGGTAGATAATAAAGGCTCGACTTGTAAGTTGTCAATACGAGCATATGTTTTTAAGCCTGCTTCTACAGCTTTTTGAATTTTAGCGTCCATGTCAATTAATTTTTAATGATTTGACTATTGTTTACAATCAGTGTTACTTTCCCTGTTAGCTCTTCACCGAAAAGTGGGGAGTTTGCTGATTTTGATTTATTTGTATTTTCATCGAATGTCCATGTTGATACCGTATCAAACAGAACGAGGTTTGCAGGCTCACCTACCGCAATTTTCGGTTGCTTTAAGCCTACAATTTTTCGCGGATTTACCGCTAATGTATTGACAATCTCTTCCTCTGTAAGACCTGCACGAACCAATAAAGGTAGGGCTGTCTGAAGTGCGATTATGCCATTCTTAGCGACGTGGAATTCTACGCGCTTATATTCTATTTCCTGTGGACTGTGCTGCGACACTACAGCATCAATCGTACCATCTTTAATACCGGCTAATAGTGCCGCATTATCTTGGGCTGTACGCAAGGGTGGACTCACTTTATAGTTGCTATCGAAGCCTACCACTTCAGCATCGGTAAATACCAGCTGATGCGCGGCTACATCACAGGTTACAGGCTGTCCCTTAGCCTTAGCACGGCGAATTAAATCCACTGCTTCGACCGTAGAGATACAAGAGAAGTGGATGGGCGCTTCATTATATTCCGCTAAGTAGAGGTCCCTGGAAACCATTAAGGACTCCGCTAAATTGGGAATACCCTTCATGCCTAAGTAGGTGCTCATCTCTCCTTCATTCATTTTATTTCCCGCAGCCATGGAAGCATCCTCGGCATGTGAAATAATTAATGCTTGAATCCCTTTAGCGTACAAGAGTGCACGACTCATTAATCCCGCTTGTTGGACAGCTCTATTTCCATCAGAGAAAGCAATAGCACCATTTTGCTGCATATCATACAGTTCTGCCAACTCCGTTCCTTCACGTTTCTTACTAATCGCTCCTATTGGGTGAATAGACACAGGAAGACCTTTCGCTACATTGACAATTAGCGCTACCTCCGCACGACTTTGGATCGCAGGTTCCGTATTGGGCATCACGGCAACTCCGGTAAATCCACCTGCCGCCGCCGCCGCCGCTCCTGTATGTAAGTCTTCTTTCGTCTCCAACCCTGGCTCTCCAAAGTTCGCATGTAAATCAAAAAATCCTGCGGACAATATACGGCCAGCACCAGCTACAATTTCCACCTGATCATCGTTATTCGTAATGGAAGGCGCAATCTGCGTAATCGTACCATTTTCAATTAATACATCAACCACTTGTTGATGGTATTCGCTCTCGGGTAAAACAATTTTTACGGAAGTAATTAATAAACTTTTCATGAATTGAATGACGTTGAATCCTGTATATTGAAATTTTTCGCATAGAAAGCACTAGGCTGCACACACAGATCCATATTTAAAAAAATAAAAAATAAGGGATTTACTCTGCAAATATTAGAGGAGGCGTTGTGTTTAAGACGTATAGCACTATACTGCTTCATTTGAGAAACAAATGTACAAAATACTATCTAAATCCTAAAAAAAATATGGTATAAAAAAAGGGTCGAATAAGGAATATTCGACCCTACATCTACCTATGAAAAACATGCCCTTTGGGAGGGGCATTACAAAAGTACGTAAAGCCATCTAAAATGCAAGGCCAAATGTCGTTTGCTTCCAATTTTGTAGCTCAAAACCTACACGATACGTGAATTATCTAATCTGAAATTAAATTTCGAAAGCAAAAGTAAAACTAGTAGTTAATTATTTTATTAATTAGTTGCTTATGCAGACATTAGGGGCCAACAAAAATATTTACTAACAATCCCCAAAATCCCAATTATTTTTATTTTTTTTGTAGCACACGTTTATCGAAGAAAACTATGAGCATAAGTATCCTAGAACAATACCTTCAAACAGGCAACACACATTCCTTAGATTTACTATTACGTGAACAACCGGATTTAGTAACAAAAGCTACCAGTCATAAAATTTCCCCTTTACTTCTAGCCTGTTATTACGGTAAACCACAAATAGTACAGATAATCCTACGCCAGATTAAATCTATTACGATACACGAAGCCTGTGCCATAGGGCTCTACAGCCAAGTAGAAGCCATGATTCGCCAAATTCCAAGTATTGTCAATGAATATTCTGCCCATGGATTAACTCCCCTCGCCGTGGCTACGCAATTTGCGAAAGATGACTTAGTGAAGCTCCTGCTAACAAATAAAGCCGACCCCAACCAACCGAGTCAGGATCCTCAAGAAAAATACCCTATCCATACCGCTGTACAAGGAAACATGGATTTAATTACAAAATATTTGGTGTTAGCAGATGCGGATGTAAATGCGCAACAAAAGAATGGATACAGCCCCTTACATCTGGCTGCAGTAAATGGTAATATAGACTTAATTATCCTCCTGTTGGAGCATGAGGCTGATGTAAAATTGCAGAATGATAAATATCAGACGGCGGCAGACCTGGCGAATGAAAAAGGCTTTAACGATATCGCACAGATTCTAAAAGTTTAACAAGCGAATTCCTACAGACTAACTATCCAAAAGGTAGCTTCTAATTCTGCGGACATAGCTTCGGAAATCTAGAATTATGCCCGCCATAAAGTACATAATTAACGGAAAGCCTACCCCGATAATGGTGGCGTAGATAAAAAACAAACGTAACTTGGAGATGGAGATAGAAAAACGCTCTCCTATATAGCTGCATACCCCAAAAGATTGCTGCTCGAAAAAATATAAAATTCTACGTACCATGGCGTTTTGTTTTTAATAATTCAAATCCTATTTGACAATGTAAGCAGCGCTTTTTATCGCAATACTGCTGCTTTAAATATAAAAGTGCCTGACTTTCTAAGGCAAATTCACAGGGAAAACCCACTGCTAGGTATGCACGCGTAACCTTGTTTTTCTCTGCAGGTAAATAATCCAGCAAACTTAATGCCGCTTCACAGTAGGCCGGCAGATTAAAAACCCGACCATAGGTAAATGTCAGTGGCACGACCACATTTATTAATAGATGCCTTTGGCTATTTGTTGTCAAATCAACCCTATGGGCAACTTTAGCTTTCTTCACAAAGGTAAAATGAAATTTCCAAAAATCGGCAATATTTCTCGGTAACAATATTCCATACAAAATACTAAGCAGCTGTTGAGCAGTATGTTCTACTTGCTGCACCTGGATAAGCTTTGAAAAGATCCCTTGTTGTTCTTTATAGATCCCCGCGAGTTGGGCCAGGCGAAAGGAGGGAAAATTAAAGGGGCGCATACGTAAGAATCGCCAGCTATGTGCGGGCATTTCCTTCAGCTTATGCAATTTCTTCAGGTAAGCATATTCAGTCGCTATTGCGTATATGTAGGGGTCAGCACCCTCCTTTTCTAGCCCTTCAAGCATGCCCGACTGCCCAAAGAAGAGTGCATCAATCTTGAGGTGATCGAAGCGATATTTAGCCAATAAAGGTATAGAGATAGCATGGGCTAAGGTTTCAAAAGCCTCCGTATTCACCTGAAATCCGAAGCTTCGAGCGAGACATATAAAAAACACCTTTTCCCAATCACCTTGATACTGCTGTAAGAGCTTGGTAAGAAATTCTGCTTTTTCCAATAAACGCTCATAGGCTAATCCGGTCAGAAAGCCAATGCGCGAATGTATCACTGCGCTGTTGACGATTTTCTCACAGGGTATCCATTGCTGCAAGCCTTGCAGTTGTTCATAACGAGCAAGAAGCTGCGCATCCACATAGGGCTGCAATGCGAGCGTAGGAATTAGAAGCCCATTTGCGTAACGTACCTCCTTATTATCATTCCATACGACATGCAAGATAACATTATCGTATGCGCGGTCCTGCTGATGTCCATGCGCACACCAATCGGAGGATTGTATATGAATCTCCACATGTCCTACCCAGTCGATTGTTCCGATATGTAGCGATGCGACCAGGAAATCTGGCCCCGCTTGCTGGTTGGCATGACCGGGATGCTGGATGCGAATACATTTTCCAGAAACAACCTCATAAAGAGGCCCTTTAAAGAGTTGGTAACGCCAGATAAAATGCAGTAAATCCTCCGTTAGTTTCATACCTAAATTTAACGAAAATAAATTTAGTCTTAGCTAACGGATGATTTTATAATTAAATACGTTTATAAGTAGTTAATGTATCCGTGCTAACTTTGATGCGCTGCAGCTGCTCCCCATGGAAAGTTGGCGAAGGAACTCCCGCTCCCCAAGTTTGGGGCGACTGGAAGACACGCGCTTCATCCCAAAGGCCAGCATCTATAAACCGCTGTAAGGTCTTCACACCACCTTCAATAAGTATCGATTGGATATCCATTAAATACAATTGATAAAGTAGCTGCTGCGGTAGATAGAGGTCAAAATTCTCTAGCGCTATATATTTATTTGAAGCTTGCCAATCCGCTTTGTCGGCATTGAAGATAAACGTTTCGGCTTCATCATTTAGAATATGTGCTTCCGCAGGAACATCCAGATTCTTATCTATTAATATGCGCTTAGGGTTTCTCCCCTTCCACAAACGCACGGTTAAGGAAGGGTTATCGATCAATGCTGTCGCGGTGCCCACTAAGATGGCATCCTCCTCAGCGCGCCACTTATGCACCAGCTGCTTGGAAGCCTCATTGCTAATCCAGGATTGTGCAGCATCCAGGGGTGCAAAGTAGCGATCCGCAGTCTCCGCCCACTTGAGGATGACATAAGGGCGAAATTGACTCAACTTAGTGAAAAAACGCCTATTTACCCATTTTGCCTCTTCTTCTAGAATCCCTATTTCCACATCTAGGCCTCCATCTTGAAGAATCTTTACACCCTGACCATTTACTTTTGCAAAGGGATCTAGGCAGGCTATATAAACTTTTTGAAGTTGATGTTTCACCAGGAGGTTGGCACAAGGAGGGGTCTTTCCGAAATGCGCGCAAGGTTCTAAACTAACATAGATCTCGGCAGCTTTTAACATACTTTCAGCCTCCTCGCCATAGGTATCAATAACCTGTTGAATAGCATTTACTTCAGCATGAGCTCCTCCATATGGACTTGTGTAGCCTTCCCCAATAATCCGATCTTGATGGACAATGACAGCGCCCACCATGGGATTTGGACTTACTGTGCCTGCACCCATTTCAGCGAGCTCCAAACAGCGTTTCATGTAGTTTTCATGCTTATTCATATACAAAAATATCATTATTCGGGGATAATTAAATCAATATTAATGCATTTATCTTTTTAATTAGCGGGCTTATTGTAAATTTGTCTTATGAGAAGAATTGCGGATTTTGAAGTTGAATTTATTAATGAGCTTGCCAACCTGTACGATCGCCAGGAAGCGGAGGAATTATATTCTCTCTTAGTGGAAAATAAGTTACAGATAAAACGTGCGGCATACAAGCTTCGTCAAGACGAATTTCTTACTGAGGAGCAGGAGCAGGTCTTTAAGCAGGCGCTGGCGGCCTTAAAAACGGGAAAGCCCATACAATATATTCTTAATGAAGCACATTTCTACGGCTTAACATTTGAAGTAAACCCTTATGTACTTATTCCGCGTGCTGAGACGGAGGAGCTGGTACATTATATCTTACAGCAGCATACAAGCCCACAGGCACTGAAGCTTATAGATATCGGCACAGGCTCAGGCTGCATCCCTATTACTTTAAAGAAGCATCTGCCTGCGGCACAGGTAAGCAGCTTAGACATCTCTAAGGAGGCTTTGCTGACGGCACAAAAGAATGCTACGAACAACGATGTAGCCATCCACTTTATAAATGCTGATATCCTGGAATGGGAATACCTATTTTCCGATCAGCAGTTTGACATTATTGTGAGCAACCCACCCTATATCACGCCGAAGGAAAAGGATGATATGCATCTTAATGTATTGAATTTTGAGCCCCATCTAGCGCTTTTCGTGGAAGAGGTAGCTCCCCTATTATTCTACGAGACTATAGCTTCCTTTGCGCTAGCGCATTTGCGCGAACAGGGGGATTTATATTTTGAGATTAATCGCTACTACGGTGCCCAGACAAAGGATATGCTGCAAAAGAAAGGTTTTCAAGAGGTCCGACTTATTCAGGATATGTATGGAGCCGATAGAATTATCCACGCCAGAAAAGTTTTTAGAAATATTTAGTTCTTATTCTTAAGTATTTAGCGATTTATTGGCAAGTATTTAGCAATTTATTACCGTTGGAAGTTTGCATTTTTGAAATATATAGTTACCTTTGCATCACTTTAAACATAAAAGTAACCGATTCCGTAGCTCAGCTGGTAGAGCAATACACTTTTAATGTATGGGTCCTGGGTTCGAATCCCAGCGGGATCACAAAAAGGTCAAATCTATAATTTTTAGATTTGACCTTTTTTGATACATACCTAAATATCGGTAATTAAATAATCTCGACTTTAGCAATTCTCGCGATTTTGAAGGTTCGGTTTTCTTTTCTTAACTCACAAAACCCAGCTATATATTCATCTTTATCAAAGTCATCGCTATATCTAATTTGATGCAAAGTCCGTTCAGACCCTTCACCTTTGAAATTTTGATAAGTGATTATTACACTCCTATTCGTACGAATAGCCTCGTCTAAGGTATCTCTCACACTCAGGTCTACCTTTTTCAATTGCGCTGAATAAATTGGAGCTACAATATTTGGATTTTTCCAATAATCTAAAATTCCCATCTTATTTGTTTAATAATTTAGAATAATCGGCAAGCTTAGCTAATAATGTTTTTTGATTCTTATCCATCAGTTGACTACAATAGCTTTTATTCCCCACGATATACAGTGCACTCTTTGCTCTTGTGACACCAACATTAATCAGGTTTTTAGCATAATGATTGATAAAATTTGTCATCGAGCTACGTGCTCCTTCACTACACACCAAACTGAATATCATAATATCTTTTTCATCACCTTGAAAACGATGTACCGTGTCAACTACAATTTTGAGCTCAGGATATGGTGCAAAGGCTTTTATCAATTGATGCTTTTGATGATTAAATGGTGTAGTGATCCCAATACTAGCATCAGGGTATTTGTTACGCAGCGCTAAGCCTAAGGATAAGCATTTTTCTATTTCAGCCTTATTTGTATTGCTATGCTCGTCAACTTTTCCTTGCACATCTTCCCAATTAAAGCCCCTATCTCCAATGGTAAATTGCGATGCCGTACTTCTTATTGTCATTTCTTGGCCGGCCATTTCTTTGTAGAAATACTGGTTACTAAATTGTATAATTTCAGGATGACAACGGTAATGCTCATCTAAGAAAACGGGACGCATTTCATGTTTTCCCGCGATTTTATCAGCATGCAAGAATAAAGAATCCATTACATAATTATGATCATAAATGGATATCCCCAGTTTTTCAGCAACATAACTATTTTCGTCTTTAGATACACTGGTAATATGGGTTAGCTGCAAAGGATCGCCTAATATAACCACACGTTTGGCTCTATATAGCATTGGTAATACCGAAGTAATATCACTTTGAGAAGCTTCATCTATGATTAATAAATCAAATAGCTCCTTTTCCATCAAGAATGATTTCTTTACTGCTAGATTACTCACAGATACAGCTTTGTAATGGTTCAAAAAATTGTTGATAGTTTGTGAACATACTTTTTGCTCCTCATTTTTCCAAGGTATACCAGTGGTCAAATATCCTCTGTAACTACTGATAGCGCTAATTGATGCCGAAGCCTTATTATAGGCTATTTTTTTACCAATTAGTTCTTTTGACAAAGAGACACCTTCATCACTTAATAGCAGTAACGAAGCCCGTAAAGCTGGTTCTTCTTCTTTCAATTCTTTTAATAGCTCGTCTTGTATAGCATATGCATCAGTCAACTGCGCTATCGTCTTAAGGTGGCTATTCTCAGCAGCAACGAGCTGCTCTTGATGTTCAAGCAGACTTTTGATATACTTCAAATTTGCTAACAAAGACTCTTTAATAGTCTTATCTTCTGAGAAATATGGACTTTGCTGGTCAATATACTGCGCGATAGCCTTAGACTGACTCTTATTTAATTCAGTGACAGCAGCTAGCAATTTGGTCTTTTGAAATATATTGAATAGCAAATTACCAATAAATCCATGCGCAGCATTCAATTTATTGATATAAAGATTTAACGCACTATTACTAATTGATATTCTTTCTTTATCTTGAATAAACAATTTATAATAACCAATATGCACACCTGTTACCCAAGATTGATACAACTCCTTAGCAGCAGTCAGCTCAATTTTTGATTTTTCAACTTTTTGAGCAACTTCGGGAAGTTGATTTAATTTACCCGCTACCTTAGCTATTTTTTCCAATAATTGCTGATAATTTTGCTCAGCAGTTTCCAATTCTGCCTCCAGCACTTCTTTATCTGCCTGCACAGGTATATTCGAAAATTTATCTAACAGATCTACCGTTTTTCTATTTTCTTCAGCGTTACCCAAGCGGATAAAATAATCTGTATCCAATACTTGATTTAAACGCTGATATACGTTATCCACCGCTTTATTATTCTTACTAGCAAATAATACCCGTTCATTTTGATATAATGCATTGGCCATAATATTCATAACAACTTGACTCTTTCCTGTACCTGGAGGGCCTGTTATAATGGTAAGTGGCTGCTTAAAAGACAAACTTACAGCTTCCCGTTGAGAATCATTCAATGAGCTAATGGTCAACAATTTAAATTCTCTATTAGAAAGAAGTGGAGGCAACTTAGCATCTACATTTAAAACCGTATTCAAAACAGGAGGCAGAGCACCTCCTAATTGCGTTTGTTTTATTATAGTCTTAATTTCAGATTGTAATTGAGCACTGTACATTGCTTCATTACTCAACCCTAAGGATATATAGGGCTGTATTACTAGTGTAATACCCAAAACCTTGGATACAGCTGCTATTTTATCTTTAAATGTAGCCACTTCCCCTACTACCTGGGTGATTTCATTAATAATATTTTCGGATACCTCTAATTCGGATAAAACACTTGAAAATACATCAAACAAATTGAAATGAATAGGAATTTCTAATAGGTTCTTTATCTCTGTATTCATTATTGTATTAAACAGTAATGGAATAATTGTACCATTCAAATCTACATTGATACTCACAAATAGATGTTTAGGAAAATTCGCCATCCTGTTTTTCTGAAAATCAGCATGAAAACCAGAATACAAACTTAAATCTAATGTAAAAGCACCATCATTTACCTGATTCCAGTCGATACCAATATGCACAATATTTGTTATCTCTACGTCATTAAACCGCTCAATCCCCAGCATTGTACTATAATAATTCAGTACATTCAATGCATAATTGTCTTCCTTATGAGGAAGAATTTGATCTATTCGAATTTTGTTAATTGGAGAATATCTCATACGATTCTTATTCTCTTCTTGCAGTTCTTGACTCGCATCATATTGCTGATGTTGACCAATAGACAAGACGGATAATATAGATGCTATATTTTGATCTGTCAAGAGCATCCGCTGGCTATGATTATCATTTATATGTGAACGAATCAAATTTTTTGTACTAATATGAAAAAAACGTTGGCTCTTAGCAGGGATTTGATTGCGATCAAAATTAATATCATGATGAAATAGTACCATGCAATTGGTATGATCCCACTTGATTGTTGTTTGATTTTGCGCTAGTATACGGCTTTCATTGTCAGCTAAATATTGAAACAAAGAAAAACGATAAGCATTGACTTGTTGAAATGGATTTCGAGAGACTGCGCCACCAGACACAAAAATGGTTTTTCCTTTATTTTTAATCAACCATGATCCGTTTTCCGAAAAAGTTAGATCTCCGGCATAATCTTTAAAATCGAGCACTATAATAGCACCCGATTTAATAAATATGGCATCAAGCTTGTGCCCCCCTACAGATAGGTTTCCTATAAAAACATGATTACCATTTTTATCACCATACTCTTCTAGAAAGAATTCATTTAATTCCCTAAAAAACACATTTTCATGTGTCGTCTCAAAACGTTCTACTAAATAAGATTGATACGCCATTCTAATATTTATTATGCTGCTAAAGCCTCGTTTAATTCAAAAAAAAATGTTTGCATGTCCTTGCCAAAAAGTTGGCACATGTTACCGCGTCCGCCGTGTACATCAAAAGGATTATAATCCCATCCTTCCGCTAAGGCGTAAAACGGCTCAGCTTCCCAGCATTTTATGCAAATAATCATTTCTTGAAGTTGTGGTTTATCGGTTTGTCATAAGTTTTTGAGCTCACTGTCTATATTACATCTGGCACGAATTAGCTAGCCCAAAGTTGTCAACTTATCTATGGCTGCTTCATTGTACGTATGGCCAATGTTTTTGTAAGGCTCTCAAAAGTGTAAATATCGGTTTTTCTAAGCGTATCTTCTCCATCAATTCCTTATTTAAGTTTTTGATTGAAATTTATAAACTATTATTTTTATCCTATGGATACATTGTTGCGGCAGCATTTTAGAGAAAAGATGGACTCTTACTATCCCATTTCTGCGAATTCCATGGAGGAACTTTTAAATTTCTCAACGCTCGTCCACCTGAAGGCTACTGAAGTCCTTATTCAACAAGGTTCTAGGAGTCGCCAATTTTTCTTCCTCGATACTGGATATATGATTTCCTATATCAGTGACGAAAAGGGGCGAAGCTACAACAAAAATATTTTTGTTCAGCGAGATTGGGTGAGCTCTATGGTTTCAAATATTATGCAAAAGCCTTCTGAATTTACTCTGAAAGCTGTAACAGACTGCGTCTTAATAAGCATTCCTTATAAAAAATTTAGGGAACTCATATTCCAAAAGGAAGACCTTAAACTATTTTACATCCATTATTTAGAAAAAAATTGGGTTATAGAAAAGGAAGAAAGAGAAGTTTCCATTGTAATGGATGATGCCTTAGCACGGTATCAGAAATTAATATTACGACACCCTGATTTGGAAAATTATGTTCCCCTGCAGGATATCGCGTCACACCTAGGCATCACACCCACACAGCTCAGCAGAATACGCAAACAATTAAAATAATCACGGCTCAACATATGTAAAGTACAAAATGGCATTATCCTATTACATTTGAACTTAGCTATCAAAAACTGAGCATACTATGATCCATAAAAATATAAACAACCTCACTTCGCTATGGCTGACCGCCGCCAAGCCGTTCCATGCTTTTATGGAAATCAAAACCTTTAATAGGGTTGCTATAAATTTTTCAGATTGGCCCAATAGACTATGGGAAGAGCCTCAGATTGCCATTTCTGATGGCGCAGCTATCAAGGAAGTTTTGCTTAACAGCGCTACAGAGCTACTATTCTCCAAGTGGATCTCCTTAGAAAATGATGAGCACAGCCTCGCCGATAAGCTGGGATTAACACTAAAGTCTACACAGATTGGGATGTCCTTAAGCTTACAGGAATATACAAATAACACACAAACTAGTAAGCTGTCTTTCATGAAAATAGTTTCCGTAGAGCATGCTACCCTATGGGAAAATATTTTTAAGCAATGTTTTAATTACAGCGCCTAACCATTCCGTAGTGGGACGATTATCCTGCGTGGGTAATTGTCCTCTTCCATCAATACACTAACTTCCTAGCAAAATACTTAGCTCCTAATAGCGAAACAACCCCGATACCCATTTTCCAGAAATTCAGTATAAAAAGTCTGTCATTCAAGGTATTTAACAGGTCGACATCCACTAAAATACTTTCAGAAAGAGGCTGATTATCGCTTTTATCAATCGCTTCAGAGAAGCCCCCTCCCATATAGAATATCGTATCGGGAATATAAAGTGCCAATAATAGATAGCCTACGATGGTAAAGCATAACTCGTAAATCGTCACTGGGCTGAGTAAACCCTGCAGAATGGCATTATGGGGATTGTTTCTATGAATATATATGGAGATGGTAGAAGCTTTTAAAAAGAGCAGTAAGCTCAAACTAATTTTTAACAGATAAGTCCACAGGTGCTGCACCCGGGTAGGATACTGATCTGCCAGCATAATTAATAAATATAATCCGATGATACGAATAAACACTTCTACTAAATCTGATTTTCTCATGTAATACGTTGGAATCTGTAGCTTCATATATTAATAGCTATCCTATAATAATTCGGTTTTATGGTAAGGAAGTAAAAATTTTCTCACTAATTATGAATAGATTACAAGGTTAATAATGCATTCTATTTGCTTATTAAAGCATTTTTCCTATCTTTGCATCACTTCAAACAAAGGAAGTAGGATTCCGTAGCTCAGCTGGTAGAGCAATACACTTTTAATGTATGGGTCCTGGGTTCGAATCCCAGCGGGATCACTTTAAAAAGAATGACGCTAACAGTCAAATCTTTAAAACAGTATTAGAAGGTTCAAAATCAATTGATTTTGAACCTTTTTTATTTTGGTTTATTAAATATCCCCTAGTTAAGGCGCTATATTCAAATACAATCATTCTCTATACCAGTAATAGTTCGCATACTAAAAGCAGGATTTCCAGCCAGCCATTTTATATAACCTTATGTAATTACCGAGGAAAACCGTATTTTACAACCTAGAAGGAATAAAAAAAAATCTCTATGAATAAGCATACTTTTCAACACCTTAATAAGGCAAAAACACACATATGTGCCTTCCTTTTTATAATCTTGTTTTTTGTTATGGAAAATACAGCTCACGCACAGCAACATCAGGGAATGCTAATCCGTATTTCAGAAATAACGCTTTATCCTGCGCATGTAGAAGCATACAAAGCCATTTGAGTTGAAGAAGCAGAAGCGTCTGTAAGGCTTGAAAAAGGAGTTATCGCCATCTTTCCTATGTTCCAAAAGGACAACCCCACACAAGTGCGCATCTTAGAATTGTATCTCGATCAGAAATCCTATCAATCCCATTTAAAGACTCCGCATTTCCTAAAATACAAGACAATGACGATACCTATGGTCAAATCATTAAAGCTTGTGGATATGGAAGCAATGGATCTCGATACTGCTATTCAGATTTTCAAAAAAATGCCAACACAATGAAAGCTATAATTATAGGTGCCACGGGCGCCACGGGTAAAGAACTAATCAACGTACTACTTGCAGACAACTCCATAAAAGAAATCGTAGCCTTAGTACGGAGCCCTCTTTCAGCAAAGCATCCGAAACTAACCGCTGTCGTAGTAGATTTTGACAGGCTCGAGGAATGGGAAAAGTATATTCAAGGTGACCTAGCATTTTCTTGCTTAGGAACGACACTTAAGGCTGCAGGAAGTAAAGAAGCGCAGTTTAAAGTGGACTACGAATATCAGTATGCGTTTGCTAAGATTGCCAAAAGAAATAAGATTCCAACCTTCCTGCTTGTATCCTCCTCCAGCGCCAATGCTTCCTCGTTTATATTTTACTCAAAAATAAAAGGACAACTAGAAGAGGCCATTACAGCATTGCACTTTGACAGTTTTACTATCTTTCGTCCAGGGCCCTTGGTTAGACCCCATACGGATAGAGCTGGCGAGAAGTTAGGTGTTACTGTGGTGGAATTTTTCAACGCGTTAGGGATATTAAAAAGCATGAAACCATTGCCTGTAAATAGTTTGGCCCTACTGATGCACCGCTATTCCAAGAATCCAAAAGCTGGAAAAAGCATCCTGGAGTCTCGGCAAATCTTAAAAGAGCTCGAATAACAGCTTTTTATTTTAATAACGGGATTACTTTTTCTCCAATTAAGCGTATGGAGCACATTAACTGCTGATGCGTAAGTCCAGCATTATCCATTTGGAAAGTAAAGCGGTCTACACCACCTAAGGCCTCACTATGTCGCATTAACTTTTCGGCAACCTCCTCCGGTGAGCCAACGACTAAGACTCCTTTTGGAGCTACGGAAGCATTGAATTGACTCTTCGTCACAGGTGGCCAGCCGCGCTCCTTCCCGACTTTTGTCCACAGCTCCGCATAGCCGGGATAATATTCTTCGATAGCTTTTTCATTGGTATCAGCGACATAACCTGGGGAATGCAAACCAACTTTCAGCTGCTCGGGTTTAAAACCCGCTTTCTTACCTGCTTCCCTATAGAGATCAACAAGGGGGCGAAAACGCTCTGTTTCGCCACCTATTACAGCGACCATCAAAGGCAAACCTAAAGTGCCGGCACGCACGAAAGATTCCGGCGTTCCTCCTACCCCGAGCCATACAGGGATTTTCTCCTGCACCGCACGTGGATATACGGGTTGGTTATGCATCGAAGGCCTAAATTTACCTTGCCAGGTCACAAATTCTTCATCTCGAATTTGCAATAGCAGCGCTAATTTCTCCTTAAATAATGCATCATAATCCTTCAAATCAAATCCGAATAGTGGGTATGATTCTATGGCGGACCCGCGCCCCACGACAATTTCAGCTCTTCCTTTGGAGATGACATCGAGGGTCGCAAAATTTTGATATACACGTACAGGGTCATTTGTGCTGAGCACCGCCACGGCGCTGGTCAGCCGTATATTCATTGTTTTCGCTGCTGCTGCAGCGAGAATTACCGCAGGTGAGGAATCTAAAAATTCCTTTTTATGGTGCTCGCCAATACCAAAAGCATGCAAGCCTACCTCATCCGCCAACTGAATTCTATCCAATAGCTGCTCCATAGCATCTACACTGCTCAGACTGCGACTCCCGTACATAGCTGATGCAAAACTGTCTATTCCTATTTCCATTAAATGTAAATTACAATTTTCTTTTTTCTTTAAAAAACTGTTTTTCTGCGATGTAGATTGTTTTTTTTACTTCGCAGAATACTTTAGTCTTATCCTTATTTGTAAGTTGTGTAGTCTTCACAAGGAGTATTTCTTTTTCATTTTTCACGCGCGCTATGATAGCGTCAATTTCCTCCTTTGTATACTGGAAATCTGCATAAAGATCTTGATTTCCTGGTCTCTTAAAATAGATTTCTGCGGACTTATCCCACACTACATAATTTGAATTTAACAAGTTGATAAGTTGTACCATAGGTATCGGGTCGACTGCGGAAAACATACTACCACCAAAAATAGTTCCCACATAATTACGATTTTTGTAGTTTATAGGGAGCTTAATTGTAACATGAAGCAGATCGTTGGAAACGTATACTATTCGTGCTGTGGTTCTGCGATACATAGGTGAAAGATTAAATCCCCACTTAAAGGTGTTAGCCAAACCCAAATATTTTGAGCCCAGTCGTGATAAGTTCTGATAAAACGCCATATGATTCTTGTTATGTATATAAATTACACATTTTTCCCGCTAATTACGAATAGGTTACAAGCCTGTAGACACAAATCCTTTGCTTATTAAACCTTTTTTATTATCTTTGCATCACTTCAAACAAAAGGAATAGGATTCCGTAGCTCAGCTGGTAGAGCAATACACTTTTAATGTATGGGTCCTGGGTTCGAATCCCAGCGGGATCACTAAATAAAAAATAAAGCCTTGTAAATCAAATATTTACAAGGCTTCATTAATTTAAGTAGTCAGTTTTCGCGAATCAAGACCAAAAGTTGAGGAGTATCCATAAAATTTCTATTTTTGGGTTTTAAAAAATGGTCGAAAGTTACGTCGTCTATACCGCGATAATAATCCCGATTTTCAATGCTGGGATCAAAAAGTCCATGCCCACAAATATCTTTTATTCCCTGAAAATTTAGGTTCCAAATTATCAATCGATGAGACCAGCTTGCCTCATGGAGAGCTTTACACCATACTTACCAACAAAGCTGCTAAAGGAAAAAAGGGGGCTATTGTGGCTATTGTAGCAGGAACTCGCGCAAGTGATGTGTTAGAAGTATTGGCTAAAATACCTCAAAATAAACGCAATAGAGTCGCGGAGGTGACATTAGATATGGCTGCTAACATGGAATTGATTGTCAAACGCGCCTTCCCTTATGCTGTGCGCGTAACGGATCGCTTTCACGTTCAACGTTTAGCCATAGAAGCGCTGCAGGAAATGCGTATTAAATATAGATGGCAGGCATTGGATGAAGAGAATATACGTATAGAAAAGTGCCGACGTCAGAAAAAAGAATACCTTCCAGAAATACTTTCCAATGGTGATACACATAAACAACTATTAGCACGAAGTCGTTATGTGCTTTACAAACGGGCTTCCAAGTGGACCGATTCTCAAAAGGTACGAGCAGAAGTGTTATTCGAGCGGTATCCTGATCTAAAAAGAGCTTATAACCTGAGCATAGAGTTGAGTAATATCTTTGAGAATAGTCCAG
>JAGKSB010000007.1 GCA_017942165.1 Rhinopithecimicrobium faecis | reverse complement strand
CCATTCCGAACAGAGCAGTCAAGCCCGCCAGAGCCGATGGTATTGCCGTAACAGGTGGGAGAGTAGGTCGGTGCCTTTTTTTATACAGAAGCCCTTTAGTGAAAACTAAAGGGCTTTTTTGTGTGCCCATTTTTTAGGCATAGAAGCGCTGCATGAAATGAGCTTTAAATATAGCTAGCAAGTATTGTAAGAAGTCGTTAGGTACTTAGTAAGCAGGCTTCCAAATGGATAGAAAATCAGCGAGTAGTGAGGTGTTATTTAAACGCTATATTAGCTAAATAGGTCTTATAACCTGCTTATGGAGTTAAGTAGTATCTTTGATAATATTCCGGATAAACGAGCGGGGGTGATACGTTTAGCGGCGTGCTATGAGAAGGGTCACATAGGCATCTTTTAACCCTTTAATTCCCTCTTTTAAAGCCCATTGTGGAGATATTAAGTAAAGTGTTACTACTCTAACTCGAGTAATAACACTTTATTATAGGGTATTTAATTAATGTTTTCTAGTAGGAATTACTAATTTAAACTTGGGATATATGTAAAGCTTTTATTCTTAACACATCTAATATTATATCCCAATCTTTTAGAAGCAGTTAAATTATTGCTTTGTGTCATCCCAGTTGAACCCCCCACTCCAGCATTTGTAATATAGAATGCTGTTGCATTATTTCCATCGATCTCATCGGAAGTCCAATAATACACACTCGCATTATTTGTTATAGTGGTATTATAATTCTCTATATTATTACTGTTTAAAGCTCTATTTCCAAGCATTAGAAGCGGAAGGCCGATGGTCGCATTGTATGGTAAAAATGTCCCACTTCTAATTAATAAATCTATATATCGAACTGGATCTGAAGAACTCTGATTAGACTTTCTTGGATAAGTATTCGGGTCATTGCTATTTGCGATATTAATTATCGTTGCAAATTCTTCTTTAGTAGGCATTCTCCAACGGCCAGCTGGGTAGACTCGAGTACAAGGATCTAATACGCCAGGTGCTTGATTAAAACCGGGCTTAGCTGCTTTCCAGTTGAAATACTCTCCACTGAATCCTGCACCATAGTCTGCTTGACCTCGATCGTAAAAATTACCATTAAAATGCCTAAGGCCATATACTTTAGTCGTATCATTGTAAAATAAATTATAGTAAGCCCAATCAACATTACCCCCTGAATTAGTGATGTTTTGGTGGGTGACTAGAAAATCAATCAAAATTTTATAACGCTTTCCTAATTGTGGGGTAAATGGCTTTGTAAAAGTAAATGGTTGTGTATTTGTAAATACTCTATTTGCCTTTCTCCTATCGTACGCATCGGTCATAAATGTAAGTGACGTTAAATTCACGGAGTAGGAAGTAATAGGACTCTCCGCATTTACTGTATAAAGGCTAAGTGTCCGTAAGGTATCATTATTTGATGAAACTGTAGAAGTATAATTAGCCTCGGAACTTGGATTAGGAGCGGCATAGCTTGTGTATTTTCCAGTTTTTAGATTAAATGTTCCAGAAGGATAAGTTGCTATATTCGCTGTACCAATCATACCAATAATTCTATCGAACATCCCTCTACCACTCATTACGATATCAATAGCACTTGTTTGTCTTCTGAAAAGAATATTTACAGTGCTCGGTACAGTTGCTGAGCTCGCCGTTGTCACTTCCCCAGAATCAAATAGTAAGCCCCCTGTGCTAGTGCTTGTAATGGAGAAGTTTGCCTCACTAGGATTACTCGGAATAGCAGGAGAGATTGCTGCTGTCGTGTTAAAAGAATAAGCTTTCCATTTGTACTTTTTGTTTGGCAATGCTAGATTGAAGGAGGGGGTTACACTACCTGTGATACCATCAATAGCCGTAATAAATACATCATTCTCATTAAAGAGTAATATTCGGTAACGAGCGCCATTCGCTAAGGAACTCTTAGCAGCTCTTAAAGTTGGACTTGTAGCATTGTCTGCTTTATTGTCTGCTTTAAGGGTTTTATTATGGATGTCTTTATTTGACTGGTTATCCGCTTCCGTAATTTCAATTAGGGAGGCCACTGCTTCAATGGTGTTATCATTCATGGAAATCGTCTTTTGTTCCATGACTTTTTCTTTATATGCCGAAGATTTTAGTGCCGACTTTACTTTACTAGAAGCATTAAGACTAATTTCACCATCAGAGTCTATGCCTGCTAATTGAAAATTTATGCCTTGATTTCCTAACTCAATTTCTTGATTTTTCTGCTCTTTGGAACAACTTTTTAACGAAAGAATAATTAAAGATAGCAGGACAAGAATCAAATTTTTTTTGATAATTTCTAACATTTTTTATAGGTATAATTTTAAGGTAGAGGTTCTCAAAAACGCTATAGCGCTATGAATCAACTAATCTAAAGATTATATATGGCATTCTGACAATATTAAAAATATATAATTAATAAATTATTCTACTATTAACATTGTTTACTACAAATAAATACTGTCTACTCCGTTCAAACCAACCTTTAAGGTCTTTATTTTATAATTCAAATTCAATGTTTAGCTAGGGAGGTCTTGCGATGCTGCTGTCGTGTGCCAGGTATTAAGGACTTGGAATAGTATTAACCAGTTAGACATATATGCTCTTAACTGCTAAGGGCGCATAGTGATATCGTCAATTTTACGATTGTAACAATAGGTTATATCAGTAATTTTTTTCTATTTAGAGAAAAAACAGCCTCCTAAGATCATAAAAGAGTGTTATTACAAATGTTACATTGTAATTGAAGATATTTGTTAATTATATATATATTAATTCATTAGCTTTAACTTTTTATTAATACTTTTCAATTAACCTAAAAAGTAATTTTACTAAACCTATGAATAAACTGATTTATAATGCACCTTCTATTAAGATGTATATCGTGGAAATAGAAGAGTCTATTGCAACGGGTTCAAATGTTGTGAATTTTGGCGGGGATAATAATAATTTCAATCCTGAAGTTGTAGATTGGGAAGAGTCTACTGAATATTCTGGCGAAGGGTTTATGCTGTAAACTTTCGTACTGGCTTATTGATTAGATGGACTTAGTATATAAAGCATAACCTTTTTGTTGTAGGCAACAAAAAAGTTATACATAGCCATTCAATTAATCTTCCGTATAAAAATCAATTAATGAAGAGATATAAGGGTCTTCCCAACCTGAGATAATATCATCGTAATCCGCTGCAGGGATATTAGTATGATTCACCTCTAAGGATGTTCCTTTTTTATTCTCATGCAATTTTAAGGTGACAATAGAAGGCTCTTCTTGTTCGCCAAAATACCATTGTTGAACAATCCTTTTACCAGGTTCTAAGGTTAAAAATTTTCCTGTAATTGCGCCATCCCATAGGGAGAATTCACCCCCTTCACGTGGGTCAATTTCAACGAAATCACCTGTCCATAAACGAATAGTTATCTCTGTCGTTAATGCTAGATATAACTCCTCTGGAGTTGCTGGAATAATAAAGTATTTTTTAAAATCTTTCACCGTCAATATAATTTAAAGACGAAGATAGTAAATTCAAAAGGGATTTTAAGGATTAAGCTTGTAAGTGCTTTACGATAAGGGTACAAATATCTGCTGCAACAGCAGACTTTGACTTTAATTCAAAGGATTGAATTTGTTCTTGACGGTCGATGACCGTAATCTTATTGGTATCTGTAGCAAATCCTGCACCCGCATCCTGCATGGAATTAAGAACGATATAATCTAAGTTTTTACGCTTTAATTTGCTCAGGGCATTTGCTAATTCATTATTTGTCTCTAGGGCAAAGCCTATAAGCACCTGCTCTGATGACTTTGTGCTTCCTAATGTAGCTAGAATATCAACAGTCTTCTTCAAGGGGATAGACATTTCTGAATCCTTCTTTTTAATTTTTTGCGTGGCAACTTCTATCGGTGTATAGTCCGCAACAGCAGCACTCATTACAATAATATCAGCCGCAGAAAAATGCTGTTCACAGTAGGCTAACATCTCCGAAGCGCTTGTCACAGCCAGCTTAGAAACCCCTGGAGGTGTCGCTAAAGCTGTAGGGCCAGCGACTAAGGTTACTTGTGCACCTAAGGCCTGTAGGCGCTCAGCGATGGCGTAACCCATTTTCCCGGAAGAGTGATTCCCAATAAAACGCACGGGATCAATAGCCTCATAAGTAGGTCCTGCAGTCACTAAAGCTTTCTTTCCTGCTAGTGGTAGGGAAGGCTGCAAATAGTTGCTTAAAAAGGCTAAAATATCATCTGGTTCTGCGAGACGGCCGTCACCTACTAATCCGGATGCTAACTCTCCATTACCTGGAGGAATAATTAGATTCCCAAAAGAGGTTACACGGGCGATATTTGCTTTGGTAGCTGGATGTATCCACATATCTAAATCCATTGCTGGAGCAATAAACACCGGACATTTTGCAGATAGATAGGAAGCTAATAGAAGGTTGTCGCAGATGCCGTTAGCCATTTTCCCAAGGGTATTGGCGGTACAAGGCGCTATCAGCATGAGGTCAGCTTCTAATCCGAGCTGCACATGATTATTCCAAACCCCTGTCTTAGGGTCGTAATAGTCAATAAGCACTGGATTTTTGGATAGCGTCGCGAGGGTAAGGGGGGTAATAAATTGACTCGCTTCCTTGGTCATAATAACCTGTACGGAAGCATTTTCCTTTATCAACAGGCGTACTAAATGCGCAATTTTGTATGCGGCAATACTGCCGCATACACCAATTACGATATGTTTTCCATGAAGTACCATGTTGCTTAAAAGCAATTAGTCTTGTTCTTTAGCTGGATTTCTAAAATATACTTTGTCGTGCAAGAACTCGTCGATTGCTACTAAAGTAGGTTTTGGCATGCGCTCATAATGTTTAGAAATTTCAATCTGCTCGCGGTTTTCGAATACCTCTTCTAAATTATCATTATTACTAGCAAATTCCGCTAGTTTACCATTTAATTCTTCTTTTACATCAACAGCAATTTGATTCGCACGCTTTGAGATAACAACGATTGATTCGTATAAGTTATCAGTCGTTTTATCTAATTGTCTCAAATCACGTGTAACTGTAGAATTAGCAACAGTAGTATTATTTTTTTGACTCATATCTATGGGGTATTTCTATTTCTATTTAATTATTTAATTTCTCTTGCTCCGCAATAGCCAGGTTAATTTCGGCTATTTTCTTAGTCGCAACGGTAATATTTTTTTCAGCATTAGCACGTAAGGACTCCGCCTCTTTCATAAACTTACTATCTGGGTAGTTACTTGCAAAAGAGCGATAGTAGGCTATAGCATCGGAGAAACGTTCTTCCTGGCGCTTATAAGTACTCTTATCGGCATAATTATACTGTGCCTTAATCATTAAGAATTCTATTTCTTCGGCATATTTTGTGTCCGGATATTGTCTTAAGACACTTTCAAATGCAATGACTGCAGCACGGTAGTCATCTGACATCCCCATATCGTAGTAAAGACGTGCATTCGAAAAAGCTTTCAGCTCTAATTTGTCACGTAACTTCTGAATCAAGTCACCCGCTTCCTTAGCGCGTTCTGATTCTGGGTATAAATTGACAAACAGCTGTAAAGCGTCGATTGCTTTGGACGTATTTTCTTGATCTAATGTAGACTTTGGAGAATCGATGAAATAGCAGTATGCCGACATAAAGCGACATTCTTCAGCGCGCACACTGTTGGGGTATACATCGGCAAATTCCTTGAAGTGGAAACGTGCTGAGGTATAGTCTTTTAGGCGGTAATTTGCGAAGGCCGTAAAGTAATATAAATCTTCGGCCTCAGACTGCCCTCTATAACGCGTTTTTAAATCTTCAAACAGCGTTAATGCTTTTGTATATTTTTTGCCCTCATATAATTTGATAGCCTCCTCATATTTTAAAGCAATATTATTACTTGCTCGTAATTTCTCAAACTTACTCTTACAGCTAGTAATACATACGATGAGTAATAATCCGGCAGCCAGTGCCACTATACGCCTATTTAAAAACATTTTACAAAGATAAGTGAATTTGATATAATAGTCAATTAATTTTTATGTTGCAATATACTTTAAACTTAAGTTTTGAACAATTGATGTTTTCAATTTAACAAAGTTTAACTTTAGATACAACTAAGGCAGCTTTTTTATTTTCTTTATGTCACAGCTCTGTTGAAAATTTAGTTGTACATTTTCCAAAGCTGTAATATTTACAAGAATTGATTATATTTACAAGCAGAAGAATATATTAGATATGATGACGATATTAGAAAGAGTTGAGCAAGCATTAGATACCATCCGCCCATATTTGGAAACTGATGGTGGAAATGTGTGTGTAGATGAGATTACAGCCGATAATGTCGTGCGCTTGAAGCTGTTAGGTGCTTGTGCCTCTTGTTCCATGAGTATTATGACGTTCAAAGCAGGCTTGGAGCAAGCTATTAAAAAAGCCGTTCCCGAAATTACTGCTGTGGAAGCGATTAATATTACGGATATGAACGACCCCAATGCCACCAGTCCTTCACCGAATGTACTTTAGTATTAACAATATTTAACAACAAGACCCATGTGGATTGTTTAAATTTGTTTATGAGATGTTTTAAGCAGTTTTTCCTACTTTCTATAGCCTTTCTATACGCATTTACAAGTTCTGCACAAGAGCGTAAAGTCGTACAGTTCTCTGGTATTATTCAAACGTTGGGAACTGCCGAAACAGTCGCCTATGTAAATATTCGAAATGGTTCATTTCAAAATAAAATGTATGTCTCCAATTATCAGGGTTATTTTTCCTTTGTAGCCCATGAAGGGGATTCCATATTTTTCTCTTCTGTAGGTTTTGAAAAGCTAACATACGTCATTCCTAAAACACCTTCGGATCAAGTCTCAGCCATGATTAAGATGAACAACTTAATCCATGAGCTTCCTATGGTAACGCCTTTCCCGTGGGCAAGTATTGAGGAGTTCAATATCGCCTTTATGGAATTGGGTATGAAGGATGACAATATCATGCGTGCTGAGCGGAATCTCTCGGCTGAATCTTTAGCAGCCATGGCACGTGTAACTCCACGTAGTGCTGATGAAATTCAAAATTACAACAGCCATCAACAGCATATACGTATGAACAATAGGTATATGAATGCCAATGGTACCAATCAGCTCTTCAATCCTTTAGCTTGGGGAGCACTTATTCAGCAGATCTCCAAAGGGAACGAAAGTCGCAAAAAATAAGCTAATCTTTTAATGCTGTAATCTGTCGAATGCTTAAGCGTGCGGAAATATAAGATATACTTATGGAGACCACAGAAATCGTCGCAAATACCATCGCGAAGTCGCGCAGCCTGATATCTACGGGGTAAGCATCTAATAGGGAGTTAACACCTTCTTCCAGGCGTATTATTCCATATTGATCTTGCAATAAGCAGAAGAGATACCCGATAATTAACCCACCAATACAGCCACTGATAGAAATCATAATTCCTTCGTAGAAAAAGATATTCTGTATTAAGCTACGCTCTGCTCCTAGGCTTCGTAAGACTACCATATCCTTCTTCTTATCGATGACAAGCATAGTCAGGGAGCCGATAATATTAAATATCGCTATAACACCAATAAGCGTTAGAATAAAATATACCGCCCATTTCTCCGTTTTTACGGTTCTATATAAGGTAGGGTTCTGCTGTTCTCTATTTTTTAAAATATAGGATGCTGGTAACTCTTCACGCAGGCTGCTCTCCATCTTTGCACGATCTACCCCTTTGGCAAGGTTAAATTCAATGGCAGAGACTTTTGCGTATTCTCCGAGTACTTCCTGTGCAAAGGAAATAGGAACGATTATTTGGTTGTCGAAATCTTGTTGATATTTAAGAACTCCTATTGGATTTATGCTGCGAATATTAAACTCTTCCATGGGATTTAAAGAGGAGGTAACGCCTTTTTTAGGGGAGAAAACCTCAATTTTATCCACTGTGCTAAAAGAGGAAACGCCTAAATTTAGCTGTACATTAGCCCCTATTACCGCATAGGGAACATCCTCTTTGAGGACTGTAAATTCTCCTGAGTATAATAAGCTGTCTTTTGCCGCGGCTTGTATGGACTCTTGCTCTATTCCTTTAAGCTGCGCTATAAACTGATGATTGCCAAACTGCAGCAGGACTTTCTCCTGTAATATCTCCGAATATTCATGGAGTGACTTATCTTCACGGAGCTTTGTGAAAAGACTGTCATCCGTGCTAAATAATTTTCCCTTTGCAGGTTCAATTCTAAATTCAGGGGTGAATTTAGAGTACATGGCAACGATCATATTTTCCATCCCATTAAAAAACGATAGGAGGATAATTAAGGCTGCCGAGCTTACTAAAACCCCGATTAGACTAATATAAGAGATGATATTTATCGCATTGACGGATTTCTTGGAAAATAGATAGCGTCGCGCAAAGAACAATGGTAACTTCATAAATTATCCGCTTACGTAGGGATTGTGTAGTTTTTCAAAAGCGATCGTGGTCGCTGGCCCATGCCCCGGGTAGACGATAGTTTGCTCGGGCAGGCTGTAGATATTCGTACGTATACTATGTAGCAGCTGCTCATGGTTGCCTCCTGGTAAATCTGTACGTCCTATGCTACTGCGGAATAAGACGTCACCTCCAATAAGGAAATTCTGCTCTTTATTATAGAAGCATAGATGCGCTGGGGAATGTCCGGGAGCAAAAATAATCGCTAAGCGATGTGCTCCAAATTGAATCTCCCCTGAAGCGGGCAAAAATTCTGTAGGAATGGGGGATTTCTCATAACGAAAGCCTCGCTCAGGTCCATAATTTTCCATCGCGATTAATACGGGAAGCTCGCCTTCATGAAACTGTGGAATTAGGCCAAACTGATCATAGATATATTTATTTCCTATGATATGATCAATATGGCAGTGTGTATTCAAGAGTAAGATAGGGCGTAATTGCTTCTGAGCAATAAATTGTGCCAACTCTTCTTCCTCCTGATAATTACTCATACCGGGGTCTATAATAGCACAATTTCCTTGCTCATCATACAGTAGATAGGTATTTTCCTGAAAAGGATTAAAAGTAAATATTTCTATATTAATCATGTTCTTACAAGTTATTGGTTCCAAATTTCCCAGTTTTTCTCCGCTTGAAGCAGCAGCATCTCTAAGCCATTTTTTGTCTGTGCACCCTTTAGACGTCCTTTTCGCAAAAAGGTCGTTTCCTCAGGATTGTAGATAAGATCATAGAGCAAATGGTCCGAAGTCATGGCTTCATAGGGCAGGGATGGGGAAGCCTCGATCGCTGGAAATGTGCCCACTGGGGAGCAGTTAATTACCAGGGTATGTGCTTGCATCACTTCCGCTGTTACCTGGGCATAGGATAGTGCATTTTCGGAAGCCTCTCTGCTGACAAATGTGTAGCTTATGCCAAGCTGCGTGAGGGCATATACCACGGCCTTTGCTGCGCCCCCATTACCTAAGATTAAGGCGTTGGTATGTTGAGGCTGTAGCAGTGGTCTGAGGGATTCTTGGAAGCCATAGACGTCGGTATTATAGCCCTTTAAATAAGTTGTTCCTCCTTGCTGCCTAATCTGTATGCAATTGACGGCCTGAATAGCCGCGGCTTCCTCGGAAAGCTCATCTAAATAAGCTAAGACAGCAATTTTATAGGGAATGGTTACATTAACCCCATAGAAGGACGGATCATTTTTATATAAATTGGGGAATTTCTCAATAGATTCTATTGGGTATAAATCGTAGTCTATCCATTGAATTCCCTCATTAGTAAATTTACTGAGGTAATATTTTTTGGAAAAGGAATGCCCTAATGGATACCCAATTAATCCCAACTTCTTCATATAATCTTAATTATTAGCGTACTTATTGATAATATCAATAATAATTTTATTGCTTTGTAACTGCGGTAAATACTCAAATATAATTGTATGCTTTTGTGGATCGGCATGTAGACCTAACTCTAGGTAGCTCAGTGCTTCGATAAATTTTCCGTCAGCAAAGAGGTAGGCGACCATACGATAACATAATTCCGCGGCTGTAGGGTTATTGCTAATTCCTTCCATTAAGATATCAATAGCTTCCTGAACTTTATCCTGCTCAAAATATAAAGAGGAGTAGTCAAGCCATGCTTCAATATCTAAGGGGTTCAGTGCCACGACCTTTTTATAGGCAATCTCCGCATCCTCTAATAGATTCAGTTTGTATTTGGCATCTGCATAGGCAAACCAGAAGTCTGCATTGCTATCATCCAAGGCTAATGCTTTCTTATAATAGTGTATAGATTCAAAATAATGATTTTCAAAATCTAGTGTTACACCGATACCAAACCAAGCATCTGCCATCTGCTCATCAAGCTGCACAGATTTCTTATAAAACTCACGAGCTGTATCCATCTCTTCGAGCTTTTCATAGCATTCTCCAATAGCGCAGTAGGTCTCTGCACTCGGTGGCTCAAATTTAAAGGTGGCTTCATAGACTTCAATAGCCTCTCGAAATCTATCAAGGTTTACTAAGGAATTGCCCTTATTAAAATAAGCCGACGAAAAGGTTTCTTTTATAAGAATAACATAGTCATATGCGTCAATAGCTTCCTCGAAACGCTCTAAACGATGGTAGGCATTTGCCAAGTTAAACCATGCCGCATAGGAGTAAGGGTCTGTATTTATATAGGCATTAAAGTAGGTGATACCTTCTTCTAATTGATCCAATATATCAAAGCAGAAAGCGATTTCATATAAAGCTTCTTGATGTTTATTATTAATTGCTAAGGTCTTTTTTAAATAAGGAATGGCCTCTTCATTACGCCCTTCAGATTGAAGTAAGGAAGCTATTTGAAAATAGATTTCGTCCTTTACATCTGAATTTTCGAGTGCCTTTTTAAGGTTGAAAAATGCTTCTTCAAAATGTCCTAAGGAGCCTAATATGCTACCTTTAATAAAATAGATATCCCCTTCCGAAGGCTCTAGGAGCTCAGCTTTTTCAACGGCTGTAATCGCTTTATCAAACTCCTGTACGGAGGCCAGTATTTGCGCTTGACGTAGGAGGAAATTGGTGTCGTAAGGATGTTGGCTAGTCGCGTAAGAAGTAACTTGTAAAGCCTGCATCGGGTCATTCAAATCAATATAATGATCTATAATGGCTATAAAAGCTTGCTTATCAAAAAAATATTGATCATGATTACGAATCATTTCCTCATAACGGGCTACTGAAATTTTTTGTTCTTCTGGAGAACTGTATTCGAAATCCTCTTCCATCTTTTCCTGTCGCTAAGTTATATCCTCATTACCTATTTATTAAGTTATAGAAATATAGTAAAATAAATGCTACTTTTTTATTTTAATTTTCCAGGCTTTGAGAATGAGGTAATTACTATAATACTTCGTGCAAAGATACATAAAAATCAAGGTAAACAAAAAAGCCGGCTCCAAGGAGCCGGCTTTCTATTGTATAGTGAGCTATACTTATTTTTTGATCTCAACACGACGGTTTTGGATACGACCTTCTTCAGTTGCATTTGATGCAATTGGGTTAGCCTCACCTAAACCTTTAGCTGATACATTAGATGCTGAAACACCTGCATTAACTAAATATTGTTTAACCGCATTTGCACGGTCTTTAGATAAAGAAACATTGTATGCTTCAGTACCTTCTGCAGAAGCATAACCTTCTAAAGAGATAGAAGAGTTAGCGTCACGAACTTCTTTAGCTAATTTATCTAAAGTAGCGTAAGATTCAGTTTTTAATACAGAGCTATCAAATTCAAAACCGATTGGCGCGAAATAACCGTTAGAAACGATTTTGTTAGCAGCCTCAGGGAATTTAATTGGACAACCTGAACCATCTACTGCTGTTCCAGCTGGAGTGTTAGGACATTTGTCAAATTTATCAGAAACACCGTCACCATCAGAATCTTGAGCTAAAGTAGAAACTGTACCTTCTAATGAAGAAACACGTTGTTTTAAAGCTTCAACTTCTTGTTTTAATGAAGGGTCTTTTAACTCATCATATAATGTAGCAACTGGGTTAGCCCAAGTTAAATCTTGTTTGTCTCTAGATCCTAAAGAAAACTCGATACCACCGTATACTTGTGAGAATTTATCTTTTCCGTCAAATCTTTTTGGACCGAAGAATAAGTTATCATCAACAAAGTTCATTGTGTAACCTAAATTTAAAGCGATACGCTCAGATAATTTAAATTTAGCACCAACACCTACAGGGATGAAAGAAGAACGTTTGAATTTACCACCATCTTTTTTCTCTCTGTCAATTGCACCTTCACCGTAGTTACCTTCTTCGTTGTATTTTACATCACCAGTACCATCGTTGTTAGCATATTGAACTGCGTTGAAAGCTAATAAACCGTAACCAACTTTAGCGTAGAAACTAACTGAGTTCTCTCTTCTTAAGAAGTCGATAGAAGCAAAGTTAAATACCCCGTTTAAACTAGCTGCATATTGTACAGAAGTTTCTGCTGAACGAGCACCATTAGTTCCTGTTTCAACAAGACCACCAGTACCGCCAGAGTTTTCATGGTTGTAAGTAAATACACGACCTCTGTTACCTTCAACTTCTAAACCAAACCAGTTTGAAAATTGTTTACGAACAGTTAATCCGTAGTACTCACGTACTTTGTTTTGTCCAAAACCAACTTTTTGACCGAAAGCATTTTGACCACCGATTAAAGCATTTGGAGTTGTAACACCACCTTGGACACCGATAGACCAAGTTCTGTATTGTGATCTTCCACCAAATACAGTTTGAGCTTGTGCTACATCAGCAAATCCAAAAGCTGCAACTAAGGAAGCAGCAACAGCTGTTTTTTTAATTGTAGAATAATTCATACTCTTGTTTTTAAGGTTATTATTAATTTTAATTGTATTCTTTTTTATGAGCCTCTACTAACAAACGAGTTGTTAAAGAAACGTTAATTTTATCATGCAAACATCATACCAAAGTTCCGTCTTTCAAATGAAATTGTCTTCCTGATAAGATTTTTAACATATTTACAAAAACCTGTATAAAAATAAAAATTTGGCACAAATGTACCAAATTTTAATTGTATTTATCTTGTTTCAATAAAGATTAAAAGTGTATGCTACCTATAATCTATAAGAAATAATGAATGATCGTTAATGTTAAACCTCCCAAAAGAGCGGAAACTGGAATCGTTAATACCCAAGCCCAAAGTAAGCTTATCGTAACGCCCCAACGTACAGCACTAACACGCTTTACAACGCCAACCCCAATAATGGAACCTGTAATTGTATGTGTTGTGGAAGCTGGAATACCAAAATGCTCTGTAATACCTAAGGTTACAGCTCCAGCAGTTTCTGCAGCTACACCTTCTAATGGTGTTACTTTTGTGATTTTTGTACCCATTGTCTTTACGATTTTCCAACCTCCAGACATCGTACCTAATGAAATTGCGGCATAACAGGTTAATGGAATCCACTCAGGCATATGTTCGGTATTCTGAACGTAACCTCCTGCGACCATGGCAACTAATATAATACCCATTACTTTTTGAGCATCATTACCACCGTGTGCAAAACTTAAACCTGCGGAAGAGATTAATTGTAAAAATTTAAACCATTTCTCTGCGGTAGCGGGCCGTGAATTCTTGGAGAGATTAATAATGACCAGCGTAATGATGATGGATATAATCAATCCAATAATGGGGGCTAAGACGATAAAAGATATAATCTTTAAAATAGCCGAGATATTAATGGCATTTAATGGATTCGCTCCTAAAAGTGCAGCATAAGCCATTCCTGATCCACCAAAACCACCAATTAACGTGTGTGAAGAGGACGATGGAATACCATAGTACCAGGTAAATAAATTCCAGCCTATCGCTGCGACTAGACCCGCGAATATTACCTCTAGGGTAATATATTCCTCTAAGACAGTCTTAGCAACGGTATTGGCAACCTTATGGTCGGTAAAGTAAAAGTATGCGGCAAAATTGAAAATTGCTGCCCATAGTACCGCCATAAAGGGCGTTAGTACTTTTGTTGAAACTACGGTAGCGATGGAATTGGCTGCATCATGGAAACCATTGATGTAGTCAAAAGCAATTGCTAGTATAATTACAACAACTAGTAGTGTTGATATCATAATATTTGAATGCTAATATACGCGTATACTGAAAACAGTATTATGCATTTTTAACTAATATACTTTCTAATACGTTTGCTACGTCTTCACATTTATCAGTAGCATCTTCCATTGCGGATAATATTTCTTTATGTTTGATTAACGTAATAGCATCTTTTTCGTAATCGAATAAATCTGCTACAGCTTTATCGAAAATGTAATCAGCTTTATTCTCTACACTATTAATACGTACACAAGAATCCGTGATGTTACGAATGTTCTTTAAGTCACGTAATTCATGAATTGCTTTCGAGACATGTTCTGTAGCTTCTAAAATCAAACCAGCGATTTCAATCATCGGCTGTGTAGCTTTTACAAGTTTATATAAGTCCATACGGTTCGAAGCACCATGGATAAAATCAGCAACATCGTCTAAAGAACTTGCTAAAGCATGGATGTCTTCTCTATCGAATGGAGTAATAAAGTTCTTTCCTAATTCTAAATGAATTTGATGTGTGATATTATCACCTTTATGTTCTAAATCTTCAATTTTACGGCAAATTTCTTTGCGGTACTCTACATCGGTTGTGTTAACATTCTCGATTAGCAATTGAGCCATATCGATTAAGTTATTACCCGCTTGTTCAAAAAGTGGGAAGAATTTTTTGTCCTTAGGGACGAAATACTGGAAAATACCATTTAATGACATAGTGATAAATATTTTATGCAAAAGTATAAAGTCAATGTTAAGTTAATGTTAATTTCTTAAAATTTATATATTTTTTTGATTACCAGCGGATTAATAGTTACTTTAAATGACTTTTTGATACCGTAAAGCCAAATGTGGTGCCTATTCCTTCTGTACTTCGTACGTGAACAGTCTGATTATGGGCCTCAATAATATGTTTTACAATGGATAATCCTAAGCCCGAACCTCCAATATCTCGCGAGCGACTTTCATCGGTACGGTAAAAACGCTCGAATACACGGGGTAAATTTTTTTCCTCTATGCCGACGCCATCATCGGTAACTTCGACCAAAACTTGATCGTATAAATGAAAAATTCGAATGGCTGTATGTCCTTGTTTTCTACCGTATTTAATGCTATTGTCCAACAGGTTGTAAAGCACCTGCTGCATTTTATTGCGGTCTGCAGTAACAAAGGTGGGGTTGTTGTACTTATTCTTTAAGCCCATTGTAATCTGATGCTCCTTGGCTTTATCTTCCAGCGTATACTTCGTCTCTTTAATTAACTCTATAAGATCAAAACGTTCCAGCGTTAAGGAAATCATACCTGATTCCAATTTTGAAATCTCATCTAAGTCGTGAATAAGGTAGTTTAAGCGGTCGAGATTTTTTGTCGCTTTCTGAAGGAATTTTTCCGCCATCTCCGGATCTTCATAGATAAGTCCATCTTGGAGCGTTTCTAGATACCCTTGAATAGCAAAGAGGGGAGTTTTGAATTCATGGGAGATATTGGATAGAAACTCCCGGCGATATTTCTCTTGATTTCGGAGCCCCTCGATTTCATTCTTCTTATCCTTAGCCCAGTCTTGGACTTCTTTTTCTGCATCTTTTATAGGGTCGGAGCTGATATGCTCGCCTATAGCTTCACGCAGATCTTTGCCCAGTTTTAAATTATGTATTAATTTATACATCGTGTTAATACGGCGATAGATATATTTTTCAAAAAGAAAATTGAACACTAAGAAGCTGACCACCAAAGCAATTAAGCAGATGATCAAAGCTGATTTCCAGTTGTGTTGGAAATAAAAACTTACAATAGCCATGGAGATGCCCACCGCCGCAGCATTGGTAAGTACGAGTTGTCTAAAATTCATATTAAAAAAAAATAGGCTTCCAATTTATGGAAGCCAATTTAAGAATTCTTATGTTAAGAAGATATTAATATCTGCCAATAATCGTTTTTCCTCCGACCACTTTGTCACCAATATTTACATGGATCTCGGAACCCAATGGTAAGAATAAATCTACCCGAGAGCCGAATTTTATAAAACCAAATTCTGACCCCTGAATTACGGGATCATTGTCCTTTACATACCATACAATACGACGTGCTAAAGCACCCGCAATTTGTCTAAATAAGATCTCTACACCATTGTTTGCTTTTACGACAACAGTCGTACGCTCATTTTCAGTAGAGGATTTCGGATGCCATGCGACCAAAAATTTTCCTGGATGGTATTTAAAATAGGATACAATACCGGAAATTGGATTTCTGTTTACATGCACATTCGTCGGGGACATAAAAATGGACACTTGTAAACGGCGATCATGAAAATATTCTGTTTCCTCAGTTTCTTCTATCACCACGACTTTTCCATCTGCAGGGCATAGAATAACGCCATCTTGCAGCTGAATAACTTTCTTAGGGCTTCTGAAAAACTGAACTATAACAATAAATACAAATGCGGAAAGTAAGTATACAAACCATTTGATAATAGGTAATGCATCGTAATAATCTGCTACGGCATTAATTACAAAAATGAATAATATGGCTAAGGCAAGACTTGTATACCCTTCTTTATGAAATGTCATATTTATATAAAATTTAGTGCAAATATATGTTTTTAAGTGCTACTATAACAGATATTTTATTATTTGCTATTATTTCTTTGAATTTTAAGGTTATAGAATTGTGCTTTACCGAGCTCATTGACTTGTAGATCGGCTACGACCTGCAGGGTATCATCAATCTCTTGTCCATCTTTCCAAGTAGGGTAGTAGAATGGAATCATATTTATCCCCCTTTCTAAGACTTCCTGTACTTTCGGTTGATCCAAAGGACGGGTAAATATTAAAGATTTTGGAACGCCTTTTTTGGATACACTGATTTGATAACTAATCGGTTGATTCATCAAGCTTTTGAGATTATAGTTGCTCAGAATTTGTTCAAACTTCTGCATTAGATACTGGTTGAAATTCGAAAATTCATCAAAATTACAATCTTTAGAAATAAATTGTTCGGCACGTACAAAGTTATCAATCGGAGAGAAGGAAAATGGCGAAAGTGTATAGCTCCCATCGGTGAATAAGTTTAACCCTCCTTGAAAAGCTCCTTCCTTAAAATATTCCTCTGCAGCTAAGGTTGCCGAATTTTTATGGTCTAAGAAATAGATAGGCCAGTAACCTTCAGGCACTCCATTGACGATCTTGCCGCGACGGTTATAGGAGGGATAGCCATATTCTGAAAACCCTTGAAAGGGATAGATCATGGAAAATGTCCCTTTCCCATTGTCTACTAATTTTTTGCGCTTTGTGTCCCAATAGGAATCAACACGCACTCCTCCGGTACTATCATACTTCATAATAAGCATGGGTAACTCATCGGGATAGTAGTATGTCCAATCCCCTATAGGGACATCTTTACTAAATTGTACAGTCCACTTCTTATTCCCATTGCCATGAAAAGCGGTAAATAATCCATCTTTCTCTCCTGCGATATAGTTGCCCGTAAGCACCATGCGCCCATTTAAGTTAAATTCCTTAAAGGGGCCGTGAAATTTATTCGTCTTAAAATCAAATCCCGCGACGCGTTCTTTAGCTTTAAATTCACAATTCTCTTGTGCTAAATAGTATTTCTCATCTAAAAACATACGGATCGTACTATCCGAAAGCCGCTTCAAATAAGCGGAAGACTGCTGCGCCATACCTGTGCATAGGTAGCAGCATAAAAAGAAAAGGAGACTATATTTTTTCATTTTAATGTGCTTCTAACCAATTTTTACCTTCACCAATTTCGATTTCTAGGGGAACTGCTGTTTGAATAGCATTGGTCATACGATCGGTGATTAGCGCGCGAAAAGCGGCAACTTCCCCTTGAGGTACATCGAAGACCAACTCATCGTGTACCTGCATAATCATTTTCCCGTGAAGACCTTGATCCTTAATGTCCTGCTGAATACCTAGCATAGCAATCTTTATTAAGTCTGCTGCAGACCCTTGAATCGGCGCATTGATGGCATTCCTCTCCGCAAAGCCTCGTACAGTCATATTCCCAGAATTGATATCTCGTAAATAACGTCTACGCTTTAGGATTGTTTCAACATAGCCTTTTTCTTTTGCTACTTCAATGACAGAAGACATATAGGTCTTAATCCCTGGATATTGTTCGAAATATTGATTGATAATATCGGCGGCCTCTTTGCGAGGGATCCCCAAATTTTGGGACAACCCAAAAGCCGATTGCCCGTAAATAATACCGAAGTTTACCGCTTTTGCATTTCTACGTTGATCGGAGGTAACTTCCTCCAAAGAAATACCATATACTTTCGCCGCTGTAGCGCGGTGGATATCATGACCTGCAATAAATGCTTCCATCATATGCTTATCCTTGCTCAGCTCTGCAATTAAGCGTAGCTCAATTTGCGAATAATCGGCCGATAGGATAACATGGTCTGCAGCACGTGGAATAAATGCCTTACGTACTTCACGCCCTTTTTCTGTACGAATAGGGATATTCTGTAAGTTTGGGTTGGTGGAGCTCAGGCGGCCAGTAGCTGCTACAGCTTGATTGTAAGAGGTATGTATTAATCCTGTTTCTGGATTTATTAATTCGGGTAATGCATCTACATAGGTAGATTTAAGCTTCTGAAGCTGACGAAATTCTAAGATATCTGCAACAATATCTGATTTATATGCTAAGGCTAGAAGGACATCTTCCCCGGTTTTATATTGTCCTGTTTTTGTTTTCTTAGCTTTAGGGTCTAGCTGTAGTTTGTCAAATAGCACTTCCCCCAGCTGTTTGGGTGAAGCTATATTAAAGGTTACTCCCGCTTTGGTATAGATATTTTGCTCTAAAGCACGCACAGAAATCTCTAGCTCCTTTGAGAATTCCACCAGGGTATCTACATCAATCTTTACGCCATTACGTTCTATTTCAGCCAAGACATAAACCAGCGGAAATTCCACGGTATTTGCTAAGGCTAAGGTCGCCGTCTCCGCTAATAAAGGTTGGAATACTTCTTTCAGCTGCCAGGTGATATCCGCATCTTCAGCCGCATATTCCTTCACTTCCTCTAAAGGAACATCACGCATATTACCTTGCTTCTTACCTTTAGCACCGATCAGTTCGGTAATAGATACAGGCTTGTAGTTTAAGTAATTTTCAGCCAAGAGGTCCATGCCATGGCGTGTGTCAGGGTCGATAAGGTAATGCGCAAGCATGGTGTCGAATAGAAGCCCTTTCACTTGGATATCATAGCGCGCTAACAATAAAATATCATACTTTATATTTTGGCCTACTTTCTCTATGGATTCATTTTCAAAGACTTCTTTGAAACGCGATAAAATTACTACAGCCTCTTTTCGGTCCGCTGGGGTAGGGATATAATAAGCCTTTCCTGCTTCGAAGGAAAATGAGAAACCAACAATCTCTGCGCTGTTTGCATCTAATCCTGTGGTTTCTGTATCAAAGCAGATGCTTGCTTGCTGACTTAAGGTCTTAGCAAGCGCTACTTGTGCTTCCTCATTGTCAACTAAATGATAGGTATGTTTTGTGTTTTCAAGGGTGTTTAATGGGCCCTTATCAGCTTCATCCTCCTTCGCTATGGCAGAAGGGGCGTTACTGTAGGTCGCCGTCTGTGCGGCAGATGAAAATAAATCCATCTGTGGCTGATAGCTGGTAGCCTGCTCAGAAGCTGCATTATCAGAGAATACACGCTTACTTAAGGTACGGAATTCTAAGGTGGCGAATAGGGGCTCTAGTAGCTCCCTATTAGGCTCTTCTAAACGTAATTTTTCTTCTTCAAATGCTACAGGAACATCGAGGATAATCGTGGCCAACTTTTTAGAAATTAACCCTTGTTCGGCAAAGTTGATAACATTCTCACGCTGCTTCCCCTTCAGCTGCTCGGCATTGGCAATTAGATTTTCTACAGAATGGTACTCCTGCATTAATTTTTTCGCTGTCTTTTCACCAATACCGGGGATTCCAGGGATATTATCTACGGCATCCCCCCAAAGACCGAGGATATCTATTACTTGAGTTACCTCATTGATCTCCCACTTCGCCAATATTTCTGGGACGCCCAGTATTTCGGCGCCATTGCCCATGCGTGCGGGTTTATAAATAAATATATTTTCGGAAACGAGCTGAGCAAAATCCTTATCTGGAGTCATGCAGTATACCGTAAATCCAGCCTGTTCCCCTTTTTTCGCTAGGGTACCTATAATGTCATCCGCCTCAAAGCCATCTTTGGTGATAATAGGGATATTAAAGCCTTCAATTAATTGAAACACATAGGGTATCGCCGCCGCAAGATCTTCAGGCATCTTTTCGCGATTCGCTTTATAAGCTTCAAATTCAATATGCCGATTGGTCGGTGCCGAGGTGTCAAATACCACAGCGATATGGCTGGGTTGTTGATTCTTTAATACATCTAATAGCGTATTGGCAAAGCCCATGACAGCACCCGTATTTAAGCCGGAGGCTGTTAATCTTGGGGATTTATTTAAAGCGAAGTAGGCTCTGTAAATCAGGGCCATTCCATCTAGCAGAAATAACTTTTTCACGAATTATATTTTTTACGGTATAATACAAAGGTAATAAAACTGAATAAACCTGAACATTAATAAATTTTTCCGATTTTTGCACTATGAATAGAATGATGATCGCATTTACAGCTGTGCATATATGAGAGGATTAGTGACCAAATCAACCGGTAGTTGGTACCAAGTATTGGGAGCGGATAACGCCCGTTACGACTGTCGTATAAAAGGGAAATTCCGTACACATGGTATTAAGACTACGAATCCGATTGCTGTGGGAGACTGGGTGAATTTTGAGGTGGAGCCTGATCAGGAGTCTGCGATTATCACGAAGCTGGAACCCCGACGCAACTATATAATCCGTAAATCGGTTAATCTTTCTAAGCAGACGCAGATTATAGGTGCAAATTTAGACCAAGCTTTTTTGGTCGTTACATTAGCTTCTCCGCCGACATCTTTCGGCTTTATAGACCGTTTTCTGGTAACTGCTGAGGCTTACAGTATTCCAGCAACATTGATCTTCAATAAGCTGGATTTATTCTCTGATGAAGGTTTGGAGGTTCTGAGAGCGTACGAACATATTTATGAGCAGATTGGCTACCCTTGTTACGAGGTCTCCGCTTTGACGGGCAAAAATATGGACTCTTTAAAAGAGCTGCTAAAAGATAAAACCACCTTAATCTCGGGGCATTCTGGCGTGGGAAAATCTACGTTAATAAATAGCCTTATCCCTGAGGCGGCACTGCGTACGGGAGATATTTCCGATTGGTCTGATAAGGGAAAGCATACAACTACATTTGCTGAAATGATGGATCTCCCTTTTGGAGGGAAGCTTATTGACACCCCAGGTATTCGTGAACTAGGCGTTGTAGATATCGAAAAACAGGAGCTTTCACACTTTTTTCCAGAAATGAGAAGTAAGCTAAATACCTGTAGATTCCACAACTGTGTACATATTAATGAGCCTGGCTGCACGATTATTGAAGCTGTAGAAGCTGGCGAGATTGAACCTTCGCGTTACGAAAGCTACCTAAGTATTTATAACAACGAAAATAATAGACGTTAAGTAATACAAAAGGGCTATTTCTACTAGAAATAGCCCTTTTTTGTGAAAATGAATGCTCTTTAATTCCCTTCTTAACGACTTATAAAGTCTGCGAGATAACTACACTCATGTACTGCCGTCTGATATAACTTGGTACGTCCATACTGCGTTTTTAATACCTTAAAATAGGGATTGCTTACAGCATATTGATAAAATGGAGACTCCTTGAAGTGTTCATAATAGGTCCATCTTGTGTCTTCATTATATTGGTACGTATGCTGTTGGCATTTCGCTAGCCAAAAGACACACTTGGCTTTAAACTCCATATTCTTACTTAGGCGAAGGGCTTTTTCAAACCATAGTTTTGCGGTATAAGTTTGCTTATAATCTTGATCCCAGGAGACTGTTAGCGGATCATGGGCATCTGTAGAAGACCAGGTATAGCTTTTTAGCATCCATGAATTCCCAAAGGTGGAAGTCTGGTATTCACCTACCGCTAATTGAAAATAGTAATTGGCCAATTTTTCTGGATCTTTCTCCGTTTGCGTCGCTTCCACAAGTTTTAACATCGCTTTAGCGTAATCCATTTTCGAGAAGTAACGGGTACCTCGTTTCTTAGGATAGTCTTTAAGTGGGGCAATAAATGGCGCCGCAAAGAACGGTTGATCATTATAATAATCCGTTACTAATTCTTTTTTTTGTGGACCTACGACTTGCTGAAAAGATTGAATAGCGGCTTTATAATTATGTTCTCGAAGGTATGTCGTCCCTTGTAATTCGTAGAGCTCGTCAAAATTAACCTGGTTGATGTCCGCTAATAAAAATGCTGTTAGTGCATCGCGCTGTTCGCTATTTTTAAAGTTTTCAATCAGCTTGTTAAGTGATGTAGCACTTAGATTGCGCTGCCAGAACTCCTGTGTAGCATAACTCATATTTTGTGTCAACGTATCTTTTACAAGACCATTATTGGCAAATACATCAGCCTTCAGTGCTGCCAGGCTAGCCTTAGTCGTGTCCTTCGCCGCCAGGTAATGAGGCACTAAGATATTGGTCAGAATATTCCTTCCAATAAGACTGTAGGGCGCATTTTCAAAATTTGAATATTGCGTGCTATCGGTTTTTTCATCCTGCGCTTTCTTCAGTAACCAAGAAAGGGTGTTCTTAAGGTAATTTTCATCTTTCTCTGTTCCCGATTTCCAATCTTCAATACGGGTAAGAAGTTGCGTAATGGTAAACTGATCCGCATAGGAACCTGTTAATTTGCCGGCAGAAATTTTTGATAAGTAATCTTTAGCAAGTGTATTTTCCTTATTTATAACACTTAAATAAGCCGCTGCTAGCAGGCCTAATTCAGGGCTTTTAATTTTTTTGTCTTTTGTAATCTGTAGCGTGAAATTACGGAAGGAAGCTAAATCAGCTCTAGTTTGGGTAATATCTGCATCCTCATACCAGTTGCTCGCTCCATAGCTTATCTGAAAAGGAGTAATTAACTTTTCCTCCAGCTTATTCACTTCACGGCCTATTAGTATAGGGATGATTTCATGAGTAGGCTTCAGGTCATAGCATGCTTTTAAAGTTTCTAGATCTGGCTCAGCACTGTTAAATGCTGTAATAGCATAGATATTAAACTTGTCTTCTTTTGTCGTCGCTAAGCTCACAATATTCTTTACATCAGCTTCGATATAGTTGTAGTTTTTATAAGCTAAAATACGACGTTCAGGGCGTTGACTAAAGACCTGAGCAAAAAGAAAAGCAGCTTTCTCTGGGTTTCCGGACCAACGCGTCGCGCCCGCGTAATTGGATAGTGCCCAGCCGAGGATGGGATCCTTGGTGCCTATAGGCTCAAGATAATGCTCATATATTTCCATTGATTGCGCATAGTCTTTACCTATTAACGCGAGTCTTGCCGCTTGATAGGCATACCGTAGATATAAAAAGGAGCCTTTTTTATGGTTTTTAATTTGCGCTGCAGCTTCCTCTCCCAAGGTTAAGAGCTGATCGGTATCAATGGGTGCAGGATCCCAATAGTCGTATTTTATATTACTCAGATTCTCAGCTTTTTTTGTCAGCTTAAAGTAGGCGAGCTCCTGAGGGTGTCTTTGTAGGGCTTTCCAGAAGCTATTTCCCGCAAGGCTATCTGGCGTCTGATTGGCCAATAGTGCTGCCGCTGTTGCCGAGTCTGTGGCATACATTAACTGAATGATATCTTTCTCTGAAACCTTTAGATGCTTAGCCCAAAGGGAGGCATTGATGGAAGACTCCGACTGTGGTTCGCGTTCAGAATATAAGAATTGATACGGAATATATTGAAATGCAGCATACCCACTACCTGTTATATGGGGCAAGTAATACGTTGTTTGCATATCGTAGGGGTCCTGTTCTGGACCACAGGCAATATTTACAGCTATTTCAGAGAAATATATGCTACAAGCTAGTGCTAATTTGATGTAATTCTTCATAAGTGAAATTCCCCAATACTTCGGGGTCTAAATGATAAAATAGAAGGTTCTCGGGGGACGTTTTTAATTCTTTCTTTAAAAATTTTGTGGTAGCTTTCAGATCGTCAATTTGCACAGACTCATAGCGTACAACATCATTTTTCTTGAGGCCTGCAGCAGGAAGGTCTTTTTTTAGTAGGTACATACTGCTATTCGGGTTCTTACTAAATAGGGACTCGTCGGCAAGCATCGCTACGGTAAGTTTTTTCGAGATTCCTATATATTGGTTTCCACGGAAGAGGACAAACCAATTGAAGAGTGGCAGTGCGATATCTATTTTCAAGGGATAATTTTTCAATACATCCTTTAAATAGAGGGCTAAATCTTGCTGGTTGAGGATGGAGTTCTGCGCGCCAAATTTCCGTAAGTTACCCATATTATAGCACATCAATGTCACCCGATCCACGGGAGGAATGCCCGCCGTTTGAATATTTTTTATCTGATGCAAGCGTAGGGTTGAGCTAAGGGATACATCTGCTAAAGCGGGAATCGTCTTTAGAAAATCTAAAAAATAGAAAAATGGATCGCGCGAACTGCGCGTCCAATCACAATCAAATTGAATTTCTGAAAATGTACCCTTTCCGCCCTGCGCTAATTTAGCACGGATAAAAGGCTCGATTTTATGGGCTAAGGCGCGAATTGCAAAGGAGTCCAAGCCTAGAAAGATGCGTTGGTTGATAAACACCACAGGAACGACTTCCTGATCCGTGGGGAGGCTATCCGTAAAATTGATAGGAGCAATAGGGATGCCCTGGGTCTTACTCTCATCGAAATCGATATCCATCATACGGAGGTATAGTTTACGAGCTTGTAGCTCGGAAACAAATAATTTAGAAAGGGTGTCCTGTTTATAGTTGGTCTTCCAATAGTAGAATCCTACCTCGTTTTGCTGCCTTTGACAGGAAGAAAAGCTAAGTATAATCCCAAAAATACAGCTCAAAAATATTAAATATCGCGTCATAATAGGGGGCTAAATAATTTGTTTAACAATAAAACATATTATTTAGATTGTTGTTTTTAAAGGTAATTATAAATTATAGTTTCAACAACCTTAGACCGATACCTTATGAAACCTGTGTGGAAATGGATCCTTTCAATAATCGCCTTCTTACTGCTTGCTGCTGCGGGAGCTACCTGGTATTTGACGGCGCACTGGAAGCCTATTTTGGAAACAAAGATAAAAGAGCTTGTCATGCAATCTTCAGACAGTCTATACACCTTAAGTTATGACGATTTGGACTTGAATATCACCCTGGGGCATATCACCATAAAAAATTTGAAGATTACACCGGATACAGCTGTATATAGACAATTAGAACAAGCTAAAAAGGCTGCTGATAATCGGTATGCTATCGGTGTGAAGCTCTTTAAAGTCAATGGTGTAAAGATTCGTGATATTATTTTTAATAAGGAATTGTCGGTAAAATCTATCAAGCTCGATCAGCCAGATTTTAACATCGTAAATACCTATCACGCATATAATGATACGATTTCCAATGAGCCTAAAAAAAGCTTCTATGAAAAAATGAAGGATAACCTACAAGCCATCGCTGTAGAAGATATTTATTTAGACTCCATCAATATGAAGTATACTCAGGTGCAGCAAGGTGTAAAGCAGGATTATACCCTCCGTAAGGTGAATTTGCATGTGCAGGATATTTTGGTGGACTCCCTTTCTAGCGCGGATAGTTCCCGTTTCTATCATACCAAGATGATTGCTATTTCTATTCCCGGATTTGAGTATATTACTCCTGACAAGTTCTATAAAGCTTCCTTCCAAGAGTTGAAGATTAATACTAAGACGCGCGATATCCTATTAACGAAAGTGATATATCGCCCTACAATGAGTAAACCTGCGTTTTACCGCCTAAAGAAGCAAGCTACAAGTTATATAGAGCTCGCCTTTGATACCTTAAGGATGGACAACTTTGACTTCCGCTCTCTCTTGAATAATAAGGCTATCGCTAGCCGTAAGACGCTCTTAAAAGGGGGGAAGGTTTCCATCTACTCAGATAAGCATTATCCCAAATTCCCGATTGTGAAGGTCGGTGTGTCACCCCATCAACAGCTTTTAAAAGTAAAAACCCTTTTACGCTTAGATACCATCTTAGTAAAAAATTTGGATTTAGCTTATACGGAGATGTCCGGGAAATTCCACCGGGAGGGAACGATATCCTTCAATGATATGGAGGGGGTGTTGACCAATGTGACCAATGATTCCGCGGCCTTAGCGAAAGATAAATGGATGCGTTCCAAGCTGGCTGCGAAAGTGATGAATCAGGGATTGTTGCAGGCTAATTTTGGCTTTGATATGACCTCCAAAAATGGGTATCACACCTACTCGGGCTCTATATCGCCGATGCCTGCAACGGCATTTAACACGATTATTAGACCGCTTTTAAATGTGGAGTTAAGTTCTGGGCAAATTCAGAAAGTACGCTTCGATATGCAGGGTACAGATTATAGAAATTGGGGAGATTTTGTGTTTGACTACAGCGGACTGAAAATAAATCTATTAAAGAAGCCTGGGGACGATGACAGTAAAAAATCTATGAAAATAGTTTCCTATTTGGTCAATCAATTTTTTGTTAACGAAAGCAATCCCGATGACAAGGGAATACACCATGTCGCAAAAGTCAACTACCAACGTGTTCCTGAGCATACTTTTCTTAAGACTGTTTGGCAGAGTTTATTGGCGGGCATAAAGCAATGTGTAGGCCTGAGCAAGGAACGCGAGGATAAGTTAATGGGTGCCGCAGACACGGCAAAGTCAACGATTTCTTCGACAAAAGAAAAAACGAAAACAGCAGCCGAGAAAACGGAGAAATTTATTAAAGGTATATTTAAGAAAGATAAAAAGGTTGATAAAGAGGATTCAAAATAGTTTCACGTGGAATATATAGCACCGTATTTTGTAGTCTTAAATATATCCTTAAGTTTGTTGAAAATGAATAGCGGATGTTGAATTTTTTTCACTTTATATTTAAGTACAAAAATAGAACCTTAGATCAGGTGATGCTTTATATTAGCCTAGCCTGTGCATTGGTGGTGATCTTTCATGTGGGCTACTTAACGGATCCCGCTATTGGGGAGCTATTAAGTGGGGTTATAGCGGTCATGTTCTATATTTTGTTCTTCTTAACTTGCAGCAGGACGATATTTTCCATCTTGAACCGGCGCAGTATTGATGTCGCGCATTATTCAGGCTTATTGGTATCCAGTTATTTTCTATTTATTATTATAGCACGTCTGACGGGATTTTCTTCCATGGAATTTTTTGCTGGTGAGCAATGGATTTATGTAGGTATATATTTAGTTTTTATTGCTGAACTGTCTAAAAGCACCTTATTTTTTGATAGTTTTTATTTTAATCCTACGATCTTATTTGTCATTAGTTTTCTCGTCCTTATTTTAATTGCTACGGTACTATTGATGCTCCCACGGACGACCTTATATACGCCATTAAGTTTTGTCGATGCTCTTTTTATGGCGACTTCTGCGGTCTGTATTACGGGGTTGTCGGTGACGGATATTTCCCATAATTTCACCTTCTTTGGGCAGGCTATCATCTTGATTTTAATTCAGGTTGGTGGACTCGGAATTATGACTTTTACAGGGTTCTTTGGTTATTTTTTCTCGGGGGGATTCTCCTTTAAGAACCAGCTGATGTTCGGAGAAATACTTGGGGAGAATAAGGTAGCTTCTGTTATTAAGACGCTGTTAACGATTATTTTTATTAGTTTATTATTTGAATTTATTGGGGCTATATTTATTTATTTCAGCCTAGACTCGGCTCATTTTGATAATCAGGGGAAAATGGTTTTCTTCGCTATTTTCCATTCTATATCTGCTTTTTGTAATGCTGGATTTACCATTCTTCCGGATGGTATTCACAATATTCAATACCGGTACAATTATAATTTTCAATTGATACTTTCCGCATTATTTATTTTCGGAGGCCTCGGTTTTAACATCGTCTTAAACTTTTATACCTACGCAAAATTCCATATTAAAGCCTTATATACGCGTATTTTCTTTAATAAGCAGTTACTTCATCCGGCATGGAGCTTCTCCTTTAACTCGAAGTTTATTCTCTACTGCAATATTATTGTGGTAGTGATGGGAACGGGATGTTACTATTTTTTGGAGATGCGCCACACTTTAGTGGGGCAGCATTCCATCGTTGGAGAATGGATTTCGGCCTTTTTTATGGCCAATGCTTCCCGTTCGGCAGGATTTAATTCGGTGAATTTAGGCTTTATGTCGGCACCGAGTATAATTTTTATTATGCTATTAATGTGGGTGGGAAGTTCTCCAGGCTCTACTGGAGGAGGGGTGAAGGTTACTACGGTAGCGATTTCTATGCTTAATATCATAGCTTTAGCGAAGGGGAAGGAGCATATAGAAGTTTTTAAAAGACGTATTGTTGGCGAGTCCGTTAATAAGGCCTTTGCCATTATCTTGCTATCCTTATTTGTAATTGGCATATGCTTTGTTTCATTAAACTTTACAGACCCACATTTAGGATTGAAAAATCTACTTTTTGAGTCCGTTTCCGCCTATACAACCTGTGGCCTTAGTTTAGGCATTACACCCGAGTTATCTTTAGCTGGAAAATTGATTATTACTTTTACGATGTTCGTAGGGCGCGTTGGTGCTTTGACCTTATTGGTCGCTTTTATAAAGAATACGCGGAACAAACAGTATATATACCCCAGTGAAAAAATAATGTTTTAAAATATTTGTATGAAATATATTGTGCTTGGCTTAGGACATTTTGGAAAATCTTTAGCCATACATTTAACCCAGATGGGGCACGAAGTCATTGCTGCTGACTTGAAGCTTTCCATCGTGGAGCAGCTTAAAGACCGTATCACACATACGGTATGCTTAGATACGACGGATCGTGAGGCTGTCAAGTCACTGCCTTTAAAAGATGCGAACGCTGTGATTGTCGCCATTGGGGAGGATGAAGGCGCTTCTTTACTGACGACAGCTTTATTAAAACAGCTGCAGGTGAAGCGTATTATTGGACGCGTAGTCTCGGAATTGCAAAAGACCGTGATGGAGGCCATGGAGATCTCCGAGTATATTATGCCTGAAGAGGAGGCTGCGGAACGCCTTGCTTTACGCCTGGATAATATTGATATCGTAGATTCTTTCAAAGTGTCAGATCAGTATAGTATCATAGAGACAAAGGTACCCTCGAAATATGTAGGGAAGACCTTAAAGGAAGCTAACCTCACCAATATCTTTAAGGTTATTGTCTTGACGACGATACAAATTTCCGAAATTCAGGAGCAGGGGCGAAGCCGCGCACATAAGGAAGCTTCAGGCATTGCTACTTCTGACACCCTCTTGGCCGAAGGCGATATCCTCGTTCTTTTCGGCGAACTGTCAAATATTAATCGATTAATTCAAAAAGGAGAATAAAATTATGTTATTAACAACTACACCCACTATTGAAGGACAGGCTGTAACACAGTATTTAGGTATTGTTTCGTCCGAGGTTATTATTGGCGCCAATGTGATTAAGGATGCCTTTGCGGGACTACGCGATTTTTTTGGAGGTCGCTCGGGTGCCTATGAGCGCGTTTATCAAGAAGCACGTACCGAAGCTTTACGAGAATTGGAGCAGCGCGCAGCGGCTTTGGGTGCTCAGGCTGTAATCGGCGTACACTTAGACTTTCAAACAGTAGGTTCTGGTGGCATGATGATGGTCGGAGCCACAGGAACAGCCGTTAAATTGCGTAGCCTGTAGGTGTTACCTGCTATTAAATAGACTAAAAAAGCTCAATTCCTTAGAATTGAGCTTTTTTTATGAATTGCGCAATACCCTAAATAATATTTTACTCATTTGAGTAAATAATAGTAGGTAAATAAAATCATTTCTATATTTTTGAGCTTTAGTCATAAACAACCTGATTATTTTTCATGAAAAATTGGTTTAAGCAAAACTCGACGCATCTATTTATTGTGATCAGTTTTATTATCCTTGTATTTTTTTATTTTTCACCTGTATGGCAAGGGAAATCCCTGATACAGTCTGATGTAATACAAGCACAAGCAAGTCAAAAGGAACTTTTCGATTACAAAGCGCAAGATGGAAAGGCTCCGCTATGGACAAACTCCATGTTTGGAGGTATGCCAACTTATCAAATATGGGCTTCACAAGGGATGAACGTTGGAACATACGTATTGAATGTTTTAAAAACAGTGTTCCCACCGCCAATGGATGTCGTGCTTATCTATCTTTTAGGAGCCTACTACCTATTTTCCGTATTACGTGTACGTGCATGGCTAGCAGCGTTAGGAGCAATTGCGATAGCTTTCACCTCTTATAATTTTATTTATATCGAAGCTGGTCATATGAATAAGGCCTATGCGATTGCTTTTATGGCACCCGTAATAGCTTCCGTAATCTTATGCTACCGTGGTAATAAACTGTGGGGCACACTTTCATTAGCGATATTCCTAGCTTTGGAGTTGCGTGTTAACCATTATCAAATGACTTATTACCTATTTATAGGTTTATTAGTCTATGTAATCGTAGAATTATACTACGCCCTTAAAGAAAAGCAACTTAAAGCATTCTTGCAAGCTTCCGGCCTTCAGGCAATTGCGCTTATCCTAGCTTTGGGTGTAAATGCATCGGCTTTATTAACGACTTATGAATACTCAAAATTGACGATTCGTGGGAAGGCTAATATCGTGCATGTAGATACGAAAGAAAATACCAAAGGATTGGATAAATCGTATGCTTATGAATGGAGCCAAGGTGTAGGAGAGAGCATCACGTTCTTAATTCCAAATGCCTATGGAGGAGCGTCCAATGGGGAGCTTGGGGAGAAATCTGAAGTCGTAAAATTCTTTGTCTCCAAAGGGGTCCCTCAGGGGCAGGCAGTAGAAATGGCCCAAGGCCTACCTACTTACTGGGGTGAAAAGCCCTTTACTGCGGGCCCATGGTATTTTGGTGCTGGTGTATTCTTCTTATTTATTCTCGGTTTATTTATTGTTGATGGAAAATTAAAATGGTGGGTTCTATCGACCTCCATATTAATTACGCTATTATCTTTTGGGAAGAACTTTGATTTGGTGTCGAATATTTTCTTCGACTATTTTCCAATGTACAATAAGTTTAGAGCTGTAGAGTCTATTTTAGTTATTGTCGCTGTCCTGGTACCTCTACTTGCGGTATTAGCTGTCAATGAGTTGATAAACCGTAAAGAGCAAATAAAAGAGGTAGATAAAAAGTTACTATACGCCTTTATTGCTGTTGGTGGGCTAAGCTTATTAATCGCTTTATTACCGGATTTATTTTTATCCTTTAAGAATACAAATCATCAGGCTTTAATTGATTCTTTGGCACAGCAAGTTGGGGATCGCACGATTGCTAATGAATTAGTCGCTGCTCTACTAAAAGATCGTGCAAGTTTAGCTTCGGCGGATGCGTTTCGTTCTTTTGCTATTATCTTAATAACCTTCCTAATGCTTTGGTTCTATATCAAACAAAAGGTTGGTGCTAATGTGGTAATCGGGATTTTAACCGTTGTCTTTTTAGTAGACCTGTGGTCAGTGGATAAGCGTTACCTGAATGATGCTTCTTTTGTGGACGCTAAGGCTACGTCAAAACAAGTATTTATGGAACGTGAGGTAGATCAGCTAATCCGCATGGATAAAGATTTGTCATACCGCGTGATTGACTTAACCACCAATCCATTTTCCGATGCCCGAGCATCCTACTATCACAAATCTTTTGGGGGATACCATGCGGCAAAATTAATGCGTTTCCAAGAAATTGTTGAGCATCAGTTTAACGGGGCCTTAAATGAGGACGTCTTAGATATGTTCAATGTACGCTACTTAGTTACTTCGGATCAACAAGGATCGCAACAGCGCGTTACTAGAAGAAGCTCTGCGGCAGGAAATGCTTGGTTTGTAGAGCGTGTAACTTTTGTGAAAGACAATTCCCAAGAGATGCAAGCGATATCTTCTTTTGATCCTAAGAAAGAGGCCTTTGTACATGAAGAGTTTAAATCGAAAATTAATGCTGAGCGTTTAATGCGCCCTTCTAATGCTGAAATTAAATTAGTAGGCTACCATCCAGATCATATGGAATACGAATACTCTTCTCCGAATGACGCTTTTGCGGTATTCTCAGAAGTATTCTATGATAAAGGCTGGAAAGCTTATGTCGATGGTGAAGAGGTGCCAATTATCCGTGCCGATTATATCTTACGTGCTTTACAGCTGCCAGGTGGAAATCATAAGGTGAGCTTTAAGTTTGAGCCACAGTCGCATGTAATTGGGGATATGCTATCCTTAATATGTTCGATTATCCTAGTGGCAGGAGCGGCTTTTGTCATCTTTAAAAAAGTGAAATCTGCAAATTAAGTAGCTGAGCTACGACTCCTTCTGTCGTACAGTGCATCTGAATACACGATAAAAAATCCCCTTGCAAAACATTGCAAGGGGATTTTTTTATGGAAATAAAGCTAAAATAACGTCAACTGTGGTTCCGTTATTTTAAAGGTCTTTCTATGGTGTGGTGTCAGCCCATAAGTAAGGACGGCATTGCGGTGTTTTACGGTAGGATAGCCTTTATTATTCAGCCAGTCGTAATCTGGATAGTCTTTAGCGATGCCATCCATATATTCATCACGATAGGTCTTCGCAAGAATAGAAGCCGCCGCAATGCTCAGATATTTTCCATCCCCTTTTACGATGCAGCTATAGGGCACCTCCTGGTAGGGGATAAATTTATTGCCGTCGATAATTAAGTATTCAGCTTTTATTTGAAGCTGATCCAACGCTCTGTGCATCGCTAAATAGGAAGCCCTATGTATATTTATTTGATCGATTTCTTCCGCAGAAACGGTCGCTACAGCAAAGGCTAAAGCTTCCTTTTCGATAATTTCACGTAGCGCAAAACGCTTCGAAGGAGAGAGTTTCTTGGAGTCTGTTAAGATGGGGTGGGTAAAGTCCTTGGCGAAGATGACCGCCGCCGCAAAGACGGGGCCTGCTAAGCATCCTCGACCTGCTTCATCGCAACCAGCCTCGATATAGTGATCTTGAAATGTAGAAAGTAGCATATTCTTTTTTTCAAAATTAAGCTTAATAATTTGTTCTGGAAAATGGTTTACCCACGGAAATACGTCTCCCTGAATTGTAACTTCTTTAGTAGACAGAGGGCATTTACGTTTATTAACACTTATTATATTTTTATTTGCATAATATTTAGTCTACGGTTAAACTTATTGTTGAATTTAATGTCCAATAGAACAATTAACCTACACAACACTTAGTGTATAAACTGAATTTGAATCTATATTATTTAAAATAATTATTTTATCCTATGAGATACACGCTCATCCTTGCGTTTTGCTTATTATTTGGACTGAGTACCCAAGCCCAAAATAAATTGGTGCAGGGTTTTCTAAGAGATGCCTCCTCACGCGTAGTCGCGGGAGCTTCTGTAAAGTTAACATCCGACCAAGACTCCTTGCTGACAAGCTCTTCGATGTCAGGCTTGTACGTATTTGACAACGTCAAAGCCAAGTCTTTCAAGATTACGGTGTCAAGCATCGGCTATGAAACATATACTAATACCTTTGAGTTTCCTGCTGGAGTATCAAAATTTAACATTCCCTCTTTTCAGTTGAATGCGACAAGCCAACAGTTGGAAGAGGTCGTTATCGACGGTGTGACCACAGTGATCGTGAAGTCTGACACCCTAGAGTACGGTACGGCAAACTTAAAGTTACGCGATGGCGCACTTGTTGAAGATGCTCTAAAGAAATTGGAAGGTATTGAAGTTGCTGCCGACGGTAAAGTTACTGCCCAAGGGGAAGAGATTAAACGTATCCGTATTAATGGAAAAGACTTCTTTGGTGGCGATGTAAAGACAGCGACACAAAATCTACCCGCTGATATCATCCAAAAAATTCAAATTATCGATGATTACGGAGATATGGCTAACCTGACGGGCAATAAAACGGGAGATTCTGAAAAAATTATCAATATTCAGATTGACCCTGAGAAAAATAAAGGCTATATGACTACCCTGCGGATGGGTTATGGTACAGATGATCGCTACCAAGCAACGGGAATGTATATGGCGATGAAAGAGGGTATGCAATTTTCAGCCTTAGGAAACTTAAATAATATCAATGCACCACTATTCGATTTTAATACAGCCGGAGGGGGTGCCCGTCGTATGCAAGGTGGTGGTGGTCGCGGTCCAGGTGGCGGTGGCGGCTTTGGGGGATCCACAGGTCTGACAAATGCGGGATCCTTAGGTCTAAACTACCGTCAGGATTTCTCACCAAAATTAACCGTATACGGTTCCTATTCCTACAGTCATGATGATCAGGATGTTATTGCTACCAGCGTGAATCAATATACATTTCCAGATTCTATCTTACTAAAAAACTCCAATTCTACGACGAATACAATTGGCAACAACCATCGTTTTGAAGCTAATTTAGAGTGGAAACCTACATTAAATGACTTTATAAAATTATCCCCTACACTGTCATTCCGTAAGTCTGAAGTGTCGGCGATTTCTGATATAAAAAATTACTTTAGAGGAACGGCGTCTACAACAGAGGATATCCTTTACAGCTCGGAATATAATACGAATAACTCACTTTCAAAATCACCAAACTACGGAATATCAGGTTTGTATAACCGGAAGCTGAATGATAATGGAAGGAATGTATTCTTTAATATGAACGTCAATAGCGGCGCTTCAAAGCAAGACCAAGAGCGTATTATTGAAACGATTGTCAAAGATCCTAATAATATGGATATGACGGAAGAGCAAGTCTACCGTCGTACGCTCGCTGAGCTAGATAATAAAAGTTGGAATGGAGGAGCCTCGGTTTCCTATATTGAGCCCTTAAGCCAATTTGGAAAGTTAGAAGTTTCCTACGATTACAATATAAATACATATGATAACACGAGAAATCAACGCACTTTTAAAGAGGATGGTGGTATTTTCGATAGCCCAGGCTTTAATTTTGACCGTACGTATGACTACTCCTTTAGCACGCACCGTGTAGGAGCAAACTATAACTACGCAAAGGATAAGATTAAATACGCTTTTGGAGCTTCTGTTCAACCGTCGATCTTAGATGGTGATGCCTATGTTGATGGAAAGACAATAGGAATTAGACGTAACGGCTTTAACTTTGTGCCAATTGCTCGTTTTGAATATAAATTCAACCGTCAGAAAAATTTAAGTATTAACTATAGTGGTAACTCCGTGGAGCCTAGCATCACGCAAATTCAACCATTTACAGACAATTCGAATCCTACAAATATTATTACTGGTAACGCAGATTTAGCAGCAGAATTTAGACATCAGCTGCGCCTCCGCTTTAATTCCTCCAACTTCGAAAAAGGAAAGACTTTCTTTGCCATGTTAAATACGTCCCTATCGCAGGATAAAATCGTGTCTAACAACTTACGTTATGCGGATCCTTTACTAGGTGTCGTTCAGGAAACAGGATATCTGAATGCAGATGGCGCATTTTCCGTGCAGTCATTCTATCATTATGGACGCTCCCTGAAAAAGAAAACGTACAACTTAATGTTTATGGGGGGAGTTTCCTTCAATAATAATATCTCTTTTACAGATTCTAGAAAGAATACCGCAAGTAACTGGGTGTTTAATCAAGGTATTATGTTCCGCTATAACCCTTCGGAAAACTTTGAGTTAAATCCAGGTGTACGCTATCAATATAATACAACGAAAAACTCCTTGACGAGCCAATCGACAAATGTCTCTTCTTGGACTCCAACATTAATTGGTTCGGTAAATATTACGCCGACTTGGATCTTTGGTGCTGACTTATCGAAATCCTTTAATAATGGATATGGTGGAAACCTATCAAATGTAAATCCATTTGTTATAAACTCCTACCTAGAGAAAAAATTCTTAAAAGCTAATCGCGGTACATTCCGTTTAGCAGCATTCGATTTATTGAATCAGCAGACGAATATCTCCCGCTCTGTTTCGGATATGTTAATCTCCGATAGTCGTACCAACCGCTTAGCACGCTACTTCATGTTGACATTCACCTACAAATTCCAGAAATTTGCTGGTGGTATCGCTCCACAAGAGGAGAGTGGATTCCCAGGAGGCATGCGTCCTCCACGTAGATAGTAAAACGACAGTTAGCGAATAAACGATAACTACAGTAAGCGAATAAAGAACGCATTTTAGAAAAAGGTCATAGTGATTTCGCTATGACCTTTTTACATTTATTAATAACTACCTTTGTACACATTCATTCGGAAATTGTACTTATTCTTAACAAATAAGTATGCTTCATTGAGATAAAACGGGTATATTAATACATATAACAGCAATGACAAACTTTCAAAAATTAGGAAATCAAGACATCCCTTTAATCTTACAGATGATGCAGGATTTTTATGCGATTGATGATTATGCCATCGATATGGATACCAGCAAGCATAATTTTGAACTTCTGCTCGCTAATCCGAGCTATGGTCAAGCATTCCTCATTCAGGAGGATGGCCTAACTTTGGGATATTTGATATTGGCATATGTATTTAGTTTTGAATTTCAAGGTCGCGTTGCTATTTTAGATGAACTATATCTATCAGCTGCCGCAAGGGGTAAGGGATTAGGTAAGGCTGCGGTGTTATACGCACAAGACTACGCCTTAGAAGAGGGCTGCAAACGCATGTTTTTAGAGGTGGAATCTCATAATGAGCGGGCACAAAAGTTATATGAACAACTGGGATTCGACTTTCATCCACGAAAGATTATGAGTCATTTATTACAGAAAAGGAATTAAGCGTATCTATGGAATATGATATTATTCGTTTAGCCAATGGCATTCGGGTGGTCTTACATCAACAAGACTCCCCAATTACACATGCCTGTATGGTTATTAATGCCGGGTCCCGTGATGAGGAAGAAGGCAAATTCGGCGTAGCACACTTTATTGAGCATCTGCTTTTTAAGCAAACCGAAAAAAGAAATACCAATCAAATATTAAATCGTCTAGAGGCAGTAGGTGGGGATCTAAATGCATATACTACAAAAGAATATACCTGTGTACATGCATCTTTTCTAAATCCCTATTTAGACCGCGCCCTGGATTTGTTTGAAGATATATTCTTTCATTCTACGTTTCCTGAAGAAGAGATGGAGAAAGAAAAGTCTGTAATCGTCGATGAGATGGCTTCTTACTTAGATTCACCCGAAGAGTCTATTGCCGATGACTTCGAAGATTTAATATTTGCCAACTCGGGCTTAGGACATAATATCTTAGGCTTAGAACAACAGCTATTGAATCTGCAAAAGTCCGATATCTTAGATTTTATACAGAAAAATTATCATACTTCTGAAATCGCGATCGCTATTACTGGAAATTATACCAAAATACAGGTCGAACGCCTCGCACATAAAATTTTTGATGCTATTCCTGCAAATCATCCTGTAAGAAATAGAAAACAGCTCTTTGTTCCGAGCTCTGCGCATTTGGAAATTCCTAAGCCCATTAATCAGGTGCACTATATGTTGGGCTCGCAGGCCTACGATTATAAGTCTGATAAGAAGTCTGGATTACTCCTATTAAATAATATGCTCGGCGGCATAGGGATGACTTCAATCTTAAATCTTTCTATTCGTGAGAAATATGGGATTGCTTATACCATTGAGTCTAATTACACTATTTTCTCAGATACCGGCTTATTCGCTATCTATTTAGGAACGGATGAGGAAAAGGTGGCAAAGGCTAAGAGACTCGTGTTTAAAGAGCTTAATAAGCTGATGGAAAAACCAATTTCCACCACTCAGCTTCAAAAAACTAAGCAGAAGTTTATTGGACAGATTGCCCTCGCTGAGGAAAGCCGTATGTCTATGATTATCGCTGCGGCGAAAAATATCATTGATTACGACCGCGTCATCCTACTTTCGGAAGTCGTAGATCAAATTAAAGAAGTTACACCGGAGGAGCTGCATGTAATTTCCAATGAGATATTCGCCAGCGACCGTATGACATCTTTAAGCTTTGTGCCTGAAGATTAATCCCCGAAAACATGGGTAATTTATAGATTTGATTATATTTGTTTTTTAAATAAAGTAACATAGAATATGAAAACAGCATATGTATTCCCTGGTCAAGGCGCTCAATTTGTTGGGATGGGCCAAGATTTGTACAACTTGAACGAAGAGACAAAAGCATTATTTGAACAGGCTAATGATATTTTAGGTTTTAGAATAACAGATATTATGTTTTCTGGAACTGAGGAGCAGTTGAAACAAACGAATGTCACACAGCCCGCAATTTTCTTGCATTCTGTCATCCTTGCCAAAGCTTTAGGGGATTCTTTTCAACCTTCTATGGTGGCAGGTCACTCCTTAGGAGAGTTCTCAGCATTAGTTGCTGCAGGAGCTTTAACCTTTGAAGATGGCTTAAAATTAGTGGCTCAACGTGCTAATACTATGCAAAAAGCGTGTGAATTACAGCCTTCGACCATGGCAGCCATCTTAGGATTGGAAGATCAAGTGGTAGAAGATATCTGTGCACAAGTAGCAGAGGTTGTCGTAGCGGCAAACTACAACTGCCCTGGACAGTTAGTAATCTCAGGATCTATTGAAGGGATTGATAAAGCTTGTGCGTTATTAACTGAAGCTGGCGCAAAGCGTGCGTTAAAATTAAATGTTGGCGGAGCTTTCCATTCTCCATTAATGGAATCTGCAAAAGTTGAATTACAAGCAGCTATTGAAGCCGTAGAAATAAAAAGTCCTGCTTGTCCGATTTATCAGAATGTGGACGCTCAACCGTATACAGATCCAGCGGCCATTAAAGCGAATTTAATTGCTCAATTAACGGGTGCTGTACGTTGGACGCAAACGGTACAAAATATATTAGCTGATCAAGCTGAAGCGTTTGTAGAAGTTGGTCCAGGAAATGTATTGCAAGGCTTAGTGAAGAAAGTAGATCGTAAAGTAGCGACTTCTGCAGCGACAGTAGCAGGCTAAGTAGCACACTCACGACACAGTAAGCATACACGATAAAAAAATCAAAAATCCTTCTCCAACTTTGGAGAAGGATTTTTTTTTAGGCTTTCTGAAGGACAGAGTCATGCACGACGACTTTAGTCCATAAGTGTTTATATTTCTCTATGGCATTCAAGTGTATGGGATGGACTTCATAGATCCCTAAGTCTGTCAGGTCTTTAAATTCTACCAGAAGATTATAGGAAAATGTATTATCTACCACATCACGGGGATTTGTTTTTGCTGCAGGCCCATAGGAAAGGGATAATTTTGAGGGAATTTTATTCAATTCTTCAAAAAATCCTGTAAAGCTGGCTACTTCCTGTGCGCTTAAGTCTGGACGTAACCAGAATAAGACATAATGAGCGATGGTTTCTTTCATAGGCTTTTGTGTATTTGCAAAGGCACTGCTCAGTCCTGTGGAGGCTACAGCAATTCCTAAAGCGGAGTTTTTAATAAAATTTCTTCTTTTCATAGTTATAATTGATAGCTAAATCTACTAAAAATTACACATAAAAAAAAGCTGCATCTTATTCAGATGCAGCTTTTTATATCTTTTATAGGGTCTGTTAAATACCGAAAGTAGCCTTTACTTGCGCTATATAATCAAGCTTTTCCCAAGTGAAAAGTTCTACTTCAATAGATTTTTGCTCCCCATTAGAGTTTTCGAAAACCTTCGTTACTTTCGCTGGTGTTCTGCCCATATGTCCGTAAGCCGCCGTTTCAGAATAGATTGGGTTACGAAGACCTAGGCGTGTTTCAATACCGTAAGGTGTCATATCGAAAATCTCAGCTATTTTTGTTGCTATTTCGCCATCGCTGAAGTTTACCTTAGCGGTGCCATAGGTGTTTACATAGATTCCCATTGGGTCTTTTACACCAATAGCGTAAGAAATCTGCACAAGAATTTCATCCGCTACACCTGCAGCCACTAAATTTTTAGCAATATGTCTTGTTGCATAGGCCGCTGAGCGGTCTACTTTCGAAGGATCTTTTCCTGAAAATGCACCCCCACCGTGAGCTCCTTTACCACCGTAGGTATCCACAATAATTTTACGGCCTGTTAAGCCTGTATCTCCATGAGGACCGCCGATTACAAATTTTCCCGTCGGGTTGATATGATATTTGATGTCCTCATTAAATAAGGATTGAAGTTCTGGATTTAGCTGTGCTTTTACACGTGGGATTAGGATATTTTTAATATCTTCATTGATCTGCGCTAACATCGTTGGCTCTTCATCAAAGTCATCGTGTTGTGTCGAGATAACAATAGTATCAATACGAGTAGGCTTATGATCTTCGGCGTATTCTAAGGTTACTTGGGACTTCGCATCTGGGCGCAGGTAAGTAATCTCTTTATTTTCACGACGTAATACCGCTAATTCGCGCAATAGTCTATGAGAAAGGTCTAATGCCAAAGGCATATAGTTGTCAGTCTCATTGGAAGCATAGCCAAACATAATACCTTGATCACCGGCACCTTGTTCCTGTCTCGTTTGACGATCTACCCCTTGGTTGATATCTGCCGATTGCTCGTGAATCGCTGATAATACACCACATGAGTTTGCCTCAAACATATATTCAGATTTTGTATAGCCAATTTTTTGGATTACTTGTCTGGTAATTTTTTGAACATCTAAGTAGGTGTTGGATTTTACTTCACCAGCAAGTACGACTTGTCCGGTAGTTACTAAGGTTTCAATAGCGACACGAGCATCTTCATCCCACGCTAAAAAATTATCTATTAAAGCGTCAGAGATTTGATCTGCAATTTTATCGGGATGCCCTTCTGATACTGATTCTGAGGTGAATAAATAAGCCATATTATTTATGTTGCGTTTGATTTAAGATTTGCTAGAAAGCTTCAAACAGTTCCAAGTGGAAAAACACGTAATATCAGATGGTTTTAGCACTTTTTTACTGTGGTTGCAATCTCCTATTCGATAAATGACTATCTAATACGCAAATCAGTCCACATTTTGTGGCACAAAGCTACAATTATAATAGCTAAAAAGCGAATAATTAAGTCAAAAAGCTGTCAATTAACCCATACGCTACAGCCTGTCCAAATGGAGGTATTCAGGTTCTTAGCGATCGTACTTGTTCCTCGGAGAGGATAGCGCTAAACAATTAATATGTATATTTGAACTATGGCAGCACGTAAGCGTATTTTATTTGTTATAAATCCTATTTCTGGTGGTCGGCGGAAAAATGCTTTTAAAAAGCAAGTTTTAGCCGCCTTGGATTTGGAGAAGTTTGACCCTACCTTTCAGCAAACGACCCATGCTAATCATGCTCGCGAGCTCGCTCTAGATGCGATTCAAGAGAAGTACGATGCGGTGATAGCTGTTGGTGGTGATGGCACGATTAACGAAATTGGCTCCGCATTAGTAGGCTCCAATGTACCCCTAGGGATTGTTCCTGAAGGATCCGGTAACGGTCTTGCCTTATACTTAGGGATCCCGATGAATGAAGCGGCGGCTATTCGTCGGATTAACAAATTTGAGACCGTAGATGTCGACTGTGGTGAAATTAATAAGCACAAGTTTTTTAATATTGCCGGCTTAGGTTTTGACGCCTCTGTCAGTGAAAGTTTCGCTAATGACACCATCCGTGGCCCGCTGGGATACCTAAAGTCTATTATCAATGTGTTATCAAAATATAAACCTAAAGTTTACAAACTGGTAATTGATGGTCAAGAATACGAACGACAGGCCTTTATGATTTCAGTTGCCAACTCGCCGCAGTATGGTAATAATGCTTATATCGCGCCTCATGCGTCTATCAATGATGGCATCTTAGATGTGTGTATTGTTCATAAATTCCCCCTTTATATCCTTCCTATGATGGTTTTTCACCTTTTTAACAGGTCTACGGATCAATCTGACTATGTAGAGATTATTCCTGGGAAGCATATCCAAATCCAAACGGACGATAGTAACATTGTACATATAGATGGGGAGCCTTTGGAATTGAGCAATGAGCTAGAAATTACGATTCAATCTAAATCTTTACAGGTAATTTGTTAATTTTACGCCTTTACTATGAGCAAGAATAAAAAGCAGTCGTATGAAGGCGTTGTCTATTCAACGGATTCAAATTTTAATTTTCAGTTTGCGGAAGTATTCGCTGATTTAGAAACGGCACCCAATCAACAGCAGAATTTAAAAGTTCTTTTAGATCGAAAACAGCGCAAGGGAAAGGTTGTTACAATGGTGACAGGATTTCAAGGAAAACTCGCAGATTTAGAAGCCCTGGGGAAGATGCTGAAGCAGAAATGTGGTGTTGGTGGCGCCGTAAAAGACATGGAAATCATGATACAGGGTGATTTTAAGCAAAAAATAGCCGACCTTTTGATACAAGAAGGCTATAAAGTTAAATTACATGGCTAAAAGGAAGGTTTCGTAAAATGTTCCCTAATTTTAAGTTGTAACATACTAATGGTGAATTAGAAACGTTTCACTTTCAAGGGTTAGATAAAGGCCTGATTTTGCACAAGGTGAGTAACCGCTTACTTATTTTACACCCTTAATGACTGGAATATTTGGTTTTATATAAAAAAATGATTTTCATTGTAAAATATTTGATAGATGAATCAAGATGCCGTCATGGGCAACAAACAACGAAAATTTTGCGACTTATTGATCGGAAATTCTTAAAATAAATCAGAATTTTTGAAATATGTATTCGAAAAATTTTAATTTTAGCATAAAATACTATATTTGCTTTGTAAAAAAGAAATATGGGTGTTTTCAAATACGCATAATTTAAACAACATTATATTTTAACAACAGTAAAAATCTAAAAATTAGAAAAATGGCAAACGCACCTAAAACAAGTCCTGCTGCAAAACAAGAGAGCTCAAATTCAGGTTCTTTCTTTGCGCAATTCGCAATCATCATTTGTTTCGTAATCGGTTACATCATCTTTAAATTCGTAATGGGAGCACCTTCGAACTTTATTGACAATAACCCAGAAAACCAACCTTTACCAGGTAACTACTTAGGAATGGTTTACCATGCAGGTGCCGTAGTACCGATTTTATTAGGTTTATTCTTAATGGTATTTGTTTTCTCAATCGAGCGTTTCGTAGTGATTGGTAAAGCTTCAGGTACTGGAAACGTAGGTAACTTCGTAAGAAAAGTACAACAATTAATCAACGGTGGTAACTTAGATACAGCTATTGCTGAGTGTGACAAACAAAAAGGTTCTGTTGCAAACGTAATCAAAGCTGGTTTATTAAAATACAAAACAGTTCAAGCTGATTCTTCTATCGACTCTGAGAAAGCAGTTGTTGCTATCCAAAAAGAAATCGAAGAAACTACTTCATTAGAAATGCCAATGTTAGAGAAAAACTTAAACGTAATCGCTACGTTAGTTTCTATCGGTACATTATGTGGTTTATTAGGTACAGTAACAGGTATGATCAAGGCCTTCTCTGCATTAGCAACAGGTGGTTCTCCAGATTCAGCTAAATTAGCAAACGGTATCTCTGAGGCCTTAATTAATACAGCAACAGGTATTGGTACATCTACTGTAGCAATCGTTATGTACAATATCTTAACAGCTAAAATTGACAAATTAACTTACTCTATCGACGAGGCTGGTTTCTCAATCGTTCAAACTTACGCTGCGAACAACAAATAAAATTTGATGTTTTTGAAAATTGTTTATGGAAATAAACAAAAGCAAGCATCTTATTAAAAATTGGATTGAGTAATTAATTAAAAAGTTAAAAAAATGAGTAAAGCAAAAGTAAAAAGATCGAGTACGTCCATCGACATGACAGCGATGTGTGACGTATCCTTCTTACTTCTTTCTTTCTTCGTTATGACATCAACGGCGAAACAACCAGAAGCGTTCCCTGTGGATGCTCCCGGTGCTGTAACGACAGATAAATTACCTGATTCCAATGTCGGTATGATTACCGTAGGGGATGGTGGTAAAGTTTTCTTCGGTGTTTCAGATCGTGATGTACGTGTAAAAATGTTAGAGAAAATGTCCGCTCGTTATAGCGTTCAATTCTCTCAAGAGGATTACGAACAATTCTCCTTGATGGAAAACTTTGGGGTGCCAATTAAAAACTTAAGAGCATTAATCTCTTTAGGTTCATCTGCAGCAAGAAATGCTCCAGGCGTTCAACCAGGCCTACCTGTAGATAGTACAGAAGCATTGACAAACGAATTGTACCAATGGGTACAAGTAGCACGTTTATCAGCTGTTGAAGTAAACAAAGAAAAAGAAGGCGAGAAAGATTATGTAGAACAAGGTCCATTAAAAATTGCGATTAAAGCTGATGCCAATGAAAAGTATCCTTCAATCTCAACGATTATCGAAACCTTACGTAATCAAAAACAAAATAAATTTAGTTTTATTACCAGCCTTAAAGCTAATTAACCACGATTTAAAGAACAATATACAATGGCAGAATTAAATCAAGATGGTGGCGGTGGCAAAAAGGGTGGTAAAGTAAGATCGAAAAAAAGCGGTGGTAAAGTCGATTTGACAGCCATGGTGGATTTAGCGTTCTTATTGATTACCTTCTTCATGTTAACCACCTCCTTAAATAAGCCAAATGCAATGGATGTGGCAATGCCTGATAAAAATAAAATGGATGCGAACGATAACATCGAAATTTCCGATACCCGTTCAATCACATTATTATTAGGTTCAGATAATAAAATCTCTTGGTACTACGGTCAGTTAAAATCACCGATTACGCCTCCTGCAACTGTAGATTACTCCACAGAAGGAATTCGTAAAGTGTTATTAACGAAAAAACAAGAAGTACCGGCGAGAAATGGAGGAAAAGATTTAATCGTAGTAATCAGACCATCTGATAAATCTACACAACGTAACCTTGTTGATATCCTTGACGAGATGAAAATTGTAGATGTAAAAAGATATATGATCTCGAAAATCACTCCAGAAGAAGTGGAAGTGTTGGAGCGTGAGAATTTATACAACGACTAAATTTTAAACGCAAAATTATTTAAATATGATAGGGTCTAAATTAGATATATTCAAGAAAGAATGGCTTGATGTCGTGTTTGAAGGACGTAATAAAGAGTATGGTGCTTATGAGCTAAGAAAATTAGCTCCGAAAGCAACAAATACTGGTTTATTTATCGTTGTCATCGTGTCACTTCTTTTGACTTCCCTAAAAGTTCTAAATATTCAGTTCTCTACACCTGCGCCTCCGCCAGAACCTGTAGCAATTACTGAAGTAACTTTAGAAGATTTAGAGGAAATCGAACCACCTCCAGTGGAGGAAGAAGAGCCTCTTCCTGCGGAAGAGAAACCGCAACAGATCGCTCAAGAGCCACCTGCAGAAGACTTAATCCGTTTCCCAGAACCTAAAGTTGTTCCTAACAACCAGGTGAAGGAAGAGGTAGCTTCGCAAGAGGATTTCAAGGATGATAAAAAATCTCCAGCGCGTATTACCTTAAAAGGTAAGCCAGGATCTACAGGTGTTCCAACTGGTGAATTCGGCCCGAAAAAAGTCGATGGTCAGATTACAGGTGTAGAAAAAGGTGATCCGAATGTAGCTTCAAATGAAATCTTTACTGCGGTAGAGGTGAATCCAGAGCCACCAGGGGGTATGAAAGCATTTATGGGATGGGTTGGTTCAAACTATAGCTATCCAAATGCCGCATTAGAACAAGGTGTTAACGGTGTTGTAGAAGTAGCGTTCGTTGTAGAAAAAGACGGTTCTTTAACAGATATTAACGTAAAACGTGATTTATCTTACGGAACAGGTCAAGCTGCAGTAGCGTTATTGAAAAAAGCGAAAAAATGGAAACCAGGTATTCAAAATGGTCGTCCTGTTCGTGTAGCTTATACATTACCTATTCGTTTAAACACAATTAATCAATAAGCGATTGACAAGTTTAAATCAAGATAATAGTGCTAATAACTTTAGACAGAAATCGCCCACAAAGCGATTTCTGTCTATTTTAGGGCTATTCATGTTCGGCCTATACTTTGTGTTAGGTCTGATTATTATCTTCTGGAAAGATTTTCCTTTAGAGATGGATTCCCGCTATAAGACAGCGTTTGGAATTCTTTTAATCGTATATTCTTTTATGCGATTTGCCAGATTATGGCAAAATAATTTTAGATAATCTTTAAACTGATTAATCCTTTCCTTCTTTTTGTCGTCCTACCCATCAAGATATACCAGATATGAGATATAGCTTATTCGTTCTTTGTGCATTGGCCTCGGTGCCTTTCTTTTCAGCTTGTAAGGATGCTAAAAATAAATCGGAAACAAAATCTGCACAGCAGGATATTATCCGTGGTAAACTCCGTGTCGTCGTCGATGAATCGGTGCTTCCCATTATGTCAGATCAAGTAACGGTATTTGAATCTTCTTATACCAATTCCGAAATCGAATTAGTAAGCTTACCTGAAATTAAAGCCATTAATTACTTGTTAAAAGATTCTGCCAATACAGCCGTTTTAACGAGGAAATTATCCACCCAAGAGGAAGCTTACTTTTTAAGCCGCCAAATTACACCACGCATTTATCAATTTGCGACGGATGCGTTAGTTTTTATAAAAAATAATGCGCAGCCAGATACTAGTTTGCATCTTCAAAGCGTTAAAGACTTATTGTCAGGGAAAAATTCCTTTGAACATGGAAAGCTGGTGTTAGATAATGCCAATGGGGCAAATTTACGGCTCTTAAAAGAGCATTTTAAATTGGACTCTGTATCCAGCGCTGGCTTAGCTGCTGTAAAGACTTCCGAAGAAGTCTTACGTTATATCAGTGAAAATCCAGCTGCTGTAGGTGTCGTAAGTTTAACATGGATCTTACAAGCAGGTAAAAAAAATGCACAATATTTAGATAAAATTCGTACATTGAGCATACAAAACGAGCAGGATGGTAAATTTTATAAAGCGAATCAAACAACGATCGCTTTAAATAAATATCCTTTACTGCATCCCTTGTATATCTTGAATTATCAAGCGTCTCAAGGTTTAGGAGTAGGGTTTTCATCTTTTGTAACGGGTGAACGTGGTCAACGAATGATCCTCAAAGCAGGCATCCTACCACAGACTATTCCAGGACGAGAGATTATTATCCGTGATGAAGAAAGTATTATTAAATAAAAAAGTACACAAATAGATTATGACAAACAGTAAATTATTATTCAGTCTGTTATTAGCAGGGTCTGTTGGCACAGTAAGTGCTCAAAGTTTAAATGATGCAAAATCAGCTATTGAGTCTGAGAATTATGGAAAAGCGAAAAGTATCTTACAACAATTAGTTGAGAAACAAGCTAAAAATGGCGCTAATTATTTCTATTTAGGTCAAATTTATTTAGTGAATGAGAAGCCAGATTCAGCCGCTATCTATTTTAATCAAGGTCTTACTGTAGATCCTAAATCATCGTTAAACCAAGTAGGTTTAGGAACGATTGATTTATTAAATAACAATGCTTCTGCAGCAGAATCGAAATTCGCTGCGGTAGCTGCAGGTGTTAATAAGAAAAGTTATGTTGAGCTTTACGAAATTGGCCGTGCCTATTTGAATGCACCAAAGCCTGATTACGCAAAAGCCTTAGAATACTTAACACAAGCGAAAACACGTACAACAAAAGATGCCTTAGTTCCTTTAGCATTAGGTGATGCTTATACAGGAATGAATGAGTCTTCTTTAGCGTACACAAATTACCGTGATGCGGTAGATTTAGATGCTTCTTTAGTACGTGCGCAAGTACGTCAAGCGGTAATCATCCGTCGTGCTCAAGCTTTTGATGAAGCGGTAGCACAATTGACGACGATTACAGAAGAAAACCCGAATTACGCGCCTACTTTCCGTGAGTTAGCGGAGACGTATAACGCTTGGGCTTTACAACCATCGACAACAGAAGAGCAATATAAAGAGTTAAATAAAAAAGCGGTAGATTCTTACAAGAAGTATTTAGCTGTAACGGGTGATAGTTCATTCGAAGCACGTTTACGCTATGCCGATTTCTTAGTATTTGCACGTGAGTATGGTGAGTTAAAAACGGTTTCTGAAGAGTTAATCAAAAACGTAAATGTAGATGCTAAAATCTACCGTTACTTAGGTTATATCGCATATCAAGATAAAGATTACGCGAAGTCTGCAGAATACTTAACTAACTTACTAGAAAAAATTAACCCTACACGTGTTATCTCTAGAGATTATATGTTCGCAGGTTTAGCGAATGCTAGTTTGAAAAATGAAGCTAAAGCAATTGAGCTTTTGAAAAAAGCGATTGAGTTAGATCCTGAATTAGATGAGACAATTGCAGAAACAGGTTTTATCAACTACGGTGATCAAGATTACCCTGGTGCTGTAACAATCTTTAAAGCAGTATCGGCATTCCCGAAATCTGATTATATCAATGAGGCAACATACTATTTAGGAGAAGCTTCTTACTTATTAGGTTACAACAAGACGCAAGCAGAGCAAGATGCTTCTGCGGAGTATAAACAAGCTTATGAGTCTTTATCAACAATCTTAGCATCTACGGATAAAGAGGTTATTGAGAAATTCCAGAAAAAAGCTTTATACTACAGAGCATGGTCTCAGTTAGCACAAGATAACTTAGAAGCTCCGAAAGGCGATTACGTTCCAGATTTCCAAAAATTCATTGATACAGTGGATGCTGAAGGAAAAGTGGAAGACTTCAAGTCTATGTACGGCGATGCTAACAACTATGTTGGTTTCTTCTACTACACAAAAGGTAATAACGCTAAAGCAAAAGCATACTTCCAAAAAGTATTGTCTTTGAATCCTACGGATGAATTTGCTTTACAAATGATCGATTACGTAAAGTAGTCGAAAAAAAATAAAAAAATACCAAGGGAGATTAGCAATAATCTCCCTTTTTTTGTATCTTCTGCTTTGTAAAGTACTCGCTAAAAAGTGCTTATACGCAACCCAATTAAACCCTTTTATAAAAATTATGGAAACCGTAGCTCAAAGTACGCCTATTGATTATGTTCCAATTTTTTTTCAACTGCTTGTCGCAGTAAGTTTTGGAATAGGTACGATCCTTATTACGCACTTAATAGGACCTAAAGTTCGTTCGGAGAAGAAATTGTCTGCATTTGAATCTGGAATTCCTGTTATAGGTAATGCCCGTCAACCCTTTTCTATTAAATACTTCCTCGTAGCAATCTTGTTTGTAATCTTTGATATCGAAGTCATCTTTATGTACCCTTGGGCGGTAAATTTTAGAGATTTTGGTGTCCAAGGTTTATTGGAAATGTTCCTTTTTATGGGCATGCTCCTGCTAGGATTTATTTATATCCTTAAGAAAAAAGCGCTGGATTGGGATTAATGATACACCGTAAAACGAAATAATTATGAGTTCAATAAAATTAGCCGAAGCTCCTCCAGGTGTTGAAGGTGCCGGTTTCTTTGCTACCAGCTTAGATAAAGCCGTCGGTTTAGCGCGTGCCAATTCCCTTTGGCCTTTGCCCTTTGCAACATCATGCTGCGGAATAGAATTTATGGCAACGATGGGCTCAACCTATGATTTAGCACGGTTTGGAGCTGAAAGACCCAGCTTTTCACCACGTCAAGCCGATATGTTATTAGTGATGGGTACCATTGCCAAAAAGATGGCCCCTGTATTACGTCAGGTATATATACAAATGGCAGAGCCCCGTTGGGTGATTGCCGTAGGCGCTTGCGCCTCCTCTGGAGGGATATTCGATACCTACTCCGTCTTACAAGGAATCGATGAAATTATTCCCGTAGATGTATATGTTCCCGGATGCCCCCCACGACCTGAAGCAATTCTCGACGGCGTTATGCGCCTTCAAGATATTGTTAAAGATGAACGATTAAACCGTAGAAATACCCCAGAATATAAAGCGTTACTTGCAAGCTATGGAATTGATGCCGATTAAAAACCCCGTATATGTAGACCTTTGGGAGCAAATTCAACAGCAGTTTCCCTCAGTGGTAAGTGCGCAGGAAGATGACTATGGAATGCTTACGCTATATACTTCAAAGGAACAGATAATTGCTGTTTTAAGATTCTTAAAAAAAGATAAACACTGGCAATTTATCCACCTGACAGATATTACAGCTGTACATTATCCCTTAGAATTACTGCCTTTTACCGTGGTATATCACCTTCAATCCCTGGTGTTAAATCTGCGTATTCGCCTTAAAGTAGCCATTGGTGGCGAGCCCCCAGAAATACCTTCAGCCACCACACTGTGGCCTGGAGCCAACTGGATGGAACGTGAAACCTACGACTTCTTTGGAATCCAATTCCTAGGTCATCCTGATTTAAGAAGGATACTAAATATGGATGAGCTAGAGGCCTTCCCTATGCGTAAGGAATATCCCCTGGAAGATCCCAATCGGGTAGATAAGAAAGATTTATATTTTGGACGTTAACCCTATTAGATTATGAGCGAACATATCAGCGAAATTTCAACTAATAAACCAGTTTTTGAAGATAACGATCCACAGGATGAGTTAATAACGCTAAATATTGGGCCTACACACCCCGCAACACACGGAGTCTTTCAAAATGTCGTGCAAATGGATGGCGAACGTATTGTGTCTGGTGTTTCTACCATCGGCTATATTCACCGTGCTTTTGAAAAAATTGCTGAGCATAGACCCTTTTACCAAATTACCCCGCTTACGGATCGGTTAAACTACTGTTCGGCACCCATCAATAATATGGGCTGGCATATGACCGTAGAGAAATTATTGAAAATAGAAATCCCCAAACGCGTGCAATATATGCGTGTAATCGTTATGGAGCTCGCCCGTATTGCGGATCATATTATCTGTAATGGAATTCTTGGAGTAGATACCGGAGCCTTTTCAGGGTTCCTCTATCTGATGCAAGAGCGCGAGTTTATCTACGAGATATTTGAAGAAATATGTGGTGCCCGACTGACGACTAATATTGGTCGTATTGGTGGATTCGAACGAGACTTTAATGAAATTGCCTTTGCTAAAATTGAGGAGTTCTTAGAACGTTTTCCGCCTGTATTAACCGAATTTGAATCCTTATTTAATAGAAATAGAATCTTTATTGAACGTACTGCTGGCGTTGCTGGCGTTACCCCTGAACAAGCCTTAGAATATTCCTGGTCAGGACCTATTCTACGCGCAACAGGTGTCGATTATGATGTCCGTGTACAGAATCCATACTGCTCTTATGAAGAGTTTGAGTTTGATGTTCCTGTAGGGACCAATGGGGATGTTTATGATCGCTATCTGGTGAGAAATGCCGAAATGTGGGAGTCGCTAAAAATTATTGAACAAGCTTTAGTAAAAATTAAAGGCGAACCTACAGGGGTTTTCCATGCGGAGGTACCGGAATTTTATCTACCTCCTAAAGAGCAGGTGTATACCAATATGGAAGCTTTAATCTATCACTTTAAAATCGTAATGGGCGAAATTGATACCCCTAAAGCGGAAGTATATCATGCTGTGGAAGGAGCTAATGGCGAACTCGGTTTTTACTTAGTACATGATGGAGGACGTTCCCCTTATCGCCTGCATTTCCGTAGACCCTCTTTTGTAAACTATCAGATGTTTGCTCCTATGAGTGCCGGAATGCTGCTGTCGGATGCAATCTTAAATATGAGTAGTCTTAATGTTATAGCTGGAGAATTGGATGCTTAGTGTAAAAAATAATCAAGAAGTACAGTTTTCTACTGCATTAGTAGCAAGCTGTGAGGAAATAATAAGTCGATACCCCGAAGGAAAGCAAAAGTCTGCGATGCTACCGATCTTACATGCTGTTCAAGCAGAAATTGGCTGGCTGCCCGCAGCAGCCATGGATCACGTAGCCGCACTTTTAAAAGTAGAACCTATCGAGGTGTATGAGGTAGCAAGCTTCTACACCATGTATCTCCTACGCCCACAAGGGAAATTTTTGTTGGAAGTATGCCGTACAGGCCCCTGCTGCCTTGTGGGAGCAGAAAAAATTATGGACCATTTAGAAAACCGCCTAGGAATTAAAGAAGGAGAAATTACTGCTGATGGCTTATTTTCTTGGCGTGGAGTCGAATGTTTAGCCGCTTGTGGCTTCGGCCCTGTGCTACAAATAGGTCCAGCATACACATTTTATGAAAATCTAACCACTGACTCCGTAGATAAGCTTCTCGAAAGCCTTACGGAGCAGGAAAAAAATATACATCATGGGGCGTAAATTACTATTAACACATATCAATGAACCAGGGATTCATACCCTGGAGGTATACCGACAAAAAGGGGGCTATCGTGCCGTGGAGAAAGTGTTGAAGCAAATGACTCCCGATGAAGTTGTCGAAGAGGTAAAGAAATCAGGCCTTCGTGGACGCGGGGGAGCAGGCTTCCCTACGGGTATGAAATGGTCTTTCTTAGCGAAACCCGAAGGAGTGCCCCGTTATTTAGTCTGTAATGGCGATGAGTCGGAGCCTGGAACCTTTAAGGATCGCTACTTGATGACTCATATCCCACACGCCCTTATTGAAGGGATGATTGTCTCCAGCTATGCTTTAGGAGCTCATACCTCCTATATATATGTGCGTGGGGAGATGATGCCGCAAATAAGAATTTTGGAACGTGCCATTCAGGAAGCAAAAGCTGCCGGTTTTCTCGGACAAAATATTATGAGCTCAGGTTATAACCTCGAGATCTATGTGCAACCCGGTGGGGGAGCCTATATCTGTGGGGAGGAAACAGCACTCTTAGAATCTTTAGAAGGAAAACGTGGAAACCCCCGTATAAAACCGCCATTCCCTGCGATTGCAGGTTTATATGGCTGCCCCACAGTGGTAAATAACGTCGAGTCTATTGCTGCAACAGTGCCCATTATCAACGATGGGGGCGAGGAGTACGCAAAGATCGGAATCGAACGAAGTACGGGAACAAAACTTATTTCAGCTTCGGGAAATATAAAAAATCCTGGAGTTTATGAAATTGAACTCGGCCTACCTGTAGAAGAGTTTATCTATTCGGATGAATACTGTGGGGGTATGGCTAATGGGAAGCGCCTGAAAGCTGTCGTCGCTGGGGGATCGTCTGTACCTATTCTTCCGGCAAATTTAATAACGACCACCGCCGCAGGAACAGCCCGATTAATGAGCTATGAGTCTTTATCCGACGGTGGATTCCAAACGGGAACGATGCTAGGATCTGGAGGTTTTGTGGCTTTTGATGAAGATCAATGTATCGTACGTAATACCTGGAATTTTGCGCGCTTCTACCATCATGAAAGCTGTGGGCAATGCTCTCCATGTCGTGAAGGTACGGGTTGGATGGAGAAGGTGCTCCATAAAATTGAGTCCGGGCATGGCGCACAATCAGATATTGACTTATTAGTAGATGTAGCCAAGAAAATCGAAGGAAATACCATCTGCCCCTTAGGGGATGCGGCAGCATGGCCTGTCGCTTCGGCTATCCGTCATTTTCGTGATGAATTTGAATGGCATATCCAACACCCGGGGTTAGCTAAGACACAGAATTATGGCCTTGCACAGTATGCAGACCCTTTACAACCTATCCTTTAACTCTTAATAAGCAAGGCTATGGCAGAAGAAAACAAATTTACGGTAAGCATAGACGGCATTAGCGTGTCTGTAGATCCCGGAACAACCATATTAAATGCGGCACGTCAGATTGGAGGCGATATTGTCCCTCCAGCGATGTGCTATTATTCCAAATTAGAAGGCTCTGGTGGTAAATGCCGTACCTGTCTAGTGAAAGTTAGCAAAGGTTCTGAAAAAGATCCGCGCCCCATGCCTAAGCTCGTAGCTTCCTGCCGTACGACGGTAATGGATGGTATGGAAGTGCAAAATATCACTTCTCCGGAAGTCGTAGAAGCACGCAAAGCTGTCGTAGAGATGCTTTTAATCAACCATCCTCTAGACTGTCCGGTATGTGATCAGGCAGGGGAATGTAAGCTTCAAGATCTAGGCTATGAGCATGGCTCCGCAAAGACGCGTTATGAATTTGAACGCCGCACTTTTGAACGTATTGATATAGGCGATAAGATACAGCTGCATATGAACCGTTGTATCCTATGCTATCGCTGTGTGTTTACAGCGGATCAGATTACCGATAAGCGCGTGCATGGTGTCATAGGTCGCGGAGATCATGCGGAGATATCCACCTATATCCAAGGCGTCGTAGATAACGACTTCTCAGGAAATGTGATCGATGTATGCCCTGTTGGTGCACTTACAGACAAAACCTTCCGCTTTAAAAGCCGCGTATGGTTTACCAAGCCTGTACAAGCTCACTGTGCCTGCGAGAAATGCTCCGGCAAGGTGACTCTTTGGTACAAAGGGGAAGAGGTCATCCGCGTAACGGCACGTAAAGATGAATTTGGGGAAGTGGAATCCTTTATCTGTAACACCTGCCGCTTTGAGCGCAAGGCTACTTCAGATTGGACTATTGAACAGCCTACAGCTATTAATCCAGCCTCTGTCATTGGTGCCAATCATTATGAGCAGTTTCAACCACCGGCTGTAATTTCGGAAGATGAAAAACTGCAGACAGCAAATAGAGCGCAGCTTTTACGTACGGAAAAACTTAAATAACATCATCCATGGAACTATCTTTTGTTATAGAAAAATTTATTTTAGTGACCATTGTATTCATCGTTTCATTGGTGGTAGCGATGTACTCTACGCTTGCTGAGCGTAAGATTGCCGGTTTTATGCAGGATCGCTATGGACCCGATAGAGCGGGGATCTTTGGTTTATTACAACCGCTTTGTGATGGTGGAAAATTCTTCTTTAAAGAGGAGATTATCCCTTCAGGAGCTCATAAAACCCTCTTTATTATAGGCCCTACGATTGCTATTATCACGGCTTGTATTAGTTCGGCCGTAATCCCTTGGGGGCAGGAGCTAACGATTGGAGAGCGCGTAATTTCCTTGCAGGTAGCCGATGTGAATGTCGGGATCTTATATATGTTTGGCGTAATTGCCTTAGGCGTCTATGGCATTATGCTTGGAGGCTGGGCTTCGAATAATAAATTCTCCTTAATGGGGGCTATTCGTGCAGCTTCACAAAGTATCTCCTATGAAATCGCTATGGGGCTCTCCATTATTGCGTTGTTAATGGTGACGCAGTCCCTCTCGCTTAAGGATATTGTCGCGCAGCAGTCGGGCTTTGTAAATTGGAATATCTGGGTGCAGCCTTTAGGCTTTATTATTTTTATAGTATGTGCCTTTGCGGAGTGTAATCGCGTTCCTTTTGACTTACCGGAGTGTGAGACGGAGTTGGTTGGAGGCTATCATACGGAGTATTCTTCGATGAAGCTGGGCCTTTACATGTTTTCCGAGTATATCAATATGTTCGTGTCCTCAGCGCTGATGGCGAGTTTATATTTTGGAGGGTACAACTTTCCTTTTATGAACGATTTGGGTCTTTCACCTAACTGGATTACCATCTTAGGTGTCCTCGCATTTTTCCTAAAGATCTTTGCTTTTATCTTCTTCTTTATGTGGATCCGCTGGACACTTCCGCGCTTCCGTTACGATCAGCTGATGAAGTTAGGCTGGAAAATGTTAATTCCCCTAGCCATCGCGAATATCGTGCTTACAGGCGTAATCACGGTACTCAAAGATCTTTATTTTTAATCTTAGCAATTTATAATATGCAGTCGCTAACCAACCGAAAAAAAGTCCTGGAGCAGAAGCCCATGACCTTGATGGAAAGAATCTATTTTCCCGCAATTATTAAGGGCTTAACGATTACCTTACGCCATTTTTTTAAGAAAATACCAACAATTAAATATCCCGAACAAATCCGTCCTTACTCGAAGAATTTTCGAGGACAGCACTCCCTAAAAAGAGATGAAGAGGGACGTGAGCGTTGCACGGCCTGCGGGTTATGTGCACTTTCATGCCCTGCGGAAGCTATTACCATGACCGCAGCCGAACGTAGTCCTGCAGAAAAAGACCTTTATAGGGAAGAGAAATATGCCGCCGTTTACGAAATTAATATGCTGCGCTGTATCTTCTGTGGTTTATGTGAGGAGGCTTGTCCCAAGGAAGCTATTTATTTAGATGGCCCCCATGTGACGGCAGATTACCTGCGTAAGGACTTTATCTATGGGAAAGATAAGTTAGTAGAACCGAAGTTTGATATCCGAAATTTAAATGCCTAAGCTATGAGTTTATTTTATGTGGTGGCGCTCTTGTCTACCTTCTTTGCGCTGATGACTATTTTCACTAAAAATCCCGTACACTCGGTGCTTTACTTGGTGATTACCTTCTTCACCTTTACGGTGCACTATATCTTGCTGAATGCCCAGTTTCTGGCGGTGGTAAATTTCATCGTTTATATGGGCGCCATTATGGTACTCTTTCTATTCGTGCTTATGCTACTGAATATGAATGAGGACGTGGAGCCTATGAAATCCACCTTAGTAAAGGTGATGGCTGTCATTGCGGGCTGTTGTCTATTTGTAACGGTATGTGGTGCCTTGCATCTCTTCGATACGCAGACACCATTAATTGAAAAAGATCCTAGTATAGGCTTGGTAAAAAATTTAGGGCAGGTGCTCTTTAAGGAATTTCTATTGCCCTTTGAGCTGTCGTCACTACTGCTGTTAACAGCGATGGTGGGTGCGGTATTATTAGCTAAAAAAGAACCTAAACGAATCTAATGGAAAATATCGTTCAAAATCTACAGACAGTGCCTTTGAATCATTACATCCTTTTTTCTACGCTAATTTTTAGTATCGGTGTAATTGGAGTTTTGATTCGTCGGAATATGATTATTATGATGATGTCTATTGAGTTGATGCTCAATGCGGTGAACCTCTTGCTTGCGGCTTTTTCCGTACATCATGGTGATAGCTCTGGGCAGGTATTTGTCTTTTTTATTATGGCTTTAGCGGCAGCAGAAGTTGCCGTAGGTCTTGCAATTATTATTATGGTGTATCGCAATACCAAGTCGGTAGATATCGATGCGCTTAATAAATTACGTTGGTAACCCGTTTTTAAACTTAACTTATAACCCTCTATGCTTGCATTTATTTGGTTAATACCTCTACTGCCCCTACTCGGTTTTATTATAAATGGGCTTGGACAGCGGAGTTTCTCAAAGTCATTTATTGGGATCTTAGCTTCTGGCGCTGTATTCGCGTCTTTTATACTTTCTGTTGCGGTTTTTTCGGATGTATGGTCTGCACGTCAGGCTGGTGAAGAGGCTGTATTTACACAAGAAATATTCGAATGGTTTGCCGTTGGTGATCTGCAGGTTTCTCTGACTTTTCTCGTGGATCCACTGTCGTCCATTATGCTTCTTATTATTACAGGGATTGGATTTCTAATTCATTTATACGCTATTGGATATATGAAGCATGATGCAGGTTTTGGCAAATTTTTCGCCTATTTAAATCTTTTTATCTTCTTTATGCTTTTATTGGTGCTAGGATCTAATTACCTGGTATTATTTATTGGTTGGGAGGGCGTAGGATTATGTTCCTATTTATTAATTGGTTTCTGGTATACAAATCCTCGTTATGCTTCAGCTGCGAAGAAAGCTTTTGTTATGAATCGCATTGGTGACTTAGGGTTTCTGCTTGCATTATTTTTTATTTTCGGCACCTTTGGCACCCTGGAATATGCAGGTATATTTTCTGCGGCTAAGGATTTCCCTATGGGAGATATCACTTTGTTGACCATTACGCTATTATTATTTATCGCTGCTACAGGGAAGTCTGCACAGATACCTTTATTTACGTGGCTTCCGGATGCCATGGCAGGACCTACACCTGTATCGGCATTAATTCACGCAGCAACCATGGTTACTGCAGGGATTTATTTAATTGCGCGTTCCAATATTTTATTTACGCTTTCACCAATCACCCTACAGCTGATCACAATTATCGGCTTAGCGACCGCCTTGTTAGGGGCTATTATCGCCTTAACACAGACGGACATTAAGAAGGTACTGGCTTACTCTACGGTATCGCAATTAGGCTATATGTTTGTCGGTTTAGGTGTCGGCGCATTTACGGGGGCTTTCTTCCATGTTATTACGCATGCTTTTTTTAAAGCGTTGCTATTCTTGGGGGCAGGATCTGTTATTCATGCGATGTCAGATGAGCAGGATATGCGAAAGATGGGGGCTCTAAAGAAATCATTGCCTATTACATTTTCCACGATGTTAATAGGAACTATTGCTATTGCGGGAATACCTCCCTTTTCAGGATTTTTCTCAAAAGATGAGATTCTTGCTTATGCCTATGCAGCACATCCTATTTATTGGGTATTGGGTTTCTTAGCGGCATTATGCACGGCATTTTATATGTTCAGGTTAATTTTTCTTACTTTTTACGGTTCATTTCGTGGGACGGCGTCTCAGCAGGAGCACCTTCATGAATCTCCTGCAAGCATGACTATTCCATTAATTATTCTTGCCATACTCGCTATGGTTGGTGGATTTTTAAATGTTCCTGAAGCCTTGGGTGGGGGGCATGCTTTAGCGAATTTCTTAGCGCCAATTTTTGCGGATTCTGCGGCTATTAAGGCGGCCCCAACGATCGCTCATTCTACAGAATATTTGTTGATGGGAGTTTCCGTAGTAGGGGCCTTGGTGATGGCGGGATATGCGTATTTTCTATTTGTTAAGAAGGCCGATATTCCTAGTGAGGAGCGATCAGGAATGGCAAAATTATCGTATCACAAATTTTATATCGATGAGCTCTACGATTGGCTCCTTGTGAATCCTTTGAAATGGTCTTCACAAGTATTTTACACGGTTGTGGAGCGCTTAGGAATTGATGGATTAGTGAATGGCATCGGCCGAGGTATTGGTGGAGCAGGAAGAACGGTACGTTTATTACAGTCTGGTTATATCACGTTCTATTTGTTTATGATGGTGCTTGGAGTTATTCTTTTATTTGTTTACGGGTTAGTTAGTATATAAGCCACTTTTTTTGATCAACCATGAACAATCTATTTACGTTACTTTTATTACCGCTATTAACGTCCGTTATACTGGCATTTATTAAGGAGCAACGTCCCGCAAAATATGTAGCGCTGTTATTAGCACTTTTAAATTTTGCGGCGACTTTACCCTTTCTATGTTTATTTCAGGCGGATGCTAGCATACAGTTTCAGCAACAATTTGACTGGATTACAGCTTTAAATATTCGCCTTCATATTGGTTTAGATGGTATAAGTCTACCTTTTGTCTTACTGACAAACATGCTAATACCGTTAATTATCTGTACTTCCTACCGTCGCGCTGTGCGTCCAGGGATGTATGCCCTGATGTCCTTTATGCAGGTAGGCTTACTATTGGTATTTATGTCTTTAGATGCTTTTAGTTTTTACGTAGGCTGGGAAGCGGCGTTAATTCCTATTTATTTTATTTGTGCCTTATGGGGGGATGGGGATCGTATTCGTATTCATCTTAAATTCTTTGTGTACACTTTTTTTGGAAGTTTACTGATGCTGCTGGCGATTATTTATTTAGGTCAGCAGGCGGGGTCTTATGAATGGAGTACCTTGAAGTCCTTAAACCTAACGGCCATGGAGCAGGCTTATATTTTCTGGGCTTTCTTTATAGCCTTTGCTATAAAAATCCCTATTTTCCCGTTCCATACTTGGCAGCCGGCAACCTATACGCATGCCCCCACTACGGGAACGATGTTGTTGGCGGGGATAATGCTGAAAATGGGAATCTTTGGATTGGTAAGATGGTTACTTCCGCTGACGCCTCATGCCGTACATCAGTATGGCTCTTGGGTATTAATCCTGGCGATTATAGGTATTGTCTATGCGTCTATTATTGCGATAAAGCAGCAGGATATTAAGCGATTAATTGCTTATTCATCCATTGCTCACGTGGGCTTAATTGTGGCGGGTATATTTTCCGGGTCACCTCAGGGCTTACAGGGTGCACTCTTACAGATGTTTAATCATGGGGTTTCTGTAGTAGGCTTATTTTTTATTATGGAGATTCTATCGACACAGCTGCAGACGCGCAATATCCAAGATTTCGGAGGTATTGCTACACGTGCTCCACGCTTAGCGATTGTATTTTTAATTATTCTTATGGGCGCCATAGGCCTTCCTTTAACGAATGGTTTTATCGGCGAATTTTTGTTGTTAATAGGCGTGTATAAGCAGGGGGTTTGGTACGCTGCTTTTGCGGGATTAACCTTGATTTTTGGAGCGGTATATATGCTACGTTTATATCAAAAAACGATGTTGGGAACCTTGGCCCCTGGGGCGAGTGATTTCCAAGATATTAAAGGCATGGATTTTATTACGCTGTTACTTATCTCGGCTATTGTTATTTTCTTAGGCATTTTTCCAGGTAGTTTGCTCCAGCTTTCCGAAGCTGCGGTCAACCAGTTGCTTGTAGACTTGTCCACCGTTAAATCCTTATATTAATTAGATTATGGCTGCGATTATTACGCTTTCTTTATTAGCGATTTTAGTATTATACCTAGGCTTATATAAAGCTCAGAAGTTTCTCTTACCCGTAAGTTTGATCGGCTTGGCTACGGCCATTGGATTTCTTGTGCGCGATTGGCAGTTGCAAGCAGAGCCAGCTTATTCAGGCATGATTTTATTTGATCATTTTGCCATTGCCTTTGCGATTCTTTGTATTGCTGTTACGGCTGTGCTTTTGCTGCTCATAAAGGGCTATTTTGACGATTTAAGTCATCATTTAGCGGAGTACTATTCACTTTTACTATTCTCCTTAACGGGGGCTATTCTGGTGACAGCATATCATAATTTTGCTTTGCTCTTTATGGGGATAGAAATTATGTCTGTAGCACTTTATATTCTTGTGGGAATACGTAAGAAGGACTTTGCCTCTAATGAAGCGGCATTGAAATACTTTATTATGGGAGCATTTTCTACGGGATTTTTACTCTTTGGGATCACCTTAATTTACGGTGCTTCAGGGAGCTTTGATTTGGCTGCGATCCGTGATTATGTTGCCCTAGGGCAGCTGCCAATGATGTTTTATGGAGGCGTCTTATTATTGATTGTGGGGCTATTATTTAAAGTTGGAGCCGCACCTTTTCACTTTTGGACTGCGGATGTCTATGAAGGAGCTCCTATATTAATTACAGCTTATATGAGTACTGTTGTGAAAATAGCTTCATTTGCAGCTTTACTACGACTTTTCTCCTATTGCTTTATTCCTGTTTCGGAATTTTGGACGCCGTTATTCCTTGTGATCTCAGGTTTAACGCTTGTTATAGGAAATCTTTCCGCCTTGGTACAGGTATCATTTAAGCGTATGTTGGCATATTCCAGTATTTCACATGCGGGGTATTTACTTTTTGCTTTAGTAGGTTCACAGGATGTTGCCGCAAATTCGCTGTTTATGTATGTTACGGCGTATGCTGTAGCTACGGTTGTCGCTTTTGGCGTACTGATTATTGTTAAGCGCACCACAGGATCTGATCATTTCGAAGCCTTTAATGGGCTTTCAAAGAAAAATCCGTTGATGTCACTTTTACTTACTGTGGCGATGCTTTCTTTAGCAGGGATTCCTTTGACAGCAGGATTTATAGGTAAATTCATGATGTTCTCATCGTTGATGAGTGGCACACATATCGCGTTATTAGTGGTCGCAATTATCAATGCGGCGATAGGTATCTGTTATTATTTACGTGTGGTGATTGCGATGTACTTCAAGCCAGTGGAGAATGAGCAGGTCTTCCAAGTTGGCATAAATTACTATTTAGTATTTATTATTTTAGGAGTGGTAACCCTGCTGTTGGGGATATTTCCGAATAGCTTACTTCAGTTAATATAGTGCTGCTCTTCAGCAGGATTACAGTGCTACTTTGTAGCAGCTGAAATTATGTAGCGTGTGCGCTACAGAAAAGTGCATTTTCCAAAAATGCACTTTTTTTATTTCCATTAATAGCTAATTTTGGCAAATTACACAGTTTGGAAAACACCTATCTGCCAGCTAATTTTATTTAAATTGTTAAGCATCAAATACAAATTGTATATTGTTATAGAAATTTTGTGCATGCCACTCACCAAACTGTATCTCGAATGAATTGGAAATATTGGATTTGTTTCATTGTATTGCTAGGTCTTGGAATATCATTTTCCAATGCCCAACGTATTATAAAGGGGCAGGTGAAGAGTATGCATACAAACTTAGCCGTTCCACGTGCTACGATTTACTCGATTCCTTCAGGTGGAGGTACCTCCACGGATAATCAGGGAAAATTCCAATTTACAATTCCCCCTAGCAGCAGCGCTATTCAAGTTAAGGCCTTGGGCTACTACACGCAAGAAGTACCTTTGGACTCTTTGCAGCAGGATACCCTCCATATTCAGCTTCAGGTTGCGAATAGTTTATTGGAGGAGGTTGTAATTTCTAAGAAGGGGAAGTACAATAACGATAATCCCGCCGTTGATTTAATCCGTGAGGTCATTGCTCATAAGAAGCAGAATCAGCTTTCAGGTCAGCAGCAGATTCAGTTTGAGGAGTATGAGAAAATACAATTCGGGCTTGTAAATCCCCCAAAAAAGGCCAGTAAATTTATGGGTAATATGGATTTTTATTTTAAAAATCTGGATACCGTAAGTATTCCTGGAAAAGCCCTGCTACCTTTCTATTTAGAGGAAAATATCGCACAGGTATATTCCCAAACGAGCCCTTCACGCTATAAGAAACGTATTCAGGCGCATAAAAAAACCGAGTATAACCCCCGTTTTATTAATAACGATAATATTCAAGCTTTTATTAATGCACAACTGCAGCCTATCGATCTTTATCAGCCTTCGTTGTACCTGCTACGTAAGCTTTTCGTAAGTCCCATTGCTGACAATGCGCCGCTATTCTACCAGTATTATATTACCGATACCTTACATACGCCTGAAGGGGATTTTATTTCATTAAATATTCAGCCTAAGAATCCCTATGATTTACTTTTTACAGGGTCTCTACAAATCTCTATGGATGGGCGCTATGCGGTACGTCAAGCGGAGTTAGTAGTCTCCGATAAGGCAAATTTAAATTTTGTGAACGATGTCTTTATTACCCTACAATATCAGCCTAATGAGGAAGGTATTATGGAGCTTCAGCGTACGGAGTTTGGGGTTATTTTAGGAGGGTCGTCGGCGGATTCTTTTTATGGACGCAAGGTTCAATCATTTTCTAAATATGAACGTCAAGATTCAATTTCCGAGGAGGTATTTAAAGGGGAGCCTGTTGAAAGAGCTTTTGTAGAAAAGCAGGGCCTTGATTATTGGACGTTAAATCGTCCTGAAAAGCTGAATACTTTTGAAGAAAGGGCCTACAATAATGTAGATTCTTTAAATAATCTCAAATCTTTTAAAGCCCTTTTAACAGTTGGATATCTAATTGCTAAGAGCTATTATAATGCGGGGCCTATAGAGATTGGTCCTTGGGAGTATAGCTATAGCTTTAATAATATGGAAGGCAATAGATTCCGAATTGGGGGACGTACTACGCGACAGCTTTCGGAATATATGCTTTACGAAGGTTATCTCGCTTATGGCGCTCGCGATAAGAAGGTTAAATATTATCTTTCTGGCGCCTTTTCTTTGAATGGAAAACCGATTTCTACTTATCCTGCACATTATTTAAAAGCTACCATTCAGCAGGATGTCATGGAGCCAGGGCGTGGCATCAGCTACCTGAAGGGGGATGGATTCTTCCAATCTTTTCGCTCCAATAAACCTACAAAATGGTTATATAATACCGCTTATCGCTTGCAACACCTTGTTGAATTTGGCGATCATATAAGCCTTTCGACAACAGTCACCCACCACGAACGACGCACAGCGGGGGACTTGCTGTTTGTCAATGCCGCCGGAGAGGCCCTGAATCAAGAGATAATTACAAGTGACTTAGAGCTTGAGCTCCGTTGGGCACCAAAAGAGCAGTTCTATTTTAGGAATTTAGAGCGTAATACCATTGTTGGGAAGCAGCCTATCTTTAAGTTACAGTATAATCATGGTTTTAAAGGAGTATGGAAGAGCAACTACCGTTATGACAAAGTTCAGGCAAGTGTATTTAAACGGTTATTTTTGGCCCAGTTAGGGCTTGCTGACGCCTCTTTGACGGTAGGGAAAATCTTTGGACAGCTTCCATACCCCTTATTAGAAATGCCGAATATTGTGAATAAAGGCGATGTACATGTAATAGATTTTGCTAAGATTAACAGTATGGAGTTTGCGGCGGATTCCTACTTAAAATTTGCCTTAGATCATCGCGTCAATGGGTTTCTATTTAATAAAATCCCTTGGGTACGTAAATTTAAACTAAGAGAAATATGGGGCGTATATGCTTTTTATGGGCAGCTTTCAGCAAAGAATAACCCCTTGCTACAGCCTAATTTAACGCAGTTTGACCTCAATGATGCGGGCCTCAGCAGAACACGAATTATGCGTAATACACCTTATGTTGAAGGGTATGCTGGTATAGACAATATTTTTAAGCTATTTCGTCTTGAATATGTTAAACGCTTATCGTACCTTAATTATGCAGATATTCCGAAAGACAGCTTTCGGTTTTCATTACATATACATTTCTAAAGCTGCGAATCTTTCAGCAGTGAAGTGTATCTTAAAGAATAACACTTAACTTAATAAGCGTATGAATACCTATCAGAATTTATTAGTAAGTATCGAAGCTTCTATTGCTTCTATTACCATTAATCGTGAAGCGAAATTAAATGCTCTCAACGCGCAGACTATTCAAGAGCTGCAGGAGGCTCTGACGGATGCATTGGAAAATACGGAGGTGCGCGGCATTATCCTTACCGGAGCGGGGGAGAAAGCGTTTGTTGCAGGGGCCGATATCAAGGAATTTGTCGGGCTTACGCAGGAGCAAGCGGTGGAATTGGCTACGCGTGTGCAGACGGAATTAATGGATCGCATTGCGACTTCGCACAAACCAATCGTAGCGGCTATTAATGGCTTTGCATTAGGTGGAGGCTTAGAGTTAGCAATGGCCTGTCAGCTGCGTATTGCTGCGGAGCATGCTAAAGTAGGGCTGCCAGAAACATCTTTAGGGATTATTCCGGCTTATGGTGGCACGCAACGCTTAACGCATCTTGTAGGGCAGGGTCGGGCTTTAGAGATTATCTTAACAGGCGATATGTTGAATGCCGCACGTGCCTATGAGATAGGCTTAGTCAATGCCGTGGTTCCTATGGAGCAGTTAAAGACAGCGGCAGAAGCGCTTTTAAGGAAAATATTCCGTCGCTCACCTTTTGCTATTGCTGCGGCCATTGAAGCTGTAAATGCAAGTCTTGAAGCTTCCAGCGGAGGCTACCAGGCTGAGATTGCTGCTTTTGGACGTTGCGCTGCAGGCCCAGAATTTGTCGAGGGCGTGCAAGCATTTTTAGAGAAACGTCCAGCTAATTTCTAGTTATTCAACGACATAAGCCAGCATATATTCAGCAAACTTTTCATAATGCACTTTAAAGGTTGTCTCCTCACCTTTACGGTCTAATGTCAGGTGCAAAATCCCTTGGTCCTCGTAGTGAAAAGGAGCGATATGCATATTATCAAGGAAGGAAACCCCGATATTACCTTGTAATTTGTAAACCGCTTCTTTTGCGGACCAGCACGCATAAAGCTGTAAGATACGCTGCTCATCATGTGTTATAAAGGCTAGTTCCTCAGGCTTTAAAAACTTGTGTGCAATGCGCTCGACCTTTGTCTTTACAAGCTCCATATCAATGCCACATTCCCCGGTATTGGAAATCATTACTGCAGCATAATCGAAGGAGTGTGTGAGCGATATTTTCTGTGGAAAATTAGCCAAATAGGGCTTCCCATTAGCGTCGGATGGACAGTCGATATAGTCTGTAGTCTGTAGAAGGCTACGCAGCAGCACACGTGTACACATCCAGTGCAACCTTCTTTTGCCTTTCGTAAAACCAGTTAGAAGGGTCTTTTCTCGCTCATCCAATTGCAGCTGAGCAAGTAGTTCAGACTCACTTTCTTCAATGCGCCAAACAGCGAATTTTGTATCTTGATCAATTTCTCTTAAGTAGACTAAAGGCATAATCAAAAATAGCTAAGAAATAATTAATAATGTAGGAAATAGTTGTATTTTTGAAAAATAGGTAGCCCTAATTAATAGTCTAAAACCTAGCAAAATATTAAACATGATCTTATCAGATAAACGTATACTTGAAGAAATAGCCTCAGGATCTATTGTTATTGAACCTTACGACCGTAAATTTTTGGGAACAAACTCCTATGATGTTCATTTGGGCAAGCATTTAGCTACTTACCGCAATCGGGTATTAGACGCTAAGGAGCATAATGAAATTGACCATTTTATTATTCCTGAAGAGGGATTTGTATTAGAGCCGAATACGCTTTACTTAGGGGTAACCTTAGAATATACGGAAACACATAAGCATGTTCCTTTTTTAGAAGGTAAATCTTCTACGGGACGCTTGGGCATCGACATTCATGCGACTGCGGGTAAGGGGGATGTAGGTTTTTGTAATACATGGACTTTAGAGATTTCTGCGACACAGCCTGTGCGCATTTACGCAGGGATGCCTATTGGCCAGTTAATCTACTTCGCTGTAGAAGGGGAGATAGAAGTTCTATACAATACCAAAGGAAACGCAAAATATAATAATAAGACCACACGTCCTGTTGAAAGTATGATGTGGAAAAATCAATTTTAATATCTACCAAAAAAGCCCCAAGAAGTTAAACACTCTTTGGGGCTTTTTTTAGGGACGCTTTTGGGCTTTAGAAACGCTTTTCCGTTTTTTGTAGGTCGGAATTAATTCTTTCCAAACTCCATCAGGTAAGATTTTAAGAAATCGTCGATATCCCCATCTAAGACGGCTTGTGTATTCGACGTTTCATGCGAGGTGCGCAAATCTTTCACTAGTTTATATGGATGAAGTACATAGTTACGAATCTGTGAACCCCATTCAATCTTCTTTTTATTTCCTTCGACTGCAGCAGTAGCTTCTTGGCGTTTGCGCATTTCAATTTCATAAAGTTGTGATTTTAAAAGGCGCATGGCATTTTCCTTATTTTGAAGCTGCGAGCGTGTTTCTTGATTCTTAATAATAATACCTGTGGGCTTATGGTGTAGGCGTACTGCCGTCTCCACTTTATTCACATTTTGCCCACCAGCACCTCCAGAACGGAAGGTATCCCATTCTATTTCTGAGTCTTTGACATCTATTTCAATATTATTATCAATCAATGGATACACATATACAGAGGCAAAGGAAGTATGTCTTTTGGCATTGGAGTCGAAAGGGGAGATACGCACTAGACGATGAACCCCATTTTCTCCTTTTAAATATCCGTAGGCAAAATCTCCGGAAAACTGCAATGTGACGGTTTTAACGCCAGTAACGTCTCCTTCTTGGGAATCTTGCTCGGTCACTTTAAAGCCATTCTTCTCGCCCCACATAATATACATACGCATTAACATCGCCGCCCAATCACAGGATTCTGTACCTCCAGCTCCTGCGGTGATCTGTAAGATACCATCTAATTGATCTTCCTCCTGGCTCAGCATATTCTTAAACTCTAAATCACCCACCAAGGAAAGGGCTAATTGGTATTGCTCTTCAAGCTCCTGCTCACTGGCATCACCCGATTGAAAAAACTCTAGCAATACCTGTAAATCTTCAATACTATTTACGACCGTATCGAACTGATCGGTGAAGACTTTCTTGCTTTTTATGGCGTGTAACACGCGCTCTGCAGCTTTGGAATCATCCCAAAAGTCGGGTTGAAGGGTTAAAGCTGTTTCGTGTTCTATTTCGGATCTTTTGACATCAATGTCAAAGATGCCTCCTCAGAGATGCGGTTCGATCTCTCAAGTCTTGAATCTGTTCTTTGGTCATAAAACAAAGATACTAATTTCAAAAAAGGTAGCGTAATAATCTTATATTTGAATAAAATAAGATTATGATACCTAGAATTGATTTTACAACCACCAGTGCTTATAAGTATTTAGCGGATCACTATATTACGCTAAGTCAGAAGAGTTTAAAAGATTTATTCGCTGAAGATAGCCAACGCTTTGAAAAGTTTGCTATACAACTAAATGATATTTTGTTAGACTATTCTAAGAATAGAATTACCGATGAAACGCTTGCTTTATTAATGCAACTTGCGCGGGAATGTAAGCTTTCAGATGCTATTAAAGCGATGTTTCAAGGTGAGAAAATAAATGAAACGGAGGGCCGTCAGGTATTACATACGGCATTAAGAAATCAAGGTTCGACGCCTGTTCTAGTAAATGGGGAGGATGTCATGCCACAAGTGCGTGCGGTATTAGCGCATGTAAAGGAATTTTCTGAGCAGGTAATTTCGGGATCTTGGAAAGGGTATACCGGGGAAGCGATTACAGATATCGTAAATATCGGCATCGGTGGTTCTGATTTAGGGCCAGTAATGGTTACAGAAGCTTTAAAAGCATATAAGACACGCTTAAATCTACATTTTGTTTCCAATGTTGATGGAACGCATATTGCGGAGACACTCAAGGAGCTAAATCCTGCAACGACCTTATTTTTAATTGCCTCTAAAACATTTACTACGCAGGAAACAATGGCCAATGCGCAGTCAGCAAAAGATTGGTTCTTAGCAGCAGAAGGTGCTACGCAGGCGGATGTGGCGAAGCACTTTGCAGCATTAAGTACAAATACGGATGCTGTTACAGCATTTGGTATCGATGCCGCGAATATGTTTGAATTCTGGGATTGGGTAGGAGGCCGTTATTCATTATGGTCAGCTATCGGTCTTTCCATCGCTTTAGGGGTAGGATATACTAATTTCGAAAGCTTACTGCAGGGGGCTTATCAGGCCGATACACATTTTCAAGAAGCTGATTTAGAGGAAAATATTCCTGTAATCTTAGGGTTGTTAGGAATTTGGTATAATAACTTTTTCGATGCACAGTCTCATGCGATACTTCCTTACGACCAATACCTGCACCGGTTTGCGGCCTATTTCCAACAAGGAGATATGGAGTCTAATGGTAAATCTGTGGATCGTAATGGCCAGGTTGTTTCCTATGAAACAGGCCCTATTATATGGGGGGAGCCAGGGACCAATGGGCAGCACGCTTTCTATCAATTGATCCATCAGGGGACAAAGTTGATTCCATGTGATTTTATTGCTCCAGCGCAGAGTTTAAATCCTTTGGGCAATCACCATCAGCTATTGCTATCGAATTTCTTCGCGCAAACGGAAGCTTTAATGAATGGTAAGTCGGAAGAGACCGTAGTCGCAGAACTTCAAGCGATGGGTAAATCTGAAGCTGAGATTGAAGCCTTGAAAAACTTTAAGGTTTTTGAAGGTAACAGACCTTCGAACTCCTTTTTAATAAAGAAAATTACACCTGAAAGTCTAGGAACACTTATTGCGCTCTATGAGCATAAAATATTTGTTCAAGGGATTATTTGGAATATCTTTAGCTTTGACCAATGGGGGGTAGAGTTGGGAAAACAGCTAGCGAATAAAATCCTTCCTGAATTGGAGCATGAAGCTGAAATAACGACACATGACGCTTCTACAAATGGGTTGATAAACCAGTATAAAGCTTGGCGATCATAATATAATAAAAAAGGTCTTTCCACTGGAAAGACCTTTTTTTATGTGCTGAAAGTAGCGGCAACACTTTGTAAGTTACCGCTGCTCTTACTATTATTTTTTTGCTAGCTGAATCTTTTTACTAAGATTAATATAGTCGCCCATTACCTGGATAGATTCATCTTTCACAAAGTCGAAATCTAACTTCGGCTGCGGCTTACCTTCTAACCAAAGTGGCAGGTTACGGCTTTTTAACATTTCATTTACGCGTTTGCGATTCTTCGCTTTATTATCCTCACGCTCCGCTTTCAGCTCTTCAATTTGAATCGGCACTTTCGTGATTTCTTCTCTTTTCTCTTCGAATGTCTTAATATCCTCTAGTAAGAATAAGTATTCTTGAGACTTCTTCATGCGCGCTTCATGCATGGCAGTTAAAGATTTTGTGATCGTTGTCAAGTCGGCAATTTTCGTGAAATTACTTGATTTAATCTGATCCCACGGTAAGGCTGCAGGTTCTGAGCTCTCGCCGAATTTTTCGGCCGAGTATTGTGTTGGAAAAGCGATATCAGGGCTTACACCTTTATGCTGGGTGCTCGATCCTGTAATACGGTAGAATTTACCGAGGGTAATATTAATCTGTCCAAACTCTGGTGCCCCTGTAGGTACCGTATCATCCTTAGCACCTTGTGCTTTTAGCAATAGGCGGCTTGTAGGGCTAATAATACGCGACATATCTACGGCAGATTGCACCGTACCTTTTCCGTATGTTTGCGAGCCTAATACAATGCCACGACCGTAATCTTGAATGGCACCAGCAAAAATTTCTGAAGCTGAAGCTGAGAATCTATTGATAATAACCCCCATTGGGCCACTCCAAGAAACACCCGCATCTTCATCTTGATCTACTTCAATACGATTTTGTACGTCGCGCACCTGTACGACAGGCCCTTTATCGATAAATAATCCAGTCAATTCAATAGATTCTTGCAGCGAACCACCGCCATTAAATCGTAAATCTATTAATACGGCATCTACTTTTTCTTGTTTTAACGTATCTAAGATTAAGCGTACGTCACGTGTTGTACTTTTGTAGTTTGGATCACGTTTGCGGTAAGCATCAAAGTCTATATAGAATTTAGGGATGGTGATGATACCTACTTTAAGATTCTTTCCATCAGCCCCTTTAACGGTTTTTATTTCCTTTTTCGCAGACTCCTCTTCGACAACAATTTTCTCACGTGTCAACGATACAATACGTGGGTGAGCGGTTAAATCTTGTCCTGCAGGGATAATTTTCAAACGCACGACAGTTCCTTTAGGGCCTTTGATCTTCGCTACAGCGGCATCAATGCGCCAGCCGATGATATCTTCAAATTCCCCTTTTTCGCCCTGTGCGACGCCGATAATCTTATCGTCAATATGGATGGATTTATCCTTGAAAATAGGTCCTCCAGGGATTACTTCCATAATTTTTACCACCTCATTGTCGACCATTAAACGGGCACCAATGCCCTCGAAGGTATTAGCCATGCCTTCATTGAATGCTTGCGCAAAGGAAGGATTGAAGTAGGACGTATGTGGGTCTACAGCATCCGTTAATGAGGTCATCACAAGCTGAAATACATCATTAGCGTTTAACTTCGTTTCCTGACTTAACAGATTTTTATAGCGTTTCTTGAGGGTCTCAATACTTTTATTTCCTGTCGTATCTTTGGCAGCATCTAGCGATGGTGTTTCGGGATCATTGGGATTAAGTAATTTTGATTCTGCGGAATCTACTGTCGTCGTAAGCTTTAAGTTTAAGATCTCATATTTAACCTTTTGTCGCCATTGGTTATTTGCTTCTTCTTCGGACTTAAACCAGTCTAATTTCTCCCGCGAAGGGGTATAGAATTCCTTCTTAGCGAAATCATGCTTGGTATCTAACTGCGAGATCGCATAAGTCAATCGTGTTCTATAACGCTCAATATAGCGGTTATAAATGTAAAAAGGCGCTGATAAATCCCCATTTCTAAAATCTTGAGAGATGGTATTTCTGAATTTTTCAAACTCATCAATATCGGATTGTAGAAAGTAATTCTTTCCTTGATCTAAGGATTTTATTAAGTTATTAAATACGATATTCGAAAGAGAATCGGACATAGCAACCTTCTTATAGGCTACATTTTCTAGTAAGCCAGCAACTTCCTTGGCAATAATTTCATGCTGTGTAGTAGGCTTTAAACCATCTAAATTGTCAGATAAATCTGCACGTGGTTTTGCTCCACAGGCTACGACTGATATTATTGACAGGGCAAATACGAGCTTTTTAAACATATATTGTAAACTTTTAACGTTCATTTTTAGTTATTTCTCAAAATATAAATTGACGACTTTCCTTTGGGCTAAAAATAATCAAAATACAAGGATTATGCATGCGAAAGGTGAAATTTTAATTGAGGTATTAAGGTAGCAAATTAACTTGTTATCCATATCATATGAAAATAAAAAAAATCATTATCTTGTAATAAAATTGTGATGAAAAAATTTCTCTTAAGTGCAGTATATCTGCTGTTTAGTCAACTAATTTATGCCCAGTTAAAAACTGTTAAGTATAAAGAGGGGACGCAAAATCTTGTAGGCATGGTAAATACCGTGTCTGATAAGTCTTTAGGGGCCGTACTGATTCTCCCTGCCTGGATGGGCATAGACCAAGAGGCGAAGGATGCTGCGCTAGCATTACAGCAGGAAGGATACTTCACCTTTATTGCGGATATCTATGGGGAGGGCAACACCCCGAAAACGCCCTCAGAGGCAGGGAAGATCGCATCCTCCTACAAAAGCGACTATCAGGCTTACCAACGCCGTATTATGGCCGCGATTCAAACATTCATTGCCCAAGGAGCTCCTGCCGATAAGTTGGTAGTCATGGGCTATTGTTTTGGTGGGACTGGGGCTTTAGAAGTTGCGCGTGCTAAATTCCCCGTTAGAGCGGTCGTTTCTATACATGGAGGTCTCGCTAAAGGAGACCGTAAAACGGGGCCTTTTGACACGAAGATTTTAGTCCTCCATGGTGCGGATGATGCCAATGTGCCTGCGGAAGAGGTAGCCGCATTTACGGCAGAGATGAAGCAGTATCAAACGGATTGGCAGTTTATTATATACGCCAATGCTAAGCATACATTCACCAACCCCGCGTCTAAAGACTATAATGCGCCTATGGCAAAACGTGCTTGGCAGCATTTTACATTGTTTTTAACAGAGGTATTCCAATAGTCGGGAAGCCTTATCGTAAGTGATAACATTCATAGGCTATCAGCCTCTATAAAAAAAAGCCTTTTTAATTAAAAAGGCTTTTTTTTAGCGTATTATAATGCTTTAGCGATAATTCCGCAGCTTGAAATTCCTTGAGTTGCAGCTGTACTTCCCCGAGTTTATCATGTATAGCTAAGATCAGTAGCTTATTGCCCTCCTGCTCCGCTAATTTATAAGCCGAAAGAAACTCTCTTTGAGCGACTTGAAAACTTTGATCTTGGTATTTTGTGAGGGCTAACATGTATTCTATTTCCGCCAATTCTTCCGACAGATCTTTTGTTTGAGCAAGCGCGCGCGCTTGTAAAAGAAACCATTGAGCCTCCGTATATTTCCGATCCATCCGATATATTGCTGCTAATTTCCCCCAGGCGCTAATTTTTTCAGCATATGCTTTCTCTTTATTATAGAGGGGAATAGCCTGTCTAATAATGAGTTGTTGAGCGGGAATAAACTGCTGGAAATGCGCTAATATAAGCGCTTGTTGCACCATAGCATGCGCTTGTGCGAGCCTATTTTTTTGCTGAACGGCTAAGTTGATGACTTCGTTATATCCTTGTTCTGCATTTTTATAATCTTCTTGAAAATAGTTTAAGTCCGCTATGACCTGCTTGATCGTAAGTAAGGTCGGCGCATGAGTAAGCCCTGTTGCTGCTTCCTCTAACAGGCTGCGAGCAGCCTCAAATTCTCGCTTCTTAAGGAGCATAAGGGCGCTATTTAATGTGGAGTCTGTATCTTCTGAGCGCAGTGTTACCTGTTTTGAGAGCACTTCTTCTTGGTCATAAATAAAGCTGTTGAAGGCTAGCTCCTTCGTAATTGCAGCGGAAAATGGTTTCTTAGCTTGGTATTCATCTCTAAGGACCTCCTCTAAAGATCTTGCTGCAGGAAGGAAATAAACTTCGGGTCCAGGGCCTTTATAAGCAGGATTAAATTTTGTGATGGCGCCAGAAGGATCGCTTGCTATAGCGTTACTTTGGGCCTTACAAAGTGGGGATAGCAACCCCATAATACTTATTAAAAGCAGCGCAGATTTGGTCATAAACATACTAATTTTCTCAAAGGTATTAATTCGCTCTTAAAGGTCTTACTGTCATAAACGAATGTTACATTCAAATGTTGCTGCAGCTTATAAAATGCGTTATTTTTGTGTTATGGCAAGTAGAATTCCTTTAGCAGAGCGTATGCGCCCCAATACCTTAGCGGATTATGTGGGACAACAGCACCTTATGGGGCCCGATGCCGTCCTCTATCATGCGATAAAACAGCAGAATATCCCTTCAATGATTCTTTGGGGCCCTCCGGGAGTGGGGAAGACGTCTTTAGCTTTTCTGATGGCTAAGGAGCTTGATCGTCCCTTTTTCAGTTTATCAGCGATACAGTCTGGGGTAAAGGATATTCGTGAGGTAATTGAAAAAGCTGAGCGGCTGATTAACTTTCAGCAAGAGCAGCCTATTCTATTTATCGATGAGATTCATCGGTTTTCAAAATCCCAGCAGGATTCTCTATTGGGAGCTGTGGAGCGTGGCCTATTTACACTTATTGGAGCGACGACGGAAAATCCTTCCTTCGAGGTGATTTCAGCACTATTGTCACGTTGTCAGGTTTATGTCTTGGAGCACTTGACAGCTGATGAGCTAATAAGCCTGCTGCAGAAAGCTTTGCATGAGGATGAAATCCTGCGCACCCATCGCTTAGAGATCGCGGAATATGAAGCTTTACTAAGACTCTCTGGGGGCGATGCTCGCAAGCTTCTTAATGTGCTAGATTTAGTGGTCAATGCGTCCTTAATACAACATCTACCCATTACAAATGACTTTGTCTTAAAGCAGGTGCAGCAAAATATGGCGATCTACGATAAGACTGGTGAGCAGCATTATGATATTATTTCAGCTTTTATAAAGTCTATTCGTGGCTCAGACCCCAATGCCGCAGTCTATTGGTTGGCTCGCATGATTGCAGGTGGGGAAGACCCCTCTTTTATTGCGCGTCGCTTATTAATTCTCGCATCCGAAGATATTGGTAATGCCAATCCTAATGCGCTTCTCTTAGCGCATACCTGCTTTCAGGCAGTGAATGTTATTGGATGGCCAGAGTCACGCATTATTCTTTCTCAGACGGTCACTTATTTGGCCGCGAGTGCTAAGTCCAATGCCTCCTATGAAGCCATTAATCAGGCGCAATCGTTAGTCAAGAAAACGGGCGATCTATCGGTGCCCTTACACCTGCGTAATGCGCCCACCAAATTAATGAAAGAGTTAAACTATGGCGCTGAATATAAGTATGCACATGCCTATCCAGGTAATTTTATAGAGCAAGAGTTTATGCCAGAACTACTTGTAGGCATCAAGTTGTACAATCCGGGGGAAAATCCTACGGAAGATAAACTAAGACAAGGCCTACGTGCTAAATGGCGTAAGAAATACGGATATTAATAAAAATAAACACTAACATGTTATATATATACGGAGCTACGGCCCACGCTAAGATGGCCATAGAAATTGCCGAAGATCTCGGTTTCACAATAGGTGGTTTAATTGATAAGAGCTTACTGCTCGAGGAGGTGTTTAATATCCCTGTGAAGTTAGGCTATGAGGCTGGCGAATACAATGGAGATACCTTTTTTGTAGCGGTGCAGAATGCTGGATTGCGTGAACGTACAGTCGTGGATAATGGCGACAAATTCTATGATACGTTAGTGCACCATCGGGCACATGTATCGCGACGTGCGGAAATTGAAGATGGAACAATTGTCTTTCCTGGTGCCGCAATAAATCCGGATGTTCAAATCGGAAAGCATGTGCTTATCGCTAATAATGCCGTGATAGCCTCCAATACTATTGTCGAAGATTTTGTAAATATCGGTGCCAATACGACTGTAGGTACGGGTGTTTTAATTGGTAAAGGGACAGAAGTTGGAGACAATGTTTCCATTGCGAATGGTGTAACTATTGGTCAATACGTAACGATTGAAGCGGGATCCATCCTGCTAGATGATATCCCTGATTATGCCTGTGCAAAGGGGAGTCCAGCACAGCCTTATACGCAGAATAATAGGTAATAAAAAGGCGCCAGTCCAACATGTCCCAAAAAGTTGGACACGTTGGACTGGCGCCTTTTTTTATTTTTTAGTCTTGTCTATGAGCAGGAAGACAATAAATCCAATGATGGAAGGTACGAGCCATGCTATGTCATAACTGTAGAATGGGAGTTTTTCAATCCACTGATTGATTAGTGGAATTCCGACGTTAAAGCTCGTTAATAAGCCAAAGAAGGAAATAATAGTCGTTCCAAAAATAGCACCAATAAAGGGTCGTTTGCGCGGCACTATTTTCCCGAAAATAATAATATAAAGTACCAGTGTAATAACGATAGGGTATATAAATCCTAAGAAAGGTGCGGCATACCGAATAATATCTTCCACCCCCGTGATTGAGAGCACCGCGGAGATCACAGAACATAAGATTACAAGCGTCTTGTAGCCTAATTTACCCTTTGTTAATTTCTCAAAAAATGTGCCTACAGCACATGTTAAAGCAATGGATGTGGTCAAACATGCGAGCGCAATAGCGACAGCTATCGCAATAGAACCATAGCTCCCCAGCAGGGTATTTGATAAATGCAATAGCAGTGTGGCACGCTTCACATCTGTAGAAATTTCATAGCCCGATGTAGCGCCTAAATACACCAGTCCTCCGTAGATAAATAACAAACATAGCGCCGCTAATATTCCGGAAGCGATGACAATCTTACTGCGCTCAGCTTTACTTGTATACCCTTTTTCATTAGCTGCAGAAATAATTATGCCCGCAAATATGACGGAGGCCAATACATCGAGGGTCTGATACCCTTCAATAAATCCCAGTACAAAAGCATCAGACTCCGTGAAAGTATGGACCATATCTGTATTGATGGGATTTACAATCCCTACAATAATAAGGGAGAACAATAGAATGATTAAAAGCGGCGTTAGGTAGTTTCCGATAACATCGACAACTTTGCTTGATGATAGCGATAAGCCAGCAGTAATGGCGAAAAATACCAGCGTAGATATAATCGGTGAAGTTCCCGGAAAAAGGGGAAGTACCCCTACTTCAAATGTCGTCGCCGCAGTACGTGGTATAGCAATTAAAGGGCCTATGCCAAGCATAATAATTATGCCTAAGACTAAACTTAGCTTGGGGTTAATGCGATCCCCAAGGGCATCAAAGTTATCCCCCGAGCGCACAATAGATAGGATCCCTAAAAAGGGTAAGAAAATGGCTGTAATCATAAAACCTATCGTTGTCCAGGACCAGCTGTCGGCTACTTGAAGACCAATAAATGGAGGAAGTAGTAGATTGCCTGCTCCAAAGAACATGGCGAATAGGGCAAAGCCTAAGGTTGCAATGTGGTTTAAATGTTTTGTAGTCATATATCTTTTCTTAGCTGAATAGCAGCTTTACTAACTGCTTAGCTTCCAGTACATCGTGTACACGTAACAGCTGTACGCCATGTGAAAGTAGCAGTGTATGCAGGGCCGTCGTACCATTTAAGGCTTCTTGGGCGCTAATAGTTAGTTTTTTGTAAATCATGGATTTTCGCGACAATCCTCCTAAAATGGGAAGTCCTAAATAATGCAGCTCTTCAATACGGTGTAATAGCTCGTAATTCTGCTCCATGCTCTTTGCAAAGCCAAATCCAGGGTCTAAGATAATATCTTTTACGCCTAATCCACGCAATTCTGCTATTTTTTGCCCTAAAAATGTCGCTACCTCCGTGACGACATCCTTATATTCGGTGAGTTCCTGCATATTTTCGGGTAGCCCACGCATATGCATTAGTATATAGGGAACTTGAAGGGCGGCTACTGTGGGGAACATCTTTGGATCAATCGTGCCCCCGGAAACATCGTTAATTATAAGTACACCCGCGGCTACGGCAGCTTGGGCTACTTCGGAACGAAACGTATCTATGGATAGTATAGCCTTGGGATGCGCAGCTACAATTGCCTGAATAGCGGGGATTGCACGGTCTAATTCTTCTTGAACGGTGATTAATGGGGCGCCAGGACGGGAGGAGTAGGCACCAATATCTAGTATGTCTGCTCCTTGTTGCAGTAGTTCGGTGGCACGTTGAACAGCTGTAGTAAGGGTATTGTAATTTCCGCCGTCGAAGAAGGAATCTGGGGTGACATTTAATATTCCCATAATGATGGGCTTGTCAAAGGAGAGGAGTGTTCCGGCAACCCGTATAGATTGCGTAGCTTTTGTGGTTAAGGTTTTCATACGATTCTAAAAAAATAAAGGTGTATAATCCTATTATACACCTTTAAATAGGCTGTAAAAATTACTATTTAACGACTACAACGCCATCAGCAAGTACAGAAACAGTACGTTTTACTTGAGTAATCTGGTCGATTTCTTCTTGAGGCTTACCAAGATCTTCAGCTTGATGTCTTAGTACCGCAACAGAAGTTTCTTTTAATTTAGCTTTGCCTTCCAATACCACTGTTTTACCGACAATATCTTGGGGCATAAAGTATGCATAATCTTTAAAGCGTACAACAATTGGCTGTGCTGAATCGGCTGTTTTTAAGGTTATAAAACAACCTTTTTTCTTACATACCTGCAGTACCTCACCTTGAATTTTTCCACTGAAAGTAGAGTCTGTTCCAAAGGATGTATTTAACTTCTGCGTGGTAATGGCGCCCTTAGCGTCGATTTTCTTACCATATTGCACGCCTGCTTTTGCAGAAGCAATCGGATTCTGTTGCGCAAATCCTATGGATATCAAAGCCATCCATATGAAGCTTAAGGTTACTAACTTTTTCATGCTTTTTGAGGTGTGTAGTTGCTTATATATTAAGCTGTTATTCTTGAAAATTAAGCTGTTATTCTTGAAAATTAAGCTATTATTTACGTATAAATTCAAATTTACCAGATGGGTCAAGTTTCATAATTGTCGAAGATTGACCGTCTCCTTTTTCTTGTCTTCCATAGGCCGCGATGTAATCCACACCTTCCTTTACAGCTTCAGAAATATCGTCAAAGGACTTCGGTGAAGCCTCTCCAGAGATATTTGCGGAAGTAGAAATTAGGGGCTTTCGAAAGCGTTGTAAGAGTTGCTCACAAAAGGGGTGATTGACAATACGAATACCAATGCTTCCATCTTCAGCTACCGCATTTGGAGCTAAGTTTTTTGCTTTAGAATAAACAATTGTTAGGGGGCGCTCATTATATTCAATTAATTGATATGCGACTTCCGGAATTTCTTGGACGTAGCTGCTTAATTGATTCTCGTTATGCAGTAAGACGATTAAGCTTTTTTCCTGCGTACGGCCTTTTAGTGCAAAGACTTTAGCAACGGCTTCTGGGTTGGTGGCGTCACAGCCTATTCCCCAGATAGTGTCTGTAGGATATAATAAGAGTCCGCCTGACTTGAGCGTTTCTAAGGCCTGATTGATATCATTTCTATCGACGAATTTCATACGATCCAATATAGTTAAGGCCTTCTCTGAGGAGAAGGCCATTTATTATTTTTCTTAAATAATTATACCGCTACGTTATGATCACGTAAGGCGTCATTTAAGGAAGTCTTTTTATCTGTTGACTCTTTACGTTTACCAATGATTAGCGCACAAGGAACTTGGTATTCTCCAGCAGGGAATTTCTTTGTGTACGATCCTGGAATTACGACTGAACGAGCAGGAACATATCCTTTATATTCTACGGGCTCATCGCCTGTAACGTCAATAATTTTTGTGGATGCTGTCAGCACGACATTAGCTCCCAATACGGCTTCTGTTTCAACACGAATTCCTTCCACTACGATCGCGCGTGAGCCAACGAATACATTGTCTTCGATAATTACTGGCGCAGCTTGAACGGGCTCTAATACACCACCGATACCAACACCGCCGGAAAGGTGTACATTGCTGCCGATCTGTGCACATGAACCTACTGTAGCCCAAGTGTCAACCATCGTACCAGAACCTACATAAGCACCAATATTTACATAAGAAGGCATCATAATAACGCCTTTTGCTAAGTAAGCACCATAGCGTGCTGAAGCTCCAGGAACTACACGAACACCAATCGCTTTATAATTTTCCTTAAGCTTCATCTTGTCATGGTATACAAAAGGTCCAGCCTCAGAAACGCTCATCTCACGGATAGGGAAATATAAGATAACGGCTTTTTTAATCCAGTCATTTACATGCCATCTGTTTCCAATAGGCTCTGCTACGCGGATTTCACCCGCATCAAGCTTCATGATAATGGTGTTAATAGCTTCTATATATTCTGTATATTCAAGTAATTGTCTGTCTTCCCAAGCAGCTTCAATAAACTTTTTTAATGATTCGATATCCATAATTATTTTTAAAATTCTTAATAAGCAAATATGATTATTTTTGTTCAAATATCTTCAAAATCAAATGAATTTTCACATGAATATGATTATTTTTGTTTAAATGTCAGCAGAAAAGGAAAAATTAAGGATTGATAAATATCTATGGGCTATTCGTCTTTTTAAGACGAGAAGCTTAGCAACGGAAGCTTGTAAAGCGGGACGTGTAAAATTGAGTGGACAGAATATTAAAGCATCTTATGTTGTGAAAATAGGCGATTTATACCACGTTCAAAAGGGTATTGAGCGAAAGCATATTCGCGTGATTGATCTATTAGAGCGTAGGGTAGATGCGAAGACTGCTGTTCAATTTTATGAAGATCTTACGCCAAAAGAAGAAACTGCAGCCTATAAATCTATGTATGCTGCTCCTATACTTATGCGTGATCGCGGAGCAGGAAGGCCTACAAAAAAAGATCGCCGATATATCGACGACCTAAAATCTGATCTTTTTGAGGAAGAAGAGGACTAAAAAACAGATCTATTCCATGTTTGTTTGTTCAGTATTTTTGCGAGCAAACTAGAAAAATTTTTCTTCTTGACCTCAAGATTTTAATTCGAATAAATAATCCTACCATATTGCCACGGTACGTTCCTATTGGAATACGAATAAGTTAAAGTGAGCTTTTGAGAGATATAATATTAAACGATTTTTATTTATAAATAGAATAATTATTTATACCTTAATAATCGAATATAACAACCTCTATCCAAGACCATTTAACCTTATTCTAACGTCCTAAATTATGAAAGGAAAAATACCCCTATTGCGTATTATATTATTTTCATTAGCTGTAAATAGTATAGATCCGCTTTTCGCACATGAAAGCTTTATTTCTTCGTTGAATAAGGTTATGCAGCAAAAGCAAGGTACAGTGCTCGATAGTCAAGGCCAACCTATCGCTGGTGTAAGCATCAAAAACTTAACGACAGGTGCTGCTGTGCAGTCCGATGCCACAGGGAAATTCTATGTCACAGCGCAAGCTAGCGATCTGCTAGAAATTTCCTCCATAGGCTATACGATACTACGTATAAAAGCTTCCGAGATTACGAATAATATACGGCTCGCGGAAAAATCCGAACAGCTGGAAGATGTCGTAATCACAGGATACACGAATTATGCCCGAAAAAAATCTGCCAATGTCTCTTCTGTCGTTTCCGCTAAGGAATTAGCGCAAGTTCCTATGGCCTCTTTGGATCAGGTATTGCAAGGACGTGTTCCAGGGATGAGTGTCCTTAGTAGCTCGGGGCAGCCTGGCGCAGCAGCTTCTGTCGTGATTCGTGGCATCGGAAGTATAAATGGCAATTCTACCCCTTTATATGTTATCGATGGTGTGCCTGTGGAGGGAGGTGACCTGAAAAATTATAATCCCAATGATTTTGAAAATGTCACTGTATTAAGGGATGCTTCAGCTAAAGCGCTTTATGGCTCCCGAGGGTCTAATGGTGTAATTCTGATGACCTCAAAAAAAGGTAAGTCTGGAAGTTTTCAAGTAAACTATGCCTCCCAATATGGCGTCTCAAAGATGACAAATCCTAAATTTAGAATGATGAATTCTACGGATAGACTACGCTTTGAGGAAGAAGTAGGCTTAGAAACTGGTGATGATATTGGCCCAGGATGGGCATTTTCAGCTAATAATCCTGACAATGCGAGCTGGACCAGCTCTGAGAAAGCCAATGCGAGCCATATCATCGATAGCTTAAGAGGTCTTAATGTAGATTGGCGAGACTTCTTCTTTAGAAAAGGAAAATTTATGGAGCAGCAAGCGAGTATTGCTGGTGGAGGTGAGCATGTCCGCTTTTTTAATTCCGTGAACTATTATAAGCAGGAAGGTATTGCGCAACGTTCCGGTATGGATCGCTACACCTTACGCTCCAATGTAGATTTTGATGCCAACAAATTTTTTGGTGGTGTAAATCTCACCTTAGGATATTCTAATTCATCCTTTACCGAAGGGGCGGGGGAGACCGCAGTAGGTTCTTCCATGGCTTCCGTATTCTATGCGCTGCCCTACGAATATCCTTATGCACCAGATGGTACACTGATACATTTTGGGAATGAAGATGACTATACCGTCTATGATTGGCGTGAAGGCTCTGCGGGACTGGAGCGTTTGCAGAACTCCAGTGCTAAATCGGATCTCTTTAACACGACAGTAGGCCTGAATTTAGGCTATCATATTACGGAAAATTTAAAGATTCAAACGCGTTTAGGGGTCGACTACAAGAATACAGTAACACAAGATTATATTAATCCAGATTCGTACTATGGCTCCCGTAGACGTAGCCCAACATTGGGTGGAAAGGGACTCTTTGGGGAAGGATATATCCGTAAAACAGGACTTATATCGACCTCAGGGCTAACCTATTCCAACACTTGGGACACCAAGCATGAGCTCGAGTTATCGGGGTTTTTCGAATATATATTTGATAAATACCGCGCCTTCAATTACCAAGGTTATGGTATCGATGGACGTCTACCTGAAACTCCTGCAGGAATTACCGTTAGCGAGACTTTCCTTCCAGGGATTGGTGGTGGACGCTCACAGTCCGCATTAGTGTCTTTTATGGGGGTAGGGAGGTATTCCTATGCTAATAAATATTCCTTCACAGCGTCCTATCGTTATGATGGATCTACAAAAGTAGCTAAGGAAAATAGATGGCATGGCTTCTACTCCTTGGGTGCCAACTGGAATGTTAAAGAAGAAGCTTTCCTAAAAGATCAGCCCTTTGTCGCGGGACTCAATGTTCGCGCAAGCTACGGGACGACGGCTTCACCATTTTCCGGAGATTTTCTTTACCTGGCGACCTATGGGGCGAATATTTCCTATGGTGGGCAGACAGCAATCCGCCCCCTTTCACCAGGAAATGCGCGCTTTGACTGGGAATATGTCGATGAGCTTAATGCGGGATTCGACCTGCAACTATTTTCCACGAACAGACTTCGCTTAACAGCTGATTACTACAGTAAGATTACCAAGAATATGTTTATCAATCAGCCCCTTTCTTTCACGTCAGGCTTTTCGGAGTTAGCGTTAAGTACGGGGAAAATGAGTAACCGAGGGGTAGAGCTATCCTTGCAGGGGGATCTTATAAAGACGGCAGATGTACAGTTAACCTTAGGCATAAACGCAGGGTACAATAAAAATAAAATTTTGTATTTGACGGATGAGGTTAGTGAAATGCTAGACGGAGATACACGCCTCTTAAAAGTAGGCTTACCCTATGGTACCTACTATGCCCCGCAGTGGGCAGGTGTGAATGCTGACACAGGAGAGCCTCAATATTATAATTTAGATGGCAGCATTACTACCGTCTATAATGAGTCTACGCAAAGTACGACCAATTCCGGAGCTATGTTCCCTAAATGGGTGGGCGGATTTACAGGCGGATTTCGTTATAAAGGATTGACATTAGATGCGTTATTTTCTTTTGTTTCCGATATTTCACGGTGGAATAATGAAGATTTCTATAATGAAAATCAGCGTTATATGGAATCGAATCAATCGATACGTATGCTTACAGACCGCTGGAAGAAGCCTGGAGATCAAGCGACATTACAGCGTATAGATATCCCTAGACAATTTACGTCAAAGGATATTCAGGATGCTTCATACCTCCGTTTACGAAATATTAACCTGGGTTATAACCTTCCTGAGTCAGCCCTTAAAAAGTTGCACATCGTGAAGCAGGTGAAAGTTTTCGTGCAAGCTCAAAACCTATTTACCTGGACCTCATGGCGAGGCTTAGATCCTGAGAATGCACAAGGCAGAGGCCGTTTTCAATATCCGGCACCGCGTACCTATACCGCAGGTCTAAATGTTAACTTTTAATGCTTAAAAGATGAATACGAAATTTAATTGCTACCTAACTGCAGCGGTTATTGCCTGCTCAGTAGGCATATTTACGAGTTGTAATAAATTGGATATTACCCCCACAGATACCCTCGACCCTAGTAAGGCCTATCGAAACCTGCCTGATATTAACCAAGGGATCTTAGGGGCTTATGCGGCCCTAGACTATACGTTGATTGCTAATACAGTAACCGTGGCAGATGAGGCGGTGATGCCGACAGAAAATGCTGTCAGCAACTCCGATGCCTACCGTTGGTTGTATACCCCATCCAGCAGCAGTGTCACTGCTGCCTATCAGGAATATTACTTATGTATTGATCGTATAAATCGTACTTTAGCAGGGCTAGCGCAGCTTCCAGTTACGGATGTGTCGCTAGCCAATGCTTATGAAGGGGAGTTATTAGCCTTACGCGCTTTTGCCCATTTAGAATTACTTAAAGCCTATGCTGCGGGCTATGAGGCGACTGCTTTAGCGGTACCCTATATGAGGGAATCCGTGATTTCCTTGCCCAAGCGTCATACTGTAGCAGAATGTATGGCTTTTATTAAAGTGGATCTGGAAAGTGCTATCAACCTGCTTCCCCGAGGGATAGAAGATCCTACGCGGGTAAGCCAAATGGCAGCTTATGCCATCTTAGCGCGCGCAGCTTTGTTTCAAAAGGATTGGGAGCTGGCAGCATTAGCTTCTACAGAAGTAATCAAGCAGATTCCATTAGCCACAAAAACGGAATATCCCCTAATTTGGAAAGATAAATCCGAAGCAGAAGTGATCTGGAAACTGGCGCGTGTAGGGACGACAGACTCGCGCATAGGTTCTTCCTTTTACAGAGAAGATGGGGGCATCGTATTGTACGCGCCCTCACAAAAGTTAATTAAGACCTTCGATAAGGAGCAAGATGTACGCTATAAAGCGAGTATCACCTTTGACAATACACGCGCTGCAGGAAAGTCTCCCTACCTAATAGCCAAGTGGCTGGGGGGAAATAGCGATGCACCAGGTCTGGCAGATATCAAGTTGTTCCGTTCTGCGGAGGCCTATTTAATTCGTGCAGAGGCTTATGCTGAGCAAAATAAAATCGCGGAAGCGAATGCTGATATAGTGGCATTACGAAAAGCTAGAATTACAGGTTATACCGCGGTAAACTATGCGAATAGGGCAGCGCTAATACAGGAGATTAATAATGAGCGTTATAAGGAGTTTGCTTTCGAAGGGCATCGTTTTTTCGACCTCAAGCGTCATAAATTGCCGGTAGAGAGATCTTCAGAAGATGCGGCAAACACCTCGGGTGCACTGACCTTGCGTACTACGCAGGCAGCCTATCATTTTCCAATCCCTGCAGATGAAATTTCTGTAAACAAGAATACGGTACAAAATCCTAATTATTAAAATGAGTGTATTTAAAAAAAAATATATCCTTCGTGTGGCCTTGCTGATAGGCCTTTTACAAGGGCTTACCGCTGTAGCGCAAAAGAACGATAAGCAACCAACCTATCAGCTTGTTATTCATGGAGGAGCGGGAACGATCTTAAAAAAGAATATGTCAGACTCTTTAGAAGCGGCCTACCGGGAAGTCCTTACGGCAGCATTGGAGCGTGGACGCGAGGTGCTTAATGCCGGAGGTACAAGCCTAAAGGCTGTGGAAGAGACAATTCATGTGCTCGAAGACTCCCCCTTATTTAATGCTGGCAAAGGGGCGGTATTTACCAATGATGAACGCAATGAGCTAGACGCTTCCATCATGGATGGGAAGACCCTAGCAGCAGGAGCTGTTGCGGGGGTTACCACAATAAAAAACCCCATTTCTGCAGCAATGGCAGTTATGCAGAAGTCGGAACATGTACTTATGGTGGGTAAAGGAGCCGAAGCATTTGCCAAAGAAGTTGGACTAACCTTAGTAGACCCTTCCTATTTCTGGACTAAATTCCGCTGGGATGCGCTGCAGAAAATAAAGGCTGAAGATTCAACAAAGACAGCCTTGGATCATGATGTGCAAAGCAACAGGTTGGGCATCGTGAATAAGGATGCCAAGTTCGGTACTGTAGGTTGTGTGGCCTTAGATCATGCGGGGAATTTGGCTGCGGGAACTTCTACAGGAGGCATGACAAATAAGAAATATGGACGTGTTGGAGATTCCCCAATAATAGGAGCTGGAACCTATGCTAATAATGCGACTGTTGCCGTCTCCAGCACAGGCTGGGGTGAATTTTATATCCGTACCGTAGCGGCCTATGATGTGTCCGCGCTGATGGCCTATAAAAATCTTCCTGTAGCAAAAGCTGCTGAAGAGGTGATCGCCAAAATTGGCAAGCTTGGAGGCGATGGTGGATTAATAGCTTTGGATAAAAAGGGGCATATTGCAATGCCTTTTAATACGGAGGGCATGTATCGTGGGACGGTGTCGGCAGCAGGTAAAATTGAAGTATTTATCTATAAATAAGATGCAGAAAGTATTTTTATTAATCGGCTTATGGTTGTTGGGGACAGCGATAGGTTTTGGTCAACAGCAAAGGAAAGATCTTGCTAAAGCAAGTGTAAAGAAGGATATTCAGGGTAGCCTTTTTATTATTGGAGGGGGGCATAAAGATCAGCATTTGATGCAAGATATGGTCGATGCTGCGGCTTTGAAGCCACAGGATTATATTGCTATTCTACCTATGGCAAGTGGCTATGCGGAGGAGTCTGCCGCAGATATGCGCCGTCAATTGGCGCTTGTCACAAAAAATAAGGTATGGTCGAAGAATTTTTCACGTGCTCAAGCGAGTCAGGAAAATTTAGTGGACTCCATCCGAGGGGCAAAATTAATATATATTACCGGAGGGGATCAAAACCGCTTTATGGAGGTCGTCCGAGGGACGCCGCTTTTTGAGGCTATCCATAAAGCTTTCGCGCAAGGAGCCTGCATTGCAGGGACCTCAGCGGGTGCAGCAATGATGAGTGAATATATGCTGTCAGGGAATCAATTGCTTGATACAGCTTACCACAGTACCTTTTCTAGTTTACGCCATAATAATGTAGAATTGGTGGCAGGATTGGGCCTGTTAAAAGGTGCTATTGTGGATCAACATTTTATAAAACGCTCGCGTTACAATAGGCTATTTTCTGCTCTTGCAGCGCAGCCAACATTAGTTTGTATCGGTATTGATGAATCTACAGCAATCCTTGTTAAAGGAAAGCATGTGCAGGTTCTGGGGGAAGCTCAAGTCGTGGTGGCGAGCGATTTTGAGGGTCTCTCGAAAAAGGAAGACGATAAGATTACTTTTGATAATGTTCGTCTGCGTGTTTACGCTGCGCCGAAAGAGTTCAGCCTATAGGTGGTTTAATAAATTCCTTTAGCCTAACAGCAAAAAAGCCTCGAATTTTCAAAATTCGGGGCTTTTTTGCTGTTAGGTATTTTGCTATTACAGGTATTTTGCGATATCTTCTACATTTATAGCTTCGTGAGAGGCATGATAGATGCAGTTTTCTGCTTGCAGCACTAATACTTGTGGGGATTGATGAGCTACCTGCCATCTTTCCGCTATAGCGTTTGAAATCTCTCTATATTGAATTAAATCTAAGAGGTAGATATTTTTGTTTTCTGGAAGTTCATCCCAGTTGTACTCTACCGTACGCTTGGCCATGGAGCTTACCGGGCAACGTGTACTATGTTTAAATATAATTTGCGCCGATGCTGCTTGAGCAATTTCATCTAACTGCGCTATTGAGGTTAAAGGTATCCAGTTCATAGCTGATAATATTCTTAAAATTAATAATAGCGATTCTTAAAATTAATAATAGCGTAGGTTAGTATTTCGCAGAAATAGTTGCCATCTGGATCGCTGTGATCGCCGCTTCTTCACCTTTATTACCATGGATACCACCAGCACGTGCTGTTGCTTGTTCTAGCGTCGTGGTCGTTAATACGCCAAAAATTGCAGGTTTATTATATTTTAGACCTACATTGGCCACCCCATGTGCTACGGCATCACAGATAAAATCAAAGTGTGGAGTTTCTCCTTGAATGACACAACCTAAACAGATTACAGCATCAAATTTTTTATTACGTAAGATAATATCTGCTCCAGCGACTAGCTCATAAGAGCCGGGAACTTCAATAATGTCAATATTTTCTGGTAATGCACCATGTTTTTCTAAGCCTTCAATAGCGCCATTTAAAAGCGCTCCTGTAACGTTTGCATTCCATTGTGACACGACAATTCCAAATGTGTACGGACTTGCGTCAGCCACTTGAATATGTGAAAAGTCGGATAAGTTTTTTATAGTACTAGCCATAACACAAAGATAATAAAAAAGGTCACTTGAGAAAGTGACCTTTAAATGGGTATTTAAAAATAGCGCTTATTGATGTGCTTGAGCACGAGCGATTAAGCCTTCGATCAATTGTGCCTCTTGACTTTCTGGGAAGTCAGATTTTATTTTAGTATAAGCTTCTTCAGCTTGTTTAAATTCATTTTGAGCTTCGTAAACTAAGCCTAATTTTTTCAAGAATAAAGGTGTCGTATAAGAATTTGAAGATTTGTCTGCTGCTTGTTTATAGAATGAAGCTGCTTTTTTATAATCTTTTAATTCAGAGTATGCGTCTCCTGTTAATCCGATTACTAAAGGGTCTAAAATTTCAGAGCCTGTCGTAGAATATTTTTCTAAAGCTTTTGCAGCTTCATCATATTTGCCTTGACGTAAATACAAACCTCCTAAGTAAGCGTTTGCGATATTTGCAGATTTTGTGTTTGAATATTCTTCAGCAATTTCTTTAAATCCAATCACTTGACCATCGCCATTAATAGCGCGTGCTGCGAGCGAGTCAATGCTTGCAAGCTCTTCAGCTTTATACATTTCATCAGCTGCTTTTTCGGCACGAGGGCTTAAGTATAATTTTTGGTAACCAAAATAAAGTACGATAAGGACAATGATCGCCCCGATAATAAAAGCGATGCTTTTTTGGTTTTCTTCTAAAAATGAACCTTTTATAGTTTTATGAGCTGGTTCAGTAGCTGGTTGGTTTTGATTATTTGACATTTCTAAATAATAAAATACGGAGACAAAAATACAATTTTATGCAATATATACAATTTTATTCCGCAATAAGGACAAAAAATTAAGGTCTTATGGAATTAATCTAATCTAATTTTACTTCTGTTTCTTTATCTAATTCCTCGTAAATGGAATTCTTACTAACAAATTCAGGAACAATTTTTTTCATTTGACGCACGATTTGCACGTTGTTTTGTGAATTTACGGCTTCTTTTAACACCTCAAATTTACGACTTATTTCTTCGAAATTATTTTCCCGTACTTTAGCAATCATAATTTTTTCATGATGCGTAGGCATGGTATTTTCTAAATCGTTCAACAACTCTTCGTATAATTTTTCTCCGGGGCGTAAGCCGGTGAATTTAATTTCGATATCATCATTCGGTTTAAATCCAGAAAGACGAATCATCTTCTTTGCAAGTTCAATGATTTTCACAGATTTCCCCATGTCAAACACGAAAATTTCACCCCCTTCACCCATTGATCCAGCTTCCAATACCAGCTGACAAGCTTCAGGAATCGTCATAAAGTAACGTGTAATTTCTGGGTGTGTCACTGTTACAGGGCCTCCTTTTTCAATTTGTGAACGGAAGCGCGGAATTACTGAGCCATTCGAACCTAGGACATTTCCAAAGCGTGTGGTAATAAATTTAGTGTGTTTACGACCTTCATAGGTATCTTGTAAATGATGACTTAGGGACTGCACAAAAATTTCAGCGATCCGCTTCGTAGCACCCATAATATTTGTCGGGTTTACAGCCTTATCAGTTGATACAAATACAAATTTCTCCACCTTATATTCTACCGAAAGTTCAGCGACATTCTTCGTTCCCATGATGTTTGTTGTCACTGCTTCAATAGGGTGATTTTCCATCATAGGAACATGCTTATAGGCTGCAGCATGATACACGTAATGTGGTTTGAAGGTGTCGAATAATAGACGCATGCGATCAATATTCTTTACATCGACAATAAATGAGTGGTAAACTTGATTTGGAAACTCATCTTGTAAGTCTAGCTGCAGGTTGTGCAGAGGGGACTCTGCTTGGTCTGCAAGAATAATCATCTGCGGTTCAAAGCGCCCTAGCTGCTTGGCAATTTCTGATCCAATGGATCCAGCAGCCCCAGTTACTAAAACCCGTTTTCCACGTAATTGATCGGTAATATTTTCATTTGAAATGCGAATAGGCGCACGTTCTAGTAGATCTTCGATTTTAATTTTCTTAATTTGATTCGGGTTTAAATCGCCATTAATGATTTTTTTAACCGGAGGTAAGGTGAGTACATTAACCTTATATTCTAAACAAAGGTCGATAATAGCTTCTTTTTTCTCTAGGGGTAATTTATGCGAAGCGATAATTAACTCTTCTACATGTAAAGTCTTTAAGGTAAGTCCTAAATTTTTGGTACTATAAATTTTAATACCATCAATTACTTTACCTATTTTCTGGCTGTTGTCATCCAAATAGCCGACAATAACATTCTTAGAACGGATGTCGTGCTCTAAGGTTCTTTTTAGGGCTATTCCTAAGTCTCCAGCGCCTAATATTAATGTTTTTTTGCTGTCATTCTTGCTGTTCTTTGTATATAAGAAGAATATTTTTATACAAGTTCTGTAAGTCGTAAGTATTAAGAAACAGCATAACGCGTATAACACGATTAACGATGCGGGAAGAATCATTTCCATTCCCATCGCAATACGGAATAATTTAATACAGAAAAGTATTGCTACGGAAAATAAAATAGCGGATAGAATTCGTATTGAGTCTACTGCTGATGTATAGCGGATAATACCGATATGTATTTTGAAGAAGTAAAATGTAATTGCAGTTAAGGTTGTAGCGTATAAGAGTTGGCGCGCGAATAGCATGGTAGTTAAATTGGCCATGTCGAAGTTTTGGTAGACGCAATTCGCAAATATAAAAGCAGCAATAATGCTACAAATATCTAGAAAAAATATAATCCATCGTGGGACAATATTAAGCTTATTAAACATTGTTTATGTATTATGATTAGGTAACTTGGGCAAAGGTATCGAATTGTTTTTGTTTTTTTCATATGGTTTTCTTGATTTAAAAAGGTATTTTTAGAATTAGTACTTTATACCTAAATAGAATGGGAGATTTATCTATGTTAGCATTGGAAGCAATGTTACAGCCGAAAGAGTATTTTGCAAAAAATTCCGCAAATAATAATACTTTAAGAATAGGCTTATTAAAGGAGAACTATTCCCAAGAGAAAAGAATTGCGCTAACACCATTTGCCGTACAGGTCCTTGTGGAATTGGGGCATCAGGTTGTTATTGAGTCAGGTGCAGGCTTGGGCGCTAATTTTTTAGACCACCATTATGCCGAACAGGGCGCCATCATTGCGCATGATAAAGAGGAGGTATTCGCTTGTGAGATCTTGGTGAAAATTAGTTCACCCACCCTGGAGGAGGTCGCTCAAATGCGTAAAAAACAAATGCTCTTCTCTTCACAGCAACCTTCGTTGTTAGATAAATTCGTCTTAGAAGCTCTTTTAGAAAAGCAGATTGTGGCACTATCCTATGAATATTTACGGGATGAAGGAGGCCATCTTTGCTTTGTAAGGGCGATGTCTGAAATTGTAGGTACTACCGCTATTTTAATTGCTGGGGAGTACCTGAGCAATTCCAATGATGGGAAAGGCTTGATGATTGGCGGTATTACAGGTGTTCCTCCTACGGAGATGGTGATTATTGGTGCAGGTACCGTCGGTGAATTTGCGGCACGTACAGCACTGGCCTTAGGTGTGCAAGTTAAAGTCTTCGATTCCTCCCTGTTTAAACTTCGCCGCTTACAGGATAATTTAGGCGCACGGGTATTCACCTCCCTATTGCAACCGCAGATTCTCAATAAGGCGGTCTTGGGTGCCGATGTGGTGATTGCTGCTCTACGGGCTAAAAATGGGCGCTGTCCTTGTGTGATTTCGGAGGAGATTGTATCGCGTATGAAGCCTAATTCAGTGCTTATAGATGTTAGCATAGATCAGGGAGGCTGTATTGAAACTTCAGAAGTCACCAGTCATGAACATCCCGTAGTACGTAAATATGATGTGATTCACTATGGTGTGCCGAATATTACATCGCGTGTTGCTCGAACGGCGACTTATGCTATTTCCAATATTATAAGCCCGATATTAGTGGCGGTGGGTGAACAAGGAGGGATGAAGAATATGATTTGGAATAATCCAGGAATACGCTCGGCTATATATCTTTTTGATGGTAACATCACCAATATTGATATGGCTAAGAAATTTAATAAAGTTGCTAAAAACTTAGATCTATTAATTCTCTCTAGTTTTTAGTTTAAAAAAGGAAGGGTTAAAATCTCTAATCATCTGAAATACCCATTGGTAATGAAAAAAATTATTCTTTTACTTAGTTTTTGTTGTTGTATGTTTTTTATTAAAGCGCAAGAAAAAATATATCTCTATGCCCAGCAGGTTCCAAACAGCCGTGGAGAGGGCTCTCAGAAATATATGGACAATCTGCCGGAGTTATACTATTATGCCGCTAAGGGAGTTCCCAATCAGCAGGCGATATTAGTTATTCCTGGTGGCGGTTATGCGCAGGTGGCTATGAAGCATGAAGGTCATGATGTCGCTACTTTGCTCGCCGATCAAGGTTATGCAGCCTTTGTATTGCGATATCGCCTTCCTTCGGACGATATCATGGAACGTAAAAGTATTGGGCCTTTACAGGATGCGCAACGTGCTATGCAGCTGATTCGCACATGGCCAGGCATCACGTTTACGAAAGTCGGCGTCTTAGGGTTCTCTGCTGGCGGACATTTAGCATCCACTTTGGCGACACATTCCGATCAGGTATATATCGCAAATAAATCGGAAGTAGCGATTCTTCCTGATTTTACTGTGCTCTGCTACCCCGTAATAAGTATGGATGCTGAAATCACCCATATGGGCTCCAGGAATAATCTTTTAGGGGCACATCCTCAGGATTCGGAGATTGCAAAATACTCCAATGAGTTGCGTGTAAATGCACATACATCGCCGACATTTTTAATGCATGCGAAAGATGATCATGCGGTGAAATTTGAAAATGCTTTACGCTATCAGGAAGCCTTGAATAAATTTGAAATTCCCAATAAGCTCTTTGTCTATGAGAAAGGTGGCCATGGCTTTGGGCTTATCAATAAAACTTCCGACTTACGTTGGATGGATGCCTGTCTAGCGTGGTTGTCACAGCTGCCTAAATAATCGCCTTCCTGCAGCAGGAGGGTAATGATGGCTTTAGCGAGTGAATTTACGGCTTTAAAGAAGGTGATATTTCGTAACTGTTACAGCAAGTGTATTTCCCAGGGCATACCTGTTTTTATGGAAGTCCATTGCATGGAGAATAACATCTTCATGCTTAAGAATTAGCTCTTGGTAGAATCCACGGAAGCGAATGCCCACTAAGGTGAATTTCAGCTCGCCGCCAGCTAATGAAATCCATTCTTGGTGAATTGCCACCTGTTTGTTCGTTTGTATGCCTATGGATGATGCCTGTTGGGGCGTAAGGATATTTGATTTAGCTAATAATTTTGCTGTGTATGCCTGCGTGGGCTGTAGGTATAATTTTTCTGGAGCCCCTTGGTCTAAGATTTTACCATCTTTCATAACGATAAGTTCTTCCGCTAAGGCTAATACTTCTGTGGGGTCATGGGATACTAGGATTACTGTAAGTCCTGTTTCAGCAACGATATTTTTTATATCCTGTTGAAGGATATCGCGGAAGGACGCATCTACCTGATTAAAAGGCTCATCCATTAGGAGCACTTCAGGGGCATTTATTAATGCGCGGCAGATGGCCACGCGCTGCTTCTCACCACCACTGAGGTCTGCTACGCGTTGGACGGCTAAATGATCAATACGCAACTTCTTTAAAATGGCTGATGTGCGCTCCTCCTTAAGTTTTAAATTCGTATTTGAAAGTTGTGAAGCGACATTATCCCATACATTAGCGTAGGTATTTAAGTCATCGAATCCCTGCGATACTAACTTCATAGCATCATGCCCTGGGATTAACTTATCTTTTCTTGTGGGTACCTGCCAGCCTCTATAGCGGACTTCACCAGCGTCAGGCGCTAGGAGGCCATAGATTAATTTTAGGAGCGTACTCTTTCCGGATCCAGATTCCCCAATGATTGCGGTAATCTTTCCCTCACCTATACCAAAAGAAACAGCATCTACAGCTAAGACCTGCTGTTTGCCAATAAAAGTGCAACTGACATTTTCGCCAAAAATTAAGGGTACATGAGCTTTGTGTGTATCTGTCGGGATATATTGGCAGGAGGAGGATGGCATAGTTAGTTAAATAAAAATCTATTCATAGGTGATGGGGGATAAAAAGTCGCCTTTAAAAGGCGACTTTTTATTAGTTTATTGTTACGATGCGTTGTAGGTTTTCGTCTACTACGAGTTTTACTACGCGCGCATTTTCGGGTAATAAATTAGCTATTTTTTCAGGCCATTCTACGAAGCAGTAGTTCGTAGAATAAAAATATTCTTCATAGCCCATATCGAAAGCTTCTTGTTCATCCTTCAAGCGATAAAAGTCAAAATGGTAAATGGGGCCTTGTGCACCTTCATACTCGTTTACAATGGAGAATGTAGGCGAAGAAGTGCCTTCACTTACGCCTAACTCCTCGCAGAGAACTTTAATGAAGGTCGTCTTTCCTGCTCCCATCTGTCCGTAGAATAGAAATACGCGATCTGAAGGAAATTGTGCTATCAATTGTCTAGCCGCTTCTTGCAAATCAGCAAGCTCGGGGATTACTATTTTCATGGCACAAAATTATTATTTAGTCGTATAACTCGCAAATGGGATTACCATTTCTTCTAAAGAAACTCCACCATGCTGGAAAGTACCGTTGAAATAGTTGACAAATTGATTGTAGTTATTCGGGTATACAAAATAGCTGTCTTCCTTAGCAAATACGAATGTGGAGCTTACATGCAGTTTTGGCAACTGTACATCATGCGGATTTTTTACTAAGAAAACATCCTTCTCTACAAAGTTCAAATTCTTTCCCTGTTTATAGCGGAGATTGGTGTTGGTATTTCTGTCGCCGACGATTTTACTCGGTTTCTTCACTCGTATTGTACCATGATCTGTGGTTATGATAACGCGTACATTACGTTGTGAGAGCCATTTTAGGGCATCTAATAACGGGGAGTGTTCAAACCAAGATAAGGTTAAGGAGCGGTATGCGGCATCGTCATTTGCCAACTCACGTATCATGGCCATATCAGTACGAGCATGGGAGAGCATATCCACGAAATTATAGACGAGTACATTTAGGTTATTCTGCATGAGATTACCTAGGTTATCAACGACATCTTTGCCTTGGTCTAGGGTCAGCACTTTGGTGTAAGAATGTTTAATATCTTTGCGGTAGAGGCGTTTTATCTGATCCGCTAAGAATACATCTTCGTATAAGTTCTTGCCTCCTTCATCTTCATCATTTTGCCATTCCTTGGGGAATCGTTTTTCCATTTCTAGGGGAGTTAATCCCGAGAAAATGGCATTTCGAGCGTATTGTGTTGCTGTTGGTAAGATACTGTAATATACCGTTTCTTCCTCTAGGCGGAAATATTCTGTAATCACTTCATTGATAATCTGCCATTGATCATAGCGTAGATTATCAATTAAGAAGAAGAAAGTAGGCTTATCTTCCTTTAATGTGGGGAATACTTTCTTTTTAAAGAGTTGGTGCGAGAGCGTCGGGCTATTTTCAGGATTCTTAAACCAGCTGATATAATTTTTCTCTATAAATTTAAAAAATTGGGTGTTGGCATCTGATTTCTGCATGGTTAGAATTTCATGCATGCCCGCATCTTCCAGTTTTTCAAGGGATATTTCCCAGTAAATAAGTTTTTTATAGACTTCCGCCCACTGTTCAAAATCTAAGTTGTCGTTTAAGGACATCCCTAGGCTGCGGAAATCCTGCTGATAGGCCATGGAAGTCTTCTCAGAAATTAAGCGTTTATTTTCTGTTAATTTTTTTATGGTCAGTAGTATCTGCTTAGGGTTGACAGGCTTAATTAAATAATCGTCTATTTTAGAGCCAATGGCATCTTCCATCAGATGTTCCTCTTCATTTTTGGTCACTAGGACCGTTGGGATATTGGGGTTTATTCCCTTTAAAATAGCAAGGGTTTCCAATCCCGTAAGACCAGGCATGTTTTCATCTAAAAACACGAGATCAAATGGACCATTTTTAAAAGCGTCGACCGCATCGTTACCATTGTTTACAGTCACGACTTTATATCCCCGTTCCTGTAATAATAAAATATGTGGTTTTAAAAAGTCGATTTCATCATCGGCCCATAGTATATGAGTTTCTTGCATGCGAGTAGCTTAATTTATGTGGAGGGAGAATTCTATTAAATTCTGACGAAAGTCACTAAATCGTCAAAAATCTAGTTTATTCGGCTATATTCCATCTATTATTTAGTCTAACATAGATAAAATTCTGTTTTATACTGTTATTTTTAACATTTATTAACGAGTATGTGCTTATCTTTGTGTCCTAGGATTAATTTTCTAAGATAACAAATAGAAGGTCTACAGGTTTTAAAAAAATTTTTTATCCAGATAAAAGGCGCTTGTGAATAAGAAAAAAATAGTTAATGATCCTGTATATGGCTTTGTATCGATACCTTCCGGTTTTCTATTTGAGCTTATTAATCATCCTTATTTTCAGCGTTTACGTTATATAAAGCAGGTTTCCATGACGCACTTAGTGTATCCTGGAGCTTTACATACGCGCTTTCAGCATGCTATTGGAGCAATGCATCTTATGAGCTCCGCTTTGGGGGTTTTAAAAGATAAGGGCATTGTTATCACAGCGCAGGAAGAAGAGGCTGCATTGGCGGCTATTTTGTTACATGATATTGGGCACGGACCATTTTCCCATTCCCTAGAGCATACGATTATTGAAGGCGTATCCCATGAGTTGATATCTTCCCTATTAATGGATCGACTGAATACGGAATTCTCTGGTAAATTAGATTTAGCGATAGCTATTTTTACGAACCGCTATGAGCGTGGATTTTTCCATCAGCTTGTTTCGGGGCAATTGGATACCGACCGGATGGACTATTTAAACCGGGATAGCTTCTACACAGGGGTTTCTGAGGGCGTTATTTCTTACGATCGTTTGATAGCGATGTTGAATGTGGTGGATAATCAGCTGGTGGTAGAAGAGAAGGGAATCTATTCCATTGAGAAGTTCTTGACTGCGCGACGTTTGATGTATTGGCAGGTTTACCTGCATAAGACTGTGGTCGGCGCAGAGCAGATATTAATAAAAATATTAGAGCGTGCTAAATACCTCACAGGGCAGGGGCAGCAATTGTTTGCGACCCCAGCATTAGCACATTTCTTACAATATAAAGTTGGATGTCATAATTTTACGGATGATGCGTCTCATTTAGACTGGTTTACCCGTTTGGATGATATGGATATTATGTCAGGCATCAAAGCTTGGGTATATGCAGAGGATCCCTTATTGAGTATGCTCTGTGAGCGACTTTTAAAAAGAGATCTTTATCATTCCGAGATAAGCTATGAAGCATTGTCCCCCGAAGCTATAAAGAGCGTACAGATACGTGTAAAGGATTATTTTGACATTGAAGATGTTGATCTCCCTTACTATGTATTCTCCTTGAAAATACAGAATTCAGCTTATAATAGGCTGAAGGATCCGATTCAAATATTAATGAAAAATGGAGAGGTTAAAGATTTAATTTCTGCATTGAATGTTTCGGATTTAGGTGTTTTAGAACAAAAAGTCACCAAATATGGGATTTCTTATCCCAAGGAGATTGGATTCTTTAGGTTCTAAAAAGTAAATTAATTAATAAAAATAATATAGATTTGTACATGCAATTTTCTGCAAACCAAATAGCAACGTTACTAAATGGAGCCGTCGAGGGTAATCCTGATATTGAAGTAAGTCAATTAGCAAAGATTGAAGAAGGGGGTCCTGGGGACTTATCTTTCCTTTCAAATCCGAAGTATGAGTCGTATATCTACACGACGAATGCTTCCATTGTAATCGTGAATGAAGATTTGGTATTAACAGACTCTGTAAAGGCGACTTTAATTCGTGTGAAAAATGCTTATTCCGCTTTTACAAGTTTATTAACGATCTATAACCAGCTAAAATTAGACCGTAAGGGTATTGAGCAGCCAAGTTTTATATCGGAATCTGCGACGCTAGGACGGGATCCTTACGTAGGTGCATTTGCTTATATTGGAAAAGATGTTAAAGTAGGTGATAATGTAAAAATTTATCCCCATGTTTATATTGGTGACAATGTGTCCATAGGTGATAATACAACGTTGTTTCCGGGTGTAAAAATATATCACGACTGTGTGATCGGTAAAGATGTTACCGTACATGCGGGATGTGTTATTGGCTCGGATGGTTTTGGCTTTGCGCCACAGGAAGATGGGAGCTATGCGAAGGTACCTCAAATTGGAAATGTGGTGGTCGAAGATCAGACAGAAATAGGCGCAAATACGGTGATTGACCGCGCGACGATGGGGTCGACGGTTATTCGTAAAGGCGTTAAATTGGACAATTTAATTCAGATTGCACATAATGTAGAAATTGGTACAAATACCGTCATTGCTGCACAGACAGGAATTGCCGGAAGTACACGCATTGGTGATCATGTGGTCTTAGGAGGACAAGTTGGGGTGGTAGGCCATATTCAAATTGCTGCAGGAACGCAAGTTCAGGCGCAGTCAGGGATTAATCGTACCGTGAAGCAGCCTAACACTAAATTAGGGGGATCTCCAGCAACAGCTTACAGCAGTCAGTTACGTTCGCAGGTAATCTATGCACGCCTTCCAGAATTAGAAAGAAGATTAGCGCAATTAGAACAATTGTTAGCCCAAAAAGAAGATTTAAAATAGATGATATGGGGAAACCTTTACGCTTAAAAATATGTTAGAAATGAATGTAAAACAAAGAACCATCAAATCAGAGGTTTCGTTCTCAGGTGTTGGATTACATACCGGAAAACAAGTTAATATTACTGTCAAACCAGCTGATGACAACCATTGGTTTAAATTTAAGAGAGTAGATCTTGAAGGAGCGCCAATTGTTGAAGTAGATGCGGATAATGTAACAGATACTTCACGCGGTACCACAATCTCGCAAAATGGGGCTAGTGTATCTACCATTGAGCATTTAATGGCTGCCTTGGTGGGCTTACAAATTGATAATGTATTAATTGAAATAGATGGTCCTGAGGTTCCTATTATGGATGGAAGTTCAGCTATTTTTATCCAACTTTTTAATGAAGTTGGTTATGTAGATCAAGATACTGATCGTGACTACTACGAAATAACTTCTAATATTCATTATGCTGAAACGGATCGTAAAGTCGAAATTATGGCGATGCCATTAGACGGATACCGTTTTACTTGTATGATTGATTTCAACTCGCCTGTATTAGGTTCTCAACATGCTGCAATTAGCTCTATTGAAGACTTTGAAAAGGATATCGCTTCTTCTAGAACGTTCTGTTTCTTACATGAATTGGAAAGTTTAGTTGACAATGGATTAATTAAAGGAGGTGACTTAAGCAACGCGATCGTAATTGTTGACCGTGATGTGGAGCCGCATGAATTACAAAAATTAGCGCACCTTTTCAATAGAGATGATATCTCTGTGGCGAAGGAAGGCATTTTAAATAATATCCAACTACGTTACCAAAATGAGCCTGCACGTCATAAGTTATTAGATATGATGGGTGACCTAGCATTGGTGGGTAGACCTTTAAAAGCTCATATTATGTCTGCTCGTCCTGGGCATGCTGCGAATGTGGCTTTTGCAAAGAAAATAAAAGATCAAATTAAACGCGATAAAAAGCAAAAAAAGGTTAAAGTTTACGATCTGAACGCTAAACCGGTCTATGATACCGTTCAAATAATGAATATTTTACCGCACCGTCAACCGATGTTAATGGTAGATAAAATTTTAGAATTGACGGAAAACTATGTCGTAGGCTTAAAAAATGTTACCATGAATGAAGATTTATTTATGGGTCACTTTCCTGGAACTCCTATTTTCCCAGGAGTATTACAAATTGAAGCGATGGCACAAACAGGCGGTATTTTAGTGTTAAATACAGTTCCTGATCCACAAAACTGGTTGACGTTATTCTTGAAAATTGAGAATGCACGTTTCAAAAATCAGGTTAGTCCTGGTGATACTGTGATTTTCCGTTGTGATTTATTAGAGCCTATTCGTCGTGGTATTGCCAAGATGAAAGGTGTAGCAATGGTGGGAGATAAAATTGTAAGCGAGGCTGAGTTAATGGCTCAGATCGTAAAAGTAAAAGGATTATAATATTAAAAATGATACAGCCATTAGCTTATATACATCCAGAGGCGAAGATAGCACAGAACGTCGTTATCGAACCATTTGTAACTATTCATAAAGATGTAGAGATTGGAGAGGGGACTTGGATTGGTTCAAATGTTACCATTATGGATGGAGCGCGTATTGGGAAGAATTGTAAGATTTATCCCGGGGCCGTAATCTCTGGAGAGCCTCAAGATTTGAAATTTGAAGGAGAAGTTACCACAGCAGAAATTGGGGATAATACCACGATTAGAGAATGTGTAACCATTAATAGAGGAACCAAAGATCGCTATAAAACGGTTGTAGGAAAGAATTGCTTAATTCAAGCTTACAGCCATATTGCACATGACTGTTTTGTCGGTGATAACTGTATTTTTTCAAATAGTAGCACCCTTGCGGGACATATTACTGTTGGAGATTATGTGGTCTTAGCGGGTATGGTGGCTGTGCATCAATTCTGTACAATTGGCTCACATGCTTTTGTAGCTGGGGGAACGTTAGTCCGTAAGGATGTTCCACCGTTTATTAAGGCGGCACGGGAGCCTATTGCTTATGCGGGAATAAATTCAGTAGGCCTTCGTCGTCGTGGATTTACCTCCGAGCAGATTAACGAGGTGCAAAATATCTACCGTGTTCTTTTTGTGCAAAATTCAAACCTTTCCAAAGCGATAGATATTATTGAAGCGGAGTACGAGGCTACGGAAGTGCGCGATGAAATATTAACTTTCGTGCGGAATTCAAACCGTGGTATTGTCAAAGGATTTAGCCAAGGTAAATCTAGTATTTAAGAAGGAGCAACATTTTGAAAATTGACCTGCAAAATATTGGGCGCCGATTTAATAGAGAATGGATTTTTAGAGCTGTAAACTATCGTTTTGAAGCTGGAAAATGTTACGCTATCTTAGGTCCTAATGGTTCAGGGAAATCAACGTTATTAAAAGTTATTGTAGGAAATTTAACGCCCTCGGAAGGGAGCATTACCTACGAAAATACACAAGGTACAATAGCTGTCGAGGATATTTTTGCCCAGACAGCTATTGCTACACCTTATGTGGAGTTAATCGAAGAGTTTACCCTCCGTGAACAGATTCAATTCCACTTTAAATTCAAAAACTATCTACCGGGATTCTCGGAAAATAGTATCCTGGAGATTTTAGGACTTAAGCAAGCGCTGGATAAGCCCATTAGGTTTTTCTCCTCAGGAATGAAACAGCGTGTCAAGCTGGTCTTAGCCTGCTGCTCCGATGCTACAATTGTGCTTTTAGATGAGCCAACTTCAAATCTAGACCTCGCAGGAGAAGCCTGGTACTTAGCGCTTATTGAACGCACGAGAAGCCCGCAACGCATCTTTATTATCTGCTCCAATCAACCCAAAGAATATAGCTTCTGTGAGCATCAAATCAATGTCATTGATTTTAAAAAGTAATAGGACTTTGTAGAAAGTTTCTTTTTTTGTATTTTTGTCCTTCTAAAAACACCCCTAATTAAAAATTATGGCAAAAGCATCAGACGTAAAATCAGGAAATATATTAAGATTTAATGGTGAATTGGTTTCTGTAGAAGAATTTATCCACCGTACACCAGGAAATTTACGCGCTTTTTATCAAGCAAAAATGCGTAATATTAAAACGGGTAAATTAGTAGAATACCGCTTTCGTGTAGACGAAGCTGTAGACATCGCTCGTGTTGAAACAAGTGATTATCAGTATTTATACGACGATGCAGAGTTTTTTGTCGTAATGGATAATGAGACGTATGAGCAATTTAATATTCCGAAATCTTTGTTCGGAAACTCGGCACGATTCTTGAAAGAAGGTATGTCAGTAATTGTAGCTTTTGAATCTGATGAACCGATTATGGGGTCTACTCCTAAGAGTGTTGAATTAGAGATTACATATACGGAACCTGCAGTAAAAGGGGATACTTCAACGAATGCATTAAAATTAGCAACTGTGGAAACAGGCGTTGAAATTAGAGTTCCTTTATTTATTAATGTAGGTGATAAAGTCAAAATTGATACCGCGACTGGCGATTATGTTGAGCGCGTTAAATAAATAAAAATTTTAGGTTTAGGTTGATTATTCGGTCTTGCTAGCTCTCCGCTGCAAGGCCGTTTTTTTTTAACCCCCGTGAAGTAAATTTTAAAAAACATAAGTTAAGGTATAAAGGCATGGAACAGGATCTGAAATCCCAACTTAGAAATACGTTTAAGCAACAGCGCGTCGCACTTACGGAACAAGCGCTCGCTTCCTTGAATAATAACCTGCGTGAGCAGCTCCGCCATCTTGACCTTCAGGAGGTAACCTACTGTCATATCTTCTTACCCATTCGTAAATTTAAGGAGCCTGATACTTTTTTGTGGATTGCGGATCTAAGCGCTGCTTTCCCCCATTTAAAGTTTGTCGTCTCCCGTTCGGAGCCCACAGATAGCAGCTTAAAACATTATTTATATGCCGGTGAGGAAGCGTTAGAAATTTCCCCCTGGGGCATTCCTGAGCCCCTCGTTACGGCGGTGGAGGTTCCTGTGTCTGCTATAGACTTTGTCTTTATACCCTTGCTAGTATGCGATTATAAGGGAAATAGAATTGGTTATGGAAAGGGCTTTTATGATCGTTTTCTGGCGCAGTGCCGTTCGGATGTGGTCAAACTGGGTGTTTCTGTATTTATGCCTACAGCGGAAGTAATTCCCGCCACAGCCTACGATATCGCTGTCGACGGATGCCTCTGCCCATCTGCTATCTATTGGTTTAAAAAATAAAAGGGTGCTCCATGCTGGGAAGGAACACCCTTTAAAAGGTCTTTTGAAAAATTCGTTAATACAGAATTCGGAATTTTACGGTATTGTCAATCTGCTTGAGTTGCTTTATTAAGCTCTTCTCATATTCGGCATTAAGGTCCGTCACGGCATAGCCAATATCGCCCTTAGTCATCAGAAACTGCGATACGATATTTATATTATTATGCGCGTAGATATTGTTTATTTGTGCCATAATGCCTGGAACATTTTTGTGTATATGTAAAAGGCGGTGTGCATTTTGAATTTTTGGAAGTTGTAAATTCGGGAAATTACGGCTCTGATCAGTGTCTCCATTGTTAATAAAGTCTGCCATGCGGCGAGGGATATATTCCGCATTTCTCTTTTTCTCTTTCTTATCGTCAAAGACAACAATGCCCTTCTCATTACAAAGTGTTAAGCTCAGGTGTTCTTTAGCATTTCCTAAATAACCGATTGTTTTAAGTTTGTCGGCACGCGAAAGCTCCTCATCCGTCACCACGCTACCTTTACCTAAAAGAAGCATCCCTACATCCTTCACATATTTCTCTTCAAAGGTCGCTTTTATACGAACAGAAAAGCCGTCTCTTTTTAAGATGTGCGCAGCAATTTCAGGAACATCGCCAACAATTAGACAAAGAATTCGATTCTTAGGGTAGGAGATCGCTCGAGGAAGATCATTGACATATAAGAACTCATCAAAACTAGGAGTAATAAAATCCGCTTTTTCTGTTACCGCAAGGCGTGAAATATTTTCCGTGAATGCAAAGAACTTTTCAATAAGTCCGGATTCCTTAAGCTGGTAGTCGGAATAACCATCTCCAATGCCAAAGATACGGCCTTGAATATTTAGCTGCTTAAGCAATTTCACCTTGCCACCTTCATCAGAAAGGGGGTTATTTTCATCATAGCCAATAATATTTCCCGCCTCATCAAATTTAAAGGTGTTGGCGTAGATATTTTCAGTTTTGATATGATATGGAGTCACTACGGGCGTAATAAATTCTTTAAACCCACCGGATACAATCCATGCGGTATCGGAGTTTTTACGAAAGAATTCACGGTTTCTGTTAAAGGAGGTGGAAACTTTTTTCTTTAAGTGGCTGACTAATTTTGCTAAATGATCCCTGTTGGCTTGCAATAATTTTACGCGGCCAGCAAGCGCCTCCCGAAAGGAAAGCTTTCCTTCCATAGCAAGATTGGTGAAACGTTCAATTTCGTGATAGATAGCATCCCTATTCGGGTGATCAGCTAAGGATATTTTTGCTAATTCATCCAAGGCTTCGACTTGGGTGAAGGTGCTATCAAAATCAATGATGTAATAGTTCTTCACGGTGTGTTAGGTTATATATGTTTTAAAGTTGAGGAGATTTCGGATAATGTTTGCGCCAGCGGTTTGAACTGATAACCTAGCAACTTGACCAATTTGGCATTGGAATAGGCCAGCGAGCTCGATGCTGCACGCGCCGTCTCAGGAGTGAGGTCGGGCTTGCTATTGGTGAAAAAAGCCTTTACTTCAGCCAGCTTCGCGATAAACAACAATGCTTTTGCCGAAACTATTTTCTGCGGCACCTGAGCCTGCATAGCTGCGGCAGCCTGCTGTAAGAACTCGCCATAAGAGATATTAATATTATTAATGATATAGCGCTGTGCAGTAATGGACGTATTGGCCATAAGAAGCATCATAATCTTTGCGACATCTTCGACGTCCACCAGGCCGATGCTTCCGGAAGGATAATAGCTAAGCCCCTGCTGCAGCTTGTTGAAAATGGCTGCCGTACCATGTGCCGGAGCTTGGGCACCAATGATTAAAGAGGGATTTACAATTACAGCATCTAAGCCCTCAGCAATGCCACGCCAGACTTCCATCTCCCCCTCATATTTGGAGCGTGCATAGTTAGAAATAGACCTTTCATACTCCCACTTATCTGTTTCTGAAACTGGAAGACCTTGATTATTCTTTCCTAAGGCTGCGATGGAGCTTACATGCACGAGGCGTACCTGCTGTGCTAAACAAATATTGACGAGGTTGGCTGTGCCTAAAACATTAATTTTTTGAAGTAGCGCTGCTTCCTTCTTTTGATAAGAGATTGCTGCGGCACAATGGTAGACTTGTGTGATACCCAAAAATGCTTCCTGAAGGTCGAAATAGTTGTTGAGATCTGCGTCTATCCAGTGGATATTTTTATGCGCTTGAAGATCCAGAGGTATGCTGGAAGAAGGGCGTTTGGTGGCCACCACATCTATTCCTGCATGGATATGTAATCGAATCAATGTAGAGCCTAGAAATCCAGTACCGCCTGTTATTAATATCACCTTATAAATATAACGTTAAAAATAATGTATTCAAATATCCGAATTTTATAGTTAGTATGCTAATGCTTTCTGTTGATTCTCTAAGCCTAATTTTCCTGGCTGTAGGTGCTGGGAGAAATAATATTTTTGTTTTTCTTCATTTTGTTTTTAAAAGCAAGCGAATAAATGGATATTTGAGAAGGACGCCGTGGAATGTTTCTACAAATTTGCATTATAACTTTACGATATGTCACTAGCTGATTTTTTTACGCCCATAAATAAGACTGATTTCTCATTAAATGGAGGCTTTATCAAAGGCCAATTTGGTTTTGAGGTGTTGGCTTATGAGCACGATTTCCCAGAACTAACTACGGAGGAAAAACCTCAAATAGCGCTTATCGGCGTAGCTGAAGAGCGTGGAGGCCTGGATAATAAAGGAACCGCAAAAGCGGCAGATGCTGTACGCAAGCACTTTTATTCCTTGTATCAGGCTGATTATAAGGTTCGTGTCGCTGATTTGGGGAATATCCTCGCTGGGCAATCTATTCAGGACACTTACTTTGCCGTACAGAAAGTCGTTGCCGAACTGGTGAGACTAGAGATTATACCTATTATTATTGGGGGCTCCCATGATCTTACCTATGCGCAGTATGCCGGTTATGAGGAGCTGGAGCAGAAGGTAGAGTTAGCGGTGATAGATAATAAATTTGATTTGGATGTGGAGCCCACTGAAGACCTTGTGCTGACAGCTCAAAATTTCTTAAATCATATTATTTTAAAAGAACCTTCCTATTTATTTAATTTAAATGTCATCGCTTATCAGACTTATTTTGTCAATAGGACAGCGTTAAATATGTTTGATAAACTGTATTTTAATGCTACACGTGTAGGCATGATTTCTGGAAGGATTACTCAAGCGGAGCCTGTTATTCGTGCGGCAGATATGGTGTCTTTTGATATTTCTGCTATCCGCGCTTCCGAGGCTCCAGGAAATGCTTATGCGACGCCGAATGGCTTGTATGGGGACGAGGCCTGCCAGCTTTGTAGGTATGCAGGGATGTCCGATAAATGTACTTCTATCGGGTTTTATGAGTTTAATCCAGCCTATGATCCCATGCAGCAGACAGGGATGCTACTCGCGCAGATGGTATGGTGCTTTATTGATGGTTATTATAACCGAAAACAAGATACGCCGCTGCTTCCCAAATCATCTTATATCATCTACCGTACGACCCTGGAAAATGAGGAGCATGAGCTGGTGTTTGTAAAATCCAAGAAATCCGACCGTTGGTGGATGCAGGTTCCCTACTTTGGGTCACGCTCTGTCAATGAACGTTATTATTTAGTTCCTTGCCGTTACGATGATTATCAAACGGCAGTATCTGGAGAGATGCCCGACTTATGGTGGAAGACACATCAAAAATTACAGTAAGCATGGAAGTATTTTTAGGTTTAGCAGTAATAATTTTACTGCTTATTGTCGTGATCCTAATCATGAAGTTTAAGCCCTCGAATAATTTGCTGTCAGATGCTTCTTTAAAGCAGCAGCTGGAGGCCTTAACGATAGAGTTAGCAAAGGCGCTGCAGCGTGAGCAATCACTCTTAGCGGAGCGTAAGGAGCTCAAAGCTGAGTTAGATGAGGAGCGGGAAAATGCTTTACTAGCTGAGCGAAGTCTCGAAAGCACCAAATCCTTTTATATCGCACAGAATGAAAAACTCGGAGAGCAGAAGGTTGAACTAGAAGCGATGAAAAAGCAGTTTAATCAGGAATTTCAGTTAATTGCTAACCAAATTCTCGAAGAGAAAACACAAAAATTTACGGAGACAAATCAGCTTTCCCTCAATCAGATACTCGATCCTCTAAAGCTCAAAATACAGTCTTTTGAAGAAAAGGTGGAAAAGACCTACCAAACGGAGGCTGCAGAAAGAAACTCCTTAAAAGGAGTCGTGCAGCAGATGATGGAGCAAACATTAAAAATAAAAGATGAGGCCACGAACCTCACACGCGCGCTAAAAGGGGATGCGAAAAAACAAGGAAACTGGGGAGAAGTTATCCTCGAGCGTGTATTGGAGCGCTCAGGGTTAATAAAAGATCAAGAATATCGGCTACAAGCATCCTTCACGGATGAATATGGCCGTCGGATGCAGCCAGATGCTATTATCGACCTGCCGGATGATAAGCAGCTTGTCGTAGATGCTAAGGTTTCCTTGGTAGCCTATGAAAGATGGGTAAATGCGGAGACCGATGAAGAGCGATTAATTTATGCGCGGCAACATGTGCTTTCTGTGGAAAACCATGTGAAAGACCTTTCTGCAAAGAATTATCATGAGATTTATCAAATCCATTCCCCCGATTTTGTGCTGCTTTTTATGCCTATAGAATCTGCGCTTAGTATGTCCGTCTCGGAAAAACCTGATATTTTCTCCGATGCCTGGGATCGGAAGGTGGTCATCGTCAGCCCTTCAACCTTGCTCGCAACCTTACGAACGATCGCCTCCATATGGAAGCAGGAGCGTCAGACGCGGAATGTTATAGAAATTGCCAAGGAAGCAGGAGCCCTATATGATAAATTCTGTGGCTTTCTAGAGGATATGAACCAGGTGCAACAGCAGCTACACCGCGCCCTGAAGTCGCAGGAAGATGCCACGAAGAAGTTGGCATTCGGACCTGGAAACGTAGTGAAGCGCATTGAGAACTTAAAAAGTCTAGGCGCTAAAGCTACCAAACAAATAGACGCTAAATATTTAGAGGAAGATTAATCTTCCTCTTTTTTTGCCGTTAATTTCTCCATCCGTTGGTTGATGGCAATATCTATTTGTGCGCCTTCTAAACGGTCGATAGCTTGTGTTTCTGCTGTCACCATCATTTCCGACTCATGTTGCTTAATCTTCCGGATATTCTGTATTTCAATGTCGTAGCTATCGCGTCCCGCCATGAGCTTCACAAACACGGGCAGGCACTCGAAAAAGATAAATAGTAAGCCTATAAAGTTTACAGCATTTTCTGTCGCCGTATCAATGGTATTATTACTTTTATATTTTAATCTTCCCAGCGCGGAATTCCTATCGGCAAATCCCGCCAGATCAACTAGACTATCTAAACTCGCGTTAGCTAATATTTTTTGATCGAGTAAACCTTCATTTTTCTTATGCTGCTGAATCGCACTTTCTTGGCTGTCTATCCTTGCGCGTAAGGAGTCTAGATATTGCTGCTGCTTAGTTAATTCATCTTCCTTGCGCTTGGCATAGGGGCCATAGCCTTGGATACCTGAAGTTTCCGTCGTCTTATTTCCGAAGATTTCGTAGTTCAGCTGCTTCCGGCTATTTTGAATATAGGTGTCCAAGGAGTCGCGCTCACGCTTCTGTTGCGTTAATTGACCGATGGAAAGGTTATATTTCTTGTTAAACGTATTTTCTAAGGTGTCAATTCGGGCTTTCTGTTGCTGTAGATACTGCCCTTGTAGGTGTTGTCTTATTTCCTTATCAAATATTTTCAACTCTAAAGGGCGCGAAATAACTAATCCAATTAAAATTGCTAAGACAATTCTTGGAAGTGCCTGTAAAAATTGCATCCAGCCAGCCTTATTTTTATTTAAAGTACTAACGATGTAACGATCCATATTAAAAATCGCTAATCCCCATAGCATACCAAAGAGCGCTGCAAAGAAAATAGCAAAGGCTGATCCTGAGAATACGAAATACATGGCGTATCCGCCAGATAGTGTTGCAAAGAGTGCCGTAAAGAAAATGGTTGCACCAATTCCAACATACTTATGTTGCTCTTCCGGAAATTTTTCCAGTGTCTCCCGCTGCACACCTGCGCAAAACCAGAAAAAATGGGTTATTTTGTTCATAAAAATAAATAATCAAATTAAAGTATGCTGCTAGAAAAAAGGTTGCTTACTGCGGATTGTATATTAAATAGGTTACGGTATAAATTTTGTACCTTTGCTGTTCATTGAAATTTAAAATAATCAGTAAATAAAGATAATGAATAAAAAACAAATTTTGCCTCTATTTATGATTGTTGCAGCTACAATTGTAGGTTGTAAAAATCAAAAAATTGTGACAGATAATCCATTATTGTTAGCTTATGATACCCCATTTGAGGTGCCACCTTTCGATAAGATTAAAGACGAGCATTTTAAACCTGCTTTTGAAGAAGCTTTAAAGGAACACAAATTAGAGATTGACTCTATTGTTACGAATACAGAAGCCCCTTCTTTTGCAAATACCATCGTTGCTTTGGAAAATGCAGGTAAGCTGCTTTCAAAAGTGTCCGCTGTATTTTCAAACCTAAAGGGAGCCAATACCAATGATTCCTTAAAAGTTATGGATAAGGCCTTAGCGCCAGTTTTTTCAGCACACCGTGATGAGATTTCCTTAAATGCGGAATTATTCAATCGTATAAAATCCGTTTGGGGACAGAAAGAGAAATTAGCTTTAGATCCTCAGGATACTAAGTTATTGGAAGAGACCTATAAGTCATTTATCCGCTCTGGAGCAAACTTATCAAGTACGGATAAAGAAAAATTGAAGAAAATTAATTCAGAATTATCCGTTTTAAGTGTTGATTACAGTCAAAATATATTAGATGAGACCAATGCATTTCAACTTTTTATTACCGATAAAGAGGATTTAGCAGGCTTACCAGCAGGCTTAGTAGCTACAGCGGCGGAAGAAGCGAAAGCAAAAGGTAAAGATGGACAGTGGTTGTTCACTTTACAAAACCCTTCTATTATGCCTTTCTTACAGTACGCTCAAAATAGAGCTTTGCGCAAGCAAATGTTTGAAGCCTATAGCAAGCGTGGTAATAATGACAACGACTTCGATAACAAAGAAATCTTACGTAAGATTGCAAATCTTCGCTTAGAAAAAGCGCAGCTTTTAGGGTATAAATCTCATGCCGCATATGTGTTAGAAGAATCTATGGCAGGTAATGCCGAAAATGTATATACCTTATTGAATAAATTATGGACGCCTGCTTTAGCAAAAGCTAAAATTGAAGAAGCAGATATCCAAAAAGAAATTGAATTAGCTGGCGATACGTTCCAAGTAGCCCCTTATGATTGGCGCTACTACACGGAGATTATTCGTAAGAAGCGTTTCGCATTAAATGAAGACGAGATAAAACCATATTTCAGTTTAGCGGCTGTACGTGAAGGTTCTTTCGCTGTCGCTAATAAATTATTTGGATTGACTTTCGTAGCCCTAAATAATGTGCCTACTTACCATGAGGAGGTAGAAGTTTATGAGGTGAAGGATAAAGATGGCTCACATTTAGGAATTTTATATGCAGATTTCTTTCCACGTGCATCTAAAAGAGGTGGCGCATGGATGAGCACATTTCGTAGCCAAGGGGTTAAAGATGGCAAACGCGTTGCTCCTGTTGCAACCATCGTTTGTAACTTTACAAAGCCTGTAGGTGACCAACCTGCTCTATTAACGTTCGATGAGGCTTCGACCTTATTTCATGAATTTGGACATGCTTTACATGGATTATTATCTAATGTGAAATATAGAAGCTTAGCAGGTACTGCTGTATCGAGAGACTTCGTAGAGCTGCCTTCCCAAATTATGGAAAATTGGGCTGCTGATCCTGCTGTATTAAAAGAGTATGCTAGACATTACCAAACGGGCGAAGCAATTCCTGACTCACTAATTGCTAAATTAGAAAATGCAGGATCTTTTGATCAAGGATTTGCAACAGTAGAATATCTTTCTGCGGCTTTATTAGATATGAACTACCATACAGTAACAAGCCCTATTAAAGGTGATATTAATGTTTTTGAATCTTCAGCAATGAATAAAGTAGGGTTGACTTCTGCAATTATTCCACGCTACAGAAGTACTTATTTCAGCCATATCTTCGCTTCAGGCTATTCGGCAGGTTACTATGCTTATATCTGGGCAGAAGTATTAGATGCGGATGCTTTTGCAGCCTTTAAAGAGACTTCTTTATACGATCAACCAACGGCAAATGCGTTCCGTAAAAATATCTTAGAAAAAGGTGGTACAGGAAATCCTGCAGCTATGTATCGTGCGTTCCGCGGTGCTGAGCCAAACCCTGTTTACTTAATGAAAAAAAGAGGATTAAATTAATTTTCAACCCTCGAATTTCTGATTCGAGTACGTTTTAAAAGTTTATCTTTCGCAGATAAAAAAAGGAGGTAATTCTAAAATTACCTCCTTTTTTATGGATCAGAATTTTTATTCCTCCCAAGAACCCTTATATTTACCATTATTTATAATTAATCTAAATAAAAATAACAATGTGTAAATCTATTATACTCAGTCAGCGAGGGGACACGTATGTAAGTCTATGCACCCAGTGTAAGTTGGTGTATGTATGGCATAAAACAGTCATGTTAACCTTTAAGAAGAAGCAGTTTAAGAATTTTATTGATTACTCAATCGAAATTCCATACCTGGACAACCTCTTTTTATTCCCCGATGGCAGTTCGCGCTTTGTATTAAATACCCCTAGCCAAGAGATAAACTTCGCCTTTACAGAAGAGGAGTGGCTAGATTTTGCCGAAGCCATGCGGGAAGCGCATTATATGCAGGAGGTATACCAACTTATTGGTTAGGAAGATGCCTGCGTAAAAATTAAATGCCTGCAGAGTGAAACTGCAGATCATAAAGTTTCTTGTAGTAACCGTCGAAGCTTAATAATTCCTGATGGGACCCCGACTCCTTAATTTCCCCCTTGTCTAATACAAGGATGCGATCGGCATGCTGGATCGTGGAGAGGCGGTGTGCGATAACAATTGCTGTGCGCCCTTTCATAAGTTTATCAATGGCACCTTGTATCAGCTCTTCACTTTCGGTATCCACGGAAGAGGTCGCTTCATCCAGGATTAGAATTGCAGGATCATGAATTAATGCCCTTATAAAGGATACTAATTGTGCTTGACCCGCGGATAGGGAGGCTCCGCGTTCCTGGACTTTAAAGTCATAATTTCCAGGCATACGCATAATAAAATTGTGGGCGCCAACCTGCTTCGCAGCATCTATGATACGGCTCCGCTCAATCGTGGAATCATTCAGATTAATATTTTCCAGGATAGAATTTGAAAATAAAAAGACGTCTTGTAAAACTGTAGCAATGGTCTTCCGCAGGTAATTTAAGTCATAATCTTTAATATCTATGCCATCCAAAAGAATCTGCCCTTTATTAATTTCATAAAAGCGGCTTAAAATATTGATGGTAGAGGATTTTCCGGCTCCTGTGGCACCTACTAAGGCTAAGGTCTCTCCCGGTTGAACGGTAAAACTAACATCTTTCAGCACCCAGTTTTCCTCATTATAGGCGAACCAGACGTTCTTAAATTCAATTTCACCACGTATTTTCGTAGGCTTCAACGTTCCCGTATCTGGAGTTTGCTCTTGTGTATCTAAGACTTCAAAAATACGTTCTGCGGAAACCATCCCCATCTGTAGGGTATTAAATTTGTCGATCAGTTCGCGTATGGGTCTAAAGATCATATTTATATACATGATAAAGGATACAACGACACCCGCAGAAATCTGATGGGCCATAATTTCCTTGGATCCATACCAGACCAAAAGGCCTAAGGCAATGGCCATAATAATTTCTAAGACAGGGAAGAAAATAGAAAAATACCAGTTTGCACGGATATGAGCATTTCGATGTTGACCATTAATTACTTCAAACTTATCCATCTCCTGCTTCTCACGGGCGAAATACTGAATAATACCCATTCCTGTAAGGTGTTCTTGAAGAAAGGTATTCAGATTAGCTACCCAGATACGAACATCTGTAAAAGCGGATTTCATCGCTTCCTTAAAGACATAGGTTGCCGCAATCATTAACGGCATAGGGATTAAGACAATAAGGGTAAGCTTCCAATCGGTATAGAACATAACGCCTAGAATAACGACTAGCTGCAGGAGATCCCCAATAATTTGAATTAACCCTTCGGAGAATATATTGGCAATCGTTTCTAAGTCGGATATAGTGCGCGTAATTAGTTTACCAATAGGTGTTTGGTCAAAGTATTTAAGGCGTAGGCTGGTAATATGATTAAATACTTTAATACGTATATCTCGAATGACAGACTGCCCTAAGGTATTTGTCATTAAGGTATGATAATAGCGAATTAACGTCTGTATTAACAACAGGGACAACATCGCTATAAACATCCAGCTTAGGCCTGAAGTATCGTATTTGAGGATATACTTATCTAACGTATATTCGATTAGCATAGGCAGCGCTGGAGCGACCAAGGCTAATAAAATTGTTAGTACCACCGACATCCAAAAGATCCCGCGGTAAGGCTTCATATATTCCATCATACGACGTAGCAAATTGACGTCGTAGGCTTTTCCGGTAATTTTTTTATCGCTCAATGTCGTTCTATTTACAGATATATGGATAGGCAACTTCTGTCAAATATAAGCCTTGCGCAGGAACAGAGGTACCCGCTTTGCAACGACTTTTACTTGCGATGACCTCTTCCATAAAGTGAATATCTTTATTTTTAATGCCAATTTCTAATAGCGTACCTACAATGGCGCGTACCATATTACGTAAGAAGCGGTCTGCGGAAATATGGAAGATATAACGGCCATCCTTATCTTCCACCCATTCAGCTCTTGTAATGGTACAGTTATTTGTAAATACTTGCGTATTAGACTTTGAAAAACAGCTAAAATCCTGCTTTCCAAGTAGAAATTTCGCGGCAGCATTCATTTTCTCCAGCGCAGGCTTATCTCGGGAATACATGGAGTAATTATGTAGAAACGGATCTTTTTGAAAATGTACATGGTATTCATAGGAGCGTTTCGTTGCATCAAATCGTGCATGGGCATCCGCTGATACAGGGATAAGGCGTTTGACGGCAATATCGTAGGGCAATAAGCCATTTATGGCGTGGATAAATTTTGCTGGATCGAGCAAGATGCCTTCCGCTGCGGCATCGAAGTGCGCGTACAGCTCCTTGGCATGAACCCCCGTGTCTGTTCTGCCAGCGCCAATGGTTTCCATTTCAGGGTCACGCAATAGCGTGTGCAAGGCTTTATTAAGCATCTCTTGCACAGAAACAGCATTATTTTGGATCTGCCAGCCATGGTAGGCCATGCCATGATAGGCAATTTCTATAAAATATCTTTTCTTCACTTTTTCCACCTTGCAAAGGTAATGAAATGAATGTTTGTTTATATAATTATGCGTTTGATACTAACAATTTTACCAAAACATTGTTTTTCTTCTGAGTAGGGGTGACTTGATTTTTCATTCCTGCTATTTATAGTATATTTGTACTGAAACACAATAAATAATAATATGATTCAACGTATTCAGAGTGTATGGCTTTTATTAGCTGGGGTAGCTATCTTCGCCTTATTTATGTTTCCTTACCTACAGTATAACGATTTGGTAGGATTAGGAAAGGCTGTTAAAGTGTCCGGTGTTTATGGAAATGGTCCCGATGGGCAGTTAGTAAAAGAAACGACTTTTATCTTACAATTGATCGGAACAGTTCTACTGGGCTTATTACCAATATTTACCATTTTCAAGTTCAAAAGTAGAAAGACTCAAAAGCAATTGATCTTCTTAAATATGGTGTTAATCGTGCTTTTTGCAGGTTGGATGTACGCGTCAGCTAGCAGTACATTAGCTTCCGTAAATCAGTATTTAGGAGCTAGTAATATTGGTGTTGGATTTTTCTTAATTCCGATTGCTATTATCTTTTTATCGATGGCATTAGGCGCTATACGTAAAGATGATTTATTAATTAAATCGGCAGACCGACTACGCTAGTGATGCCTATAAGAAATCGCTTTTTGGTGTCCTGTATAAGCAGTATAAGCCTCTTTTGTGCTGGTACGCTTGAGGCAGCAGCAAGCAACATCCAGCAGCCTACCGCAGTTGTGGATAGCGTGGGGATGGAGATTGATGATCTTCAGATAGATTTAAAGGGGCACGTTTATAATCCGAAGACGCGTGAGCTACAAGTTTCACTCTTTATTACGAGTTTGAAGTGGAAGCCTCGGGAGCTGAAGGTTAATACGTATGCTCTTCAGGTGGAAGGTCGTAATTTGCAGCGTAAAATATTTTCTAAAGTACAACTACAGCAGGTGCTAATTTTAGCTGATTCGAAGCAGAATTACTTAAACTACCTTTTGACGCAAGATTTAGCGGCTCAGCTGACGGTAACCTTTAAGGATGTAGATGCAGACTTTAAGCCTGCGCGATTCTTCTTTGTATTTGAAAATAGTGAAGAAGAGGGCCATTTTATTGAGCAGGTAATTGCGCTGTAGCAAGTAGATAGATGAGGGCTAGCAAGCATAGAAATTCAATATATAAAAAAAAGGAAGTCTACCTCGTGTAGACTTCCTTTTTTTAGGTGTTTAATAGCTGCTTAGAGCTTATCTGCTGTAGCGAATTTGTTGACGATCCATCATACCCATTTGGTCTTTCATCATCTTAATTTGATCAGCAAGTAGTTTGTTCTTATCTGCTTTTTTAGCTTCATTTAAATATTTCTCAGCATCTCTCTTATTACGTTTCGCCATTGCTACACCAGCAAGACTTAATTTTGCAAGGGCAATATTATGATCCATATGTAGACCCATTTGTAACGCTTTTTTGAAATATTTCTCTGATTGAAGGGGTGCTCTTTGAGATTCTATTAATCCGATTAGCATATGGTAATACCCATGTTGAGCAGGAATTAATTGTGCTTCATAATTGGTAATACGTTTTAAGAATTTCTCGGCTTTATTCATGTCTTGCTTGCGCATAAACCATTGTGCCAACAGCATATTTTCATTGAAGAACACTGTTACAAAGGCTAAAATGGTAATTAAGACTCCTAAAATACCCCATTCCCATTGTCCGAACCAAAATAAGGCTACGGTACCAATTAATATGAAGCTGCTAATAATTATTCTTACAAGATTTGACATATGTCTTTAGTTAAAATGTATATGTATTTTAATGTTGCAAATATCCGTTAAATCCCGCGTTAAAGCAACCCATTTTATCCTTATTTTTGAAAATTATATATTTGAAATATGACAGCACGCTATGATTTAAGTTGGGAGCCTATTTTTTCAGAATTGTTTCAACAGCCTTTTATGCAACAATTGTCGGCCTTTATCCAAGAGGAGCGTGCAAAGCATGTCGTCTTTCCTGCGGAGGAGGATGTTTTTAGGGCTTTCAAATTAACGCCATTAGCGGAGGTTAAGGTTGTTATCCTGGGGCAGGATCCCTACCATAATGTGGGACAGGCGCAGGGATTATCTTTTTCTGTTCCTGCGGGAATGGCAATTCCACCATCTTTAAGGAATATTTATAAAGAGCTTGCCGATGATATTCCTGGTTTTGACGCCGCTGCTGCGGGGGATTTATCCGCTTGGGCGCAGCAGGGAGTTTTATTGTTAAATGCGACATTAACCGTGCGTGCACATGCTGCAGGGTCGCATCAGAAAAAAGGGTGGGAGAGATTTACCGATGCGCTGATTACCTATATCTCTGCGCACTGTCCGTCGGTTGTATTTCTACTCTGGGGATCGTATGCGCAGCAAAAAATAAAATTAATAGACACAGCGAAGCATAAGGTCTTAAGTACCGTGCATCCATCGCCACTTTCCTCGTATCGCGGATTTTTTGGCTGTAAGCATTTCTCACAGACAAATCGTTTTCTTGAAGAAAATGGTTTAACACCTATTCGCTGGTAGCTCGTACTCAGATATACTTTGTCAATGCCCCTTTTTTCTATGCGTATAAGGCTGTAGGGAGGTTATTATTTACGCTCTGTGAAGCGGGCTGTTCCAGATGTGTTACCTTAATTTTTCTGCCATCGACTAAGAGATGGGTATATAAAAGATGACTGTCATAGGTAATTTGTAGCGTAGAACAATGTGTCAGGTCCTCTAGCGTATGTCCTTTAACACAATATTCTAACTCTCCTTGCGGGGTATAGCGTTTAATTTGCAGGATATTGGCGGCAAGTTTATTAATTTCAAACCAGGCACCTTCCCCTACACCGCCAAGATACTGCGCATGGTCAGGGATATTTTGCGGTTTAAACCGAAGGTTCATTTCGCCGATAGTCAGATCTTCAGGGAGCTCTTTCGCTTGCTGACTGTAGAAGTTGTCACGTAATTTCTTTGCTAGAAAGCCAATAGACTGCCATCTATTCATCTTAAAGTATCTCAATCCTTGTGCAGGATTGAAGCTATACAGCATGCGGTCTTTACCAGCATTTACGATATTACTTAGGGGGCTGGCTTTAATTGTTTCGGGAAAATTAATGCTGTGGAAAAAATGGTATTTTTTCGACGATTTGAGGAGTAGACGGGTAATAAATCGAGAGCAATTATTATTGTCACTAGCTACTGCGCCATACGGGGAGGAGCCCTCTTCCACAAGCCTGTCGGCATATTTTTTCGCTTCCGTTAGGGAGATATTTCTGGCAAGGCCTAAATATAAATCACCATAGCCCTGCATCGCCGGTTTCATGGTTTCGAAATAGTGGCATATCTCCACGAGGTTGCTAAGCTGACCCTGGTTGTCAAAATCTGCTTTCATGGAAATGCGGAGCCTGGGGTCGGAGTTTTTTGAGCGAGCACGTCCATAGCCACGGGGACTGATATAACGGCCAAAGTCATAGTAAGACATCTCACCAGTATGACGGCATATTAATACCACTCCAGTATGTCCAACTTTAAAATTTAAATTTTTTACAATGCCCAGTTTTTTCAGGAACATCATCCATTTTTCGTCGCCACGAATTGTCGCGTCGGGCCAAGATAGGATAAGAGCAAGGTCTAGGTAGTTATTTTCTTCCATTAGGCGAACTAATATTCTAGCGGGATAATGGGTTCTTTCTTGCTTGTTGACATAATCATCATCGTTTGGAAGGTCTTTACGTAGGGGATTTTTGATATTTTCTCCATAATTACCGCTTCATAGGCCTTGATATCCTTGACATAAACTTTTAGCATAAAGTCACATTGGCCTGTTACATGGTGGCATTCCGTTACTTCGGATATTTTTTTTACAGCTTCCACAAACTCAGGAATGGCATTTTGTGTATGAAAATCTAAGGAAATTTGAATAAATGATTTAATTCCTAAGCCCAGCTTTTCCTCATCGACGAAAGCATGGTAACTTTTTATAAAGCCTGAATTCTCCAGTTTTCGTACACGTTCTAAGGTTGGCGCAGGAGAGAGACCAATACTCGAAGCCAGTTGTAGATTCGTGATACGACCATTCTCTTGTAATAATTTTAATATTTTGAGATCTGTTTTATCTGGTTGAAATGGCATAAATGACTTTTTTATTTGTACTGGGTAAATATAATCATTAGTTCAGAATTTTATTTGGTAAAAATTCGAATCACTTAAGGATTATTTTATTTATAACTGAAATCTATTTTCCATAGAAAATAGTATAAATAAATGTAATAATTAAATAGTAATTTTGATAGGGCAATCGGGAAGATAATGTGTTCATTCACATATATTAATGACTTTTGTCATTTAAATTTCCCAAAACAGATATTCCGAGGGATAAAAATACGATTTTGTGGCTTGTAAATTGTAACTTTGCATCTCGGATGATTGTAGGGACAAGCCCTAGAATGAATGAATTAACCGTGAAAGCGTGATATGAGTACTAAAGACGACGATTTACTAAAAGAGCTTGAGCTCGAAGAATATAAATACGGGTTCACCACAGATATTGAAATGGATATAGCCCCAATTGGGCTTAATGAAGATACTGTGCGCATGATTTCTGCAAAGAAAAATGAGCCTGAATGGTTATTGGAGTGGCGATTAAAGGCTTTTCGTCATTTCTTAACATTAAAAATGCCTACATGGCAGAATTTTGACAACCCTGATGTGGACTTTCAAGCCCTTTCATACTATGCTGCGCCAAAGGCAAAGCCTCAGTTAAATAGCTTGGACGAGGTAGATCCGGAGTTGTTATCTACTTTTGCGAAATTAGGAATTCCTTTAGATGAGCAAAAGATATTAGCAGGTGTCGTAGCTGTAGATGCTGTATTCGATTCTGTTTCTGTGAAAACAACATTTAGAGAAAAATTAAAAGAACAAGGCGTTATCTTTTGTTCTTTTGGGGAGGCTGTACAAGAGCATCCTGAATTAGTGCGTGAGTACTTAGGTACTGTTGTTCCGCAAACAGATAATATTTATGCAGCCTTAAACTCGGCGGTATTCTCCGATGGATCCTTTGTTTATATTCCAAAAGGCGTACGTTGCCCGATGGAATTGTCGACTTACTTCCGTATTAATGCGCAGAATACAGGGCAGTTTGAGCGTACACTAATTATCGCCGATGAAGGCTCTTATGTTTCTTATCTAGAGGGCTGTACAGCTCCTATGCGTGATGAGAATCAATTGCATGCTGCGGTGGTCGAATTAGTTGCACAGCGTGATGCCGAAATAAAATACTCTACGGTACAGAACTGGTACCCCGGAGATAAAGATGGTAAAGGTGGTATTTTTAACTTTGTTACGAAACGTGGTATCTGTAAAGGAGATAATTCAAAAATCTCTTGGACGCAGGTTGAAACGGGCTCGGCAATTACATGGAAATATCCGGGTGTTATCTTAAAAGGAGATAACTCTGTTGGAGAGTTTTACTCTGTTGCTATGACGCGTAATATGCAGGTGGCTGACACGGGTACGAAGATGATTCACATCGGTAAAAACACGAAGTCAAAAATTATTTCTAAAGGTATCTCTGCAGGAAAAAGCCATAATAGCTACCGTGGTTTAGTGAAGATTGGTCCCTCAGCAGACAATGCACGTAACTTCACCCAATGTGACTCCTTATTAATTGGAGATCGCTGTGGTGCACATACGTTCCCTTATATTGAAAATAGAAATAAGACAGCAAAATTAGAGCATGAGGCTACAACGTCAAAAATTGGTGAAGATCAAGTGTTCTATTTAAACGCTCGTGGTATTGATTCTGAGAAAGCCGTAGGCTTAATCGTGAATGGCTATGCCAAAGAGGTTTTAAACCAATTGCCGATGGAGTTTGCTGTGGAAGCGCAGAAATTACTGGCAATTTCTTTAGAGGGTAGTGTTGGTTAGTACAACTAATCCCCATCCTTTAAACTATTAATAACCTGATTTAAAATCAGACATACATTTAACAATACAGCGTATATATACAATGTTAAGCATTAAAAATTTACATGCCTCAATAGGTGACAAGCAAATCCTTAAGGGCCTTAATTTAGAAGTTAAACCAGGAGAAGTTCATGCCATTATGGGCCCTAACGGTGCTGGTAAAAGTACTTTAGGAAATGTCCTAGCGGGTCGTGACTCTTACGAAGTTACCGAAGGTTCAGCAACTTTAGATGGGGTAGATCTATTGGATTTATCACCTGAAGATCGTGCACGTGAAGGCGTTTTCTTAGCGTTCCAATATCCCGTAGAAATTCCGGGTGTTTCGAATATTAACTTCTTAAAAACAGCCGTTAACGATATCCGTGCGTACAAAGGCCTCGCTCCAATGGAAGCAAAGGAATTTTTACGTATGGTAAAAGAAAAGCAACAATTAGTGGAATTCTCCGCTAACTTAGCAAACCGTTCATTAAATGAAGGTTTCTCTGGTGGTGAGAAGAAGCGTAATGAGATTTTCCAATTAGCGATGTTAAATCCGAAACTATCCATCTTAGATGAGACGGATTCAGGTTTAGATATTGATGCCTTACGTATTGTTGCGAATGGTGTTAATCAACTACGTAGCGAAAATAACGCTTTCTTAGTCATTACACACTACCAACGTTTATTAGATTATATCGTGCCAGATGTGGTTCACGTATTATATAATGGACGTATTGTAAAATCCGGCCCGAAAGAACTAGCTTTAGAGTTAGAAGAAAAAGGCTATGATTGGTTAAAAGAATTAGACGCGCAAAACGCTTTATAATCTCAACTTGCCAATAGCAGGAGTGTAATTTTATTAAGCGGATTGATTAATATAAAAGATGAGTACAATAGTATCAGAATCATTGTTTCAACAGTTGGTAACTGGATTTCAAGAGCAAGAAACAGCTGCAGAACCTGCAGCGTTGACAGCTATACGCCAAGCAGCGTTTGCTAGGTTTCAAGCAGTAGGTTTTCCGACCGTGAAACATGAGGATTGGAAATATACCAATATTCACAAGTTAGTAAGTCAACCTTATGTGTTGAATGCGGATGTGGCTATTGACAATTTAGATTTCTCAGCAGGCGATATTCCTGCATTAGATGCCCACCGTATTGTGGTCGTTAATGGACAGTATGTATTAACTTTTGCTTCCTTAGAAGCGGAAGCTGGCCTAACGGTAAAATCTATTGAGGACGCCGTTGAAGAGCCTGAATTTATAGCACATTTCGCACAGCATGCTGATCAGACAGACTCGGCTTTAGTAGCCCTAAATACGGCCCTATATACAACTGGGGTTTATATTCATGTTGCTAAAAATGCTGTACTATCGAAACCTATTCAGATTATACATGTTTCCACTGGCGTCGATGAGTTCTTTGCACAAACACGCTCTTTAGTCGTCCTAGCGCAAAATGCTGAAGCCGAGATTATCGAAAGCTTTATTACGTTGGCTGGAACAGCGAAAAACTTCCAAAATAAGGTTGTTGAAGTTGTGTTAAAGGAAAATGCGAAGTTGCAACACTACTATTTACAAGTGGCTGAAGCAGCTTCAAACTACACTTTCCATACCGAAGTATACCAAGAGAAACATTCAGTTTATAATAATTATAACTGTAATTTCCCAGGAGCTTCTTTTGTAAGACATAATATCAATGTACGCTTAGATGCGGAAAATGTGGAGTCTCACTTATACGGTATTAACCTGACAGCAGATGATCAATTAGTGGACATCCATACGATTGTGGATCACTTAAAGCCACACTGTGAATCTTACGAGTGGTACAAAAATATTACTCAAGATAGCTCTACAGCTGTTTTTAATGGGAAGATCTATGTACGGGAGGATGCTCAAAAAACAAATGCTTTCCAACAAAACAACAATATGTTGATTTCGGATAAGTCTGCTGTATATACAAAACCACAATTAGAGATTTTTGCGGATGATGTAAAATGTTCTCACGGATGTACAATAGGCCAATTTGATAACGATGCTTTATTCTATTTAAGAGCAAGAGGTATCGGTGAGCATTCCGCTCGCATCCTATTGGTGCATGCTTTTGCATTTGATGTTACTTCAAGATTTTCAAATGAAATCGTTCGTGCCTATGTGGAAGAATTAGCTTCTAAAGGTTTAGATCGTAACTAATAACCACTATCTGATAGTGCTTTAAGCGTTGACTCATAGAGTCAACGCTTTTTTTATGGTTTTTTCGCGTGTAGGGAAATTCTATCAATAAAAAAAGCCTTCAATTATTCATTGAAGGCTTTAGAGCGAAAGACGAGATTCGAACTCGCGACCCCAACCTTGGCAAGGTTGTGCTCTACCAGCTGAGCTACTTTCGCATTGTTAGACAAAAATAAAGGATTGTTTTATTTTATGCAACAATTTTATGATTTTTCTTTAACGCTCCGTTTTCAATAAAGCTTATGCGCCACTCACTCTCTCTGCCTAAAGGACAATTGCATCGACACAATTAATACCATCAATCGCTGCCGAGATAATACCTCCCGCATAGCCGGCACCTTCACCGCAAGGGAAAAGACCTTTCACCTGTGGATGCTGTAGGCTGTCCTTATCTCTCGGTATGCGTACAGGTGAGGATGTTCTGGACTCTACGCCAACTAAAATAGCTTCATTGGTATAATAGCCTTTCATCTTTTTGCCAAAGATCGGGAGTGCCCCGCGTAATGCTTGGTGTACAAAGTCTGGGAGCACTTCATTTAAATCTACGGAACGGGTGCCTGGCTTATAGGAGTTTTCCGGCAGAGAGGTCGATACACGTCCTTCTACGAAGTCTACCATGCGTTGGGCTGGAGCGACCAGATTTCCTCCCCCAAGTTGGAAGGCCTTTTGTTCAATTTCACGTTGGAAATCTAACAGTGCAAATGGGTTTTCTAATGCTTGGGGCACGTCATTCAGATTTATCTGTATGACAGTTCCTGAGTTAGCATGTGGATTATTCCGTTTAGATGGAGACCATCCATTGACTACTAACTCATCCTTATCCGTGGCACAGGGAGCAATGACGCCCCCGGGGCACATGCAGAAAGAGAATACACCACGCCCATTCACTTGCTCTACCAGGGAATAATAAGCTGGAGGAAGATGCTCCGAGCGTGTAGCGCAATGGTATTGGGCTGCATCGACAATTTGTTGTGGATGTTCAATACGCACCCCTAAGGCAAAAGGCTTGGCCTCAATCAACCAATTTCTACGCTGGAAGAGTTCGAAAATATCTCTTGCCGAGTGACCTGTTGCGACAATAACATGTTCCGCTTTTATATGTGCTCCAGATTGAAGCATTACACCTGTGACCTGACCGAAGGCTTCCGTGATATCTGTCACACGCTCATTAAAGATTACTTCTCCTCCTGAAGCAATAATCTTATGACGGATATCTTCGATAATATGGGGTAATTTATTCGTTCCAATATGAGGTCTTGCATCGACAAGAATATCTGGCGTAGCACCATGTGCTACAAATAGCTGTAGTACTTTCTGTACATCACCACGTTTGTTAGAGCGTGTATACAACTTCCCGTCGGAGTAAGTTCCCGCGCCACCTTCACCAAAACAGTAGTTGGAGTCGGGGTTTACAATTCCTTCGCGATTCAACTGTGCTAAATCTCTACGTCGATCTTGCACGGACTTTCCACGTTCAATAATAATAGGTTTCAGGCCCCGTTCAATACAGCGTACTGCGGCAAATAAACCCGCTGGTCCAGCGCCGATAATAAGTACAGGCTTCCCGTTTGTTACAGTCTGGTAGGAGGTTGTAAAAATTTCTGGAAGAGGCTTTTCATCGATATAGAAGATCACACGAATGCGGTAAAGCACTTGTTTTCCACGCGCATCGATGGAACGTTTACGGATATGTATGCCCTGAATACGGCTGGCATCAACTTCGAGTGATTTTGCACCCTGTTGGATAATAAATGCTTCATCCTGAATGCGTTCAGGTACGATGGCAAGTTCAATTTCTTTTTGCATATACTTGGAGCTGGGTATTTATCCCAAAAGCAGTGCAAAGATAAGAAAAGTGCCTAAAGATTTTTATTTGTTATTATTCAAGTTGCTAATTTTTGTATATTCGTATTATTGGTATGTCATTTGATTGTATACCATTTTAATATAGAAATTTATAAAATAGTTAAGATCACTATGAAAAGATTATTAGTAGCAATTGTAGGTTTATTTACGGCCTTATCTTTTAGTTCATGTTCGTATAATACGATGGTACAACAGGACGAGAATGTAAAAGGAAAATGGGCACAAGTAGAAAATGCTTACCAACGTCGTGCTGATTTAATTCCTAACTTAGTAAATACTGTAAAAGGTGCAGCTAGCCACGAGAAGGAAACATTACAGGCTGTAGTCGAGGCGCGTGCTAAGGCATCTTCTATTACTGTGGATCCTACAAATTTAACGGAAGAAAGCATCGCTGAATTCCAAAAAGTTCAAGATCAATTCTCAGGCTCAATTTCTAGGTTATTAGCTACCGTAGAATCGTACCCTGATTTAAAAGCAAATCAAAATTTCTTAGCATTACAACAGCAGTTAGAAGGCACGGAAAATAGAATTACTACAGAGCGTCGTGCGTATAATGAAGCCGTGCAAGAGTTTAATACGACTGTGCGTTCGTTTCCGAACAACTTAACATCAGGTATGTTTGGCTTTAAAGCTAAAGGAACATTTACAGCGCAAGCAGGTGCGGATAAAGCACCAACCGTTTCTTTCTAATTTTAATTATTCCAAGAAAAACTAGCGATGAATGGTGCTGCATTAGCGGATTCCATTCATCTTTTTTTTATACACAATTATGAAGATTTTTAATGCTGATCAGCAGGACCGTATTGTTCACGCGATTAATGTCGCGGAAAATACAACTTCGGGCGAATTGCGTGTCGTGGTAGAGAAAAATTGTGATGGAGAAGCGATCGATCGGGCCAGTTATCACTTCACGAAATTGGGCATGCATAAAACAGCCCAACGAAATGGTGTTTTAATTTATATTGCTGTGGAAGATCATACCTTTTCCATTATTGGGGACCTCGGAATTAATAAGTTAGTGCCGGCCGATTTTTGGGAATGTACGAAAGAAGCTATGGTCACCGAGTTCCGTCAAGGTAACTTGGTGGAAGGCTTAGTGAAAGGAATTGTTCATGCTGGTGAGCAGCTGCGTCACTTCTTTCCGAGGCAGCAAGATGATATTAATGAGTTGCCTAATGATATTGTATTTGGTGATAAATAGATAAAATGAGAATTTTAAAAGTAAAAAACAGACAGGTTTCCTTTTGGCGCCCATTGGTGAGCAGCGTATTTCTTACGCTACTGACATTTTTTGTGGCTTTTGCAGAAGATTTTCCTGCGGCATCAAAGACGTTAGTGACCGATTATACCAATGTGTTATCGGCCGCGCAAAAGCAGTCTTTGGAAGCTAAGTTAGTGGCTTTTAATGATACTGCCTCGACGCAGATTGCGGTCGTGCTTATGCGCTCTACGGGAGGCTATGATATCGCTGATTATGCTGTCCGTTTAGCCCAGAAATGGGGGATAGGTGATAAGCGGTATGACAATGGTATTCTGCTGTTAGCGGCCTTAGAAGATCGCGCTGTGACCATACAAACGGGTTATGGTGTAGAAGGCGCCGTGCCCGATGCCATTGCTTTTCAGATTATTGATCAGCAAATAAAACCGGCATTTTCGAAATCAGACTATTATGGAGGTATCGATGCTGCTACTGACGCCTTAATTTCTTATACAAAAGGAGAGTTTAAGGCGGATCCTAAGAAACAGGGCGGTGAGGGCTCCGGAAGTACCCTTATAAAAGTTATTTTAATTATTGCTGTTCTTATTTTTATTTTCGCTCGTAAAGGCGGGGGTGGAAATGGTGGAGGACGCGTGATGTCAGGTAAAGGAGGAAATGATCTTTTCTGGTGGACGCTCTTAAACGGAATGGGCCGTGGTGGCGGTGGCGGTCAAGGTGGCGGCTTCGGTGGCGGCGGTGATTTTGGCGGTGGTTTTGGTGGCTTCGGTGGTGGTGATTTTGGTGGTGGTGGTGCCTCAGGGCGCTGGTAATAGAGAAGCGGGTCTGTAGCGAAATAGCTACAGTAAACCATTTTCCATAAAAAAGAATACTAAATTAGTCGTCATTATTGAAGCGGCTTTATTAACTTGAAACTTTGAACATTATAAGATATGAAAAAGGCACTTTTAGTCGGTTTTAGCGCATTGCCGGCATTACTATTTGCGCAAGAGGATTTTACAGTAAATGGTAAATTATCCAATGTGAAATCTCCAGAGGCGAAAGCTTATTTGACTTATCGTGCAGAGGGAGAGAATAAATTAGATTCAGCAAAGCTGGTAAATGGCGTCTTTAAATTCGCCGGTACAGTTGCTGAACCTACAGAAGCTACGCTTTATTTACTTCCTGAAGGGGGTACTTTAGCGGGGCAAAAATCAGCGCCAGATTCCCATGGGCTTTATCTAGCGAAGGGTAATATCGCGGTTTCAGGAGCTGCAGATTTAAAAAGTGCTACGTTAAGTGGAAATGCCATAAATCAAGAGTTTGCAGCTTTAAAAGCTAGCTTAGCTCCATTTACAGCTTCATTTGAAGCCTTAAATACTGAATATCGCAATGCTACAGAAGCACAAAAGGAGGATGAAAAGTTTATTGAAGGGTTACAAGCTCGTGCTGAAGAGATCTACACAAAGCGTGGCGTGTTAGAGCGTGAATTTGTGAATGCTAATCCCAATAGCTATGTAGCACTAGATTTATTAAGTAAAGGGGTCGACGCGAACTCATTAAATGAGTTTATAATTCCTGCATTTAGTAAGCTAAATCCAGTGCTTAAAAACTCTAAAAAAGGAGTAGCCTTAGCGGAAAATATCGCTTCGCTACAGAAGGTAGCCATTGGTGCGCAGGCTCCGGACTTTACGCTGCCAGATACGACGGGAACAAATGTTGCCTTATCTTCTCTAAAAGGGAAATATGTGCTTATTGACTTCTGGGCGAGCTGGTGTGGACCTTGTCGTCATGAAAACCCGAATGTCGTAGCTGCTTTCAACAAATTTAAGGACAGCAATTTCACGATTTTAGGGGTTTCTTTAGATAATCCAGGTAAAAAAGATGCTTGGTTAAAAGCTATTCAAGACGATAATTTGACTGGATGGACGCAGGTTTCTGATTTAAAAGGATGGAGATCGGAAGTTGTTGAGCTTTATGCTGTACGTGGTATTCCTCAAAATTTCTTAGTAGACCCTACCGGAAAAATTGTTGCTTCAAACTTACGTGGTGAAGAGCTGCATACTAAATTAGCTGAGCTTTTGAAAAAATAATTCTAAGCTATTAAAATAATTCTAAGCTATTAATATATTATTCATTAAGAGGCCCTTTTAAAAGAGCCTCTTTTTTTATGTATTTTTGTAGCTCAAAATGTTAATAGCAATCGGATGATAAATAGATTCCATACGACGTTAAGCCTTCTTGTAGGTATACTCGTCTTTTCGCAATGTAAGCATACCGCAGAGGAGCAAGGTCAAGCGATATTAAATCTTTCGGCCTTAGCCGCTTTTCCCTTGGAGCAGCCTATTACGGCGTATGCGCAATCGGATACGTTTATTCAGGTTTCCTTACCTAAGAATGCACGTATTGAAGAGCTTTCTGCAGCCGACTTGGCAAAACTTAAAGCTGCGGCTTACCGTTTCTACAAGCATGTCAAGCTGGTGGATGGTCATTACCAAGTCAGCCTTCCCTCGGGGAAGGATATCGCTGTCGATGAGGAGGTGGTCAGCGCTTATAAGAAAGCTATTGATCAGGTCAATCAGTACGCGGACTCTTTGAAGGCTGAAGGGCAAGAAATCCGTCTCCCAGAGATTACGGAAGCCTACCGACAGCATCTAATAAAATAGCAGCTTTGTCGAATATGCATATAAAAAAATCCCCAAAGAAGTTTTCGCTTCTTTGGGGCTTTTTTATGTTTTTTGAATCGCAAAAAGTGCGGTTTACAAAGATAGTATTTCTACAATACGGAGTAAATTCTGGTTGATAGAGTCAATATGTTTGATCGCTTTATTAAATGGCGTAAAGTGTACTTGGCTATGGATTAATCCAGCCATCTCACCACGACGTCCTTCAATTAGTCCTTCTACCGCAGCCACACCCAATCTACTTGCTAGTACACGATCCATACAAGAAGGCTTCCCTCCACGTTGGATATGTCCTAAAATAGAAACGCGCACGTCGTAATGTGGAAATTGTTTCTGAATTTTTTCAGCTACGACAAGCCCCCCTTCTTTATCACCTTCAGCAACGATAATAATACGTGAAGCTTTATTCTTGCGGGTTTTATCTAAACGCGTCATAATGGCATCGTAATCAACGGCAATTTCTGGAATTAATACCGCTTCAGCACCTGTGCTTATGCCCGAGCGTAAAGCGATTAATCCGGAGTCGCGCCCCATTACTTCAATCACAAAAAGACGGTCGTGAGACTCTGCTGTATCTCTAATTTTATCCACAGCATCGATCACAGTGTTAATTGCTGTATCGTAGCCAATCGTAAAGTCAGTTCCTGCTAAATCATTATCTATCGTGCCTGGAAGACCTACAATTGGAATATCAAATTCCTCAATAAATTTCGTTGCTCCAGTAAAAGTTCCGTCGCCACCAATAACAACTAAACCATCAATGTTATTCGCTTTGATATTATCATACGCTCGTTGTCTCCCTTCAATAGTTCGGAAATCTGCCGAGCGAGCTGTTTTTAGTATTGTTCCACCACGTTGAATTATATTTGCAACAGATTTGGCATCCATAGAAAAAATATCTCCGTTCACTAGCCCATCGTATCCTCTTCTCACGCCGAAGACGTTTAAATTATAGTATATCCCTGTTCTGACTACTGCGCGAATGGCAGCATTCATTCCTGGAGCATCTCCTCCAGATGTTAGTACGGCTATATTTTTAATTTTACTCATAGAATCAAATGTAATAAAAAGAATTCTTATTTTTTCGCATTAAACGCATCAATTCCACTTTGTAAAAAGGCCATATAGGCTTTAATATCATAGTTTGCCCCCGTTTGAGGGACAAGTACCTCACCTGCAGGATTAACAATTACATAGAGCGGTTGCGAGTTGCTGTTGAAAGTCGCCGCTTGGAAATCCGAGTTCTTATTGCCTATTGTTTTAATTTTCTTGCCTGAATATTTCGATATAACTTGTTCCTCCACAGGTAATTCTGTGCGGTCGTCGACGAAAAGTTCGGCCATAATAAACTGTTCATTAAGTATCTTCCTCACCGCAGGATCTGTCCATACATTGGCTTCCATTTTTCTGCAGTTCACACAATTCCAACCTGTAAAATCTACGAGCACAGGCTTATTAGCCTTTTTTGCTGCGGCCAATGCTTGGTCGTAATCGTAATAGGGATCAAAGCCTTTTGGGGTGCCGCGTTCATGGAATATTTCGGCATATTTCTTTACTTCTGTTGTTTCGGCGTTTCCCGTTGGAGCCGCAGAGAACCCTGTTGTTGATAAATCAAAATCTTGGGTTGCTGAAGGAGGCAGGAATGCTGAAATAGATTTCAGCGGTGCACCCCATAAGCCAGGGACCATATACACGACGAAGGAGAATACTAAAATAGCGATTAAGGTCCTAGGTACAGAGAGGAACTTTAATTCGGAATCGTGGGAGAATTTAATCTTCCCAATTAAATAGAGACCCATCATACCGAAGATCACAATCCATAGTGATAGGAATACCTCCCGGTCTAACCAGCCCCAGTGATATGCTAAATCTACATTGGAAAGGAATTTCAATGCTAAAGCAAGCTCAAGAAATCCTAAGACTACTTTTACAGAATTAAGCCATCCCCCAGATTTTGGCAGTGACTTAAGTAGGGAAGGGAATAGGGCAAATAAGCCAAAAGGAATCGCTAGGGAGATAGAAAATCCTAACATCCCAATTGCTGGTCCTAGGCGTTCTCCTTTAGATGCAGCTTCTACTAATAGCGTCCCAATAATCGGGCCTGTACAAGAGAAGGATACTAAGGCTAAACTAAAAGCCATAAAAAATAAACCTACTAAACCACCTTTATCAGATTTGGCATCCATCTTATTTACAAATGCAGAAGGCAAAGTGATTTCAAAGGCCCCAAAAAAGGAGGCTGCAAACACGATTAATAGCAGGAAGAATATAAAGTTAAATACCCCATTGGTTGCGAGCTCATTTAAAGCGTCAGAACCAAATGCAATGGTGATTAACATCCCTAGAGCGACATAAATAACAATAATAAATAAGCCGTAAAGAAGTGCTTGAGTCACGCCTTTCGCTTTGGATTGATTTTTTTTCGTAAAGAAGGACACCGTTAGGGGTAACATCGGGAAAATACAAGGCATAAGCAGGGCTGCAAATCCACCAATAAGACCGGCAATAAAGATGCCCCAGAGCGATTGCTTTTCTCCTTCTGCAGGGATTTCTGAGACAGCAGCGGCTGTACTCGTACTATCTGTTGCTGTGACACTGCTGTCAGCGCCATCTGAAAATACAAGATCTTCAGGCACTTCCATGAGACTGGCTGTATCCGGAGATTCCGAAAACTCAATATCATCATACGATAGGAGTGAATCTTGGGCAAGGCTCGAAGCAGCGCTTGTGGAGCTACTGAAAAAAAGAAAAATACTAAGAAATAATAGGATACTGTGCTTGATCATAGCGCGGTCATAGGTTATTTATAATAAAAAAAGGCGGTTTATACCGCCTCTATATTTTGTTGTTTGCTTATTTAATAGTTACGGCGAAGTCATATTCTTCAGGAGGAAGACAGCGTGATTTATCACAGGCCATATACTCTACAGTACCTTTGATTACGGCTTTTCCATTCACCAATTTCACTTTTTGTTGGAAGACAACTTGTTTGTCAAAATAAGGGACATTCATCTTAAACACATTTTCATACTTAGTCAATGGTTTAGGTTCTGCCGTCTTACCAACTAGTTTAAAGTCTTTCGCAGGCTTAAATGTAAAGCTTGTTGGAATTGGGCCACCTTCACCTACACCTTGCGAATAGATATGCCAACCGTTATCAATAACCGCTTTAATAAAAATTACAGCTTCATTTTTGGAAGTTTTTTTACTTGCCACTTCCCATTTCACAGGTTTAAAAATCTGTGCAAATGAGCTTGATGCTGTCAGTACGATAAGTGCGAAAAGCACAGCAAATTTTTTCATATTCTATTCCTATTATTAATTTCTTACTACATCAGACCAAATTCATGCCAAATGGTTTAAAGAGGTCGTTGTCTGAAATACAAAAATATCATTTCGTGGAGATACTTTTGTATTATTAAAGTCAATTAACTAGTCTTCTAATAGCAGGGAAATTTCTTTAAATTGAAACTTCTGTCTTTGTGCACCTAAAATTACACATAGTTTTCCATCTGCACAAACTTCTTCAATAACACCTTTCTGTAGGCTGTCACCAATTTGGAAGGTAGAACTTTCCGCGCGGCGAAAGAGCAGCTTATTATAAGCTTGCAGTAATTCCGCAGGGTCTTTTGTTTTCAGGTCTAAATAAGCCGTATTTAGTGCTGTAAACAGTCCCTCAATTAAGTCCGTGAGTGGGTAGTCTTCCGGCTGATTATTTGCTAGCTTCAGGGATGTGCTATGGGCGCTGATGGATTCATGGAAAATAGTTTGGTTAACATTGATGCCAATGCCGACGATGGATTGGCTGATGTGGCTTCCGCGAATGGTATTTTCTATTAAGATGCCTGCAACCTTCTTATTTTCTATATAAATGTCATTTGGCCATTTTATTTTCACGGTTTTTTGGCATTTAGCCTGTAGATATTTTGCTATACCGAGACTAATTCCGATATTTAAAGGGAATTGTTGGTTTGCGGAAATAAAATTTGGCATAAGATGGATGGAACAGATGATGTTCTTTCCAGGTTCAGAAAACCAACAATTGTCACGCTGACCTCTGCCTTGAAATTGATCGACTGCTAAAATGGCAGTACCGGAGCTATGTGGCTTGAATTTTGCCACATAATCTTTTAGAAAATCGTTGGTAGAGCTAACGCGGTCTAAGCGAATAATATTTCGACCAATGATACGTTCAGTGTAGGGTAGATTTTGCAAGTGAATCTATATTTAGTAAATAGTATTCAAATCTATAATTAATTTTAATGGTTAAAAACAAAAATGCGGATTTAACAAAGCGTCTTTCAGAAGTTGTCGTTTACGGCATGCAGGAAAAGAAAGCTCATGAAGTTGTTCGGTTAGATTTGCGTGAAATCCATAGTTCCTTAGCTGATTTCTTTGTTATTTGTCATGCCGATTCGCATATTCAAGTGGCAGCGATAGCGAAGTCTGTGGAAGATGAGGTCTATAAGGCTTTGGGTATATGGCCCCACCATGTGGAAGGGCAGCAAAATGGCGAATGGATACTTTTAGATTACTTCGATTTGATGGTGCATATTTTCAAAAAGGATAATCGGACACTCTTCGCAATCGAAGAGCTTTGGGGGGATGCTGAAAAAGTAGCATATGAAGCTCCTGTAACAATTTAAGTGCTTGTAACAATTTAAGTGCTTGTGATAATTTTAAAAAATAAAAAATAATAGATATATAATGAAGAAAATACCCAGTAAGAAAGTAACACCAAGACCACCGAAATTTAATATTATGTGGCTTTGGATCGCGATGATTTTGGGGTTCTTTGCGTTGCAGTATGTATTTAGCGGCAACACAGCGAAAACGACAACGTATAAAGAGTTTGAAACAAAAATGCTTCAAGCAGGAGATGTTGAAAAACTCGTAGCCTACAAAAAGAATGATTTAGTAGAAGTAGAGGTTTACATTAAAAAAGACCGTTTAAAAGAAGAAAAATATAAAGATGTAGCGCCGAACCCTAATGCGATGATGATTTCTCCAGCAACGGGTCCGCAGTATATTTTTAAAGATGCTTCGGCAGATAATTTAGAGAAAAAATTAGAGGCTTCACAAGCGCATCTATCGGATGCTAACACGCAGGTGAAGGTAACCTATGATGATCGCTCCAACCCATGGACTAGCTGGTTCGTATCCTTCGTATTACCTTTGTTGATCATGGTATTACTATGGATCTTCTTAATGCGTAAGATGAATGGTGGTGGTTCTGGCGGTGGCGGTGCCATCTTCAATATTGGTAAATCTAAGGCACAGCTTTTTGATAAAGAATCCCAAGTAAATATTACATTCAACGATGTTGCGGGATTAGAAGAGGCTAAACAAGAGGTCATGGAAATCGTTGACTTCTTAAAAAACCCGAAGAAATACACCAACTTAGGGGGTAAAATCCCCAAAGGAGCCTTACTTGTAGGCCCTCCAGGAACGGGTAAGACTTTATTAGCGAAAGCTGTAGCTGGGGAAGCACAAGTGCCTTTCTTCTCGCTTTCAGGATCTGATTTCGTGGAAATGTTTGTCGGCGTTGGGGCTTCCCGTGTCCGTGACTTATTTAAGCAAGCGAAAGAAAAAGCACCATGTATCATCTTTATTGATGAGATTGATGCGATAGGACGTGCGCGTGGAAAGAACTCCATGATGGGCGGTAATGATGAGCGTGAGAACACCTTAAATCAGCTGTTAGTAGAGATGGATGGTTTTGGCACAGACTCTGGAGTTATTATTTTAGCTGCTACAAACCGTATTGACGTGTTGGATACTGCTTTATTGCGCCCGGGACGTTTTGACCGTCAGATTTCTATCGATAAACCTGATTTAACAGGCCGTGAGCATATTTTTAAAGTACACTTACAGCCGCTGAAATTAGCGGATGAGGTGGATGCTAAGAAACTTTCTGCACAAACACCAGGTTTTGCGGGTGCTGAAATTGCCAATGTATGTAACGAAGCTGCTCTGATCGCAGCCCGTAAGAATAAGTCAGCGATTGATATGCAGGATTTTCAAGATGCTGTAGATCGTGTAATCGGTGGTTTAGAGAAAAAGAATAAGATTATTTCTCCTGAAGAGAAGAAGATCGTTGCTTACCACGAAGCAGGACACGCTATTGCAGGCTGGTTCTTAGAGCATGCTGATCCTTTAGTAAAAGTGTCTATTGTCCCTCGTGGTGTAGCTGCTTTAGGTTATGCCCAGTATCTACCTCGTGAGCAGTTTTTATATACGACGGAGCAATTGGTAGATAGCTTATGTATGACTATGGGAGGCCGTGTGGCGGAGGATATTTCCTTTGGAAGAATCTCTACAGGTGCACAGAATGACTTGGAGCGTATTACGAAGTTAGCTTATGGCATGATTGCCGTATATGGTATGAATGATAAGGTGGGGAATGTATCTTTTAGAGATAGTTCAGAATCCCAATTTCAAAAACCATACTCTGAAAAGACAGCTGAATTAATCGATGATGAAGTTCGCCTTTTAATTTCAGATGTGTACAGCCGTACCAAGCAGTTGCTATTGGATAATCAGGCGGGTTTAATTGCCATTGCTGAGAAATTATTAGAAAAGGAAATTTTATTCCAATCGGATTTAGAAGAAATCCTAGGAAAAAGACCTTTTGATACGAAGACTACCTACGATGAGTTTGTAAACTCAGGTGATGGCGGTGGCGTACCACAGACAGATTTACCTTTACCTGTAATTCCAGATGAAGTTGTAGAAGCTCCTGTAAAGCCATTGGAAAACCATCAAGAGGATAGTTCTAACGCTTAATATAACGAACACTGTTAACAGCGCTACTCCTTGGAGCAGCGCTGTTTTTATTTATAATCTAGGGTAGAGATGAATATCAAAAATATTACGGCCAAGGATATTTTATTAAAGAAAGTTCGGGAAGCACTTCTTGAAAAGACAGCCAACCCTTTTCCAGCTTTCGAACCTTCGGCTTTATATCCCGCGGAAGAGGAGGAGATGGATTTCGTGTTTGCACGTGAGCTGACGGCAGTAGGCGGTGAGTTTGTCTATTGTGAGGATGAGCTTTCTCTGATAGAGCAGCTTATTGCGCTGACAGAAGAGCGTAAGCTTAAACATATCTATGCTTGGGAGAAGGGTATTCAAAATATCTTGGGTCGCTACGGCTTTCCATTAAGGATATCGGAAGATGAATTCGAACAGGCTGATGCGGGCATTACATCCTGCGAGGTGCTTATTGCACGAAATGGTTCTGTGATGATTAGCTCGGGTAATGCCTCGGGGCGACGTCTTTCAGCTTATGCGCCTGTGCATATTGTCATTGCTAAGGCCTCTCAGATGGTGATGGACTTAAAGGATGCTTTAGCCTTTGTGGAACGTCGTTATCAGGGACATATTCCTTCTTTATTGTCTACTATCACAGGACCTAGTCGTACAGCCGATATCGAGAAAGAGTTGGTGATGGGGGCTCATGGGCCAAAGTCACTTTATGTCTTTCTTTTAGAGGACCGTTTTTAATAATTTTCTATTCATTATAATGATTCAACAATACTTACTTTTTACGCCTGTAGCTTCCTTAATCTTTGCACTTACGATTGCAACGAGTATCTATACATTTTCCAATCCTAGTTTATATGGAAAATTTATGCTCTATCCCTATGCCATAGCGCGCAAGCAGCAGTTATTTACGGTTTTCACTTCGGGGTTAATTCATAAAGACTGGGGCCATCTGTTGTTTAATATGATGACCTTCTTTTACTTTGGTTTTGGCTTAGAGCGACTCTTGGCAGAATTGAGTAGCTGGGGCCATCTACAATTTGCTTTAATCTATTTATTAAGCCTAGTGCTCTCAGATATACCTACGATTATAAGGCATAAAAATAATAAGTCCTATGCCTCCTTAGGAGCATCAGGGGCGATCTGTGCGGTATTATTTTCCTATATCCTTTTCGATCCCAAGATGATGTTAGGCATTTTTATGGTTATTCCTATGCCAGCATGGTTATTTGGGATCCTATTTATAGGCTATAGTGTATGGGCTTCAAAGCGCTCGTCGGATGGTATCAATCATGATGCACATCTATTTGGAGCGATTGCAGGGATGCTGTTGACCTTATTACTCTATCCTTGGATCTTAACGCACTTTATAGGTCAATTTATTTAGGAATAGGCCCAATTTGCGCGATCTAGGCTGCGGTAATGAATGGCTTCAGCGATATGGGATTGCTGAATAGTTGGGGAAGCTTCCATGTCTGCGATGGTGCGTGCGACTTTTAAAATTCGGCTATAGGCTCTAGCAGATAGGGAGAGTTTAGCCATAGCATCTTTGAGTAGCGCCAAACTATTGTTGTCAAGTTTACAGAACTGCTGCAGCATCTGCTGTGTCATCTGTGCATTCGTATAAATATTGGGGAAGTTTTTAAAACGTTCCTGCTGCAGCATGCGTACGCGAATTACACGCTGACGGATGCTGTTGCTTTTTTCGGGCATCTCCTGCTCGATAAGGTCATTGAAAGGTACCGCAATCACTTCGATATGTAAATCTATACGATCTAATAAGGGGCCGGATATCTTATTAAGATATCTATGCACTAACTGTGCACCACAAACGCATACCTTCTGGGGGTGGTTAAAATAACCACATGGACAAGGGTTCATGGCGGCGATAAGCAATACTGAGGCAGGATACTGCACCGTTGACTTAGCACGGGAAATTGTAATTTCTCTATTTTCCAGGGGCTGTCTTAATACTTCTAGGGCTGCGGACTTAAATTCTGGAAGTTCATCCAAGAACAGTACGCCATGATGAGCGAGGGAAATCTCTCCCGGCTGGGGGTTGCTGCCTCCTCCGATGAGGGCGACATCAGAAATACCATGATGTGGCGCTCTAAAAGGGCGTGCAATTAAGAGCGTTTGACCCGCTTTTAGAAGGCCTGCAATAGAATGTATTTTTGTTGTCTCGATAGATTCAGCAATAGATAGGGGCGGTAAGATGGATGGCAATGCTTTGGCAAGCAGTGTTTTTCCGGCACCCGGAGGGCCAATTAGCAGCATATGATGAGCTCCAGCTGCAGCTATTTCTAGGGCACGTTTAATATAATTCTGGCCTTTTACATCCGCAAAATCTGTTGTACTGCTGTCTTCTATTTTCAAGAATTCCTTTTCTATATCGATATATGTTTGTTTAATAAGTTGTCTGCCGGAAAGGAAATCACAGAGCTCCTTTAAGGTGCTAATTCCGTAGCAGGCGACATTTTTGAGGATGGCAACTTCCTTAATATTTATTTTTGGGACAATTAGTCCTTTAAATTTTTCTTTCTCAGCTTGGATAGCTATCGAAAGGGCCCCACGTATGGCATTTACCTGCCCATCTAGGGAGAGCTCGCCCACCATCATATACTCTTTTAGGGAGTCCATAGGAAGTTGTCCCGAGGAAGCTAAGATGGCGATGGCTATCGGCAGGTCATAGGCCGTACCAGCTTTACGGATATTCGCGGGGGCCATATTAACGACAATCTTTTGGCGCGGCATAAAGTAGCCGGAAGAGGTAATTGCGCTTTCAATTCGTAGGAGACTTTCTTTTACAGCGGAGTCCGGTAGACCAACAATATAATAGTGTAGGCCAGGAACAATATTTACTTCTATAGTGACCAGAGATGCTTGTATGCCTGCGACTGCGGCGGCATAAGTTTTGATAAGAATGCTCATGATTTTATAATTACGGCTACAGGGTGTATCACTGTTGAAATTTATAAAAGTTCGTCCTACAAAAGTAGGGGCATCTAATTTTTATTCTTTCGCGCAAAAATCTTTGTACATTTCATAGAAATCAGTATATTATACATAAATGAGGATTCTGTAGAACTTTTAAAAAAGTATTATTTCAGCTTCTTTGGCAAACGATTTGCTAGATTAGTTGTTATAAAAAAGAAGGTCATGCAGAAATCTTCTGGTAATGAATCAAGTATTTAATTAAAAATCAATAAGATGAATGATAATTCAAAAGTAGTTATTGCATTATTAGCAGGATTAGCGGCTGGAGCTGCATTAGGAATTTTATTTGCGCCAGAAAAAGGTTCAGAGACGCGTGATAAATTAAACGATTCATTAGCGGATTTGAAAGATGCCATCAAAGAGCGTGCTGAAGATCAGGTGGATCAAATTAATGACTTAAAAGAGAAAGTTTTAGCAACGATCAAAACCAAAGTCGGTAAAGCAGAAGAGTTTATCGACGATGAGATTACAGAGCATGCATAAGCTTTTAAGATAGCCAATATACACTCGGCCTGAGTAGCTTGCTACTCAGGTTTTGATAACATAAAAGATGCATGGAAGAAGAAGAAAAATTCTCATTTAGTGGTACTATACAGAAGAGCAAGGAATATATAGATTCTCAATTAAAGTTAATTCGTCTCAAGACCATTGAACGTTCTTCACGCCTTGCGGGGAGTTTAATAGTTGACGCTACGAAATTGATTTTTGTGCTCTTTATAATATTCTTTTTATGCTTGGCACTCGGATTTTATTTAGGAGAAGTACTAGGAAGCTATTCTTTAGGATTCTTAGCAACTGCGGGTATATTCTTAGTGATAATTATTGTTATTTCCATTTTCGAGGAGAAAATAGAGCGCAAATTTATGGACCTCTCCATTCGCCGATTTTTGCGTAAATGGAATGATGAGTCAGAAGATAGCGATAAGGTAGAAAAGAAAGATGAAGAAACACAGCAGGATAAATAATATTGCAGAATTGCAAGCAGAAATTGCGCGTTTAAAAGTTTTAAAAGGGCAGCAAGAAAATTATTTAAATGATCAGTACCGATTGTTCAACCATAAGTTGGATGCTCCGAAGCGCATATTTAATTCTATAAAATCTAGTATTCCAGGGGTTAATTTGGTGGAGGGTATTATGGGCAATTTTGGAAAGTCCCTGGGTACATCGGAGTCTGTAGCATCTTCGGATTGGCTGACGAAAGTCATGCGTGTAGGCCTTCCATTTGTGATGAATAAATTCTTTCTAAAGCGTGCAGGAATTGTTAAAAGATTACTTGTCACAGTGCTTTCGGAACGGGCTGCGGGACAGGTTAGCCAAGATAAATTAACAGGGCTTATTTCAAAAGTTACCGATTTTATTAAGCCTAAGAAAAGAAAGAAATTGAAGCCTCTAACTCCTGCGGAAGAAGACTTACAAACGGGAATTCCTCCCTATAGTGAGACCTATTAGCGAGATTCTATCCTTTTTCCATCTTAAGTTATTGATAACTCCAAATTTAAGGTTATTTTTGCCGGATATTAGTTTGAAATGGGAAAGGATAAATTAAGAAAATTTGCTGAAATAGCAACTTTTGATAATGTTGTAGAGCTTGATGCCGGTAAAGAATTAAAGGGTCAATGGGCAGCAAAACACTTTGGAAATACGAAGCCTATCGTATTAGAATTAGCTTGTGGTAAGGGTGAATATACAGTGAACCTAGCGAAATTATTTCCAGAAAAAAACTTTATTGGCGTAGATTATAAAGGAAATCGTATTTGGCGTGGTGCCAAGACGGCATTGGAAGAAGGAATCGACAATGTAGGATTTCTACGTATACAGATTGAAACTATCTTAGAGCATTTCGAAGAAAATGAAATCGCTGAAATATGGATTACATTTCCAGATCCTCAACCACAAGATAGCCGTGAGAAAAAAAGATTGACAAATCCTAAATTCTTGGAACGCTATAAACTTATCTTAAAAGAGGACGGTTGCATGAACTTGAAGACTGATAACGATGGTTTTTACGCCTATACCTTAGAGCAGATCGCTTTGTTAAATTTAAAGAAATTTAAGGAAACTACCGACTTATATAGCTCCGACTTAGTCGACCATGTATTGTCAATAAAGACTTACTACGAACGTAAGTATTTAGCAGTAGACAAAAATATTAATTATGTGAAGTGGTCTTTCCAACAAGCATAATATAGGCTTTCCATAGCTATAAAATACCCCCAAAAAGTGGTTGCTTCTTGGGGGTTATTTATCCGTTAATAAACGGGTATCTTAAGCTTCTTCAGCAATTTCCTTTGCGGGGAAGTTCTTATGCTTACGTTTAGATATTTTCTCAATATTCACGGGTTGAGGAACTTTCACATAGTAACCTGTACCATCGTAAGTTCTTCTATTAGGGGCTTCTAAGCATGCTGTAGAACAACAGCCGTCCAACTCCTCACCACAGGCATCACATTGTGTGAAATGCTCATTACAAACTGGATTAGCACAGTTAATCATCTTGGGTGTCACCGTACCACAGTTTCTACAAGTAGATACTATCGCAGGGTTTACAGAATTTACATCCACCGTTACGCGGTTGTCAAAGACATAGCATTTTCCCTCGAAATCTTCTCCACCAACTTCTTTACCATATTTGATAATACCGCCATGCAGTTGATATACATCTTCAAATCCTTCTTTTAATAAGAGGGCTGATGCTTTTTCACATTTAATACCACCGGTACAGTAGGTTAAGATTTTTTTACCTTTATACTGCGCTAGCTCCTTAATTTTTTCTGGAAACTCACGGAAATTCTCTATATCTAAGCGTACGGCATTCTTAAAATGACCGACATTATGCTCGTAATTAGAGCGTACATCTAAGACCACGACATCTTCCTGATCTTTCATCGCTAGGAAGTCCTTAGGTTCTAAGTGAACTCCCGTCTGTTTATTAGGGTCGATGATCTGAGGATCGCGTAAACCAGAGTGTACAATTTCTGATTTATAACGACAGTGCATTTTGATGAAGGAAAGTTCTTCCACATCATCGATTTTAAATTCTGTTTTCGTGAAGCGTGGGTCAGCGTGTACGGCAAGCATATATGCAGCACAGGATTCCGGTGTTCCAGAAACGGTACCATTTAAACCTTCGTCTGCAACGATAATACGGCCGACAAGATTTAAGGATTTACAAAATTCTAAGTGATCTGCAGCAAATTGTTCTGCATGTTCGATAGGGCTGTAACAGTAGTACAGCAAAGTTTGATAGTGTGCCATAAAATATTGATACCGCTGCAAACGGCGTTAAATGAATGTAATTAACTGCTGCAAAGATACGAAAAAAAATTTCTTAGGGATTTGATTCTGATCACTTTTTAATGAGTGGTGTGAGCAGATATTCTAAACCATTTAATTTAATTTCATATAAGGTCGCCAGCTGCATGCCGAGCTTCCCTGTGGGAAAGCCTTTGCCATGGTACCATACTAAGTAGGGCTCAGGGATATGGCATAGACGGATGCCTTTATATTTGCCGTAGGGCATGCGTGTGTTGGCAAGCTCCACTAATATTTCGGGGTTAAACATGCTATTGGAGGTGTTAATCTTGGGTTTTCCCGTTTTTCAGGCGTTGAAATACCAGGCGTAAGCCAATAAAAAGGTGGTTGAAGAAATTCGGGATAAGTCCGTAATGCTTCTTAAAGATTTCGTAGCGTTCTTTTAAACTTTGTCGGTGTCTCTTTTGGGACATTCCCCCGACAAGATAGCGTGCTACATACTGCTGGGTGTTGACAATTTTCTTGGCTTTCTTAGCGGACTTAATGACCCAGTCAATGTCTGCGGATAGCTGGTATTGCGTGTCATAGGTAGGAGCTAAGGATCGCTTTATATAGATTGCTTGATGGCAGATATTCATGCCACGGCTGAAGCTTCTCCAGGTAAATGCTTCCGGAGTTTTATGTCTACGGTCGCCAAGAATGGTTCTATCTTCCGCGATAAGCTTTGTTTCACCGTAGTAAATATCAGCATCCTCAGCACAGGAAAATACATTGGCTACCGTATTGTCATCCATAAATTCATCGCCAGAATTTATAAAAATAATATAATCTCCTGTGGCTTGCTTTAAGCCTTTATTCATGGCATCATAGATCCCCTTGTCTTTTTCAGAGATTAAGATATCAATCTTATCGGCGAAGCCTTGAATGACTTCCATGGTGCCATCATTAGAGAGCCCATCCACAACAATATACTGAATATGAGGGTACGTTTGTTGGGTGACAGATCGAAGGGTATATGCGATGTCACGTACATTATTATAAACGATGGTAACGACAGAAAGAATTGGTTTGCCCACAGGTAATGCCTTAAAATTTATGGATTATTTTACGTAAGTATTTTATACCACGGTTGGCCCAGGAGCCTTTTCGGGTAGCATAAAAATATTTGATAGCTTCAAATCCCGCTTTACTCTCCGTAATTTCTGCTGGAAAATACTGAGGGGAAGTTTGGGCTAAGGAAACGTCATACGTACGTTCAATATCGGAGTGTGTTCCTGACCCATCAGTACCTATATTGCGGGTCATAGAATCTCTTGGGTACAAAATTAACCCATTTTTCTTAAAAACTGAAGCATACCAGCGAATAGCCCACGAATTAATTTTTCCGGCTTTTAGCTGCTGCACTTGTTTCCAGAAATTCTCCTTCCCATCAATAGAAAAGTCGTAAATATCCTGCTCCGAGAAATCGTCCGTGAGCGCGTGTATATCGGCATTGAAATGCTGCCATGCACGTTCCCAGGTCGCCCATCCCCAGCTATTTGCAACGCGAAAAAAGAAGGTTTCAGGGAGTTTTTCTGCCTCCGCTACAGGGTACATATAGCCTGAGATCTGCATCACCTTTTCCTCATCTTGGTAGCGCGTTAGGGCCTGATTAAAGTATGCTAGCGCTACAGGAGCACATTCCAGATCATCTTCAAGCACGATGACACGTTTATGTCTCGCTAGGACGGCCGTCACGCCATCCATCACATTTTTCGCTAGCCCCCAATTTTCCTGTCTTTGGATCAGGGTAATGGATTTAAATTTCCACGGTTGTTTTATCACTTGAGCTACGGCTTCCACCAAGGGTTGATCGCCTGTACTGCGTGCTGCATCAGCATATATATAGAGGGGGGAATCGGCCGCAAGGGCATTCGCCTCCAGTGCTTTTAATGTTTTTAAAGTATGCGCAGGACGGTTGTAGACAAAGAGTACAATCGGCGCAAATGTGGGGCTTTCCATATTATATTTCTAAACAATTCCTTGACCTATAGAAAACAGAAGTGCATTTCATATGAATACCTCCAATTGCTATACCTGAGAAAGGGAGGTGCTTAAAGCCCTGTTCCTTTAGGAAATCAATCCCTGCGGCATACTTCGGCCGCTCGGAATCATCTAAGATGATGACTCCATCCTCAGTCAGGGCATCGATAGCCGCTTTACAGCAGCTTACACGCTCCCTACCGTCAATGATAATTAAGTCAAATTTAACGCTTTCTAGGGACAAAGCACGTTGGTATTCGCCATTTTCTACCTTTAATAGTTTAATAGAAACATTCTGAGGTAGATTACTTTTAATGGCATGATACCAACTTTCATTATGTTCCACAGAGACTACCTGCTGCACATGCTTCGCATAATACAGCGTTGAATTTCCTGCGCCATATTCAAAAATTCTGAATTGTGGCTGCAGCCGCCCTTCCAAGAAATCTAAAAATGAATATGTAAGCCACGGAATGGGGCTGCCGTCCTTACGGATCGAAGTCTTCGTGCTATAGGACTGTATCCAGCCGGACTCTTCTAAATAGCCTTTTACGCCCAAAGAGAGTAGGCCCTTGGTTAACCTGAATTTTAATAGATCCGAAAATTTCCCCGTTATTTTCATGTAATAATTGTAAGCTTATAAGCTAAACTTACAATTTATTTCGTTGATTTATTGAAAATTAATTGAATAATATTAATAAATAGGAGAGCTCGCACGAGTAAAATCCCTTGAGCACGCGTCTTTTTAAAGAGTAAAAGGGAGAATCCTGCGACGAAATAGGCAATTAATGTAGCGTAGGCTGCACCGATCATGCCGAACTCCGGGATAAAGAGCAGGTTGAGCAGGATATTCGTTAAAGCCCCTAAGCAGGTTCTAAATAAAGTGATATTTGTGTACCCCTCAGCAATGAGATATTGCCCTGAAGCTGTTGCGAGGAAGGTGAATACCCCCGCCCAAATATGTACCTGCAAAATACGATGTCCTTCAAAGTATTCCGGTTTATAGAGTAGCTCATAGATATACGGGGAGGCAAAGGTCATGCAGATAGCAATCCCTACAGACAGCACCACAAGCAGGTCATAGAGTTGCCCTAAGCGCTTTTGATATTGTGCAGGGTTATTCTTCCGAAAGCCCATGATAGCGGGAAATAGCGATCCTGAAATCGCTACAGGAATGAAATACCAGCTCTCACTCAGATTGACTACAGTTGTATAGATTCCTAGGGGGGAGTTGCCAAGCATGGAGCTAATCATGAGCTGATCAATCTTCATATAAAGGCTGACAAATATTGCAGAAAAGGCTAGGGGCCACCCGATTCTCAGTAAATCTTTAGCTGTCTGTGCATCGTAGGTCCACTGGAAAATAGATTTCCCCTGCTTACGGTAGAGCACAACATACCCTATAGAAAGTAATAATGCATCGCCGACAAGCATCCATATAAAGTAGTCTATAGGAGCTTTAAAAAGGATGAGCAGCAGCTTTATTGCTGCCGAGAATATATTTCCTCCGACCTGTACCAGCATTATTTTCTTGCCTTGTATGGTTGATTGGAAGTAACTATCAATAATATTTACAGAATTCAGTAGACATACTAAAGAGACAATCCCTACTTGCGCTAAAGATGCCGCAGGTTGTTGACTGGAATAATGGGCTACGACTTCATAGGTCACAAAAATTAAGGGCAGTGCGAGCAGTGCTGCGACGATGCGCAATCGGAAAGCTGAGCCCAGTAAGACATTTTCCTTGGTTGGATATTGTAGTAATTGGCGGGTAACTAAGCCGTCTGTGCCTAAGGTAATAGCACCAATAAAGAAGGATAAGAAGGCTAGCGGGTAATTTAAGGTGCCATTTAAGCTGGTTCCCAAATAGTTTGGTAAGGCGATAGCCGTTATCAGCATTTTGATAAATAAAGAGCCCACACGCGCAAGCATAAGCCAGCCGGTATTTTTTAGATATTTATCAAAGGCTTCTGGATTGAAGCCTGGTAATGCAGGTAATTTCATGACTTTGCAAACCTAAACATTTTTGATGAATAGGTGTGCATAGCCTTGGAAATATTAGATAAGTTTAATAACTTCTTTAAAGTCTTTTAAAGCAGCATGATCGGGATCTAAATCCGTAATCAAGTAGCTAGCATCGCGTACTGGCGCTACTTTCATTTTCTGAACGGAGTTTAATTTTTCCGATATAGAAAGGACGGCTACTTTACTGGAGCATTTTATCATAGCCCGTTTTATTTGTACGACTTCCCAGTCTGAATCGGTAATACCTTCTTCTAAGGAAATACTATTAGTCCCTAGCAGACATAAGTCTACTTTTATATCCGCTAGTTCGTTCGCTACCTGCGCACCGGCAACAATATTGGTATTTCTAGATAGCTTTCCTCCGAAAAGGATGACATCTAAATTTGGCTTCTCGGCTAATTCTAGTGCTACAAGTGGGCTGATTGTAAAAAATGTACATTGTAAGCTGTCGGGAACTAAACGTGACAATTCTATCATCGTCGTGCCGCCACCCACTAATACGGTCATGCCATTTTGGATTAAGTTCAAGGCTTTTTTAGCGATTTCTTTTTTCGCTTCTTTCGCGTAAACATTGCCGTCTTGGAAGGGGAATTGAAAAGATTTTGAAAGGGCACCTCCATATACTTTTAATACTTTACCGTTTTCAGCTAGCTCGTTTAAATCTCTACGGATAGTATCTTCTGAAACATTTAGTTGTACACTTAAGTCAGATGATAATACTTTATTGTGAATATTTATCTGGTGTATTATAAATGCCTGTCTTTCCTCTTTTAACATAATTGTATAATGGTTAATTGTTTAGCGAATCTCTGTTAAAATTAATAATTCCATTTGTTTAATAAAAAGAATTATGACTTAATCTTTTGGTTTTATATTATTTGTAAGGCCGGCTTTAAATCTGGGCTTGAATCCCGTTGGTTTTGGCGCAGCAGGTTCGGGTGATTCTACCGGTTTTTCTGTTGCTTTCTCCTCGGATTGCTCTTCAGCAGTTACGGGTTTGGTGATGCCAGCTTTAAATCTGGGCTTGAATCCCGTTGGTTTTGGCGCAGCAGGTTCGGGTGATTCTATCGGTTTTTCTGTTGCTTTCTCCTCGGATTGCTCTTCAGCGGTTACGGCTTTGGTGATGCCGGCTTTAAATCTGGGCTTGAATCCCGTTGGTTTTGGCGCAGCAGGTTCGGGTGATTCTACCGGTTTTTCTGTTACTTTCTCTTCGAACTTCTCTTCGGCTTTTTCTTCGGATTGCTCTTCAGCGGTTACGGGTTTGGTGATGCCAGCTTTAAATCTGGGCTTGAATCCCGTTGGTTTTGGCGCAGCAGGTTCAAGTGATTCTGCCGGTTTTTCTGTTGCTTTCTCTTCGGACTTCTCTTCGGACTGCTCTTCAGCGGTTATAGGTTTCGGAAGTCCTACTTTAAACCTTGGTTTAAAGCCTGCAGGCTTAGCAACGGGGGTTTCTTTTATTGGAGCAGGCTGTTCGATATTTTTTTCTTTTTTTATTGCAGGAACTTCCGCATCAGTGGATCTATATAACTTTCTAAGACGGTTAAACCAGAACTTCTTGGAATGATCAAAACTTTTTTCACCCATCAATGAAAAATGAAGTTTGAATTCCTCAAAAAGGGTTGGCTCTGCGGCTTTTAATGCGGCTAAGTCAATTTTCTTTTTGCTGAAAAACTCTTCAAAAGTCATAGTCTATGGATTTTATATACTTACAAATGTAACTACTTTTTGAGTATAAATTGTGCCGCTTTGGAAATTTAGCCTCGGAAAATAGTTTGCCTAACGAACCCTTGCAACGTGGAGGTACCTCTCCCAAAAATATACCTGGGGTAGGTATAAAAAAATAAAACGTGATCTGAAGAAATTCAGAATCACGTTTTATCTACATTGATTTTAATTAAGCCATATTATGATATACTGCTTGTACATCATCGTCTTCCTCAATTTTATCGATTAATTTTAATACATCGACCGCTTGTTCTTCCGAAATTTCTGAATTTGAAAGTGAAATACGCTCTAACTTAGCGGATTTAACAGCGATGCCTTTTTCTTCTAAAAGGGATTGCATATTTCCGAAATCTTCAAAAGAGGTTTGAATTACGACTTCATCCACACCTTCTTCATTCGCTTCTACATAAAGCTCTTCAAGACCACCATCAATTAATTCTAATTCTAATTCCTCGACATCTAAATCCTCAGCAGCATCAAAGCGAAACATAGACTTGCGGTTAAAGATAAAATCTAAAGACCCTGTTTTTCCTAATGTTCCACCAGATTTTGTGAAATAAGAACGAATATTTGCGACCGTTCTATTGGTGTTATCTGTAGCTGTTTCGATTAAAATTGGTACGCCGTGTGGTCCATACCCTTCATAAACGTATTCTTCGTAACCTTTAGAATCTTTTTCTGAAGCACGCTTAATAGCGGCATCAATACGATCCTTAGGCATATTTACGTTCTTCGCATTATGAATGGCTGTACGTAATCTAGAATTAGTATCAGGATGAGGTCCGCCGTCTTTTACTGCAATAGCAATTTCTTTACCTAAACGTGTAAATTGAACAGCCATTTTAGCCCAGCGTTTGAATTTACGCTCTTTTCTGAATTCGAAAGCTCTTCCCATTTTTATAGTTATTTTGTTTTAAGATTCTCAATCATGTCTTGAGTAAGCTTTGCTAGATCAAATCTAGGCTGCCATCCCCAATCATTTCGGGCAGTGCTGTCTTCAATACTTGAAGGCCATGAATCCGCAATCGCTTGACGCGGGTCGTTGTCCGAATAAGTGATTACAAAATTAGGAAGAATCTTTTTAATTTCAAGAGCTAAGTCTTTTGGAGTAAAACTTATTCCTGTAATATTATAACTTGAGCGTATTGATAAGCTTTCTTTAGGAGCATCCATTAATTGTAATGTACCTTCAATAGCGTCATCCATATACAACATCGGTAAGCCTGTATTTTCTGATAAGAAACACTCATAACGATTGTTTTTCAATGCTTCGTAGAAAATATGTACCGCGTAATCCGTGGTGCCACCTCCTGGTTGTGCTTTCCATGAAATAATTCCTGGGTAGCGTATTGAACGGATATCTAACTTATATTTCCCATTGTAATATTCAATTAAGCGCTCGCCAGCTAGTTTACTGATACCATACATTGTATTGGGATCCATAACACAATATTGATCCGTATTTTCTTTTGGAGAATTTGGACCAAATACAGCGATGGAGCTCGGCCAAAATACTTTCTGAACTTTGTGTTCTACACATAAGTTCAAAACATTTAAGAGACCCGTCATATTTAAATCCCAAGCTTTCATTGGATACTGCTCTCCAGTTGCTGATAACATGGCCGCAAGAAGGTATACTTGAGTAGGTTTGTATTTTTCAAATAATGCGACTAAAGCATCTTGATCTAAGACATTAATGGTCTCAAAAATTTCACCTTCCGCAAATACTTGTGGCTGTCTGATATCTGAAGTAACTACGTTTTCAGTACCAAATTTTTTTCGTAGTGCAGCAGCCAATTCTGTTCCGATTTGACCGTTTGCACCTATCATAATTATGCTCTCTTTCATTGCTGACAAATATACATTATTTATAAATTATCACAAGAAGCGAGCCATACCTTTAATGCGGTAAGAATCCAATAAATGTAGCTTATGAGTTGCTTAACGCCCAATTTTGTTCTAAATGAAGACCCTTTATAGGTTTTGATTTATTTCGCATAGAAAGATTGAAAATTCTGTTTTTATCCTGTTACAATCGGTTGTTTAAATGCTTTAGTTTGTCGCAGCATTACGATGAAAATCACCTTTTGTCTACTCTTTGAATCAGCCGCCAGCCGCTTATCTTTTTTTTATTTTTTTTTATTATAAAATGAAAAATTTACTTGTCGTCACACGATAAAACTAATGAATAAAAAAAAACCTTTAAGGAAGATAAAAAAAACGTTTTTAGTAGGTCTGTGTGCTGAGCGCCGTATATTACTCATTTGGTAAAGCTTTTATGTGAAATTGATGAATATAATAAGGAGCTGTTTGTATTTTTAAAAATTAGCTAAAAATCCAAGGATATTTTAGTATGTTTGATTTTAAGCCATTTAAATGGCTTAAAATTCAAGTTTCAATAATATATTCATTAAAAATTTAAAGCAAACTAGACATGAGAGTGGCAGTAGTCGGCGCAACCGGACTTGTAGGTTCCGAAATGTTAACGGTATTAGCAGCGCGTAATTTTCCAGTAACAGAATTAATTCCAGTGGCATCAGCGCGTAGTAAGGGTAAGGAAATTGAATTCAAGGGAAAGAAGTATCAAGTTGTGACTCCGACAGAAGCAATTGCTTTAAAACCTGATGTCGCTCTTTTCTCTGCTGGAGGAAGTACTTCCTTGGAATTTGCTCCTTTATTCGCAGAGGCGGGAATTACAGTGATCGATAACTCTTCTGCATGGCGCATGGATCCAACAAAAAAATTGGTCGTTCCTGAAGTGAATGGCGATGTGTTAACCGCAGCAGATAAGATTATCGCGAATCCTAACTGTTCAACAATACAGATGGTCGTAGCGTTAAAACCTTTACATGACAAATATAAAGTTAAGCGTGTGGTTGTTTCTACCTACCAGTCAGTGACAGGTACAGGTGTGAAAGCCGTAGAGCAGTTAATGAATGAGCGTGCAGGAGTTGACGGCGAGAAAGCTTATCCATATACCATTGATTTAAATGTGATTCCTCAAATTGATGTTTTCCAAGAAAATGGGTATACGAAAGAAGAGATGAAAATGATCTTGGAAACGAATAAAATCATGCAGGATGACCGTATTAAAGTAACAGCTACCACCGTTCGTATCCCAGTTATGGGAGGACACTCGGAGTCTTTAAATATTGAATTTGAAAATGATTTCGATCTAGCGGATGTCCGTGCAGCACTTGCTGCTCAGGAGGGTGTAATTGTCGTTGATAATCCAGCGAATTTAGAGTATCCAATGCCAAAGGATGCGCATGGCAAGGATGAAGTCTTTGTTGGCCGTATCCGTCGCGATGAGTCGCAAGAGAAAACATTAAATATGTGGGTCGTAGCTGATAACCTACGTAAAGGAGCTGCTACGAATGCTATTCAAGTGGCAGAATTACTTGTTAAGAAAGGCTTAATCTAACTAGTCTTAGCCGCGCGCTAAGCCTTCAAGTTATCATAAATAATAAAGGGGATATATCATTGATATATCCCCTTTATTTATAAGTGTTATTTAAACCTATTTAACAGGTGTAAATTTCCAGTTGTCATCGTAACGTGAAGTGCCATTTTTACCTGTTACTACGAAACCTGCTCCATTCGCTGAGAATGAAACTGCAGACTCACGTGCGGAACCTTGGAATACTTGATTGTCATCATTCCAAGTTTTTGTCGCTGGATTGTATTCCCAAATAGATGATAATACAGAAGGATTCGATCCACCTACAACATAACCTAAGTTGTTAATAACCATTGTAGTCGCTGATTTTCTAGTTACATTGTATGTAGAAGAGCTTGTAGACTTACTTTTAATATCTTCTAATTGTGTGAATTTTTGACCATCAAACTCATAGAAATCTTCTACGAATAAGTTGTTGTCAACACCACCACCAATATATGCTTTATTGTTAATTACAAACACAAAAGGGTTTTTACGTTTGTTTACAATGTTTGAAGTAATGCTTTCCCATTTATTTGTTGCAGGATCATACTTGTAGAAATCTTTTAAGTTTTTATCGTTTGAAGTCGTACCACAACCAACATAACCAAAGTTTCCAATAGAAAATGCGACAGCACCGTAACGCGCCTCTCCAGGGAAGTCAGCAATTTTAGTCCATGTATTTGTAGTTTGGTCGAATTTGTAAAAATCATTTAATGCTGAATTACCATCGAAACCTGTACCTACGAAACCTTGGTTGCCAATGGCAAAACCTACAGCTTCATTTCTTTTTGCACCTGGAAAATCTGCTTTCTTAATCCACTCTCCAGATTGTGTGTTAAATGCCCAAGTATCTTGTGCGCGATCATTTGCACCAATTAGACCCGTAGAAATATATCCGATATTGCCAATTTGAAATCCTGCAGCTGCAGATCTAGGATCTCCATCTAATGCAGATACTTTTACCCATTCATCTACTTCATTAGCCTCCTCATCTGATTTCTTACAGGATGAGAAAGTTGCAAAGGCTACAACGAAAGTTAATAGCATCATTAGCCAGTTTTTCTTGTTCATAAATTGTTAAAATTTAGTATATATGATATTTAATTTTATTTTTGGTTTTCCGCCTGATTTCGCAATTACAAGTCTATTTCCTGTAGTAAATAATTGAGATGTTGGTAAGCTCACCAATAATGATGAGTCAAAATACGCTGTTTTTTTAATATTATTCAAATATTCGATCATATTAAACGTATATTTTCCATTTTTTCCCGTGTCATTGCCCTTCTCAAAGGGTGCAGATTGCGCCACTGTTGCTTGTGGTGCCGTTAATTGACCGATAGGGTTCACAATCTTATTGGCAATAAAAATCTCTAATGCTGCAGGGTTAGGTTGCTGTGCGTCAGCACTATTCTCCGCTTCAATAATTAATTCCGCCTTGTTGATAGCAATCTTCGGATCCGATACTATACTTAATAACGAAGGAAACTGTAGGCGCGCTACAACGCCAGTGCCACCTTCTAGAAAAGCAGTACCCGCTGTCGCTGACGTAAAGATCTCCGGATTCGAAGCATTCAGACTTGCAAAAGCTGTTCCTGAACGATCATATGTGATATTGTTGTGCTGGTAATTCTTGTTGTCTATGCTAAAAGTCTTTTTAGCTTTTGTGCTAAAGCCATCACTGCCAACATAGGAGTAATGAACATTCATAAATACAGAATCTTTATAACCTATCAATGCTGTGTTGGTCGCTGCCGGAACTAATACTAAGCCTTTGAAGAATTCTTGGAAATTAGTGTTAGAACTCACACGTGCATCCCCAGTTTGTAAATAGCCGAATAAACGATTCCCTAAGGTAGCGTCTAATTTGAAGGCTAGCGAATCCATCGTTCTTACACGTGGAGAAAAACTAGCTGTACCTAAAGCGGTTGCATTATAAGCGAATTTCTGATCATTAAAGATGGATGCTGTACTCACGAACACAGGACGTTCATCTGGATCTTTCCCTAAATTAATTTCCGTTAATTTAATATCTTCAGTAACTTGATGAACAGAAATTTTTTGAATCTTTGTCGTATCGCCGTAGAAGTATTTATTAGGTTTAATGACAAGTGTCAGGGAGTCAAAAGTCGCATTACTAGGAATCGCTAGCGTTTCAGTTGGAATACCTAAGCGCATAAAGGAAGAAGAGCTTATTTTACCTGAAGTAGGATTGTTGCTCTTTCCAACAAGTACGATGCCTGTTGCTGAAGTTGGTATATCATCCATTTGATACGATGATACAACAATTGTTGCCGTATCCATGGTCGTTAAACCTAAATTCTCAGCCCCCGTGTTGTCTAAAGAGATGGAGATATCTTTATTACAAGAACTAAATCCTAATAAGGTAATTAGTGGTAAAAAATAGGCTATCTGCTTTCTCTTAAAAAATTGATTCATATAAAATAGTTGAATAATGCAAAAGTAATCAATGACAACTGTTAATCCGTGTAATATTTTGTTAAAATAGGTTAATTGATCACCTAATGCAAATCTACTAATTAAATTTGTCTTACATATGGTAAAAAAGGTTAAATTGATTTTCATTTTAATGGCCTTTACGGCTTTAGGTACTGTCATGGTAGTCGCTTTTTGGCTTACAGGAAGCTATAATAATCGCCGTGAATTATTTCTCTCCTCTGCAGAACGTACGCTTTTTAATGTTGTACAAACCGTGTTTCAAGCCGATATTCCCTTAGATTCTGTAGGGAATTATGACCGCGGTCGTGCGCGTCATTTCCTTTCAAAAGGTGACCCCAAGCAATTATTACCCCCGTTTTTACTCAATGAAAAAGATATTACTGCCGCGGAAATTAAACATATAAAGCGCGGCTTAGATTCGGCATTCACTGTCAAAGGATATCCCACAGCCTATCAGTTAGATCTAGTAACCTTATCGCGTGAGCAGCTCCATAGCTTGCGAAAAAAACACCTCCCCAAGGAGGCTATATGGACTAGACCTATGCTTGTTAACCCCGCGAAAAAACAATTTTTAATTTTAAAATTTGAATCGATATCAACTTTTATTCTGTTCAATTTAAGTTGGCATCTCTTCGTCGCTTTCTTGCTAGTGGGGATGTTAATAACCACCTTTTTCTTTCTACTTCAAACAATTATTAAGCAGCATAAACTCGCCGTATTACGGAAGTCATTCGTCAACAATATGACGCATGAACTCAAGACTCCCGTGGCCACAGTCATGGCCGCCGTGGAAGCGATACAGATGTATGTCGCGCGGGATAATCGTGCGAAGATGGAGCAGTATTTAGCAATTTCTAAGCGTGAGCTCACCCATCTGCATACTCTTATTGAGCGTGTACTCGAAGTGGATGTCGATGAATTTTCAGGTGTAAAGATCCATAAATCTTCGGTACATCTGCAGGAGCTTCTGCGCCACGCAATAGCTCCTATGGAAGTCCATGCCAGTAAAATTTTGACTATTAATCTTGATGTGCCTGAAAGCCCCATAGTACTTCAAGCAGATGAGGATCACCTTAAGAATGTTATTTCCAACTTGCTCGATAACGCGATTAAATATGCGGATGATAAGGTGCTTATTTCCATTGCTGTCGAAGAGCAACCCGAGACGGTGAAGATTGTGTTCAAAGACAATGGTCACGGAATTTCTAAAGCTGACCAAGGGTATATCTTTGATTTATTTTTCCGTGTTTCTGAAGGTAATTTACATGCTGTTAAAGGATTTGGAATCGGTCTTTCCTATGTCAAGCAAATCGTGGAAAAACATGGTGGTCGAATTGACGTAGAATCTGAATTAAAAAAAGGTACTACCTTTACCATATACCTTCCAAAAGGTACTAATAACTTATAAGCTTGCAGCTATGATAAATATTTTATATGTCGAGGATGAGGCTAGTTTAGCGCTGATTATTGCTGATAGCTTGGAAGCCAATAACTACCGGGTGACGCATCAGACTAATGGACAGCAAGCGCTGGAAAGCTTTCAGACGCAAAAGCCTGACCTTGTTTTAATCGATGTGATGATGCCTGTGATGGATGGCTTTACCCTTGCTCGAAAAATTAGAGCCCTAGATAGTCAAGTTCCGCTGATATTCTTAACAGCGCGTACACAGACCGAAGATGTTGTAAAAGGATTTCACTTAGGGGCGAATGATTATCTGAAAAAGCCATTTAGTATCGAGGAGCTTATTGTGCGCATCGAGTCATTATTGAAAAATAATCCCAAAAGGCTGAGCTCGCAACGGCTGCTGATAGGTGACTATGTCTTAGATGGACAGAAATTTACCTTAAGCTACCACGATGAGTCGGTGAAATTGTCTTTTCGGGAGTCCGAACTGCTGCGAAAATTATATACTCAAAAAGAACAAGTGGTGCCGCGTGAGGAAATTATAAAAGCCTATTGGTCCGATGATCACTACTTTACAGGGCGAAGTTTGGATGTCTTTATTTCACGCCTTCGGAAATACTTAAATAAAGATGCCCGTTTAAAGATTATTAATATACGTGGTATCGGTTATATGTTTACAGAAAATTAATTAAAATGATTGCTTTAATAATAGTTGATATACAAAATGACTTCTTACCAGGAGGAAGTTTATATGTTCCACGTGGAGAAGAAATTATTCCCCTGGTCAATGCGTTAGTTCCAAATTATTCCATGGTCGTCGCAACGCAAGACTGGCATCCAGCGAAACATGAAAGTTTTGCCTCTCAACACCCAGGAATGGAGCCTTTTCAGCAAATAACATTACATGGATTACCGCAGACACTATGGCCTGAACACTGTGTTCAGCATAGCTATGGGGCTGAATTTGCGGCAGATTTAACGCCGGAGGCCCTGGTGCAAGTTTTTCAAAAAGGGCTCGATACACGCGTAGATAGCTACAGTGGCTTTTTTGATAACGGACATATACACGCAACGGGATTGGGTGATTACTTAATGGATAAAGGGGTTTCGGAAGTGCATATATGTGGACTTGCGGCGGATTATTGTGTTTATTTTACAGCCCTTGACGCGCTGAAGTTGGGATTTAAAACGGTCATTCTGCAAGCTGCTACACGCCCTATTGAAGAGGCCTCTTACGCCACTAAAAAAGCTTATTTTAAAGCACAAGGGGGACGCTTGTTATAGCTCCTGCTCGCTACTTTTTCATGTGATTGTTCGCTACTTTTTCATGCCTTATGTCCCTACTTTTTGACTCCTAGTGAGCGAGTGTGTACTAACTAACTAATAGGTAAATTTGAATAAATTTGTGTTTTTTTAACAAATCTCTGACAGTCCTTAGTCAAAAAGTTTAAATATATTTGTAGTCAAAACAGTGAAATTCATATGAAAGAAAATGCATTGAGTCGAAAGGAGAGGATTATGAAAGAGGCACTTCTATTATTTGCGGAGAAGGGGTACACCGATACTTCCACAAAAATGATAGCCATCAACGCTGGAGTGAGTGAGGCCTTAATCTTCAAACATTTTGGAAACAAAGATGCCCTCCTTTTTCATTTAATAAAATCTGGTTACCGTCGTGTTCTAATGCATCATAAGGGGATGATGACCTACAAAGATCCCAAAGACTTTTTGCGTAATATGATTAATTTACCTACCAAGCTGGTGGCAGATGAACCCTTATTCTGGAAGTTACAGGAACGCCTCTCGCATCATAGTTTTTCTAAACAGCAGCATGAGCAATTTATGAAACCTGTGCAGCCTATTATAAATCGTGCTTTTACGGAGTTGAATTATGAAAACCCTGAATTGGAAACTCAATTGATGCTTCTTATTATCGATATGCTTTGGAAAAAAGAAGCTTCTGGGGAACTAGAGCAGAGCTTAGATTTAGCAATTCTTTTAGAGAAAAAGTACCATTTGAATTAAAAGCAACCTTTAATTAGTGTCATTTAAGCATGGTTTGCGCATTTATGCTGTTAAAAAATAAATTTGTGTAACAAAATGCATAAAAGAGTTTTTTATGTGCAAAATTTTAACGTATTTCGTAACACCTATTTACTGATTAATTCATACTTATGTTTAAAAATATTCTTTTAGGTGTTGCACTTACTGCGATGTCTATTTCTGTCACAAAAGCGCAAAAAAAACCTGCTTTTGTACCCTTCATAAATTCACAACACGCTTGGGTAGACTCCGTATTCAATAGTTTGACCCCCAAAGAACGTGTAGGTCAACTATTTTTAGTGCGTGCACATACTAATCTGGGTGATGCATATACGGATTCGGTAAAACAAGTTATTCAAAAAGAACAATTGGGTGGTTTGGTAGTCTTCCAAGGAGGGCCAGTGCGTCATGCTGACATGTTAAATAAATACCAATCAGTATCTAAAGTTCCTTTATTGGTGACCTATGATGGTGAGTGGGGCTTAGGAATGCGTCTACCGGACTCTACGATTTCTTACCCTTACCAAATGACATTAGGTGCTGTGCAGAATGAAGCCCTTTTATATGATATGGGAGTAGAAGTGGCGAAAGACTTTTTACGTATTGGTATGCACTTTAATTTTGCGCCTGTCGTAGATATCAATAATAATCCGCTAAACCCTGTAATTGGTGTTCGTTCTTTTGGGGACAATAAATATAATGTTACTTCCAAAGCTAAGGCTTATATGAATGGGATGGTTGATGGTGGAATTATTACCTCGCTAAAACATTTTCCAGGACATGGCGATACGGAAACTGATTCACATCATGATCTCCCACAATTACCCTTTTCTAAGGAGCGTTTAGATTCATTGGAAATGTATCCATTTAAGGAGATGATCAAATCCGGCACACCAGCAATTATGGTGGCACATATGAATATCCCTTCCTTAGATCCGACGCCAAATATGCCATCGTCTATTTCTAAGCCTATTGTTACGGGAATTTTGCGCGAAGAATTGGGCTACCGTGGACTTATTGTTACAGATGCAATGGACATGAAGGGCGCTAAGAAATTCTTCCCTAATGGGGAGGCTGATGTGCGCGCTATTATTGCGGGACATGATCTATTAGAAATCTCAGAAAATTCGGCACGAGCGATTGATTTAATTGTGAAAGCAATTGCTGACGGTCGTATTCAACAATCGGATTTGGATATGCGCGTGAAGAAAGTCTTAGCTTCAAAATACTGGTTAGGCTTAAATAACTATAAGCCTGTAGCGATTCCTAATTTAGTAAACGAGTTAAACAGACCTGAGTCTAAGCAGCTACTTGCGCGTCTTTCGGATGCTTCAGTAACGCTCTTAAATTCCAATGCTAAATTGAAGTCTTTTAAGAAAAATGCTAAGACTACAATTATCTCTATTGGTATCCCTGCTGCGCAGCAGTTTGAAAAGGAGCTGACGGCAGAATTAGCGCAGGTAACGCAGGTGTTCCTACCGGATACGGCTTCAGAAGCGTCCATTAAAGCGGCTTTAAAAGCTACTAAGGGAGCAAAGCAAGTTATCTTAGCGATTCATGACAATCGCTTACGTCCAAAGCCTACATTAACGTTAAATGAAGGTGTACGTGCTGTCGTGGCGAAGTTAGCCAAGAAATCTACAGTTGTCATGATGACGAATGCCTATGCGCTTGCAGATGTAGCAGGTCTTTCTAAATCAAAAAGTATTCTATTAACCTACCAGAATGATTCTTTTATGCAGTCAGCTGCGGTAAGAGCATTGACAGGTCAGATTAAAACGAGTGGAAAATTACCAGTAACTATTAATAAATCCTACAAATTTGGGGATGGCAAATAAACTCCATTTGCAAGAAAAGGCGGTCATTGACCGCCTTTTTTTTTGACTAATTTTTCCTTTTTAAGGGATATTTATTTCGCGTATATTGGAAGCTGGACTTTCGTTTTTCAAGCGGTCAATAGCCGTTACCACATAGTTATATGTTCTTTGTGGCTGCACTTTACTATCTTCAAATTGCAGGTTATTCGCCTCATAGCTGATATGTATAATGCGGTCAGCGCGCGTTAAATCAATGGCTTCTTTTACAGGGAATCGATAGATAATATAACCGTAGACATCCTCCTCGTCAGCGGCTTTATCGGGTGTTTGCCAAAGCAGATTAACCGCTTTTTTATGCGCTGCGGGGAATGCCTGAAGACCAAATGGTGCTTGTGGGGCGATGCTATCTAGCCATGGCATCGTTGGCGGCAGTGCTGGTAAGCGATACAGGTCATACTGCAGGGAGTCGCGTAAGCCCGCTAGATTATGACTTAGGGATTTGGAGCTGAAATAAATCGACCCATGTACTAAAGGTTCCTCCCGTAGGTGCCTTACCTGACGTGGAATCTGATTACGCTCAGTCCACCCTTGGTTATTTTCTGTCACCCGATAAGCACCATGGCCGATATAGAAATGACGCTCATAGGTGTGCTGCTGCCACCAGCTTACCAATACTTCATACGCCGCAGCACGGTTTTGAAATGGAAAATAAATTTGTGGTGCAATATAATCGATCCACCCTTCTTTCATCCATTTCATAGCATCGGCGTATAAAGTACGGTAGCCACTCAGGCCACCGGTAGCAGAACCTTGGGGATTGTCACGTTTATTATCCCAGATTCCAAAGGGGCTAATGCCGTATTTGACATAGGTTTTTTCTTTTTTTATCGCCTGTCCTAAGCCTTGAATCAACAGATCTACATTATGCCTTCTCCAGTCAGCAATTGTTGTGAACCCTGCGCCATAGCTGCGGTAGGTTTGCTGATCCGGGATGGGCGTATTATGGGCATCGGGGTAGGGGTAGAAGTAATCGTCAAAGTGAATGCCATCGACATCATAGTTTTTTACAACTTCTACAATAACGTCGATGATATGTTTGCGAACCGCGGGAATACCGGGGTTAAATAATTTTTTCCCGCCATAGGTGAAGAACCACTCCGGTTTTGTGCGTGTAATATGATCGGCAGCGAAGTGCTTTGCATTTAAGGTCGTCGATGCACGGTAGGGATTAATCCAAGCATGAAGCTCCATGCCACGCTTATGAGCTTCTTCAATAATAAATGCTAAAGGGTCATATTGGGGATCTTTTCCTTGAACCCCCGTTAGGTAACGGGACCAGGGCTCTTTCGAGCTTTTATAAAAAGCGTCTGCAGCAGGTCTAATTTGAAAAAATAACGCATTTATACCTGTCTTTTGATGCTCATCTAGAATACGAATCAACTCTTCTTGTTGTTTCTCTTTACTGGCGCCCATAACTGTGGGCCAATCAATATTCCCGATGGTAGAGAGCCATACACCGCGTAATTCACGCTTAGGGCTCGGTTTTGCATGTGTAATAAAAGTTCCGCAGCAACAAAGTAGGATAAATCCTATGATTCGATATAACATATGTACGCTAAAAATTGAGGATGTAAAGATAGCAATTATGAAAAAAGAATTACATTTGTTGGCATTAAGTATTTTGTAGCATGATAAGAGAGCAGATTTCCGTTTTTGATATGTTTAAGATAGGTATTGGACCTTCCAGTTCACATACTTTGGGCCCCTGGCGTGCAGCACAGCAGTTTGTGCTAAAGCTTAAGAATTCTGATAATCTAGCGTTGGTGGAATCCGTGAAAATATTACTCTATGGCTCCCTCGCAAAGACGGGGATCGGTCACGGGACGGATATCGCTGTGCTTCTGGGCTTAAGTGGTGATGATCCAGTGACTTTTGATGTGAATCATGTTACTCCTAAGGTAGAGAATATTAAGGTGATGAAGGAGCTGCAGCTGGGGTCTACGAAACGGATACCTTTTGATTATACGGCGGATTTACTATTTCTTTATACTGAAAGTTTACCTTTTCATCCCAATGCACTTACGTTTCAAGCTTTTTTAACAAATGGAAAGGCTGTTTCGGAGACCTATTACTCCATTGGAGGGGGATTTGTCGTACAGGAGAATGAAGCTGATAACGGGAAAATAGAAGTAGACCTACCTTTTCCAGTTGAAAATGCGAAGGAGCTGCTTCATTGGACCATGAAGACAGGTCTTAAAATATCGGAGTTAGTGCTTGAAAATGAGCATGCTTGGCGTGAGGAGAGTGAGACTAAAGCCGGAGTACTAGAAATTTATGAGGTCATAAAAAACTGTATTTACAGAGGTTGTCATACGGCGGGAACACTCCCTGGAGGCTTGCATGTGGAACGTCGGGCGGCGAAGCTGAATAAGCGCTTGTTGAAAGATCGTCCTTATTCGGACTACGAAAGTTGGATTGCAGCAATCTGTGCTGGAGGCCAAGATTTTGGCTATATCTTAGATTGGGTAAGTTGCTTCGCCTTGGCCGTAAATGAGGAAAATGCTTCTTTTGGTAGAGTTGTCACAGCGCCAACAAATGGGGCTTCAGGCGTTATACCTGCCGTATTGCAATATTTCATCTGCTTCCACCAAGGGAATACGGAAGATAAGATTATACAATTTATACTTACAGCCTCAGAAATAGGCTCTATCTTTAAGAAAGGGGCGACCATTTCTGCAGCTATGGGCGGATGCCAAGCAGAGATTGGTGTTTCCTCGGCGATGGCCGCAGGCGCATTAACAGAATGTTTGGGAGGCTCCCAGCGACAAGTTATGATGGCGGCAGAAATTGCCATGGAGCATCACCTAGGGTTGACCTGTGATCCGATTGGGGGCTTGGTGCAGATTCCATGCATTGAACGTAATACCATGGGAGCAATTAAGGCGATTACAGCAGCACAATTAGCCCTGCAGTCGAATCCTGATAAGGCAAAGGTGTCATTAGACCATGTGGTTAGAACCATGTGGGAAACGGCCCAAGATATGAACGCTAAATATAAGGAAACAGCTGATGGTGGATTAGCGATTCAAATTCCATTAAGTTTACCCGAGTGTTAATACCTATCTTTGTCAGATGAAGTATGCAGCGATCGCCTCAGGATCTAATGGAAATTGCTATTATATAGCGCAGGGAGAAGATATTATTTTAGTTGATGCCGGTATTAACTGCAAGCATATGGAATTACGTATGCTGAACTTAGGGATCAACCCGGCACAGGTAAAAGCGCTCTTTATCACCCATGAGCATACCGATCATATTAAGGGGCTTTCGGTTTTCTGTAAGCGTTATCAGATCCCTGTGTACCTTACAGCGGGCACCTATGCGGGGAGTAAATTAAGACTCCCTGAGGAGCTCGTCCATCTGATGGCAGTGGATGGGGAGGTGCAGATTGGGGCCCTTACTGTTCAGGGGATTCCAAAATTCCATGATGCCAAAGAGCCTTGTTCGTTTATGGTTTCCAATGGGCAGCATCAAATTGCGGTGCTCACGGATTTAGGACGCGCCTGTGAGCATGTAATTGCTGCGGTATCCAACTGCCATGTCCTATTCTTAGAAGCTAATTATGATGCTGAAATGCTGGCTAAAGGAAGGTATTCCTATTTCCTGAAAAATAGGATTTCTGGAGGTTGGGGGCATATTTCAAATGCTTCAGCGTTAGCTATTTTCACAGAACACCGCAGTGAGTCCTTGCAGCATCTCATTCTTTCCCATCTCTCAGGGCAGAATAATACCGTAGAGATTGTTGAGACACTCTTTGCCCCACATTGCAACGGCATTCAGCTGACAGTGGCAACCCGTGAAAAAGAAACGGAGCTGTTTGACTGCAAACAACTCCGTGTAAATAATGCTTTAATCTTCGCTTCGTAGGTCCATCTGAAACAGTTGAGCGATATGATTCTTTAACGTATTCTTAACTTCATCCATATTTAGTTTATAGCCTAACTCTCCTTCCATGGAGGCAACGGCCTTATCATCAATGCCACAAGGGACAATATTCTTGAAGTAACTCAAATCGGTGTTTACGTTAAAGGCGAAGCCATGCATGGTTACCCACCTGCTTGCTCGAACGCCCATGGCGCAGATCTTTCTAGCAGACTCCTTATCGGGATCTAACCAAACGCCGGTATATCCTGGGTAGCGTCCTGCAGCAATGCCGTAATCAGCCAATGTAAGAATAATAGCTTCCTCTAGCGTACGTAAATAGAGGTGGATATCCGTAAAGAAATTTTCCAAATCTAAGATTGGATAGCCTACAAGTTGTCCCGGGCCATGGTAGGTGATATCCCCACCGCGGTTGATCTTATAGTAAGTAGCTTGTTTTTCTTGAAGTCCCTGTTCATCTAATAATAAATGCTCAAATTTCCCAGAATTCCCCAATGTATATACATGGGGGTGCTCCGTAAAAACTAAGAAGTTATCCGTGGGTACCGCCGTATTTTGAAGTCGGTTATTAGTTTTCGTTTCCACGACCTTACTGAATAGATCTCCTTGCTTATCCCAAGCGACTTGGTAATCTTGGAGGCCCCAATCAATAAAGGTTACTTTTTTGTTCATGGCTATTAGTACAATAGATTATTAAACGGATAGCGTGCGATATGTTTATCTTTAATGACCTGATATAGCAATTCCTTAAACTCCTCTAAATTAGTCTTATTCGTTGCTGATAAGAAAATTACAGGATCGGAATTTTTTCCCATCCAGCTATTTTTGAAATCTTCAATAGTAATAATTTTATCTTCCTCTTCTCCTTCTTCAATCGCAGGAACGTAAGCATCAATTTTATTGAATACTGTAATCACAGGTTTATCTAAGGCATCGATATCTTTTAACGTTTCATTCACGGCATGGATATGATCTTCGAAATTTGGATGGGAGATATCTACGACATGAATTAAGATGTCAGCCTCGCGTACCTCGTCTAAGGTGGATTTAAAGCACTCTACGAGGTGGTGAGGTAATTTTCGGATAAATCCTACCGTATCGGATAGCAGGAACGGTAAATTATCTATGACTACTTTTCTGACCGTAGTATCTAAGGTTGCAAATAATTTATTTTCAATAAGGACATCCGATTTGGAGATCATATTCATGATCGTAGATTTACCTACGTTGGTATAGCCTACTAAGGCTACGCGAATCATCTCGCCACGGTTCTTACGTTGCGTTTCATTCTGACGGTCGATATTCTTAAGGCGCTCTTTGAAAAGGGATATTTTATTTAAGATAATACGTCTATCTGTTTCTATCTGGCTCTCTCCGGGACCGCGCATACCAATACCTCCACGCTGACGTTCCAAGTGGGTCCACATCCGTGTTAAGCGGGGTAGTAAATACTGGAGCTGCGCTAATTCCACCTGCGTTTTTGCTTGCGCAGATTGCGCATGGCGGGCAAATATATCTAAGATTAAATTGGAGCGATCCAAGACTTTAACTTTCAGTTCGCGTTCAATATTTCGAAGTTGCGAAGGACTTAGCTCATCATCGAAGACGACCATATCAATTTCCTCTGCGTCGATATAATTTTTTATTTCTTCGAGTTTTCCAGATCCTACAAAAGTCGCACGATCAGGGTACGCTAATTTTTGCGTAAAGATACCTTCCGTTCTTCCGCCTGCGGTCTGCACGAGAAACTCCAGCTCTTCTAAATACTCCTTCGCCTTGGCTTCCGTTACAGAAGGGGTGATTACAGAGATTAGAACTGCTGTTTCTTGTTTTATTGCGGTTTCGTGTATTTTGAATCTAGCCATATGATGTAATTATAACTGTTAGCGGAGGGCTTTCAAGACCCTTAATAAGCTAACAGGTAGACAAAGATAATTGTTTTTAAGAGATTTTATCCCAGGCAATCCCCGTATTTTTTCGTTGTAGTTGTCGCTTGAGTAAGGCATTTTCTGGGCTGCTTAACTCAGGGTCTTCTTTAAAGATGGCAATGACTGTTTCTCGCGCTTCAGCAAGGAGTGCTTGGTCGGTTGCTAAATTTGCGAGCTTTAGATCTAATATGCCGGACTGCTGTGTGCCGGAAATGTCTCCGGGGCCACGCAGCTGCAGATCGACTTCAGATATTTCAAAGCCATCATTGGTGCGCACCATGGTTTCTAGGCGTAGGCGTCCTTCCTTACTTAATTTATTGGAAGACATTAGTACACAGTACGATTGCTCGGCGCCACGCCCTACACGGCCGCGAAGCTGATGCAGCTGTGATAAGCCAAAGCGTTCGGAATTTTCTATAATCATTACCGAGGCATTGGGAACATTCACTCCCACTTCAATGACCGTTGTAGCCACCATAATTTGGGTTTCCCCTTTTACGAAGCGCTGCATCTCAAAGTCCTTATCTTTGGCAGGCATCTTCCCATGTACAATGGAAATGCGGTAGTCAGGAAGTGGAAATTCAACTTGTAAATTTTCCAGTCCTGCTTCTAAATAGAGCAAATCTAACTTTTCCGACTCTTTAATGAGGGGAAATACGATGTATACCTGTCTTCCTTTGGCAATTTCTTCCCGCATCAGGCCAAACATACGTAGCCTGGAGCTTTCGAAGAAGTGTACCGTTTTGATGGGTTTTCTTCCTGCAGGGAGTTCATCGATTACGGAAATATCTAAATCTCCATACATGGTCATGGCCAGCGTACGCGGAATGGGCGTTGCTGTCATCACGAGCATATGTGGGGGGATGGTATTTTTACGCCATAGCTTGGCACGCTGTTCCACACCGAAGCGGTGCTGCTCATCAATCACTACGAGGCCTAGGTTTTTAAATTTCACCTTATCTTCAATAAGCGCATGGGTGCCTATTAGGATATCGAGGGTGCCATTTTCTAATTCTTCGTGGATAATACGTCGCTGCTTGGCGGAGGTGGATCCTGTTAGAATCTTGAGGTTGCAGATGTCTGCTCCCAAGAGTTCCTGGAGTCCTGTATAATGCTGTTGCGCAAGGATTTCTGTGGGTGCCATTAAGCATGCCTGGCAGCCATTGTCTACGGCAAATAGCATGGCCATTAGGGCTACTACGGTCTTTCCGGAGCCCACATCCCCTTGCACAAGTCTATTCATCTGTGCACCGGTCTTAGTATCAAGGCGAATTTCTTTGATGACGCGTTTTTGCGCATTTGTCAGTGGGAAGGGGAGGCGCTCGTTGTAGAAGGTATTAAACTTCTCACCGATGGCATTAAAGACCTGACCACGGAATTTCTGCGTATTCAGCTGCTTATTCCGAAGGAGCTTGAGCTGAATATAAAAAAGCTCATCGAATTTTAACCGTTTAATTGCTTGGCTGAGCTCCTGCTGATTTTGTGGAAAATGGATTGCAAGGATTGCTTGTGGCAAGCTTACAAGCGCATGCTTCTGAAGGATATATGTCGGCACTTCCTCGGTAATCGTGCGCAGGACAATTTCCAGTGCTTGCTGCACAAGCTTTTGAATGCCTTTACTTTCTAAGTTGAATTTTTTTAATTTTTCCGTCGAGGAGTATATGGGCTGCAGCGTTTGATTTCCAATCTGCTTTGCATGCGGTTGATAGGCTTCCATTTCTGGATGTGTAAAAGAAAGGTGCCCATTAAATTCTGAAGGCTTTCCATAGAGCACATATACTTGCCCTACTTGTAGGCTTTTTTGAAGGAAGGTGATGGATTGAAACCAAACAAGCTCTATGCTGCCCGTTTCATCTTTAAACTGACCTACGAGGCGTTTAGCGCGCTTTTCTCCCACTTCCTGTAAGCCTATCAGGCGACCTAAAACTTGCGCAGCATACATATCGGTGTTCAGCTCACGTATTTTATGAAATTGCGTGCGGTCGTTGTAGCGGAAGGGATAATAGTGCAAAAGATCACCGATCGTGAAGATTTGTAATTCCTTTTTAAGCACATCTGCTTTCTGAGGTCCTACACCTTTCAGGTATTCAATAGGGGTGATATGTGTTAATTCTGCCAAGATCTTCCTTTTTAGGCTAAATTACTAAAAAGGGCGCTTTTTTGCTAAAAATATTATCAAAAATTAAGTAAGCCCTAGGGCTTACTTAATTGCTGGCTATTACCATTCAAGTTCACCGGTGTGCACTTGCGCGGCAAAAGTAAGCGCTTGCCCAAATTTTAATGTTGGGTATTGCGCGTTGATGGCTGCTATGAGGTCTACAGATTTACTATATTCTGTTGCCGTCTTTCTAAAGAATTCAATGTAGTCACGTGTATGCGTTACCGAGCGTAGATCGAGGGCTGAATCTTTATCCCCGTGTGCTGGAATTACCACGCTTGGCGATAAGGCGCTGATGGCGTCAAGTACCGCAATCCATTGGTCTTTTGAAGCATTTAAGCGGGCATCTGCAAGCCATACATGGAAGCTGCTACCGAAGATATTTATACCTCCTAACACTGTTTTTAGGGAAGGAATATAGACGTAGCTATTGGCTTCAGCATTCGGAAGGCTGCGGATTTCAATTGCTTGACCTTCTAAGGTCAAAGGTGTTGCAGGCAGTAAGTCCGGGATAATTACGGTATCAGAAATGGCCGTTCCTAAAATTGGTCCCCATTGCGCTAATTTTGCCTGATACGTATCTTGGATCGCTTTGCGTACAGTGGCATTTGCATAAATTGGCACATTTGGAAAATGTTCCCGGATGCGGCTTAATCCGAAGTAGAAGTCCGGATCGTTGTAACTAATATAGATACTTTGAAGATTTTTGCCCGTCGCCTGAATACGTGCAATCACTGAATCTGCATCGGCAAGTGTAAACTGGGCGTCGACTAAAATAAGATTTTTTTCTCCTTCAATAAGGGTGGAGGATACGCCAAAGCTTGCTTCAGGAGCAAAGTATGTTTGCAGGGTCAAGGGTTTCTGGCTGTCAATTTTTACATCCTTTCGGTCGCTTTTACAAGCGGTACCCAACAGGACTACAGCTAATAGCAGGTAGTTGGTAATTTTTATCATAATCAATTTATTTTCAATAATAAATGTAAAAAGCAATTCCCAATTTACGGTTGAACTAGTTCCTTGCTTTTTTGAAAAATCTTATTATGAAAATATATTATCCCCATTTTTATGCCCCTTCAATAATCCTTATTTGCGCTTCAGCTGCTCACTATTAAACAAGATAATGGCAACTACTAAAATGGCGTAAGCCCAGTATTTATGGGGATCAACAACCTCATTGAAGTAGCCTATAGCCACAGAAAAAGCAATTACAGGATTCACATATAATAAAATTCCTACAGTGGAGGAAGAGATCCGATTTAACGCGTACATGCTGAAAAATAACGGGATAATGGTAAATATGACGGCCAGAAGTAAGCTTATATTCCAGAATATAGGTTCCGTAGGAATGGGATTGCCATTGTAAATTAATCTTGGAATAAGAATAAATAGGCAGCAGAACAGCTGTATAGCTAAGAGATTCAATTTGTCAATCCCCTGAATTAGGCGCCCAGAAATTAAGTAAAATGCATACAATCCACCGATGGATATCGCCCAAATAACCTCTATTAGCGAGCCTGTACTCAACATATAAACGGAAATTGCCGCAATAATTAAGGCTATCCATTTTCGCTTTGTTAAAGTTTCCTTCAAGATAAAGAAGGCTGCAAATGTCGTAATCAGCGGGCATAGCATATAGCCAAATACGGCGGCCTGTACGGAGATCTTATTAATGGTATAGATATAGGCGTACCAATTTCCGAAAATCAGTAAGGAGGAGATAATAAATAAGCTTATTAATCGCTTTTTTGCAGGGTGTGGGAGATTTCGGATATAAGCAATATCTTTCAGCAAGGATTTTCTACGGAAAAAGAAGATAAAAGCCAGTAGGATTCCAAATGCTGTAAGGATGCGGTAGTAGAGGATATCTTCTGCGGGGAAATGCTGCACCTTACGGACGGCAATAGGCATAAAGCCCCAGATAATAGGGGCCAAAAAAGCCGCAAGAAGATATTTCCCGCGGCTTTCTTTTTGTATATCTTGGTTTTTTGAGGTTACGCTTTCCATGCAATAACCGAGATTTCAACGTTTACATTCTTAGGTAAGCAGGCTACTGCTACGCACTCTCGTGCAGGCTGTACATCTGTAAAATACTGAGCGTAAACCTCATTTACAGCAGCAAAATCGTTCATATCCTTTAAGAAAATCGTCGCCTTCACAACATCTTTGAAAGCATAACCAGCATTGCTTAAAATAGCATCCACATTTTTTAAAACTTGATGGGCTTCATCTACAACCCCTGTGGTAATTAGTTCCATCGATTCCGGAATCAAAGGAATTTGTCCAGATACATAGAGCGTCTTATCGGCTAAGATGGATTGATTGTAAGGGCCAATAGCTGCGGGAGCTGCTGTCGTGTTTAAAATAACTTTTTCTGACATAAGAGGGTGATTTATAAAAATGTACGTATTAACTTGTAAAGAATCGCCATGATAAATAGGACAATAGCCAGCCTATTGATAAAATGCATCGCCTTCAAATTGAAATTCTGTGGTCTATTGGGATTCTTTTTATTAGAAAAATACATGAAGTAAAGTTAAGTTAGTCTTGGCATAAACGCAATGGTTATTTTCCTTTTTTACAGTTTAAATATAAAAGTGTAAGTTTGTAGTTTATACAATTTTCACCATGATTAAACAGCTGATTTATTACGTCGCTCTTTTTGTGTTTTCCTTGTTTTTAGGAGCATGTTCTTCGAAGAAGAAAGCACAGAAAATATTAACATCTCCTTCCATTACAGTGCCTGTAGATACCACAAGCAGTACTGTGGTTGCTCCCGTTAAAACGAAAACTGCTCAGGTAGCGCCTGAACTTATTATAAATGATCTACCGGAAGTCTCGCGCGAATTTCGTGCCGCTTGGGTAGCTTCTGTAGCCAATATCAACTGGCCTTCAAAAAATAATTTAACGACAGCACAGCAACAACAAGAAGCGCTAGCAATCTTAGATTATTTGAAAGCTAATAATTTTAATGCCGTTATATTTCAAGTACGTCCTTCTTCAGATGCCCTCTATCATTCGGAATTAGAACCCTGGTCTTATTTTCTAACAGGCGTACAAGGGCAGGCTCCAAGTCCTTATTATGATCCCCTAGCATATTGGGTGGAGCAGGCACATGAACGTGGCTTAGAACTGCATGTATGGCTTAACCCTTACCGCGCACATCACACTTCAGGAGGCCCGGTGACGCGTACATCCATGGCAAAGAAAATGCCTGAGTCTGTCGTGCGTCTAAAGCAAGGCTGGTACTGGTTCGACCCTTCTAGACAAGAAACACAAGATCATGCTTCCGCAGTGGTAAAAGATATCGTTAAGCGCTATGATATTGATGGCGTCCATTTTGATGATTATTTCTATCCGTATGCGGAGTATAATGGGGGACAAGATTTCCCGGACTCGGAGAGTTGGAATGCTTATGTAAAGACCGGAGGAACGCTTTCTCGTGCTGACTGGCGCCGTCATGCTGTGAATACCTTCGTCGAGCGTGTCTATAAAGAAATTAAAGCAGAGAAGAACCATGTTAAATTTGGTATCAGCCCCTTTGGAATCTGGAAACCAGGTTATCCACAAGGGGTGACAGGATCCTCACAGTATGATATGCTCTATGCTGATGCCAAACTATGGTTGAATAAAGGATGGGTAGACTACTACGCACCTCAATTATATTGGCCTATAGAGCCTGCAAAGCAGTCCTTTACCGCGCTTCTAAAATGGTGGCAGTCGGAAAATACGCAACAACGCCACCTGTGGCCAGGAATAAATACCGTAGGGAAACGTACGGAAGCATATACGACAGAGATTGTTAATCAAATTGCTGCTATGCGCAATATTGTGCCTCAAAGCCCAGGGATTATCCATTGGTCGTTAGCAGGCTTAACAAAGAATCCTTTGATGTCGAAAACTATTTTTGAAGGCCCCTATCAATTTCAAGTGTTAAGCCCTCAGACTCCTTGGTTAACTTCCTTTAACTTAGAAAAACCTGCGGTTCAAGGGCGCGTGGAAAATGGTCAGGTAGCAGTAAAATGGACACATAGCCAGCTAGCACAAGTTTTTAAATGGGTGGTATACACGCAGTATGGTGGCACGTGGACCTATGAGATTCTTACTAAGAATACGGTAACGAAGGAATATCCACGTACGAAAGACGGCAAGAAGTTGCAGCATGTGGTTGTATTGCCTGTAGATCGATTAGATAATTTAGGTAAACAAGGTGTTTATAAATTGTAGTATCGGAATAATGGCTATTCCTCCTGATAACTTTTATTGATTGGCTGTTTTTATTAATAAATAGCATTTCTTGAAAAGCGTGAATATGAAAATATTCACGCTTTTTTTTTTGAGTTAAATTCTTTGATGTATGCATTATTATGATTTATTTTTTATAGAATTGCATAACCAATTACAGCCTCATCCCATTTTGAGTTCTGGTAGATTAACAATTAACTATTGAATTAGATACTAATTCATTAACTATATACCAAATACTAAATTTATGAAAAGGAATTTACTCCTTCTGTTTGCAACCTGGACCTGCTCCTCCATGCTTGCTTTAGGTCAGCAAAAGACAGTTTCTGGAAAAGTTACACATGCGGAAGATGGAAAGCCATTTGCCAATGTGACGATTCTTGTAAAAGGTCAATCAATTTCTACGCAAACGAAAGCTGATGGTAGCTTTACCATTCAAGTGGATCCCAACGCGGTGTTATTATTTCGCGCCGTAGGGGTGGAAGAGCAGCAAACTTCGATTGGAGGACGTGCTGCAGTGAATATTTCTTTACGTTCGAGTTCCGAGGCTTTAGGGGAAGTTATCGTAACGGCCATGGGTATCAAAAAGGAAAAGAAAGCCTTAGGGTATGCGGCACAGGATATCAAAGCTGAAGAGTTGATGAAAAATAAAAATCCCAATGTTATCAACTCCTTAAATGGAAAGATTGCGGGGGTGAATGTTACCAATTCTGGAGGTGCTCCGGGGTCTTCAGCATCCATTGTCATCCGTGGGGGAACTTCCTTAGAGCGTGATAATCAACCTTTATTTGTGATCGACGGGATGCCTATGGATAACTCTACTGGGCAAGGTGATAACTCGGCATTCGATGGAAATACCAATATCTCTACGACAAATGGTAACCGTGCCATGGATATTAATCCCGAGGATATTGAGTCTATAACCGTATTAAAAGGCCCTGCTGCGGCAGCGCTCTACGGATTACGTGCCGCTGCAGGTGCCGTGGTAATCACGACGAAAAAAGGTAAAGAGGGGACCACATCGATTGGTGTGAACTCCCGCGTGGGAACAAATTGGGTCAATCGCCTGCCTAAGCAACAGTCTAAATTTAAACAAGGATCCTACTATAACGGGACCTTTATTCCTGAAACAAACCTTTCTTGGGGAGATGCTTTTAAGGATGGTGAGAAGATTTACGATAACTTAGCCGATTTCTATCAAACAGCGACAACATTTGACAACTCCTTCAATGTCTCTGGAGGCTCAGGGAATGGAAACTTCTATTTGTCTGGATCCAATATTAATCAAACAGGTATTGTTCCGACGACGGATTATGAGCGTACGACTTTTCGTTTTAATGCGGAACAGAAGACTTCAATTTTCACCTTTGGTGCCAATGCTTCCTTTTCACGATCTAGCACACGGAAGACGCTAACAGGTTCTGGTTTATGGGGGGGCTCGGGCTCGGGCTATATGGAATCTATTATCGCCTACCCACGTTCCTCAGATATGAAAGACTGGGAAAATATCGATGGTTCTCAAAAACTATTATTGCCCAATATTCCATTAATAGATAATATCGATAATCCGTATTGGACGATTAACCGAAATCCACAAAAGGATAAAACGGATCGTTTCCTAGGAACAGCTTATGTTTCGGCAAAACTTACTTCTTGGTTAGATGCGACGTACCGCTTAGGGATTGATAACTATACTACGGACTACGACACGAAGATTGCGCCCAAATCTTCGGTAAAGCTGGCTTGGCAAAATGGTATGCTTTCGCATGGTAAGCGACAGTATTCATATATCAATTCCAACTTTATGTTGAACTTCCACAAAGTGGTAGCTGAAGATTGGGATCTAAATTTATTGGTGGGTACTTCCTCCGAAGATACACGCTTGCAGGCGACTACAACGCGTGCAGAAGGCTTCTCTATTCCAAATTTTGAAAGTATTAACAATGCTGAAAATGGCAATAGATATGCCGTGGAGAATATCACTAGAAGACGCTTATTAGGGGTTTATGGGGAATTTAGAGCAGGGTATAAAAACTTAGCTTACTTAAGTTTTACCGGCCGTAATGACTGGTCTTCTACCTTGCCGATTCAAAATCGTTCCTTCTTCTACCCTTCGGTATCAGGAAGTTTGATATTCTCGGAATTAATCGCTAAAAATGAGGTATTAACATTTGGTAAATTACGTGCTTCTTACGCTCAAGTAGGTAAAGACGCACCAGCATACCAAACAAGTACTTACTTATTCGGTCCTGAATTAACGATTGGTGGTGGTTTTCGTAATGCCTGGACACGTGGTAATGATCAGTTGAAACCCGAGACTACAACTTCTTACGAAGTGGGAGCAGATTTGAAATTCTTGAAAAATAGATTAGGCTTAGACTTTACATTCTACCAAAATACTTCTAAAGATCAAATCCTACAACCTCGCGTATCAAATGCTACAGGATATATCCTTTCGTATGTAAATACAGGAGAAATTCAAAATAAAGGATTTGAAGTTTCCTTAACAGCAAACCCTGTGAAACGTGAAAATTTCGCTTGGGATCTCATGTTAAATCTATCCCATAATAATGGTGTCGTGAAGGCATTGCCGGCAGCGTTACCGATCTTATATGTCACCGATGTACAGGTAGGTAATGGAAAAGCAGCATCCTTTGGAAACGGCGATTTCATGGGTCTTTCGGGGTCTACATGGCAGAAGGACGCAGAAGGAAATGTCCTTCTTGACTGGAATACAGGGTATCCATTAACGTCTACGCTAACAACTACGCCTATAGGAAATAGAGAGCCTTCCTTTATTGGTGGTTTAACGAATAATTTCCGTTATAAAAACTGGGATTTCTCCTTTTTATTCGACTTTAGAAAGGGTGGCGATATCTTAAATGGTACGGAATATCTAATGACTATTAATGGCTTAAGTAAGCATACGGAAGGCCGTGGTGAGAAGATTTCCTTCACAGGTAAAGCATTAAATCCGGCGACCAAAGCTTATGAAACGGTAACACGTGAAGTCGTAGCAACGGAGAAATATTACCGTGATATCTACGCAAATAATACACCTTTCTTCGTAGAGGAAGTAAACTGGTTACGTCTACGTTCCGTTTCCTTAACCTACAGCTTACCCGCATCGGTATTAAAACGCTCAAAAGTATTTAAAGCAGCATCTTTCAATGTTACCGGAACAAACCTTTGGTTATTAACGAACTATTCCGGTATGGATCCTGAGATTTCGGCTGCAGGTGCAGGCGTGATTGGTTCTGGTTCTGTCGGTATTGACTATGCCGGTGTACCTGCTACAGCAGGATTTACTTTTGGTGTTAATTTAAAATTCTAAGTTCATGAAAAATATTCTCTATATAGCCGCAGTTTCGGCAACGTTAATGTTAAGTTCTTGTAATAAGTGGTTGGATGTCAATGAGAATCCAAACTCGGCAAACTCCACGGTGCCGACGCCACAACAAAGGCTTCCATCTTTACTAGCTCAGTTTGTAGATAGCTATGAATCTGCAGGTACACGTACAGCTTTTATCGGGCAGCAATTAGCTGTCGTAAATGGTAATAATAACAATTGGAATTTAACGCGCTGGAATACCACGGCCTCTTCCACAGGATGGCCATGGCAAGCCTGGTATGTAAATACCGCTGTAAATATTGACCCTATTATTGTAGCTTCTGAAAAGCTTGGCGCATACCACTATATTGGGGCTGCAAAAATTATGAAAGCTTGGGGCTTTGGATTTATGGCTGATTTGTACGGGATGTTACCTTACGATGAGTTTGATAAGGTTAATAATTTAACGCCTAAGTTTGATGAAGGTGAATATGTCTACAGCAAAATATTACCCTTATTAGATGAAGCTATTGCCGATTTATCGAAAGCACAAACGGAAGGTGCACCAGCACTTTCTGCTGGCGACACCTTTAATAAAGGAGATGTTGAAAAATGGATTAAGTTGGCTTACGGTTTAAAAGCACGCTTTTTAAATCACCAAAGTAAACTTTCCACTTATGATCCGCAGGCGGTATTAGCTGCTGTCGCTAAGGCTGCAAAGAGTGCCTCTGAAAGTACTGTGATGCAATATGTGGATGAAACAGCGACGACGACCAACACGGCGAAGGCATCGATTCAATTTACAAATACTGGAACCACAGCACGTGTGACCAAATTGTATTACGATTACATTACGAATAATTATACAGATGCGCCTACAGGGGCAAATAATGTGGTCGATCCGCGTTTAGACTTATTGGTTCCTAGCTCTCAAGAGCTGGATAGATCTTTCCGTCGTACGTTAACCGTCGATATGAGTTCAGAACTTCCAAAAACAGGCCCTGCATCTTATGTGTATGTGCCTGCTAAAAACAACTTTTCTACGAAAGATTCGGTATATATCACTCTTCGTGGTGAGGTTGCTCCCAATGGACGTGTGATTTCCACAGGTACTTGGTATACGAAGAAAGGATCGAAAGGATTATTGGTAACAAGTGCTGAAATGAAATTTATAGAAGCCGAAGTACGCTTTAAGTTGGGCGAGAAAGCGGCTGCTTTAGCAGCCTACCAACAAGGGATTAAGGGACATATGGAGTTAATGGATATTTCGGCTACGGATATCGCTAAATTCTTAGCGAGTAGTTCGGTTGTACAAGAGGCGGGAAAATTAACCCTTTCGCATATCATGATTCAGAAATACATCGCCTTATCTTATTCTCCAGAGCAGTGGGCGGACTTACGTCGTATGAACTACTGCGCCGATGCTTCCGGAAATTATAATGAGGCTTTAGGGGTATATAAAGGATTTAAGCGTCCTTCACATACTTTTACCGATGCTTATCCAGGGCAGACAGATTGGCCTAGAAGATTTGCAATCCCTTCCTATGAAATTAATTTTAACATAGGTCAGGTTAAAGCAGCCAATCCAACGGCTGATTTAGTGACTTATCAAAACCAACGTATTTGGTGGGATAAATAAAAAGTTTAAAAGGCTTGCTTCCAGCAAGCCTTTTTTATTAAATTAGCATATGAAATACCTGTTTTTACTTGGAAGTCTGTGTAGTTTTTACTCCTTAATGGCACAGCAAGCTGATACTTTACAAATTGAGCAACGTCCTATTACATGGAATGAGGAGCGTGAGCAACTATCCATTGAATATTTAAAAAACCGCCACGGCATAGCGCAAAATTCAGCAATTATCAAACCGACGATGGTTGTGGTACACTGGACGGCGGTTATGAGTTTAGACCGTACCTTCCAAGTGTTTGACCCTGTGAAGCTCCCTGCAAGACCTGAATTACAAAAAGTGAGTCCTTTGAATGTCTCCGCACAGTTTCTCGTCGACCGTGATGGTCATATTGTACAGGTATTACCTGATTCTGTTTTTGCGCGACATACCATTGGCTTAAATTATTGTGCCATCGGGATTGAAAATATTGGTTCCGATAAATACCCTTTAACCCCTGCACAGTTAGCTGCTAATACGAAGCTTATTCACCATCTTGCCGCGAAATATCCCATTCAATATGTTATTGGTCACCACGAGTACCAAGCTTTTAAGAATACGCCGCTCTGGAAGGAAACGGATCCAACTTATATTACGCAGAAATCGGACCCAGGGAAGAATTTTATGATGCAGTTACGAGGTAATTTGTCGGAATTGCAGTTAAAAGAGATTCCGGTATTATAGCGCTGCTAAAATAAGGGTGTTCAAGTACACTTATTATAAGGATGCTCATGTACACTTATTATAAGGGTGATTATGCGCTATTTACCTAGAAGTAGGTGTTATTGTGTAAAAAGATTTGATTTTAACTAATATATTCATTTCGGACATACATGTTCATATCTTCCTTTCAAGGTTAACATTTTCAAATTGTTAGCCTTTTTTTTGTGGCACATTTAAGTTGTAACAGATATGTTACTCAATAGTGTTTTTTGTACACTATTGAGTCTTGTATTCAATTTCTTGTTTTGCTTAGAATAGCTTGATAGCTACAACTTTGCTAAAATGTAGCTTGAATTTTGAAGTGCGTATTTATGCATTACTTTTTTTAAAACACGGATTAAAATGAGTTCACACTTACTTTATTTTGTCTTAATGAGTGCGAAATCACTTTTATTATAGAAACATCTCATTATTTTTATACCGTATTTATACTACACCTAGTAGAAAAACGCACACTAACTTTAAAATTTAACAACATTTTAAACATGAGAAAATTTTTACTCTTGTTATGTCTGTCGATATGTTCCATATCAACAGTTGTAATGGCGCAGCAGAGAATGCTTGAGGGTAAGGTGACTGATTTAATGAGTCAATCACCTTTAGCCGGAGCTTCTATTGTCGTAAAAGAAACGAATTCTGGCGCTAGTTCGGACGCTACTGGAACGTTTAAAATCTCCGTAGCAAATGGACAGACTTTAGTATTCACCTATATGGGTGCCGAGACTAAAGAAATTCCTGTAACAGCTTCTTTAACGACTGTTAATGTACAGATGCTCGTTTCAGGTACGAACTTAGATGAGGTTGTTGTCGTAGGTTATGGTTCTCAGAAAAGAGCTAATATAACTGGCGCAGTAACAACGGTTGATGTATCTAAGACCTTGGAAAATAGACCTGTAACAGACGCTGGTCGTGCTTTACAAGGAGCTGTTTCTGGTTTGACGATTTCAACAGCTTCTGGAGATTTAGGTGGGGATCCTACCATTCGTTTAAGAGGGGTATCTGGTTCCATTGCTACGGCAGGTGGTGCAGCGCCATTAATCTTAGTCGATGGTGTTGAAGTACCTAGTCTATCCATGATTAATCCTTCAGATATTGAGTCGATGTCTGTTATTAAAGATGCTTCTGCAGCAATCTATGGTGCACGTGCCGCATGGGGAGTTGTATTAGTAAAGACAAAAACAGGAAAAAGAAACACGAAGACAACGATTAATTACCAAGGAAACTATGCCTTACAAACACCGACTACAACACCACAGGTTGCTGGTGGTGCAGAAGGCGCTTTAGCAGGTTTATTAGCGATCCAACGTACAAACCCGACACAAATGGGGTATGAAAACTTAGGTATTCGTTACGATCAGTATGCGATTGAAAAAATGGCTGAGTGGCAAAAATTATATGGTGGCCAAGATTTGAGTAATGAAATGGTTGCTGGTCGTGACTATGAGGTCAAAGATGGTTACTTATATTTCCACCGCACATTCGATGCTGAGGAAATGTTTATGAAAAAATTAACGCCACAGCAAAATCATACTTTGGGAATTAATGGTGGTTCAGAAAAGATCAACTACAACATCGGTTTGGGTTATATGAACCAATCAGGTGTCTTAAAAGTAAACCCTGATGGCTATAAGCGCTACAACTTAAGTGTGGGTGTGAATGCGGAATTATCGAAGTGGTTAACAGGTTATGCGAAGGTATTATATTCATCTTCGGATGTAACCAAACCATTTTCATATAATGGATCTGTATATGAGCCTTTTTTCTACTTATATAGATGGCAAGCCAACTACCCTTATGGTACCATTGATGGTAAAGGGATGCGTGGTGCTATCAACGATGTAGAGCAGGCGAATATGAATTTAATTCGTAACTCTATGGCGCGTTTCACCTTAGGTGGTCAAGCGAAGATCCTTCCTGGATTAACCTTAGATGCGGATTATACGTACACGACATCGAATATTAAAAATAATGAAAATGGAGGTTCTGCAGCAGGATGGGACTTCTGGGGTAAGACTAAATTTGATTACTTAACCTATACAGGTGCCGCTTATAATTATGTGCAAAATGCACGTGACTTCACGGATCGCCACGTTGGAAATATGTTTGCTACTTACCAAAAATCGGTAGGCTCACATAACTTCAAAGGAATGGCAGGTATGAACGTGGAAATCTTCAAAAATGATTATATCTCTGCAAAACGTTTGGGTTTATTAGACCAAAATCTTCCACAATTAGGCTTAGCAACAGGTGCGCAAACAGTGGCATCTAGAGCTTCACAATGGTCTACAGTAGGATTCTTCGGTCGTGTGAATTACGATTATCAAGATAAATATCTTGTAGAAGTATTAGCGCGTTATGATGGATCTTCGAAATTTAATGATGCTAATAAATGGGGCTTCTTCCCGGCAGCATCGGTTGGATATGTCATCTCCAAAGAGGATTATATGGACTGGGCAAAACCTTACCTATCGTTCTTAAAAGTTAGAGCATCTGCGGGTTCTGTGGGTAACCAAACGGTGTCGGCAAACTCTTTCTTAGCCTTGATGAACTCCAGTGCTTCAAACTGGTTAATTGATGGTGTAAACTCGAATACCTTTACCACGCCAAGTGTTGTTTCCAAAGATCTTACTTGGGAGACTGTCACTACGAAGGAGATCGGGGTAGATGCTAGTTTCTTCGACAATAAATTTAATGTTACTTACAACCGCTACCGTCGTACAGTATCTGATTTAATCACAGGTGGTAGAATTCTTCCAGGAAGCTATGGTGCAACGTCACCATTACGCAACTTTGGTGAAATGCAAACAAATGGTTGGGAGTTAGAATTAGCATTTAATCATCAATTCCAATCTGGCTTAAGCATGCGTCTATCGGGTCAATTGTCAGATTACACAGAGTCTATTACACAATTTGATGGTGCTTCTTTAGTATATACTGATGGTACATCTTCAAACTATAAAGGCAAGAAAATCGGTGAGATCTGGGGTTATGAAACGGATCGTTTATTCCAAGCTTCTGACTTTACGCAGAATGCTGCTGGAAAATATATCCTTAACGATGGAATTCCTTCGCAAGCATACTATGAAACCAATGCCTTTACTTTTGGCCCTGGTGATGTGAAATACAAGGACTTAAATGGGGATGGTGTAATTGGTGTAGGCGATGGTACCGTACAGAACCCAGGTGACCGTAAGGTCGTAGGAAACTCTACGCCACGTTACCAATATGGTTTCCGTGCAGATTTCGCTTATAAAGGGTTTGATTTAGGCATCTTTATTCAAGGTGTAGGTCAGCGTGATATCTGGGCTGGTGGTGATTTAGCTATTCCAGGATGGAGACCTGCAGAAGCATGGTACGAGCACCAAATGGACTACTGGACAGCGTCAAATACAGAAGCTTTCTACTACCGTCCAACGAATCAAAATCAATCGAACGCAACATTAAATGCGATGCCACAATCACGTTATTTATTAGATATGTCCTATATCCGTTTGAAAAATTTAACGTTTGGTTATGCTTTTGGGGAGAAATTCCTAGAGCGTTCAAAGCTTGCTAAATTACGTGTGTTCTTCTCAGGTGAAAACTTATTTGAGATTGATAACTTAATTGTTCCTATAGATCCAGAAACAGATTATACGGCTAGTGGTGCTAACGACAAGAATTCATTTGGTCGTGCATACCCTTACCGTCGTACATTTTCATTAGGTCTTCAGTTAACTTTCTAATATTAAAAAGATGAAATTATTAAAATATGTCGCTTTAGCTGTTGCCGTATCTTTTAGCTCTTGTACCAAAGAATTATTGGATAAAGAGCCAATTGGCGAGTTAACAGATCCAGCATTCTGGAATAGCGAATCCAATATCCGTACTTATTCTTTTGGATTTTATAATTCTTATTTCAAAGGGTATGGTTCTGGTTTTACTTGGGCTAAATATTTTTCGGGCGAGTCATTGAATGATGACTTCGCTCCAACGACTCCGACGCAATTCACCTTAAATGTACCTACTTCAGGTGGTGGATGGAGCCCAACGTTACCGGCGACACAAACACCTACAGGGGTGACTTCATATTATTCTAGAATTCGTAAAGCAAATCATTTTATTGCGAGCATTCCTTTAGCGAAATTGTCGAAAGATGTAGAGAATAACTGGATTGGTGTAGGACGCTTCTTACGTGCTCTAGAGTACGCAAGTTTTGTCAATGCATTTGGGGATGTTCCTTATATCGACCGTGTATTAGCTGAAAATGATCCAGAAATGTACCGTGAGCGTGACGCCCGTACTTTTGTAATGGATAAAGTCTTAGAAGACTTTAAATTTGCCGCTGAAAATGTACGTCCTACTGCAACGTCTGATAAATTAGAAATTGACCGTAATGTCGTATTAGCACATATGTCTCGAATCTTCTTATTTGAAGGTACTTGGTTAAAATACCATAACATCGATGCTACACGTGCTAAGACGTATTTAGAAGCGGCTAAATGGGCTGCAAACGAGGTTATTAAAACTGGTAAATTCGCTTTAAATGCAGACTACAGAGGGTTATTTACTTCTGAAGATCTAAAAGGGAACTCGGAAATTATCTTATATAGACAGTATACTGATGGGGTGTTGTCACATTCATTATTGTCGTACAATAACTTAGAGGTTCAAACAGGTATTTCTAAGAATGCGGTTGACAATTTCTTAGGAGCTGATGGTTTACCAATTGCTCTTTCAAAAGTATACCAAGGGGATACGAATATTTCGAATGTATTAGCAAATCGTGATCCACGTCTTCAGGCTACAGTAGGAGCGGAGTTACGTATTATGAATATGTTCTCCAACTATTCTTCAACAGGCTATGTAACGCATAAATTCTTAAATGAAGCTATTAAGAATACGGTCAATGCAACGGGTAGTAAAAATACCACAGATGCACCAGTAATACGTTACGGTGAGGTGTTGATGAACTATGCGGAAGCAGCTGCGGAATTAGGTAACTTAACGCAAGCAGATTTAGATCTTTCGATCAATGTATTACGTGCGCGTAAAGGTGTAAACTTACCAAAGTTACAAGTATTAGGTGGTCAACCAGCTGTTAATGACGTTGTGTATGATGACCCTGCGCGTGACAAATCGGTCAGCAGCTTAATCTGGGAAATCCGTCGTGAGCGTCGTTCGGAGTTAATCTTTGAAGGATTCCGTAGAGATGATTTACGCCGTTGGAAGAAATTAACCTATGCTGATACGGAGTTAAATCCTTCGATCAACTTAGGAGCGTACATTAATTTAGATGATTACAAAAATGATTTAAAAGGGATATATATCAATTCTACAGGTCGTAAAGGTTATATTGTCCCTGCTCCAGCAGCGGCAACACAACGTCGTGTATTGGATAAATATTATTTAGATCCTATTCCAATTGATCAGATTACATTATATCAGCAGAACGGAAAAACGTTAACACAAAATCCAGGTTGGTAAATTATTCCTATCTTTAAGTATTCAATAACCATAACACCAAAGTGCTTCGGCGCTTTGGTGTTTTTTCTACCATTATGAAAAAATTTTTTAGTCTTTCACTACTTGCTTTATCGGCTATGTCTTTGCTAGCCTGTAAGTCTCAAAAAAATCTTCCTGCAGCTACGGACTCGAAGTCTCAGCAAACGCAGTCAGTAGCTCCTTCACAAAAAGTTTCAACTGTTTCCAAGCAAGCTGGGAAATCACTGAATCAAGTTCAAGAAGTGATGATTCCCGGAGCTGATCAGTTAAGCTATTACCTCCCCTTATTAAAGGGTAAGAAAGTCGGTTTAATGGGAAATCAAACCTCTGTTGTTGGTTCTGAAAAAGTTCACCTTGTAGACGTCCTATTGAAAGAGGGCGTAGATTTGAAATTCGGCTTTGCCCCTGAGCATGGCTTTCGTGGCGATGTAGAGCGTGGCGAAAAATTTGGAAATGATGTAGATTCAAAAACAGGCCTACCTTTATATACCTTATATGGGGGGAATCAAAAACAAGATTCTATTGTCAACTCGGTGGATGTTATGATCTTTGATTTACAGGATGTTGGCGCCCGTTTTTACACTTATATTACCTCATTACATCGCGTGATGGAGTTATGTGCTAAGCATAATAAGCAATTAATCGTGTTGGATCGTCCGAATCCAAACGGAGATCAAGTGGATGGCCCTGTACGTCATGATGACAAGTTTAAGTCGGATGTTTCCTTCCATAAAATTGCTATGATTCACGGCTTGACAATTGGTGAATTAGCCCATATGATCAACGGTGAAAAGTGGTTGGAAAATGGGAGACAGTGTGCTGTAACAGTAGTTCCTGTAAAGCATTACGACCACACACGTTCCTACAGCCTGCCTGTAATTCCTTCACCATCCTTACCCAATGACTTGTCGATACGTCTTTATTTATCACTTTGTCTTTTCGAAGGGACCGATATTTCTGTAGGCCGTGGTACGGATTGGCCTTTTCAAGTAGTAGGCTACACAAATCCTGTTTATGGTTCATTTACCTTTACCCCTGGTGAACGCCATGGTGCTTCTAAGCATGTCGAAGGGAAAGGAGTGACAAACTATGGTGTCGATCTACGTCAGCTAGACCCTGCAGCGCATACTTTTACCTTAAGCTATTTATTAGATTTCTATAATAAGACTCCTAATAAGGCGACATTCTTTGCACGCCCGGCATTCTTTGATAAGCTGGCTGGTACAGATGCGTTGCGTCTACAGATTTTGGCTGGTAAGTCGGAAGCTGAAATTCGCGCTTCCTGGAAAGCAGATTTAGATGCTTATAAGGTTATGCGTAAGAAATACTTATTGTATCCTGATTTCTACTAAAAACGAAAAAAAATAATTATAGTTAAATGAAAGGCAGTCCCAATTTGGGACTGCCTTTTTTTTTGCGTTATTGATATTTTTAACGCAAAAAAAAGTAATCATCTATTTGTAGATATAATTTGTAGTTGTATCTTTATGTCGAACTTATTTGATGCTGACGTAAACGGGCATCTCTTATTTTCAAAACCAAATTATAATTTATAAATCTAAATACGCTTCTACAATACGTATTAAACAGTTTTTTTTAAATAAATAATATTGAACCGGCTTAAATAGCTGTCGTACGATAAATTTAAAATTTAGATATTTTGCATTTTCTTGCAATTTATACTGTTTTATGCTGTTTTTGAAAAAATAAGAATTCAAATGTCCAATATAATACGACTTGAAAGGAATTAGATTCCTATTCTATAAGTCCAAATAACCTATCTATATCAATTATTTTAAAACTTAACTATGAAAAAAATTATACTTTTTTCAGTTGCTTTTGGTTTAAGTGTATCTAACAATTCATATGCATTTAATACGAAAGCAAATGCTGTTAATTTTCGCGCAGTAACTCATGCCGCGCTGAATTTAGCAGGAAATTCAACTTTACAGTCTACCATAACAGGGAAGGTGACCGAAGGCGGACAGGCCTTGGAGGGCGTGAATGTCACTGTTATTGGGACGAATATGAAAGTCAAGACCGATTCTAAAGGACAATTTAGCGTTGTCGCTGCCGTAGGAAGTACCTTACGGTTCTCTATGGTTGGCTACGCGAATCAAGATGTCGTAGTCCGCACTAACAATTTAAATGTTAGCTTAGTAACTTCAGATTCAGCCTTGGAAGAGGTGGTCGTTGTCGGCTACGGGACACAACGAAAAGGTAATGTTACGGGAGCGGTTTCCACAATTAGCGTAAAAGATAATTTAGAGTCTCGTCCAATTGCAGATGTGGGACGTGCTATTCAAGGAACCACACCAGGGCTTTCTGTCACGATTCCATCTGGGGAGGTAGGGTCAGATCCAACTATTAAAATTCGTGGTCAGATTGGTTCTCTTCAAGGGGGATCATCTCCTTTAATACTCTTAGATAACGTAGAAATTCCAAGCATCCAGTTACTAAATCCAGATGACGTTGAATCTATTACCGTATTAAAAGATGCGGCGGCATCTTCTATTTATGGTGCTAAGGCTGCTTTTGGGGTGGTATTAATTACGACCAAAAAAGGTTCTAACAGAGAAAAAGCTTCCGTTAATTATTCTAATAATTTCTCTTTCCAAAATCCCTTCAAAAAATATGAAATGGGGACTTTAGATGCATTGAAATATTCTGTTGAAGCGGCTAAACGTGCAGGCTCAACTTTTGCAGGAGCATTTTATAAGGTGAATCAGGAGAGCTATGAACGGGCAGTTCAATGGCAAGAATTGTATGGGTCTACAGTGAAAGCTAATGATCCCACGGTTTATAATCGGGATTGGTATTTTGATCCAGCAAGTGGATTTAAATATGGTGTACGTACCTATGACCCATATGAATATATGGTGAAAGAGTGGGCAGGGACACAAACACACAATGTGTCTGTTTCAGGAGGTACAAATAAGACGACTTATAATTTAGGTTTAGGACTCCTGGATCAGTCGGGTATGTTAAAGCCCGCGAAAGCAGATAAATTCTCTCGGTATAATGCTTCATTAAGAGTAGAGTCTGAATTAAATAAATATGTCACTGCACGTGCGGGAGTTATTTATTCCCAAACGAATAAGCAATATCCGTATGCCACTAACTCAACGACCGCCGATCCATGGTTATATTTATACCGTTGGAGCTCATTATATCCTTTCGGGACTGAGGATAATGGACGTGTCATTAGGGGTCCTGAGCAAGAGGTCGCTGCAGCAAATACTGCGTCACTGAAGAAAAACTATCTTAATTTTAATTTAGGGACTACGGTAAAATTAACCGATAAGTGGAAAGTTGATTTTGATTACACGTTGTCGAATCAGGAAGAACTTTGGAATAGACCTGGGACGCGTTTTACAGCAGCAAATTCTTGGACAGCTCCCGTGGCTCGTTTAGATGCTTCTGGAAACCCTGTCTATGTGAATGGTGCCGGTGAAGTTGTGGATGCCAACGCTGCGGGAGCAGTGAAAGCTTATCAGCTAGACTATCTAACGTATACTGCAAATGGCTCTAGTCCTGATCATATTTATCGTTCAGCGGAGAATTTTTACCGTCATACAATCAATGCATTGACGACCTATAATTTAAATTTGGAAAGTGGACATGATTTCAAATTTATTGCAGGGGTAAACCGTGTTGCGGAGCGAACAAATGGTCAATGGTCTCAAATAACAAATTTAACGGATATTATTAATCCCCAATTTAATTTTGCAATTGGTACGCAAACGACAGGAGGCTCAGCTTCTTGGCAGTCACAATTAGGTTATTTTGCACGTTTAAATTATGCGTTTAAAAATAAATATCTTTTTGAGGGAAATATTCGTTACGATGGTTCCTCAAAATTTACGCAGGCATTGTGGTGGAACTGGTTTCCTTCCTTCTCCGCTGGATGGGTAGCTTCCGAAGAATCTTTTATGGAATGGACTAAGCCCGTATTAAATCAATTGAAGTTTAGAGGTTCTTGGGGTTCTATTGGAGATCAATCGGTGTCTAATGGGTTATATCTAGCAACAATGAGCTCAGGCGCTATCTCTTGGGTTGGTGGTGACGGAACTAAGACAAACTATGTGGACTCACCAAAGTCTGTCTCGAGAGATGTAAAATGGCAGACGATCCAAACGCTCGATGTCGGTGTTGATGCTCGTTTCTTACAAAACCGTCTAGGTGTTGTCTTCGATTGGTACCAACGTGATACCAAAAATATGATTGTGCCTACGGAAGGAATTCCTCCAACGTTTGGTATTTCCGCTCCACAAAGTAATCATGGTTCCCTTCGCACAAAAGGTTGGGAGTTGGCGGTTGACTTCAATCACCGTTTTGAAAATGGTCTAGGCATTAACTTAAGAGGTAATGTTTCTGATGCAAAGACGAAAATCACGAAATATGGCTCCACATTATCTATCAATAACTGGTATGTAGGGAAGACCTATGGAGAGATTTGGGGCTATGAAACTGATCGCTTATACCAAAAGTCAGACTTTCAATTGGATGCTGCAGGAAATACACAGTTAGTAACCTTAACCGCAGATCAGTCTGAATTGTATGTCGGCAAGAAGGCAAATTTATTAGCGGAAGGTCCAAATGGTGAAAATCCTGTTTACCAACCATTTTTACAAAATAGCGCGAATTTTTACTTCGGTCCTGGTGATGTGAAGTTTAAAGATTTAAATGGCGATGGTGAAATTAATAATGGCAAGCAGCTCATTGATGACCATGGAGATTTGCGCGTGATAGGTAATAATACACCTCGCTATGAATATGGCTTCCGCTTAGGAGCAGATTATAAAGGAATTGACTTCGCTATATTCTTCCAAGGGGTAGGCGCGCGTCAAGTATGGGGTGACGGTTTCTTAACAACTCCAGGCTTTAATTCTTCGGATGGTGCTATGCCACAGGCGATTGCTGGAAATTACTGGACAGAATCTAACACCAATGCTTTTTACCCAGCGGCTTATAATAATGCAGGCGCTAATACGGCTAACAATACACAAGTGCAAACTCGTTATTTATTAGATATGTCTTATCTACGTATTAAAAATATGACCTTAGGTTATGCTTTACCGAAAACCTTAATTAGCAAGGCTGGAATTAACACTTTACGTGTTTATGTTTCCTTAGAAAACTTTGTGACTTGGGATAAATTAAAAGGCTTGCCAATAGATCCTGAAGAAGTTGCCGGTGTAAGTATGTTTAATTCATCCAATTATAATTCTGGCCGAACAGGGGTAGGTACGCCAACCTTTAAATCGGCTTCATTTGGTGTTCAGTTAAATTTTTAAGCTTTAAATCATGAAATTCAATAATAAATTTTTACATATCGCTTTAGGGGGCTTTTTAGCACTTACAGGCTGTAATAAGGACGTATTAGATCGTCCACCTTTAACATCATATATTGATGGTGACAATTTTTGGCGTGATGAAAATGATGTGCGCTTATTTGCAAATGGTTTTTTACAAAATTATTTTGTAGGTTATAACTCGGCATGGGGTACAGATTACACCCCGGTGCGTGGATATACATTTTCCGATGATTTGACTTCCAACTCAACGCAAGCAAATTTCGAAAATATCATACCTTCTTCGCGCTTTGCTACTTCAGAAACGGTTTCTATGTTAACCCAATATTCTGGGCCTACGTGGAATTTTGCTTGGGTGCGTAAAGCAAATATATTTATTGCTCGTCTCGATAAATATGGTAAAGAACGGCTGGCGGAAGGTGCTTACAAACATTGGACTGCACTTGCACGCTTTTATCGTGGTTTTGAATACGCACGCTTGGTGTCTGTATTTGGAGATGTACCATACTATGAACAAGAGCTCGTAGATACAGATTTACCACTGTTGTATAAAGATCGTGATGATCGTGGTGTTGTTATGGACAAAGTTTATGACGATTTCCGCTATGCTTTAGATAATATTCGTGCTGAGGATGGAAAGTTAAATATCAACAAATATACTGTTGCAGCAATGATCTCCCGTTTAATGTTATTCGAAGGCTCTTTTCAAAAGTTTCATAATTTAGATAAAACGCGCGCTGAAAAATATTTGAAAATGGCTGTCGAAGCTTCTGAAATCGTTATGAATAGCAATAAGTATTCTTTTAGTTCGGACTTTAAAAGTTTATTTGCTTCGGAAGATTTAAGCACCAATAAGGAAGTGATTTATTATCGTGTATATGATCAAGCCTTAGGTGTTATGCATCATGTCGGTTCTTACCAAAATGGTATAGAAACACAATCAACGGCAGCGAATTTAAATCTGATAAAATCCTTCTTATGTTCCGATGGAAATACTTTTGATAATTCGGGTCTTGAAAATGCCAAAAGCTTTAGTATTGCCAACTTAGTGAAATCGCGTGACCCACGTTTTGAAGCTTCTTTTGTCGATAAAGCAAAAACAGTAGCTTCCTCGTTATTTTATGGAAATAAATTTGTTTCTAGAACAGGAATGGACCTGAGATCTTCGGATCCAAATTATACAAAATGGAACTCGAATACCAATACCTCAGATGCGCCCGTATTACGCTTGGCCGAAGTAGCGCTCAACTGGGTAGAAGCAAAACAACTATTGGCTGAAAATTATGGCGGTGCCGCGCTTACGCAAGCAGATTTAGATAAATCTATTAATGCGCTGCGCAATAGACCGCTGGATGAAGCTGCTATAGCAAAAGGTGTACAAAAATTAGCGCCATTGAAGTTAGCATCCTTACCGAATGACCCGAACAAAGACGCTGATGTCTCTGCTTTAATGTGGGAGATTCGTCGCGAACGTCGGGTAGAGTTTGTGTTTGAACACACACGTCTGTTGGATTTGAAGCGATGGAAGAAAATAGATTATATGAACTTTGATCGTAATCCCGATTATTTCTTGGGCGCTTGGGTTAATGTAAAACAAGAAACTCCGACTTTCTTAACTAAGAGCTATGAAAAAGTGTTAAAAGTTCGCAAAGAGTCTGGTGAAATAGTGACCTATGATGGTACGAATGCCGATGATTTAGTAGGCTACTTCGTGATTCAGTCCGCTAGAAATAGAAATCAATTTGGACAAGAGGTTTATTTAGCGCCAATTGGACAGGCTCAGATTGTTGAATATGAACAAAAAGGTTATAAATTATCGCAAACTAAAAACTGGTAATTTCTGATAAATATTATTTAAAGGCTGCCTAATCAGGCAGCCTTTTGGTTGTAATAACTAAATTGCATGCTTTTTTGTGGTATTTTAAAATGTAAATAGGCATAAAATTGCAAAATAAATTGGCCATCTTCGATAATTCCAATTATATTTACTTGCTATAGTTATTTAACCTGCTATAGTTTCAAAGTTTATGAAAAAATTACTCTTACTTTCTTTATTATTTGCTTGTTCGAACCTCCTAAAGGCTCAATCCTTTAAGTTTGCTCAAGTTACTGATACGCATGTAGGTGGGCAGACAGGAGGAGAGGATCTTCTGCGTACCATTGCGGACCTAAACCAACAGACCGATATCGATTTCGTTATATTTTCTGGTGATATTACCGAATTTGGATCCGATGCGGAGTTGGCTGAAGCGAAATCTATTATCCAGCAACTAACTAAACCTTATTATATTATTCCAGGGAATCACGATGGCAATTGGTCTGAAAATGGGGCTAATACTTTCCGTAAAACCTTTGGTGGAGAGACGTTTTTCTTTCGTCATAAAGGGTACCAATTTATGGGGACTAACTCGGGGCCAAATATGCGTATGAGCCCTGGACAAATACCACGGGAGAATTTAGTTTGGATGGATTCCATATTTAAGGCTAACCCCGATGTCGAGACTCCCCTCATTTATATAAACCACTATCCCCAAGATTCTTCGTTAAATAATTGGTATGAAGCCGTTGATCGGTTAAAAACTAGGAATGTGCAACTCGCATTATGTGGACATGGTCATATTAATAAATTATATGATTGGGAGGGAATACCGGGTGTTATGGGGCGATCTAACTTACGCGCTAAAGCAACAGTTGGTGGATATAACATCATTACTATTACAAATGGAACAGCCATTTTTCAAGAGCGTAAACCGGGGGTTAGTACTACGGATGCTTGGTTAAATGTGCCTTTATATAATCATCAGTTCAATAAACAGTCCGCTACTGCGAAGAGACCTTCTTTTGCTGTTAACGCTAAATATCCTGAAGTGAAAGTTAATTGGGTATTTGAAGATGCAGCGGATATTGGGGCTGGAATGAGCATGTATAAACAATTAATAATTACGGCAAATACTGTCGGCGAGGTCTTTGCTTTAGATCGTAAAACAGGGACTAAGGTTTGGACTTATCGTACCGGTGGAAAGGTGTATGCAACACCTGCTATTGCTGGAAATACGGTTGTAGTTGGATCTTCCGACCATTATATTTATGCATTAGATGCTGCGACTGGCGCATTGAAATGGCAGTATAAAACAAAACGAGCAGTGCTCGGTACAGCACTTATTCATAAGCAACTTGCATATGTTGGAGGATCGGATAGTATCTTTCGTGCTTTAGATGTTCAGTCAGGTAAGTTGATCTGGGAGTTTAAAGGAGTGAAAGGCCATGTCACTACGCTGCCGACTTACTCAGAAGGAAAAGTTATTTTTGGCTCTTGGGGAAATGGTTTTTATGCGCTTGATGCTAAAAGTGGGAAGCTTGTCTGGGAATGGAATAATGGACACGCTAATCGTATGTTTTCTGCTGCTGCTGTATATCCTGTAGCCTTAAATAAACGAATTTTTATTGTAGCACCTGATCGTTTTATGACGGCTTTATCCCTTAAAGATGGCGCAGTTATTTGGCGAGAGAAAAAAGACTTATTCCGCGTGAGAGAGTCTATTGGATCCGCTGCTAAAGGTGATTTGGTGTATGCCAAAACAATGGATGGGCAGTTGATTGGGGTTTCTACAAAAGCAAATAATATGACGATTGCTTGGCAGTCCATGTTACAATTGCCCTACGAATTGACCCCATCTGCTATCGTTGCTACGAAAGAGAAGGTATTTGTGCCTAGTCATTCTGGTTTAATTTCTGCAGTTCATGCAAAAACGGGCAACGTTGAATGGCAGTATAAGTTCTCTAATGCCATGATAAATCCAATTCTTATAGAATCAAAAAATACTATTATAGCTAGTTCTATGGATGGTAAGATTATTAGTTTAAGCTTTTAATAAAAAAATAACCTAAATTTATGAAAAAAAGTCTTATTAAATTCCTACTTTTAGAACGGTATTTGCTGCTCTTTTGTGCGTTTTTTATTTTGAATAACGCATTTGCCCAAAAGCAAGCTTGGATTCGTATTAACCAATTGGGTTATACCCCTGCAGGTAAGAAAGTTGCCGTATGGGCAGGCAAAGAAAAATTTATGCTTGACAAGTTTAAGCTGGTGCATGCCAAGACTGGGAAAACAGTCCTGGAGCATACTGTGGGTAAAGACTTTGGTGCCTATGGCCCATTTGTGCAGAGCTTTCGTTTAGATTTTTCACAGGTAGCTGATACAGGTTCTTATTTTTTAGAAGCACAAGGGGTTAAATCGCCAACTTTTCGTATAGCAAAAGATGTCTATCAAGGGGCCGCAGATTTTACATTGCGTTATATGCGTCAACAACGTACACTATTTAATCCATATTTAGCTGATAGTTGTCATACACATGATGGTTTTGCATTATATGGAGGTAAATCTGGTCTTCCAGATTCTACAAACGTAGACGCTGGGGGAGGTTGGCATGATGCTTCAGATTACCTGCAATATTCCACCACCTCAGCCAACGCTACTTATCATCTATTAGCAGCCTATCGGGATTTTCCGCAAGTGTTTGGCGATCAGAAATTAGCTAATGGATTGGGGGGAAGAAATGGGATTGCGGATGTGTTGGATGAAGCTAAATGGGGCTTAGATTGGTTAGTTAAGATGCACCCTAAGCCAACATGGATGTTTAATCAAATCGCTGACGACCGCGATCATGCCAGTATGCGTATGCCTGGTGAAGATCCATTTTATGGCCGTGGCTATGAAAGACCGGTATATTTCATTGATGGTTTACCGCAACAACGTGGTAAGTTTATGAACAGAACAACGGGAACGAGCTCTACGGCAGCCAAATTTACTTCCGCCTTTTTGTTAGGAGCAGATTTACTGAAACCCATAGATAAGCGCTATGCTAAGATGTTGTCAACGAAAGCGCAGACAGCATTTGAATATGCGCATATTAAGTTAGGGGTTACACAAACGGTATCTGTGAAATCTCCTTACATCTACGCCGAGGAAAATTGGAAAGATGATATGGAGCTAGCTGCAGCGCTTCAATTTCGTTATCATAAGAAAGCGAGCTTCAAACAACAAGCGTTTGATTATGCGCGTGCAGAGCCTATAACACCATGGATGACCACAGATACTGCGGCACATTACCAATGGTATCCCTTTATTAACTTAGGTCATTATGAGTTAGCAAAGGTGAGTCAAGGAAAGGAAAAAGCGGAGCTGTTGCAATTTTATAAAACAGGGATAGCACAAGTTTGGGAGCGCGCTAAGGAGAATGCTTTTTACAGAGGAGTTCCTTTTATTTGGTGTAGTAATAATCTGACGGTTTCGTTCGCTATTCAGTGTCAATGGTATGAGCAGCTAGCGCATGATACGACCTATGCAGAATTAGCTCAGGCAAATATAGATTGGTTATTTGGTGCTAATCCATGGGGAACATCCATGGTTTACGGTCTTCCAGCTTGGGGAGATACACCTGTGGATCCACATTCAGCATTTACGAAGTTGAAAAACTTCCCAATAGATGGTGGCTTAGTGGATGGGCCAGTTTACACCAGCATCTTTAAAAACTTGATAGGAATTCAATTGCACCAAGCAGATGCTTATGCAGATTTTCAATCTGATTTGGTGGTTTACCACGATGATTATGGTGATTATAGTACCAATGAGCCGACAATGGATGGAACAGCATCATTGATTTATCTGCTGGCATCCCAAGAACAAAAGGCTCTGGAGGAGCCCAAGGTAAAAAAGTAATTAAGGATCCTTTTGGAGCGATTGTTCAGGGTGATCCTAAGCTTAAGGAGATAGCCTTTGTGTTTACAGGGCATGATCTTTCTGAAGGTGCGCCATTTATATTGTCCAAGCTAAAGAAAGCGGGTGTAAAAGCCTCTTTCTTTTTGACGGGCGATTATCTTCGTAATCCTCAGTATAGTAAATATATTAAACGAATGATAAAGGATAAGCATTATATAGGTCCTCATTCTGATAAGCATTTATTATATATGCCTTGGTCGAAAAGAGATAGCCTGTTAGTTTCAGAAGAGGAATTTAAAACCGACTTAATTGTTAATATGCAGGCTTTATCAACTTTTAAAGCTGTCAATAATAAAGAGTCTTTCTATATTCCTTCTTATGAATGGTATAATAAGCAAATTGTAGACTGGGGATTAAAACTCGGATTAAAAGCTGTAAATTATACCCCAGGATTGCGTACAGCGGCAGACTATACGTATCCAGAGATGGGTAGCCGATATGTAAGTACAGAAGAAATAGAAAGCCTTCTATGGCAATTCGAGGAAAGAAATACGCTCAATGGATCTATTATATTGATTCATATGGGTACCGACCCTCGTAGAAAGGATAAGTTGTACAAACACTTACCCCAATTAATAAAAAAATTACAAGCTCAGGGATACGCCATCGTGGATATCCCGACGCTTTTAACGAAAATATAAATTAAAAATTAAGTATTATTTTATCGTCATGACAAATACGACAGAGAGAGAATCTAATTATCAGGATTTGGACAAAATGAATGTTCAAGAGTTGTTGGAAAATATTAATAAGGAGGATAAGTCTGTTCCTTTGGCTGTAGAAAAAGCGATTCCTCAAATTGAACAACTAGTTTCTGTAACTGTGGAGAAAATGCAAGCTGGTGGTCGTTTATTCTATATTGGCGCTGGTACGTCAGGTCGTTTAGGTGTTTTAGATGCTTCTGAATGTCCGCCAACTTATGGTGTTCCTTTTGACTGGATTATCGGAATTATTGCTGGTGGGGATACGGCAATTCGTAAGGCGGTAGAATTTGCTGAAGATGATGAAGAGCAAGCCTGGAAAGATCTAGAAGAATTTGGAATTAATGAAAAAGATGTTGTCATCGGTATTGCCGCTTCTGGTACTACGCCCTATGTGATCGGTGGTTTGAATAAAGCCAATGAGAAGGGTTTAGCTACAGGTTGTGTTGTCTGTAACGGGGGAACACCTATTGCTGCCATCGCAAAATACCCCGTAGAAGTCGTTGTAGGACCCGAGTTTGTTACAGGTTCTACACGTATGAAATCAGGTACAGCGCAGAAATTAGTGTTAAATATGATTTCTACAGCCGTGATGATTCGTTTGGGCCGTGTTAAAGGGAATAAAATGGTCGATATGCAATTGTCAAATCATAAATTAGTTGCTCGTGGTGTTCGTATCATTATGGAAGAAACAACAGCAACGGAAGAAGAAGCATCCGCGTTATTAGAGGAGTTCGGCAATGTCCGTCAATCTATTGAAACGTTTAATGCAAAATAATCACTCACACTAACTATTTTTTTTAAAACAAATTTATGTCACCTATAATATTATTAAGCTTTATAGTATGTTACTTTGCGGTCTTACTAATCGTGGCACATTATACTTCTAAAGGAACTTCTGATAACTCCACATTCTTTGTGGCAAATAGAAACTCTAAGTGGTATATGGTCGCTTTTGGTATGATTGGTACAGCCTTATCTGGAGTAACATTTATTTCCGTACCCGGCGCGGTAGGAACATCAGAATTCGGTTATTTCCAGTTTGTATTAGGGAATGCTGTGGGCTTTGTTATTATCGCCTATGTGCTATTGCCGCTGTACTATCGGATGAACTTAACATCAATCTACACCTATTTAGAAGAGCGTTTCGGTCATAATAGTTATAAGACAGGAGCAGCTATCTTCTTAATATCGAGAACGATAGGTTCCGCTTTCCGCCTGTATTTAGTCGCTATTATCCTACAGCGCTTTATCTTCGATGCTTGGAATGTGCCCTTTGCTGTGACCATTATTATCTGTCTTCTATTAATCTGGTTGTACACCAATAAGGGGGGGCTAAAGACAATTATCGTGACGGATACTTTACAGACAACTTTCTTAGTTACAGCCGTTATTCTTTCTATCTACTTTATGGCTAGAGGCTTAGATTTGTCGCTTGTAGAGACTATTGAGACGGTTAAGAATAGCTCTTATTCGAAAATATTTTTCTGGGAGGATTTATTAGGTTCTAAACAAAACTTCTGGAAGCAATTTATCGGTGGTATCTTTATTACAATTGCTATGACGGGCTTAGACCAAGATTTAATGCAGAAGAATTTATCCATGAGTACGATTAAGGAAGCACAAAAAAACATGCTTACTTTCACGGGAGTATTTGTGGTAATCAATATCTTTTTCTTGGCTGTAGGAGCTTTACTTTATATCTACGCTGCAAAGAACAATATCGATATTGCAAGTCTACCAACGAAAGATTACTTATATCCTGAGATTGCGTTAAACCACTTAACGTTACTTCCTGGAATTATCTTTATGATGGGTCTGACTGCGGCAACTTTTGCGACAACAGACTCGGCTTTAACAGCGCTAACGACTTCCTACTGTATCGATTTCTTAAACTTCAATAAAAAGGAAAATCCAAATGATCCTGCTTTAGTGAAGCAACGTAATCGCGTTCACTTCGGGTTCTCGGTATTGATGTTAATTGTTATTTTAGGTTTTAAATTGATTAATGATGAATCTGTCGTTACAGCAATCTTTACTGCTGCGGGCTATACATACGGTCCTTTATTAGGTATGTTTGCTTTCGGTATTTTAACTAAGCGAGAAATTAAGGATAATTTAGTGCCTTATATTGCACTCCTGTCGCCACTAATTTTATTCTTAGTGAATACCTACTATTTTGAAGTATCAACAAGCTACAGAATCGGTAATGAGCTTATTATCTATAATGGATTAATTTCCTTTATAATGTTAGCTTTAACTTCTAAAAAAGGTACGAAGGCAGCCCTGTAATAGCTGCTAGGAACTTTATACATGGATACTTGTGCGTACAAAAAATTTACACTAAGTTTGAGTAATCAGATTTTTTGTACGCATGTATCAAATGTTAGTTGAAACCGTCGAATTTATTCGCAAACGCATTGGAGATTTTAATCCAGAGGTCGGTATTATCTTAGGTACCGGATTAGGCCGCTTGGTCGATCAAATAGAGATCTCACATCAGTTGATGTATGCTAATATCCCTAATTTCCCCATCTCTACGGTAGAGTTTCATACTGGAAAATTAATTTTCGGAACCCTTAATGGACGTAAAGTGGTTGCTATGCAAGGGCGACTTCACTATTATGAAGGCTATACGATGCAGGAAATAACGTTTCCCGTTCGCGTATTGAAATTGTTGGGAATTGAAAAGTTGTATGTATCCAATGCCTCAGGCTCACTAAACCCGACAATCCTTAAGGGGGATATCGGAATTATTGAAGATCATATTAATCTGTTACCTGACAATCCACTTCGTGGTCCCAATGATCCTCAAGTAGGAAACCGCTTTCCAGATATGAGTCAGCCCTATAATTTTGAGCTGATAGAAAAAGGCCTGTTAATTGCAAAGCAACATCAAATTACGGCACATAAGGTGGTCTATGTTTCTGCTCCAGGGCCTAATTTGGAGACAAGAGCTGAATATCGTTATATGCGTTTGATAGGTGGTGATATTGTCGGTATGAGTACGGTGCCCGAGGTAATTGTTGCCAATCATATGTCTTTACCTGTATTTGCTATTTCTGTAATCACGGATGAAGGCTTTCATGCAGACTTAAAACCGGTATCTTTAGAAGAAATTGTCGCTATTGCTGCGAAAGCTGAACCAAAAATGACTGTAATTTTGAAAGAATTAATAGCTTTGCACTAATATTCGCGGAAGTTACTCTTTCGACAATTTATATTCTAGCATTATATTAATGAAAGTATTTTTTCGCTTTATAGCGATCGTCATCTGTATGTACACTTCTTTGCCAGCATTATATGCTCAGGAAAAGGAGGAGTGGAGTAGTGCCCTGGATTCAGCACGCGCTTTAGAGGATAATAAGAAAGATTCCGTAGTTTTCTCGGCACGTTACATCCGGTTTACAACATTGGAGCGTATGAAAAAGGGAACCTATACGGAGCAGATTGATACCTTACATAAGAACTTACAGTATTATAACCCACAGAATCAACCCTGGAATCCAAGTATTAATTTAGGTTCCTATGGATTAGCAACACGTGACTTACTTTTTAATCCGGATAAGAATATCGGTTTTCAAATGGGCTTCCATGCCATGGATCGCTATGTGTATCAGCCGGACTCCGTAAAGTATTTTCGGGCACGATCTCCATTTTCGGAGCTTTATATGGTTGGATTTTTCTTTAATGATCAGGTTTTCCGTGGGCGTATTTCCCAAAATATAAATCCTCGCTGGAATATAGGTGGTGAATTTCACGCTACTTCAACGGATGGATACTACACCAATCAGAAATATTCCGAGCTGAAGTCAACACTTTTCTCTTGGTATGAATCCAGCAATCGCCGCTATAATATGTTGGTGAATGTCATGTTCAATAAGTTGGATGCTACGGAAAATGGATCTGTTGTCTCTGATACCCTCTTTCATGATGGTATCAGCCAGTCTTCTGATCGCTATGGTGTGCAGCTTAATGGAACAGGGGCTAATAGACCTCGTAATGTATGGCGTGACAATTCGGTATTTCTACGTCAGTCCTATTATATGGGGCGCTTAGATACCGTGGATGCGGGTAAGCCGGAAATGCAGGTATTTCCAACAAACAGCATCGCACATAATACGTATATCCGCTGGAAAGAATATACTTTTAAAAAGAATGAGTCGGATTCCTATGGAACCTTTCCTTATGGTGGGCAAGATCTCATGCAGGATACGACCAAACTCACGAATATCTCGAATGAATTTACCTACGATTTCTATTTTCGTGGTAAATCCTTATTTAAAAATGAGGCTAAGTTAAGTCTAGGCTTCCAAAATGACCTTTATTGGTATACTGATCGAGGAATCTCCAATCGTTTTTACCAAAATAATATGGTTAAAGGGGACTTAGGTTACCAGTTTTCCGATAAAGTGCATTTTAATGCGAAGGTAAAGCAGATTGTTGCTGGTGAAAACTCTGGAGACTTCCTCTATGAGGCACTCGCAGACTTTCAGCTTAGTAAGGATTTAGGGAAAATATACCTTTCCGCCTACTCGCAGAATAAATCTCCTGAGCGCGTATTTGAACGCCTTAACTACAGCTACCATCAATGGGAACGTAGTTTTGAGAAAACAAAGACTCAAAACCTAACCTTTAAATATGCAAATCCGAAGTTGGGCTTCTCCGCAAAAGCGGAGTACTTCTTAATCGACAATTATTTGTTGTTTAAGGAAGTGCCTCATGATCCTTCAAATACGCAGTTAAACCGCGTTATTGAGCCTGTTCAAATTGGTGCCGTGAATCTGTTGAAACTATCCGTAGGGCAGAAGGTGAAATTTGGACGTTTTACTTTTGATAATATCTTAGTCTTTCAGAAATCCGATAATATGGACGAGCTTGCTATTCCTGCTTGGTACTCTTGGCACAGTTTATATTATAGTAATGTACTTTCTAAGGTATTGGATTTTAACCTGGGGGTAGATATGAAGATGAATACACCTTTTAGGACTCCTTCTTATTCGATTAACTCGGGACAGTTCTATAATGATAACGTAGGAATTGAGTTTTCAACCTATCCAATCGTTGATTTATGGGCTACAGCCACGCTAAGACGCGCTAATATCTTTATTGCTTATAACTTTATTAACCAATTGGTGGCTCCTGCAGGGTACTATACGGTGCGTAGATACCCGATGAATAACGCAAATATCCGTTTTGGATTATCTTGGAAATTTTATGATTAATATTTTTAAAATTTATTTGCATGTTTCTGAGGTAGTTGCGCTATAGTGGGTGAAAAATATGTGAAAATAATTTTGAGATTCAAATAATAGAGCTATATTTGCACACGCAATAAGGGAAACGAATTTAGTTTTTCAGACAGCGGAAAAGGGGAATTAGCTCAGCTGGTTCAGAGCATCTGCCTTACAAGCAGAGGGTCACTGGTTCGAATCCAGTATTCCCCACCATAATAACTCGGAGAATTAGCTCAGCTGGTTCAGAGCATCTGCCTTACAAGCAGAGGGTCACTGGTTCGAATCCAGTATTCTCCACAACAAACCCACTCGGGGAATTAGCTCAGCTGGTTCAGAGCATCTGCCTTACAAGCAGAGGGTCACTGGTTCGAATCCAGTATTCCCCACGAAGGTATCCAATCGGATACCTTTTTTTTTGCCCTTATTTTTTCAATGAATACCTTAGCTGCAACGCTTCGCTAAATACGATCGCTATTTAGGGATCATAACTGCTATTTACTTTGGATCAAGAAGAATTCTTGGGGGAAATTGAAAAAATACTTAGTTTAGTGTTTTTAAAAATAGATATCACTTGGAATCCGTCGAATTTAAATTATTATCCTTTTTAATGCCCGAAGGGCTGTTAGAAT
>JAGKSB010000006.1 GCA_017942165.1 Rhinopithecimicrobium faecis | reverse complement strand
AAAAATAGAAATGTTGATCGTTTTATAATTTCTAATCTGAATTGACTTGGTTGAATTTTAGTATAACTTTCGTTGTTAAAATTCCAACTACTCATTACGCTACTTGATTATATCTTTTAAAGAACTTTGTCGCATCCGCATCTCGCTTCTGCTTTATATATCGTTCAGCACGCTTGCTGATTGATTTGTCATTTTGTAATGTTAACATCCTTGCGATGTTAACCCCTTCGTTTCCGTCGGGACTGCAAAGGTAGGAATCTTTTTTAAACTTCCAAACTTTATTTGAAAAAAGTTTGTTTGGCTTATTTTAAAGACTCATTTCAAATGGTATGTATAAGTGGGGGATCTTTAACACTAATCACACACACAATCCCTCTCTTATTATACCGTTCCTCCCTTGCGGAGTGATGCAAAGGTAGTACTAAAAACAAATACCAAACAAATAAAATAGGGAACTAAATTATAACTTACTAATACAATGATTTATAGTTTTAGTAACTAAAAATATATGTCTGAAATAGATTAATAATTGAGCATTTAAGCCTTTTTATCTTTCGATTTCACTTCGTCATCAAAGAGTATACGCACCGAAGGCGTATATAAGTCTTTATGCTGTCCTGATTTATTTGCCCAAAAGAAAGCGATTAAAAATACGAGTGCTAAGAGTATACTACATCCAATTAAAAAATAGATTATGGCCATATGCTTCTGATTTTATATTAAATCAATTTGCGCTTACGAGCAAACCAACGTGTACTAAGACTTGTGAATGATATAATTGTTATCGTAGATATAGGCATTAGAATCGCGGCAAACAGAGGAGACATTGTCCCTTGTACGGCAAAACTCAAGCCAACTACATTATAGAGTATAGATATAACAAAACTGCAATGAATAACCCCTACGCAGTCCTTGGCAAAAGCGAAGAACGTTGGTAATTTATCAAAAGAGGATCCATCTAATATGGCGTCACATCCTGGGGAGAAGTTATTGATATCATCTGACACAGCAATTCCTAAATCAGCTTTACGCAATGCTCCAGCATCGTTTAAGCCATCTCCCAGCATACAGACTTTTGATTCTTGTAGTTGTAGATTTCCTATTTCCCTTAACTTATCCGTTGGCGATTGTTTGAAAAGTAAGTTTGAAGAAGCTGGAAAGATCAGTCTTAAGGCATCTAGGCGCTTATCATTATCTCCAGAGATAAGATGTAAGGCATAGTTGGATTTTAAAGCCCCTATAACTTGCGATAATTCTGGGCGCCACGACTGCTCCACAGAGAAATAACCCTTTAATACTTGATCTATAAGCACGAAAACGGTACTATTATCCAAATTTAGCTCCTCGAGTTTTACAAATTTTGCGGATCCAATATGTAGGGTGCTATCACCGATTTGTGCTGCTAACCCCTGCCCTACTATTTCTTCAAAACTTACGACGGAAAGCGGCTGTTGGTCGCCAAGCAACTTTACAATCTCTCTACTTAAAGGGTGCACGGAATTTCGACATACGGCATACACCTGAGCGCGCTCAAGATCCGTTAGGTTTCCTGAAAAGAAGATCGCTGAGGACTTCGGGGAGGAGATGGTGCCTGTCTTATCAAATACAAGCGTATCAATAGCTGCCATCTGCTCTATGGTAGAAGCACTTTTAATATACATTTTATTTTTATCAAAAATGCTTAAGGCTGCTGAAAGCGTGAAGGGCGAACTTAAAGCTAAGGCACAGGGGCAAGCAATGATTAATACCGCTGTAAAAGAGCCCCATGCTTTTGTAGCATCCTGCTGAAATACCCAAAACACAGCTGCTGCAAGTGCAATTAGCAGCAATGCTATGGTAAAGTATTTGGATATCGTGGTTACAAACGTTTGAAAAGTACGCTCGTAGGATTTATTATTTTCATTGTTCCACAGCTTCGTTAAGTAGCTTTGAGAAACAGGCTTCACCACCTCCAGTTCAATAGCTTCACCTATCTGCCTTCCTCCGGCATAAATAATCTCACCCAGCACTTTGGAGATAGGCCTTGACTCCCCAGTAACAAAACTAAAATCGACAGAAGCCTGCCCTTGAAGTAAGATGGCATCTGCGGGAATAATTTCATTATTACGAATTAAAATACGATCCCCTACAGCAAGGTCTGAAATCTGAACCGCTTGAGTTCCCTCTTCCCGAATACGGGTTACAGCTACTGGAAAATAGGATCTATAGTCTCTTTCAAAGGATATATGATAATATGTCTTTTGCTGCACCCATTTTCCTATAAGGATAAAAAACACCAGTGAACAGAGCGTATCAGCAAATCCGGCCCCCGTTTGACTTATTATTTCATAAGCTGTACGAATAAAGAGGATAAATATACCTAATGCTAAGGGCACATCTAAATTCAAGCGGTAATTACGAAGGCTAATCCAGGCAGATTTAAAGTAATCCGAAGCTGAATATAGAAGTACAGGCAAGGAAAATGCTAAATTTACATAGCCAAAAAAGGCGGCATAGTCACGTTCAAAACTTCCCATACCAAAATATTCCGGGAAGCTTAACATCATGGAATTACCGAAACAGAAACCTGCGACAGCAATCTTTGCAATCAAGGAATTGTTGTTTACCTGATTCCCTGATTTCACCACATCTTGTAGAGTAATCTTTGGCTCGTAACCTATTTGAATCATAAGTTCCACCAATCCGCGCAGGGAAAGGTCATGATGCTGCAAGGTTATGCTGACCTGCTTTTTCATAAAGTCCACTTGCGAAGAGCGTATCGCGGGGTTTAGCTTATAGAGATGTTCCAACAGCCAGATACAGGAGCTGCAATGTATTACGGGCACATAAAATGTCAGTAAGGTGCGTTCATCATCTTTGTAATCTATTAATTTTTCCGCAATCTTCTCATCCTCAAGATAACTTAAATCCTTTAATTCATCTTGCTGAGACTTCCCTGGATGCTTATTATACTGATAATAGGAGGATAAACTATTTTCCTGTAATATCTGAAATACTGTCATACATCCTAAGCAACAAAATTGCTGCTTTGCAAGTGTAAATTTACTATCGGCAATGGGATCTCCACAATGATAGCAAAGTTCCTCCGTCATTAATGCTGGTTTCTTGAGATGGGACATAACTCGAACGCTTAAAAATTACGCTTAAATGGCTTGACTAAATAACTGCTGCTGCGCATGATTACTATGAAGGCGCTGATCAAAGGCCGTGCACACATTCCTCAGAAAAGATTTCCCTAAAATTGTTAACGAAATTTGTTCACCTTCCATGCTGATAAGCCCATCCAACAAGTATGGCTGTAGTCGTGCTAAGATCTGCGCTGTAATTGGAGATTGCGGTATTAAAGAGACTTTTCCACGACACATCATATCTAAGATATAGCGACGTATTAATTGGTCTTCCTCGGTAAGAAGATGCCCTTTAATGACAGGGATCTCTCCCGCATCCACTAAAGCGGTGTAGGATTCTACAGTCTTTGCATTCTGTGCAAAGGCGGTCCACGCATCAGAAATTGACGACACCCCTAAGCCTATAAGAAGTGGGGTATAGCGGTCTGCATAGCCCATAAAATTACGATGTAGGGTCCCTGCCTCCGAAGCTTTGAAAAGCTCATCATCAACTTTTGCGAAATGATCCATTCCTACTTCCTGAAAACCAGCATCTAGGATTAATTCTTTACCTACTTTATAGAGATTTAACTTATCCTTCCCTTCAGGGAGGTCAAATTCCGTAAAGCGGCGTTGACCAGGCTTTAACCAGGGCACATGCGCATAGCTGTAGAAGGAGATACGATCTGGATTCAGGCGCATCGATTGTTCGATGGTGCTGATCACCGAATTCAGGGTTTGCTTAGGAAGGCCATAGATTAAATCGAAGTTAATAGAGGTGTAGCCAATCTCCCGTGCTTCTTGCATGACGCGCTCCACATCTGCGACATCTTGCTTACGGTTAATAATATACTGAACATGTGGATCAAAATCTTGAATTCCTAGACTCAACCTTTTAAAGCCTAGCTTATAAAGGGTCTCTAAATGGGCATATGTCGTATTTGCTGGATGCGCTTCAAAAGAGAAGGAAGCATCAGGAGCAACTACTGTATCGGCTATCAGTCCAGCAATTAAATTTTCGAGGTTTTCTGCGGTAAAAAATGTCGGTGTACCTCCCCCTAAGTGAATTTCACGAATCAAAGGCTTTCTTCCTTGAAAGAGCTCCTTATACAAAGTCCATTCCTTTAAAATGGTCGTTATATAGGGTACTTCGACGGCGTGGTTTTTTGTAATCCGCGTATTACATCCGCAATAAGTACATAGACTTTCACAATATGGTAAGTGTATATAGAGGGAAATACCTTCCTTTTCTGTCGTTAAGAAGGTATGCTGCAAACGTGACTTCCACGATGCTGCCTCGAAATTCGACTGATCCCAAAAGGGCACCGTAGGGTAAGAGGTATACCTTGGGGCAGCCACATTATATTTCTCTATTAAACTATTCAGGGTTTTATTTTCCATAACACAACACATAATTTCCCGCGCGTTAGGTCGCGCGAAAAGCAATCCTTATTTTTTCCAAAAACTGATATTTTTGATAGTTTGTTCCGCAATTCCTTGATCCGTTTGATCCGCCAAGGGAATGTTAACAATATGCATATTTAAGCAATCTGCCACCTGAAGATCAATGTGGTTCATACTTAAAGAGCGGGTAATAATTTTTTTAATTCCAAAATTGTAAAGTTTCATCAACAGATCAGCACAAAGATTATCGTATTTTGATATTACGACGACATCTTTACCTTTCGCAAACTCGAGGGTTTTTTCTGTCAAGGAGTTCCCTATCATAGTCAAATTATGCGTCTTCCCGTTGGCTAATGCTAAAAACTCTTTTTCTGCTGGCTTTATATTGTAAACAACGACTTTCATGCTAACTGATTTCTATTGGATTTCACCTTACAAAACTAAGGTAGAATTCTCCCATTACAGATGTAGGTGGTCAAGTTTATAAGTGATTGTCATCACAAAAGAGTGAATTTATAGAGCATAAAAAAAGGCGCTTATTAGAATAAGCGCCTTTTATACCTGTTAGAAAGCTTGTTATTGCTTAATATTTCTCAGTTTTTCAATGGAGAAAATACGTATTGCATTTCCCTCTTTCGTAATAAGCTTCTCATCTTTAAAATCAGCTAGCATACGGGATATTGTTTCGTTTGCCGTACCTGCTAAGGCTGCTAAACCATCTCTAGAAATACGAATTAGACATTCATCTTCAGAAGAATCTTCTACGGACTTTAAAGCTACATTTATTAAAGAGTTTGCTACACGCTTACGCACAGAGTCGTAGGCAAAGCCTAAGAGTTGCTCCTCTTTCTCGCGAATATTACCCGATAGTAATCGGATAAATTTTGAAGCTATTGCAGGTTTACGGTACATAAGCTCGTAAAATTTCTCGCGCGTGATTAATGCGATTTCACAATCCTCTAAGGCTGTCGCATTATCGGAGTAATTATCATTTAATAATACCGCTTCATAGCCGAAGAAATTCTGCGCGATATGGATATCTGTCGATAGCTCTCTTCCATCTAAGTAATGTAGGAAAGAGCGTACCTTCCCTTTTAAGACAAAGTATACGAATGTAGGAACATCCCCAGACTCATAGATGGTCTGCTTCTTTTTAAAGACTTTCACGCGAGACTCCTCGATGACATCATTTAAAATAACTTCCTGATCTTCGGAATTTAGGAAAAAGGTATCCCGCTTTGACGATTGATTACCCAGTTGCTCTCTTTTTCGAAGTCTACTTTCAATAGCATTCAACAATTCAATATCGTCAAATGGTTTTGTCAGATAATCATCAGCACCCATCTCCATCGCTTTACGCATATCTGTACGCTCGGCTTTAGCAGTAAGGAATATAAAAGGGATATTGACTGTAAGTTCATTTTTATGCAACATATACAGCACACCAAAACCATCTAATTCTGGCATCATAATATCACATAGAATTAAATCGGGAACATGCTTTATGGCTAGATCTACACCTTCACGGCCATCCGCAGCGGTATAGATATTATAGCCTCCTGTTAATTCTAAAATTTCTGCGGTACCCTCACGAATATCCGTGTTATCTTCAATGATTAATATACTTTTCTTTTCCAAAATTTCTTAATTAAATTGCTCAAAGGTAAGTTGGAATGAAGTTCCAGAGTTAACTTTTGACACATAGGCCAATTTTCCATCCATCAGATTTACATAACGCATGACAATATTCAAGCCTAAGCCTGTACCAGGAATATTCCCCGTATTGTTAGCTCGAAAAAAGGGCTCGAAAAGATTTATCTGTTCTTCTTCAGGAATACCAATTCCATTATCGCTCACCATAATTGTGCAAATATTATCACTTATTTCTGTGGAGAACTCTATAAAAGTATCTTCACCAGAATATTTTATAGCATTAGAAATTAAATTTATAATGGTAGACTTTAGGAGATGTGAATCTAGGAAAAATTTCCCAACATCGCCCGTATGTTGATAGACAATATGTTGATTCTTCTTACAGATCATCTGCATCTCTTCGGTGATCTCCTCGGCAAGCTCTACTAAATTAATATCACTCTTGTTGACCACAACATAGCCGGCCTCTAATTTTTCTAGCGATAGGAAGTCATTCAGGATACTTGTCAACGATTGCACTGAATTTTTAATTTTCTGTGTATGCTTCGTTACAGAGGCGAAATCAGGCTTTTCAAGATATTTATCAATAAGGGACGCTGAAAGTTGTACCGAGCTCAGCGGAGTTCTAAATTCATGTGACGCCATGGAAACGAATTTAGATTTCATTTGATTGAGTTGAATTTCCTTTTCCAGGGACAGGGAAACATCGGATTTAGCTTTCTCGAGTTCAGAAACCAATTTTATTAAATCACGCGTTCTTTCGGAGACGATATTTTCCAATTCGAGGGCATGCTGACGGAGTTTGTCTTCCGCCAATTTTTCCTTGGTTAAATCGTGAATAAAACCAGTATACACGGTTGTATCTCTATAGAAAACTTCAGAAACTGCTAACCGAAAGGGGAAGGTAGAGCCATCCTTTTTTTTGCCTAACACTTCCCGTCCAATTCCTATAATTTTCTTATTCCCCGTATGTTGATAATTATGAATATAAGAATCATGCTGACTACGATCAGGATCGGGCATCAGCATGGATATATTATTACTGATAACTTCTTCAGGGGAATAGCCAAATAAATGGGAAGCAGCGGGATTAATAGATTCGACGGTACCTCTTGAATCTATGGTGATAATACCATCTATGGCATTATCTATAATCGCTTCCAATAATTTTGCAGAATCCATCTATGCTAATTATACGTTTTCGTAATTATTTAACTAATTTTCTATATTTAATACGTTTCGGTGTAACATCACCTACCCGTTTTCTATGATTTTCTTCATATTCTGAGTAGTTACCCTCGAAGAAGTACACCTGAGAATCACCTTCAAAAGCTAAGATATGCGTACAAATACGATCTAGGAACCAACGGTCGTGGGAGATGACTACAGCACATCCACCGAAATTCTCTAAACCTTCCTCTAAAGCACGTAATGTATTTACGTCGATATCATTGGTAGGCTCATCGAGTAACAGGACATTGGAAGATTTCTTTAGCGTAATGGCAAGATGCACACGATTCCGCTCTCCACCTGAAAGTACGCCTACTTTCTTCTGTTGATCAGCACCATTAAAGTTAAATTTAGAAACGTATGCTCTAGAATTTATCGAACGGTTACCGAGCATAATATTATCATTTCCTTCCGTGATATTTTCCCAAACGGACTTTTCAGCATCAAGATCATCATGCAGCTGATCTACATAGCCTATCACAACAGTCTCTCCAACTTTAAAAGTTCCTGTATCAGGATGCTCTTGACCTGTAATCAAACGGAATAAAGTCGTCTTTCCGGCACCATTGGGACCTACAATTCCGACAATACCCGCTGGAGGTAGCGAAAAGCTTAAGTTTTCAAATAAGATACGGTCGCCATAAGACTTAGAGATATTATCCGCCTCGATTACAACATTTCCTAAACGTGGTCCTGGAGGAATAAAAAGCTCTAATTTCTCTTCACGCTCTTTCGTTTCTTCGGAAGCTAATTTTTCGTAATTATGTAAACGTGCTTTTGACTTGGCATGACGTGCTTTTGGCGCCATTTTCACCCATTCTAATTCACGCTCTAATGTTTTCTGACGCTTAGATTCTGTTTTTTCCTCTTGCGCTAAGCGTTTCGATTTCTGATCTAACCATGAAGAGTAATTTCCTTTCCAAGGAATACCTTCACCACGGTCTAACTCTAAAATCCAGCCCGCTACATTATCTAAGAAATAACGATCGTGGGTCACGGCGATAACGGTACCTGGATACTGCTGTAAATGTTGCTCTAACCAGTCAATTGACTCCGCATCCAAGTGATTGGTAGGCTCATCTAACAATAAGACATCTGGCTGCTGTAGCAAAAGACGACACATTGCCACACGACGACGCTCTCCTCCTGACAAATTGGCAATCAAAACATCTGGCTCTGGACAACGTAATGCATCCATGGCACGCTCTAATTTAGAATCTAATTCCCACGCATTGGTAGCGTCAATTTTATCTTGTAGCTCTCCTTGACGTGCTAATAAACGATCCATTTCATCGGCGTTTTCATAGACTTCAGGAAGACCAAAACTTTCATTAATATCCTCGTACTCTTTTAGTAAAGCTGTGATTTCGGCAACACCTTCTTCGACAATTTCACGTACCGTCTTTGTTTCATCTAAAATAGGCTCCTGCGCTAAATAACCCACAGAATAACCCGGAGAGAATACAACTTCTCCTTGATATGTTTTATCTAAACCAGCGATAATCTTCAATAAGGAAGATTTACCTGATCCATTTAAACCAATTACACCAATCTTTGCTCCATAAAAAAAAGAAAGGTAAATATTTTTTAAAACTTGCTTTTGAGGGGGGTAAATTTTATTTACACCCGCCATTGAAAAGATAATTTTTTCGTCCGCCATAAATGCTGTTTTCGATAGTAAGAAAATACATACAAATGTAATATTTTATGCTGACATTTTGATAGGTATTCCGCTATGGTCTGATTGTTGATAATTAATGCTTGGATTATATAAAATCATGAATATAATTATTTACATTTATATAATCCTTAATTATTAACGAAGAAAGGCACAATTACATGGAAGCAAAATTTTCACCGCGCGTTAAAGATGTCATATCGTACAGTAGAGAAGAGGCTTTGAGACTTCGCCACGATTATATAGGTACTGAGCATTTACTGTTAGGACTTATAAGAGAAGGCGATGGCATGGCTATCTCTATTATTCGTAATCTGGGCATTGATACAGCTGCTGTACGTCAGTCAATTGAAGAAGCTGTGAAAAGCGCTTCAATCTCCCGTGCTCCTATCGGCAATATGCCACTGACCAAACAGGCTGAAAAGGTATTAAAAATTACCTACTTGGAAGCTAAGATTTTCAAATCTGATGTAATTGGTACGGAGCACTTATTATTAGCTATATTACGTGATGAGGATAATATTGCCTCACAAATCTTACAGAAGTACGAAATTTCTTACAACGCATTTAAAGCGGAAGTAGAACAAAATAAAACGAATATTAAAGACGAGGCTGCTGGTGCTTCTTCGGATGATGAGGATTTTGCGGACGATGAACCATTCGTTCAGCCTAAGAAAGTTTCTGATATCAAGTCGAAAACACCTGTATTGGACAACTTCGGTCGGGATTTAACTAAAGCTGCTGAAGAAGGTAGACTAGACCCTATTGTTGGTCGTGAAAAAGAAATTGAACGTGTATCTCAAATTCTTTCCCGCCGCAAGAAGAACAACCCGATCCTAATTGGGGAACCGGGTGTAGGTAAGTCAGCTATTGCGGAAGGTCTCGCACTTAGAATCGTTCAGCGTAAAGTATCGCGTGTACTCTTTAATAAGCGTGTAGTAACCTTAGATTTAGCCTCTATCGTGGCTGGCACAAAATACCGTGGTCAGTTTGAGGAGCGCATGAAAGCGGTCATGAATGAATTAGAAAAATCTCCGGATGTAATCTTATTTATTGATGAGATCCACACCATTGTTGGTGCGGGAGGTGCTTCGGGTTCCTTAGATGCTTCCAACATGTTCAAACCAGCATTAGCACGTGGAGAAATCCAATGTATTGGTGCTACAACATTAGATGAATACCGTCAGTATATTGAAAAAGATGGCGCCTTAGATCGTCGCTTCCAAAAAGTGACTATTGAGCCTGCTTCTCATGATGAAACGATAGAAATATTAAATCGTATTAAGGATAAATATGAGGAGCACCATAATGTAAATTATACGCCGGAAGCTATTGAAGCATGTGTAGCTTTGACAACACGCTATATTACGGACCGCTTCTTACCGGATAAGGCTATTGACGCCTTAGATGAAGCCGGCTCTCGTGTGCACTTAACAAATATTCATGTCCCTCAATCTATTATCGATATCGAACAAAAGATTGAAGAGATAAAATTAGAAAAAAATAAAGTCGTACGCTCTCAGAAATATGAAGAAGCTGCTAAGTTACGCGATACGGAGAAAAAATTAATTGAAGAGTTAGACCGTGAAAAGACTGCTTGGGAAGAGGAAACAAAAACCAAGCGCTATCTTGTAACAGAAGATAATGTCGCTGAAGTGGTGTCCATGATGACAGGAATTCCTATGCAGCGTGTGAGCCAAACGGATGGGCAGAAGCTTTTAGGTATGGGGGAATCTATGAAAGACCGTATTATTGGTCAAGATGACGCTGTACAGAAACTTGTGAAAGCTATCCAACGCACACGTGCTGGTCTTAAAGATCCTAAAAAACCCATCGGTTCCTTTATCTTCTTAGGCCCTACTGGGGTTGGTAAGACGGAGCTCGCGAAAGAGCTTGCGCGCTTTATGTTCGACTCCGAGGACTCGTTAATTCAAATTGACATGTCTGAATATATGGAGAAATTTGCTGTCTCACGTCTTGTGGGAGCGCCTCCAGGATATGTCGGTTATGAAGAAGGTGGACAGCTGACAGAGAAAGTTAGACGTAAGCCTTATTCAGTCGTGTTATTGGATGAAATTGAAAAAGCACACCCGGATGTATTCAATCTATTATTACAAGTCTTAGATGAAGGTCAGCTGACGGATAGCTTAGGTCGTAAGGTAGATTTCAGAAATACCATTATTATTATGACCTCCAATATTGGAGCACGCCAACTGAAGGAGTTTGGTCAAGGGGTAGGTTTTACCACGAATGCGAAGTCTACGCAAGCAGATACACACTCTCGTGGTGTTATCGAGACAGCACTTAAACGTGCTTTCGCGCCAGAGTTCTTAAACCGTATTGATGATGTCATCGTATTTAACTCCCTGAATAAGGAACATATATTCCGTATTATAGATATTGAATTGAAAGCTTTATTCGGCCGTATTGAAGGCTTAGGATATCATATAGAACTTACGCCAAAAGCGAAGGAATTTATCGCAGAGAAAGGCTACGACACCAACTTTGGAGCGCGTCCTCTAAAGCGTGCCATCCAAAAATACTTGGAAGATCCAATTGCTGAAGAAATTCTAAGTGGCTCTGTGAAAGCTGGAGATACCCTCTCGGTAGATTTAACAGATGAAACACAGGAAATAAAAGTTACTTCAAAGGTTAGTGACGATTCCATAAAATCTAATATTCCCGACGATAAAGCGGAATAGTTGAGCTTATAAAGACTACATTCGAGCCGTATAGCGATATACGGCTCTTTTTTTGGTTCAATTTTTGCACTTAAGTTATTGTAAAAAAAACCTAACTTTAGAATTATATTAACACTAAAGTAAATCGCTCGTTTAAATCTCTTAAAATTAAAAATATGAAAAAAATATTACTTGGCTTATTGCTTGCTACCAGTGCACTGACAATGGGTACTTCATGTACGAAAGAATACTATGAAATTGCGCAAGCTAGAACTTTCTTCTACACCGTGAAAGCACAGGATTGGGCAAAGGATGAAAACGGATTATTTAAGACTATTATCATCGATGAACTAAGTGGTAGCTCTTATTCTGTAGGTGCTGTTACGGTAGCTTTGAGTAATAATAACGGCGCTTCTTATGATGATATTTCAACATTTGATGGACGTGCATACTCTTTTAACTACGCGAGTGGCTCCTTGACATTATATGCGCAAGATCCAATCTTAGATCCAAATTTTGATGTTGAGGTTCCAGAAACCTTACTTGTAAAAATTACCATTATTGATGCGGAAGATAGAACCTAATTATAGGTTATCTTTCCACTAAAAAATACAGCTTTCAAGCAAAACAAAAAAAAAAACGATCTATAATTAGATCGTTTTTTTTTTGCGTAGGCATCGTTTTTTCTTTTCTTAAGCTCTGTTTTTAAGGAATCCCCCTATTTAAGCTTCAATTAAATCTCTTGCATGCTGTAGAGCTGACTCCCCAGGCTTAGCGCCTGAAAGCATTTGCGCCACCTCAACGATACGATCTTCAGGATTTAGAAGCACAATATTTGACATCGTCTTATCGCCTACATCCTTCTTATAAACTTTAAAATGCGTCGATCCTTTGGAAGCAATTTGTGGTAAATGCGTGATGGCCATCACTTGCATATTCTTCGCTAATCGCTGCATAACCTCTCCTACTTTTAAAGCTACTTCCCCAGAAATACCGGTATCAATCTCATCAAAAATTATTGTAGGCAACGCGGAACGCTCGGCGATCAATGATTTAATAGCCAACATCACACGCGACAACTCCCCACCCGAAGCTACCTTATGCATAGGCTGCAGCTCTTGACCCTTATTTGCTGAGAATAAAAACTGTACCTGATCGGCACCACTTTCTTTGTAAGCTTCAGGCTCTAATAAATTTAACGCTATAAAGAGGTTGGCATTCGGCATGCCCACTTCATGCAGTATAGAAGCTATATAATCTTGAATAGTTTCCAGCACTTGTTCTCTGCTAGCATGCAGTTTCACTGCGGCCTGCTGAAGGTCCTGCTCTTGTTGCTGAAGTTGCTGCTCAAGGGCTAGCAAATCCGTTTCTTGGTCGGAGACAGCGCGTAGTCTCTCGGTTAGTTGATTACGTAAAGCAATCAATTCATCTACAGACTCTACACGATGCTTCTTCTGCAAAGAATAGAGTTGGCTGAGTCGCTCATTAACGACCGTTAGGCGAGATTCATCTAATACCACCGTCTGTTCAATGGTTGCCAACTCTTGGATAATATCTTTTATTTCTATGTATACAGAATTTAGTCGAGCGGACATCTCTACTAAAGGAGGTGTGTACTCGGCTACTTGATGCAGCTGACCGATTGCTTCTTTTATCGATTGGACTGCGGAAACTTCCTGCTCATCTAATGCATAAACGGATGCTAATAAACCCGTCTTGATAACTTCGGCATTTTCAAGCTGCCTCTGCTCCTCCTCCAAGAGTTTTTGCTCCTCTTCCTTCAAGCCCGCAGCCACTAACTCATCCACAATAAATTGATGATAGTCAGCTTCAGCATTCGCTTTTAAGATGGCTTCTTTTAATTTTTTGAGTTGCAATAAGGTAGCACGATAATCCTTAAATACGGTACGATAATCACTTTTTAAGGTCCCATTGTTGGCCACAGAATCTATCACAAGAAGCTGAAAATCCTCGGTATTTATCTGTTGTGTAGCGTGCTGCGAGTGGACATCTATCAAACGCTCCCCCAAGGCCTTAAGCACTTGCAAGGTTACTGGTGAGTCGTTGATAAAGGCACGCGATTTCCCTTCGGGAGTAATTTCTCTACGGATAATCGTCTCCGCCTCGTAGTCCAGATCATGCTCCTTAAAAAAAGGCTTTAAATCATAGCTAGCAATGGAAAAATACCCTTCAATAATGCATTTCAGCTGCTGATTAAAGAAGTACTTACCATCCATACGGCTCCCTAATATGAGCGATAGTGCACCCATAATAATCGACTTACCGGCTCCCGTCTCACCAGTAATAATATTTAAACCTGCATCAAATTGGATATCCAAGGTATCTATTAATGCATAATTATTGATATGTAAGCGACTCAGCATATGTTCTAAAATAACGTCATAAAGGACCTCACAAATATAACTAATATGTTTAGCTATCCCGCTAACTAATATAGCTATAATTTTTGTTTTACAAATAATATTAGCAAAGAAGATCCTGCATTTTCACGAAAAAAAATAATATGTTTGTACTATGCAGGATTACAGTGAACGATTAAGAAAGTATGTTCCCGAAGAGGCGGCTCCTATTCTTTCTCAATGGATTAATGATACAGGATGTCTCTTCCGAATAGCGCGTGCTAGAAGTACAAAATCTGGCGACTACAGGCCCCCTTATAAAGGGGAGCCCCATCGTATTTCTGTCAATCACAATTTAAATCCGTATGCCTTTCTTATTACCAGCATACATGAGTTTGCACATTTAAAGACTTGGGAGCAGCATAAACGCCATGTCAAGCCACATGGCCAAGAATGGAAAGCAAATTTTAAGGAGCTGATGGACCCATTCTTGCAGTTAACTATTTTCCCAAAGGCTATCCAAGAAGCCGTAGAGTACTATATGAGTAATCCCGCCGCAAGCAGCTGTACAGATCTTAATCTATATAGAGCGCTGCAGGCCGCAAACACTACGACCGCCGTCGTCACGGTAGAAATGATTCCTGAGGACAGTTATTTTAAAATGCCCAATGGGCGAATTTTTCAGAAGAAGCATAAGCTACGCAAAAGATACCATTGTATCGAAGTGCATACACAGGGCATTTATCTTTTTCACCCCATCGCGGAGATCGTCCCCGTCGAGATAAACTAAATTGATGGAAATCCATCTAAATGACGTATTTTTAGATGAATTATATTATATGAAAAGAATAAATTTACTTTTAGGATTACTCTGTAGCACCTTTGTTGCTTGCAACTCCTCCAAGGGGATACCAGCGTCCACTACCAGCTTAGATCAACAGGCTTTAGCGCAAATTACAGCAAGCAGCTTTAAAAGCTATGTGGAAAAACTCTCCTCAGACGCATTTTTAGGAAGATTACCTTTTACGAAAGGAGACACCTTAGCCACGGATTATATTGCCGCTCAATTTCAAGCATTAGGTCTAGAAGCAGGGAATGGAGATAGCTATTTTCAAGAAGTACCTATGGTAGAAATAACTTCTACAGCAACGACGTCAACCCTCACGATTGAAGGGTCCGCAAAGCCGGTTACTTTAACAAACCTTTCAGATTATGTTGTAGGCTCCCGCCAATTAAAAGAAACGATTTCCCTCGGGAAGACTCCTTTGGTGTTTGCAGGTTTCGGGATTGTTGCTCCAGAATACAATTGGAATGACTATGCATCGTTGGATGTAAAAGGTAAAATTGTCGTGGTCATGATTTCTGACCCAGGGCACTATAATAAAGACTTATTTAAGGGAGATAATATGACATATTATGGCCGCTGGACTTATAAATATGAGGAAGCTGCACGACAGGGTGCAGCCGGTGTACTTATTATTCATGATTCAAAAGCAGCGAGCTATGGATGGAATGTTATACGTACTGGGTGGGCAGGCGCCCAAATGGACCTGCAGTCAGCAGCCTCCCTGCAGCCCTATACACCGATAGAGGGTTGGTTATCGGCTCCGGCTACGACCCAGCTTTTTGAAGCCGCAGGCTATAGCAATCAATTACTTGAAGAGGCTAAGAAGCCGGGGTTTAAAGCGGTAGATTTGAAGTTGCAAACGTCCATTGCGGTGAGCAATAAATTAAAAAAATCAACCTCGAGAAATGTTATCGCTAAAATAACAGGGAGCAAGCGCCCCGATGAAGTCGTTGTCTACACAGCACACTGGGACCATCTAGGCACGGGAGAGGCTGTAAATGGGGATAGCATCTATAATGGGGCACAGGATAATGCTGCCGGTGTCGCTGCACTTTTTGAAATTGCGAAAGCCTTTAAAGCTGCTAAGGTGAAGCCTGAGCGTAGTATTATCTTATTGGCAGTAACTGCTGAAGAGCAGGGTCTGCTGGGCTCAGCCTATTACACCTCACACCCAATTTACCCGCTAAATAAGACGGTAGCTAACATCAATATGGATGCTTTCAATCCCGTAGGGGCAACGTCAGACCTCTCGATTATAGGTATGGGACAATCTGAGATGGACGATTATTTAGCGCGCTCGGCAGCTAAATTTGGACGTACAGTACAGGCTGCAGGAAACCCTTCATCGGGTGGCTTCTATCGTTCTGACCATTTTAATTTTGCCAAAGTTGGCGTACCAGCCCTATTTGCAGGTTCCGGTAAGAACTATATAGATCAAGATACCGTTGCGCTAAACAAACGTAAAGAAGCATTTAAAGGTCGTTACCATGCGGTGACCGATGAGCTGGATGAAAACTGGACTTTTGAGGGTATCTTAGCGGATATACGCGTCTATTTTGACCTTGGTTATACCTTGAGTTCGGAGAATACTTTCCCACAGTGGAAGGCACAATCAGAATTTAAAGAAATCGGAGCGAAACGTTAACTTATTTTTTACCTTTGTAAACAAACATTTAAAACTCAAATACTTTATGTTAACAGGAATGAAACACTTACACTCAACTTTAGCAATCATTTTATTAATTGCCTTAGTAGTATCGATCATTATTACGCTAGCAAATTATTTAGGCAATAAAGGATACAACCGTAAAATCGCTTTACTAGGATTTATCTCTGCTCATATCCAATTATTAATTGGCTTAGTAATTTATTTTGTCTCTCCCCTAGGGTTGCAAAGCTTCTCTGGAGAGAACATGAAAAATTCTGTTTCTAGATTATATTTCCTAGAGCACCCTTTAGTGATGATTCTTGCTATTGTATTTATTTCAGTAGGCTATATTAAAGCTAAGAAGATTGAAGTGCCACGTAAGGCAAATAGCACGGTCTTAGTAGGCTATACCTTAGGTTTGATTTTAATCTTATCAAGAATTCCATGGTCTACATGGTCAATCTTAAACTAAGAATCTACCATTCCTATTTTAAGCTAACAAGCTCTTAAATTAAGCACAAAAAAAAGCGTGATACATAATGTATCACGCTTTTTTAATATTGTAGCCTATTTAAATTTAGCCTTTACGAAAACCTAAAATGCCAAATACCGTTCTAAAAGCAAGCACAGAACCGATAATTAAAAAGACATTTGAGATCGAAGTGAATAAAAATCCATGCTGATCTAACGAAGGAATCTCGTCAGGTAAAAATCTAAAAAATACACCAGCCATACCAAATACGACTGCCACTACCATTGTTATATAGTAATGAGTTTGATTTGCATTATTATCTGTTGTTTTTGGTTGTCTCTCTTTTACTGAAGTCGCCATATCAATTTTGATTTGTTGCACAAATGTACAAATTATTAGTATTAACAAAAATTGTTTTGCAAAATTATGACACAAAACTTTTTAATAAAGTAATAATTTACATATCATTGCAGCCAAATTCACAGAAACATGAAAAATCATATTTTCACATTTTTAATCCTCCTTTTCCCCTCCTTTATTTTCGCACAGCAAACGACGATACAAAATTTCACCCTAAAGGAAAGTATAACGAATCCATTGAAGATCGCGATAATAGCGACGGATAAGCTGGATGTCCCACAGGAGGGAATTCAGGGCACCTACACCTTTAGCTTTAATGGCTTTAAGCAAGAGTTAAAGTTTAATGGCGGTGTGGCTACCATTACGGAGCCTATAGAAAATTCTACCTTTGCCTTCTTAAAGCACAAAAATGCGGAGGGCACAAATGTAAAACTATTCTATATCTATAAAAGTGATAATGGGCTTAGCCCCCTAAAGATTTCAGGCTTAGCGCTCCTGATAATTCCAGGTATTATCCTGTTAGTAGCGTATATTTTTAAAAGAGTAATTATTACGGCTATTGTCTTGGCCTTGGGGATGGGATTTTTTAATGTTAATCACGGCCTATCTATAAGCAGTATTCTAGAGACCATTTTCAATAGTTTAAAAGGGATGTTCTTTTAAGATCTCCGCGATCATACTGATAAAATCCCCTTAAAAAAAGGGGATTTTATCGTTTAAAATATTTAAAATGGGAGACCTATACCAAAATTATACTGGATAAAGTTGTAGCGATCGGGCCTATGTGTTGCATTGTATTCGTTTTTAAATGCGCGTTGGTTAAACAGGTGTTGTATCACCCATTGCTTGGAACCTTGAAATTGGGGGTCTTTCACTTTCAATCCAGCATCCATACGAATTATAAAATATCCGGAATCAAAGCGTAACCCGAAGCCTGAACCTATGGCAAACTGATTTAAGAATTTATTAAAATGGAATTCGCCACCAGGGTTTAAAACATTTTCCTTCAATCGCCAGATATTTCCGAAATCCAAGAAAGTTGCCCCCTTCATTTTAGCCCCTAAGAAATTGTTTAAAATTTGAAAACGGTATTCTATGTTTCCCTCAATTTTTATCTCCCCGAGTTGGTCCAAATTCCTAAAATTCAAACGAAGGCTTTCATCTAAATCAGCCCGATTGTAGTTTCCAGGCCCTAAAGTACGCACCTGCCAAGCACGAATACCATTCATGCCGCCCCCATAAAAGCTCTTTTCAAAAATTAATAAAGAGGAGTTATTTCCATAGGGGATTGCAATCCCGGAGTTAAAGCGTAGCACCAATTGACGCGATCCCCCGAAGTGCTTATACATTCTAAAATCTAATTCTGTCTTGGCATACTGCAAATAAGGAACGCCAAGAATATCCTTCTCCCCGACTTCATTTTCCTTAAAATTAGCCACTTTAGAAACCAGGTCTAATAGATTCCCGGAGAGGTCGACAGCACCCTTAAAATAGTGGAAGCTCTCCTGTTTATTTAATTTGGACGCATTATAGGTAAATGCATACTGTGCGCCCAAGCCAAAATATTCCCTATTATTAGAGCGCACATATAATAGGTAACCACGATCGATTAAGTCTGCAGCAAAGGCTTCATTCAATTTTCCTTGGCGGTATTCGACAACAATAGGTGTTAAGCTATGGTATTTATTCGCCGTCTCATACCACGCGTAGTTTAAGGTATTTATTAAATATCTATTCGCGTAAGTGAGGTCTTGGTTAAAAATCTGTAACGATGTTGAGATCGTTGTCTTCGGAAGGCCGTAGTTTGCAATCCCTCGAATACTGACGGGGGCAACCAAACGGGGAATCACTAAATTAACGCCAATTTGAAAATCGTTATTAAAAATTTTCTGTGACAGACTGCCTGGAATCTTGGAATCAAATAGTACCCCATAGCGTAACTTCACTTCTAATTGCTCAGCACCGCCAAAAATATTGCGGTGGGAAAATGTATTCCCCACATTTAAGCCATTTAACCCGGAGCTTAAGGTAAACTCCCCTTCGACCTGATTCCCCATCGCAGGTCGAGGTGTTAATGCATACGCCATATGAAGCTTCGCAGAATCGACTTTTTGGTATTGCACTTTTACGGAACGAAATCCATTTAACTCATAGAGTCTATCATAGGAGAGCGTCTCACGGCTCAAGGAATAGCGGTCGCCAGCATTTAAATAAGTATATAATGTAAGGGGGCGTAATCTAAACTTTCCAGTTTCATCAAAATAGGTGAATTTATCCTTTTTGACGCGCGTGTATTGGGAGCCTTCAAGCTGCTTATCTACGGGATTAGTAATATGAATAGAAACGGAGTCTATGGTATAGATGGTATGGGCATTCTTTCCTGTAGGGTTGTCGACGATAATTTTCAGGTCTGCGCGATTGGCAACTTTATTCGTATCGACTAGCACACGCATATATTGACGTACATAATCGTAGTACCCTTTATTTCGAAGCATACTATATAGATTCTCTCGCTCCTGCAGGAGGTCTGAAGCATCATATTTCTTCCCTTCCTTCAATTTAGATTGCAGGGCTAAGGGCTTTTCAAAAGTTTGCTGTAAGGTGGTATCTGCAAATTGTCTTTCAATAGTCCCGATTAGGTAGGGTGTTCCCGTTTGCACATGAAAATTAATATGGGCGCGTTTTTTCACGATTTTTATTTCAGGATTTACCTGCGCATGGAAATAACCTTTGGCTACCAAAAATCTTTTTATCTGTGTGCTGGAGAGATCTATTAAAGCGGAGTCTACTAACCTTGGAGGCTCCCCTACAGCACGAATATGGGAAGTCTTATAAGCCCCATTCTTGGTATTATATAAATTGTATATAAAGAAATTAACGCGTGAATTGGGACGAATTTCATTGGAAATATAGGAAAATGCAGACTCCTTCAATTTAGCATCAACTCCCTGAATATGAACACTTGTAACCAGTGCTTCCTCGTCATTTAAGAATCTTGCCGATCGACAAGATGCAAAAAATAGCGACAAAAGCAGTAATATTGTAAAAGCAAGAGAGCTGTTTCCTTTAATCATTGAGTAATGTTGTCAAAAGCACAAATCAGTTTAGTTACCTCCTTACAGCATAAAAAATTCCGTAAACAACACGGGCTTTTTATCGTGGAAGGTATAAAATCGGTAGCTGAATTTATAAATTCTACCTACAGCGTACAGACTTTGTTCTACACCGAAGGGCTGGAAACAAAATTGGGTAAAATACCTCATAAAATAAAATCTTATGCCCTTACAGCGGCTGAATTTCAGAAGATTTCTTCTTTAACACATCCACAAGGGGTCTTAGCTTTGGTAGAAATTCCTGCCGCCAAGGAGCTTTCTGTAGCCGACCTACAGGGCACATTCACCATCTGCTTAGATGATATTCAAGATCCCGGAAATCTGGGTACTATCATCCGCACCGCAGAATGGTTCGGATTCAAGCAAATTATCTGCTCCGCAGGCACCGTAGATGCTTATAACAACAAGGTGGTGCAGGCGACAATGGGTTCCCTAGCGCGTGTTGAAGTTATCTACACGGATTTGGTTCCCTTATTTCAAGCGGCAAAACTTCCCGTTTACGGAGCATTATTAGCAGGGGAAAATATCTATCAGACGGATTTTGCTGCCGCAGGATTTATTGTTATGGGAAATGAGGGAAATGGCCTTTCCACAGAAGTTATTGCGCAGGTAGATAAAGCCGTTACCATCCCACGTATTGGGGATGCTGAATCGTTAAATGTCGCTGTGGCAACGACGATCTTCTGTTCCGAAATTGTCCGTAAACGTTTTCTTTAACCTGTAAAAGCGCGCGAATAATCAGTAGACGCTATTTAATAAAATCATATTTCCCCTTTTATGCAGGCTCCAACGAAGTCCATCTACACGTTACAGTTTTGTTTACTATGCCTTAGCTCGCTTTTATTTTCTGCGAGCTTCAATATGATAATCCCTGAACTCCCGAACTATCTTTCCGCTATGGGGGGAGCCGAGTATAAAGGATTAATCATTGCGCTATTTACGCTAACGGCAGGAATATCCAGACCTTTTTCGGGTAGGCTAACAGACCTCTGGGGGCGTATTCCCGTGATGGCCATCGGTTCTATCGTCTGCTTTATCTGTGGATTTCTATACCCCCTACTAACAGGGGTTGCAGGCTTTCTGTTGCTCCGCTTAATCCATGGCTTCTCTACCGGATTTAAGCCTACAGCAACGGCGGCTTATGTTGCGGATATTATCCCGCGGGAACGCTGGGGCGAAGCTTTAGGCCTTCATGGCCTTTGCTTTAGTATAGGCATGGCCGTAGGGCCCGCTATTGGTTCCTACATCTGCCAACGTTATTCTATTGATATTCTTTTTTATATTTCCTCTTTATTTGCCTTATTTTCTATTCTTATTCTAATGAATATGAAGGAGACCTTAACGACGAAGGCGCCCTTTAAGCTTTCTATGCTAAAGATTTCGAAAGAGGATATCTTCGACCTGCGCGTACTTCCCGCAGCTACTGTAACTTTTCTATCCTATTCCGGATACGGGGTTATCCTAACTTTAATACCGGATTGGTCGGAACATATAGGCTTGACGAATAAAGGGATTTTCTTTACCGCTTACACGATTGCCTCTGTCGCGATACGCTTTATCTCCGGAAAAGCAGCAGACCGCTACGGGCGCGTACAGGTTATTCTTGTAGGCCTCGTTATTGTTGCCTTTTCACTCGTAGCCATAGGTTATGGAGATACCCTTTTCAGCCTTCTAGCGGGTGCTGCCCTGTATGGAGTGGGTACAGGAATTCTATCGCCCGCGGTAAATGCATGGACGATCGACCTAAGTCATCCGCAGCAACGTGGAAGGGCGATGGCGAGTATGTATATTGCTTTAGAGGCCGGCATCGGCCTAGGGGCACTATTTGCTGGATTCTACTACCAAGATATCGCTTTGCGCATTCCGCAGATTATGTTTATAAACGCCGGCGTCTTAGTGCTTACCATCGGCTATACATTCTACTGGCAAGCTAAGCAGAAGCGCAGTTTAGGGCAGACTTAAGCGCATTTTAGAGTAAGTATCCCAGTTTTTGCATATGTAATACCTCTAAGCTGTAGACACCAAACTCTTCCACCACTTTTCCGGACAACTTATAAAAGCCCAATCCTGCAAAAGGGCTGTGCTTTAAAGAGGGGGGAAAATGTACCGTGTCCAGCCAATCCCCTGCGGCATCCAAAAAAGTACCGAAGCTCATCACTTCCTTTCTGCTGGTATACACATCTTTGGTGGTCACCAGCCTGCCTACGACCTGAATCTGCTGCCCCAAGAAAGCGGAAAACCGAGCTACAGGCAAGGTAGCTTCCAGCCACTTGGGATCGAGTAGTGCAAAGTAATCCCCGACGACAAAACCTAGAAGCTCCAGCTGATCACGCAACTCCTCCTTCGGGTCTACCGTAAATGCAGGCAGCGTAAATTCCAAGGGAGCTTCTTCAAATAAGGATAATGCTTGAGCCTCTTTTACAGCCTTCTTAACGGAAAAATTAGCCTTCCACAACAGGGTCTTCTTATCGAGTCCTGTAAATCTAAAAGCCCCAATACGGATTAATATATTTAGTTGCTCCGGGGCAGGATTTAGGCGCTCAATAAAATTTTGTAAACCCATATAGGCTCCATGCTGCAGGCGCTCCTGCACGATCTTCTGTCCAAAAGTATCCGTTAAGCCTGCCAGTAAGATAAAGCCTGCATAGATTTCCTTCCCTACAATATCCGTTAGGTAGCCCGAGTTATTTACACAGGGTAAGGCCAATGGCGTACCATAGCGCTGTAACTCATGCACATAAATTTCCGTGCGGTAGAATCCGCCAAAATTATTTAATACGGCAACATAAAACTCTCTGGGGTAGTAAGTCTTTAAGTACAAAGATTGAAAACTTTCAATAGCGAAGGAGGCGGAGTGCCCTTTGGCAAAGGAGTATCCGCCAAAACTTTCCATCTGCCGCCATATCTCCTGCGTCACCTCTGCGGCGTAGCCGCGGGCATGGCAATTTGCGAAAAATTGCGCTTTCAGCTTTTCAAATTTATTCTCCGAGCGGTGTTTTCCAGACATCGCACGACGTAAGATATCCGCATCCTCCAAGGAAATACCTCCGACATGGTGGGCTACGGCGATAACATCCTCCTGATAGACCATCACACCATAGGTCTCCCCCAGCAACTCTTCCATCAAAGGGTGTAAGTAGGCGACTTTTTTAGGGTCATGGTAACGCTCGATATACTGACGCATCATACCCGACTGGGCTACTCCAGGACGGATGATCGAGGAGGCCGCTACCAGGGTAATATAATCGGCACATTGTAATTTACCTAAGAGCTGACGCATGGCGGGGCTTTCGATGTAGAAGCAGCCGACGGTATCCGCGGTTTTTATTTTCTGTAGTAAGTGGGGGTCTTTAATAAAATCCTTTACCTGATGGATATCAATACGCGTTCCATGCTCCCTTTCCACCAGCTGTATGGTATCTTTAATATGCCCTAAACCTCGCTGACTCAGGATATCGAATTTCGAAAAATGTAGACGCTCGGCTTCAAACATATCCATATGTATCGTTGGAAACCCCTTTGGGGGAAGTTCTATTTGTACATATTCCAGCAGCGGGCGTTCAGAAATAAGAATCCCTCCAGCATGGATACTGAGGTGGTTGGGGATGCCTTCCATAAGCTTGGCATAGGCCCTTACCCAGGCTTGGATCTTATCCTCCGCTTGGGCATTGGGATACGCAGCAATGCGGTCGATCTCCCCTTTCGGCAGGCCGAATACCTTCCCGAGCTCGCGCACGGCAGCACGGTATTTAAAGGTACTATACATCCCCAAAAGGGCTACATACTCCTTCCCATAGCGTTTAAAGATATAGTCTATAATCTCATCACGATCTTGCCAAGAGAAGTCGATATCAAAATCCGGAGGGCTGCTACGATTGGGATTTAGGAAGCGTTCGAAATACAGATTTAACGCTAAGGGGTCTACATCTGTAATACGTAGGCAGTAGGCTACAGTAGAATTCGCTCCCGAGCCACGGCCCACATGAAAAAAACCACGCTCATCGGCATAGGCAAGAATTTCCTTAACGATCAGAAAATAAGCATTAAAACCCAGCCTATTGATCATTTCAAGCTCTTTTTCCACGCGCGCAAAGGCCTCTTTATTCGCTAGCCCATAGCGACGCTTGCAGCCATCCATAGCCAGCTTATACAAGAGCTCACGATCTCCTTCAGCACCCCCTGAGGAGAAGAATTTCCTGTTTTTATCGGCCTTAAAGTCCATCGTCAAGCTGCAGGAATCGATGAGCGCTAAGCTATTGACAATAAGCTGTGGATATGCGGTAAAGCTCGCCATCAGCGATACGGGACTCACAAAATATTCATCGGCATCGGCTATATCTTCAGGGCGAAGTTTAGACAGCAGGGTATTATTAGCGATAGCACGCAGGATGCGGTGTACATTAAACCGTTTTTTATCCTGATAAGTGACCGCATGCATAATAATGTATTTTCCAATCTCCTGAGCTGTACGGAAGGTGAGCTGCCCAATTTGGGAAATCTTCATCGCTATACGTTCATTATCCTTTAAGTCGGCGAGATACTGCTCATCGGGAAAAATTACCCATATATCGTTTACAGCAAAGTCTGTACGCAAGGGGAATGCTGCTTTAGCTTGCAGATGCTCACTCAAAAAGCGGTTGATGGCGGTAAATCCATGGTTGTTACGCGCATATAAGGTGTACAGCAGCGTATTGCCATTGCGGATCTCCACGCCTACCACGGGCTTAATACCTTTTTCCTGACATTTAAGCACAAAATTCCAAGCATCAGCCGTGCTATTGATATTGGCTATCCCCAGCTGACGGATTCCCAGCTGATCGGCGGCTTCCACCAACTCCCCCGTGGCATAGGTGCCGTAGTGAAAACTAAAAAAACTCTTACAATTAATAAACACCTATTCTCCCTTCTTATTTCGTGGTTCTTGTGCTGTAATAGCACGGTATAAACTACGCTCTCCATAACGCTGACGGATCTCATCCATTGCCTGATACAAGCGTACAGACTCCAGGGTATCCTCAAAGAGCGCTATCTGCTGATTGCCCTGCACCAAATGTGAAAACCGAACGCCTACCAACCTTATCAGCAGACGCTTATCATAAAGCTTCCCAAAGAGCTCTTTCGTCTTTGCTAAAAGAATATGATCCGACGCTGTATAGGGAATTACCAGCTGCTTGGAGACGGTATCGAAATTGGCATAACGCAATTTCACGGTCACACAGCCTGTGAGTTTCTTCTGCTGACGAAGCTGAAAACAGAGGCGCTCCCCAAGCTTTAGCAACTCCGCACGCAGGAAATCCATATTAATAGTATCCTGTGCAAAGGTTTCCTCCGCACCGATACTCTTTTGTTCGGTATACGGAATAATCGGTGAAGGGTCGATACCATTAGCCTTACGCGAGAGCTCCGCACCATTCTTACCCAAGAGATTATAGAGCATAGGCACGGGAATATCTGCCAGCAGCTTAATGGTATGCACGCCCATCTGCTGCAGCAGGATGGAGGTCTTCTCTCCGATTCCAGGCATACGCCCAATCTTTAGGGGAGCGAGATAATCGCGCTCAAGGCCGTGGGCAATCTCCTTCTTCCCATCGGGCTTCGCATCTTCTGTTGCGACTTTAGAAATCAACTTATTGGAAGCTAAGGCATAAGATATCGGGAGCCCTGACTCCTTGCGAACCTTCTCCTTCACCTCGGCGATAAATTTACTGCAGCCAAAGAAGCGGTCAACACCGGTAAGGTCTATATAGAACTCATCAATACTGGCCTTCTCCATCAGTGGAACATTTTCCTTCACAATGGAAGATACAAGACGCGAATAGTGACTATAGCTGTCCATATCTCCTTTTAATACCGTTGCCTGAGGGCAAAGGCGCATGGCCAATTTCATGGGCATAGCCGAGTGTACACCAAAAGCGCGTGCTTCATAACTGCAGGTGGACACGACCGCCCGATCCCCAAAACCCCCAATAATTAGGGGCTTACCGACTAAACTTGAATTCCTCAAACGCTCCACCGACACAAAGAAGGTATCCAAGTCCATATGGGCTATAAATCGTTTTTCTTCTTGTCTTATCATATCCATCATTGCCTGTTCAAAATTACTAATATTTTTAGCATTTTTGCTAAATAACTTAAAAATTACTAAATTTACAAGCCATCAGTTACTTAACATAACATGATTAGCGAGTTAATTTGGGAATAGTATCCAGTAGATTGGGATAAGAGCAAATGGTTTTGTATTTTTACAGGTGCAAAATAAGGACTCCATAAAATTGGACTAGGCCCCCTAAAAAATTGTATTGATTAAATGAGCGACGAGATAAATAAAGCAGACGAGAGTGCCGAAGAATTACAATCCCAAACGGAACAAGGACATAAAAGTCAAACAATACCACTCCATGGTTTATATGAAAATTGGTTTTTAGATTACGCTTCCTATGTAATCCTAGATCGTGCTGTACCTCATATCAACGATGGTTTTAAACCTGTACAACGCCGTATCCTGCATTCGTTGAAGGAAATGGATGATGGACGTTTTAATAAGGCGGCCAATGTCATAGGAAATACCATGAAGTATCACCCACATGGGGATGCCTCTATTGGGGATGCTATGGTTCAAATTGGGCAAAAAAATCTATTAATCGACTGCCAGGGAAACTGGGGTGACCCTATTACGGGAGATTCCGCAGCTGCCCCAAGATATATTGAAGGACGACTATCGAAGTTTGCCAATGCCGTAGTCTTTAACCCCGACACCACCAACTGGCAGTTTTCCTATGACGGACGTAACAGGGAGCCAATTACGCTACCTGTTAAATTTCCGTTGCTTCTTGCGCAGGGTGCCGAAGGGATCGCTGTAGGCTTGGCGACGAAAATTATGCCGCATAATTTCTTAGAACTTATTGATGGCTCCATTCAGGCCCTACGTGGTGAAAGACCAAATATTCTTCCCGACTTCCCAACAGGGGGGATGGCGGATGTGTCTTTATACAATGAGGGGATGCGTGGTGGAAAGATTCGTGTACGCGCAAAAATTGAGGAGCGCGACAAGAAGACTTTAGCGATTACAGAAATCCCTTTTGGCACGACTACCGGAGGGCTGATAGACTCCGTGATTGCAGCCAACGATAAAGGGAAAATTAAAATTAAAAAGATTGAAGATAATACGGCGCAGTTTGTCGAAATTATCGTTCACCTAGCACCGGGCATCTCACCAGATGTCACCATCGATGCGCTCTATGCTTTTACAAGCTGTGAAGTTTCCATTTCACCGAATACCTGTGTGATTAAAAATGAAAAACCACAGTTTATGTCTGTCAATGACATCCTTATTGAAAATACAGACAATACAAGAGAACTGCTAAAAAGAGAGTTAGAAATCCGCTTGCTCGAGCTTCAAGAAAAAATATTCTTCTCTTCTTTATTGAAAATATTTATCCAGGAAGGCATGTACAAAAATGCAGCCTATGAAAATTCTGGAGATTTTGATACTGTTGTCACGGTATTAAATGAGCTCTTTACGCCTTTCTTCGAGCAATTCTACCGCCCTATTGTGCCGGAAGATTATAAGAAGTTAATTGACAAACCGATGAGTAGCATCACGCGCTTCGACTTCAAGAAAGCCGATGAGCAGATGAAAAACTTAGCGGAAGAAATTAAAATAGTCAAGAAACATTTACGCCATATCGTAGATTATACCATTGAATGGTATGAATCCTTACGCAGTAAATTCGGCCAAGGTAGGGAACGGAAGACGGAATTGCGTGCTTTTGATAAGGTGGAAGCTACACAAGTAGCCTTAGCGAATGCCAAACTTTATGTAAACCGTGAGGAAGGATTTATAGGTTCATCCATGAAAAAAGATGAGTTTGTATGCGACTGCTCCGACATCGATGATATCATCGTTATTCGCAGTGACGGCAAGTTTATGGTCACCAAAATCCAAGATAAAGTATTTGTAGGAAAAGATATTATCCATGTAGCTGTATTTAAGAAAGGTGACGAGCGCACCATCTACAATATGGTTTATAAAGACGGCGCAACGGGAACCTCATTTATCAAGCGCTTTGCTGTCGTAGGTGTTACGCGTGATAAAGAATATGACTTAACGAAAGATGGCTCTAAGGGGTCGAAAGTTCTTTATTTTACCGCCAATCCAAACGGTGAAGCGGAGATTATCAATATCCAGCTGAAGCCTCATACGAAATTAAGAAAGCTTAATTTCGACATGGATTTTGCGGAAATAGCCATTAAAGGACGTGCTTCGCAAGGAAATATAGTCTCTAAATATCCGATGAAGAAAATCACCTTTAAATCTAAAGGGATCTCTACATTGGCAGGACGTAAGATTTGGTACGATGAAATTCTGAAGCGCTTAAATGCCGATGAACGTGGAAAATATTTAGGTGAATTTGATGGCGATGAAAAGATTCTTACTGTGATGGCTGATGGCTCTTATGAGTTGTCAAGCTTCGACCTCTCGAATCACTTCGATGAGAAAATGATCCGTATAGAGAAATTCCACCCCACACATGTATATACCGCCATTCACCAAGACGGAAAGACCTTGACCTACTTCGTGAAACGATTTAAGTTTGACGACCTCCCTATTGGTAAGCGTGTATCGCTGATCAACGAGGAGCCTAAATCGAAACTTATCTTATTAACCAATGCGGATGAGCCACTGGTACGCCTAGATTTACTGAAAGGGAAATCGCAAGTTCCTGAAACAATAGAACAACCTTTAGCTGAGATCATTGATGTTAAAGGGTATAAAGCGCAGGGAAATAGACTGTCATTCCATACCGTTAAATATATTACCGTCCTTTCTAAGGATCAAGATTTAGCGCTTAAAAAAGATAGCCTAGAAACGCCAAATAATATTCAAGAGACTGCAGCAGCTACAGACTCCGAAGAGGTAAGCTTAGTGGAAGAAGAATGGGATCCAAATATCAACCCTATTAAAAAAGTTGTTAAAGCCGAACCTATTATAGCGCCGCAAGAGGAAGAATCAGAAGATTCAGAAGCCCCAGAAGATTCAGAAGATTCAGCAATGCAGTCCGCTGCCGATAAAGTGGACGCAATAAACGTAAGTACTTCCGACGCTGAAAAAGAAAACACTGAAAGTGAAGATACTGACACAAAAGATACTGATACAAAAGATGCTGGCAGCTTAAAAACCGTAGAGTCAAAGACTAAAGAGGAACAAGATTCTGCTACAGAAATGACATCATCGGAGGAAAAGCCGAAAGTTAAACGCACGAGAAAAAGAATCGATAAATCGGAGATAAAATTAGAGATTACTAATCCCGAAGATTTAAATATTGACGATAAAGGTCAAATGGGCTTATTTTAAAGTCAAAAAAAAGGTCTTCCACCTGGGAAGACCTTTTTTTTTAAACCTACATGACTCACCTACATGACTCGCCTACACGAGTATGCCTATAGGCGTGGCTAGTATTACTCAGCAGCTTTATACGTTTTCAAGAACTTCGTTAATTTCGGCGCGATTACCGCAGCACAGAATGGATTTTGCGGATTTTGGTTGAAGTAGTCATGGTGATAATCTTCCGCTACCCAAAATTTCACGGCAGGCTCTACGGCTGTTACAATAGGATCTTCAAAAACATCCTCACCATCGAGTTCATCAATAAAATTCTTCGCTAAGATCTCTTGTTCCTCATCATGGAAGAATACCACCGAGCGATATTGTGTACCCACATCTTCCCCCTGACGGTTTAACGTAGTAGGGTTGTGTGTGCGGAAAAATATTTTCAAGAGATCCTCATAGTTTGCCAACTCCTCATCGTACTCTATTTGCACAACTTCAACATGATCTGTCGTTCCTGTACAGACTTCCTTATAGGTTGGATTTTCAGTCTTCCCCCCCATATAACCCGGCAGTACCGAGGTTACACCTTCCGTATTTTGAAAGATAACTTCTGTACACCAGAAGCATCCCCCTCCAAATGTTGCTTTCATATCCTTAACTTATTTAAATATATAATTTCCAGGGATTAATCGATCTTGTTTTTCAGCATCACAAACGGCATAAGAAAAGCCTTTTTGTAAGGCATAAGATCCATATTCACCTTTTTTATTCAAAGCTAAAAAACCTACTTGAATTTCTTTCGCTATTGCTGGTTTTTTCTTAATAATTCTTTCCACAGCCTCCTTACAAGCGGCCTCAGGGCTATATCCTTGACGCATTAGTTCGACCACAAGAAAAGAGCCTACCGTACGGATTACCTCTTCACCAACGCCTGTAGAGGTCGCGCCACCAATTTCATTATCGACATATAAACCAGCTCCAATAATAGGGCTATCCCCTACGCGGCCATGCATTTTAAAAGCCATGCCTGAAGTGGTACAGGCTCCCGCCATATTCCCTTGCGCATCGATTGCTAACATACCAATGGTGTCGTGATTATATTGATTCCCTGGAAGACGCTCCACAGGGAAGGATTTATTTTCTATATTCATCACAGGCTTATACTGCTTTTCTTTCAGCCATTCCTTCCAGGCTTTCTCGCCTTCCGGAGTCAGCAGGTCTTCCTTTTCAAAACCTTGTGCTAACGCAAATTGTAAGGCCCCTTCGCCCACTAACATGACGTGGGGAGTATTTTCCATTACTTTTCGCGCTACAGAAATAGCATGAGTGATATGCGTTAAGGCGGCCACAGAACCACAGTTCCCTTCAGCATCCATAATACAAGCATCTAAGGTCACATGCCCATCACGATCGGGGTATCCCCCTTTTCCTACAGTAAGATTTTTGAGGTCAGCTTCAGGAACACGCACACCGGCTTCTACAGCATCTAAGGCGGAGCCCTGATTTTTGAGAATATCCCAAGCTGCAGCATTTGCGGCAATTCCAAAGTCCCAAGTGGATATAACAATCGGTTTACGGGACTTTTTCTTCCTATTTTCTACATATTCTGGCTGCTCCGCAGCTATTAAGTGCGAGGAAGCTTTAGAAACATAGGGTATGGAAGACAATGTTGCCGCCGACAATAGCCCATTCTTAATAAATTCTCTTCTTGATTTCATAAGTTAGTAAAAAATGATAAGCTCTTTAAAGATAAAGCATTACAAAATAGCTAAAACTTTCAATATTAGACGTAAATAGTATGATTAGCATATAAGCATATTACAATAATACTAAGAAACCAATTAATTCAACGCATGTTCTTGCAAGCATTACGCATAAATAATTCAAAAATCATTATTTATTTTTATAATTTTTAAAAATTAACCTATCTTAGTCCTAAACTAATCAGGAATGAAAAACAATTTAAAATTCGCTCTAACAGCAATTTCCCTTGCTTTTGGAACGTTATATTCTTACGCTCAACAAGTTGATTCCTCCGCTTTTTACAAAATCCAAGAAATTCAACAACATGCAAAGTCACAATTTGCACCCGATAAAAGAACGAAAATACTCGCACTTAAAAATGCCGATGCCAAACAAAATATCTATCTGATAGAAACTACAGAGGCCTCTGCAAAGAATTATATTACTGCAGCCCTGCAAGCGGCAAATATCCCAGCACAAGTTTCCATTCAATTATTACCTGATGCCTCCGTAGGCGCTAAGACCGTGGGCGTAGTAACGCTTTCAGTAGCTAACTTACGCACCCAACCGGAGCATTCCGCAGAAATGGCAACGCAAGTAATATTAGGTACAACGGTAGATATTTTACAACGAGAAAATGGTTTTTTTCGCGTACGTACTCCCGAGGGATATATCTCCTGGGTAAATACGCATTCCATTACAGCGATGACCGCAGCTGAATTAACAGCATGGAAAGCGGCACCTAAAGTCATGTATACCCAGGCATATGGTAATTCATTTTCCGAGAATTCTACGAAAAGTCAGTCCGTATCCGATTTAGTTTATGGCAATTTATTGCTTCTAAAAGGCACCAAAGGGGCTTTTTATGAAGTTCAATACCCGGATCAGCGTATAGCCTTTATCCCCAAAAAGGAAGCACAGCCCTTTGATACCTGGATAGCCTCCCGCCAGCTTACAGCTGAAGGGATCCTCTCTGCAGCAAAGACCATGATGGGTCTCCCCTACTTATGGGGCGGAACCTCCGTCAAAGGAGTCGACTGCAGTGGATTTACGAAAACTTCCTTTTTTATGAATGGTATAATTATCCCGAGAGATGCTTCGCAGCAAGTATTACAAGGTGATCAGATTGACATCTTAGATTCTGAAGGAAACTTTGACGCTGAGAAAGCTTTGAAAAACCTTAAACCGGCAGATTTATTATTCTTCGCGGCAGGAAAAAGCAAATCTAAAAATGCACGCGTAACACATGTAGCCCTATATCTTGGCGAAGGACAGTTTATCCATTCCGCAGGTTCCGTACGTGTAAATTCCATGTTAAAAGAAGCTAAGAATTACGACGATTTCCAAACGCGTACTGTCGTTGCTGCTCGTCGCTATATCGGTGCCCACGACAGCCAAATTCAACCCGTAAAAGAAAATTCATATTACGCTAATAACAATTAATTCTATGAGCAGCACATCCCCATGGATCACGAAAAATTTCGGCGCATTTAAACTACGCTTCCGTCCCTATACCCTAGCGATGAAATATGTGTTTACGGTAGCCTCATTTTCCCGTACCACCACGCCAGTAATCCTTACGGAACTGGAGTATGATGGTATTATTGGTTATGGTGAAGCTTCTATGCCTCCCTATTTAGGGGAGTCCCAAGAGTCTGTCATGGCCTTCTTAAATAAGTTGGATCTTACGGGATTTAACTCCCCCTTTCAAACGGAGGAGATCCTGACTTATATCGATCATGTGGAAGCCAAAAATACAGCAGCAAAAGCGGCAATAGATATAGCTTTACATGACTTAATAGGTAAAATATTACAACAACCACTCTATAAAATATGGGGCTTCAACCCTGCGAATATCCCTGCGACATCCTACACCATAGGGATTGACACGGAAGAAGTAATCCGCAAAAAAGTAGCCGAGGCCGAGCAATTTAAAATTCTAAAAGTAAAATTAGGTTTAGCAACGGATAAAATGATTATTGAGACTATCCGTTCGGTAACAGATGTGCCTCTATGCGCTGATGTAAACCAAGGGTGGAAGAATAAGGAAGAGGCTTTAGAGATGTCACATTGGCTTGCTGAGCGTGGTGTCGTATTCCTCGAGCAGCCGATGCCCAAGGAGCAAATTGATGACAACGCCTGGCTAACGGAACATGCTCCCATACCAACCATTGCCGACGAAGGTTGCCAACGCCTGATAGATGTCCCTAGCTTAAAGGGCGTATATTCTGGGATAAACATCAAATTGATGAAGTGTACAGGGCTGCGGGAAGCCAAGCAAATGGCTGAGCTAGCGCGCTCCTTAGAGATGAAAGTCATGCTAGGCTGTATGACGGAAACATCCTGTGCCATCACCGCTGCGGCACAGCTCGCTCCGATTGTTGATTGGGCGGATTTAGATGGCGCCCTTTTAATTGGCAATGATATCTTCGATGGGATGCAAGTGATCGATGGAAAATGTATGCTGCCAAGCAGACCCGGCATTGGGATTATCAAAAATAGCTAACACTGAAGAAAAACCAGGGAACACTTTTTAGGTAGAAAGCGCTTCTTATAAATTATAAATAAACATTTAAAATACATCTATGAAAAACCGTTTACCATTAAGTCTGCTGTTAATGCTCTGTATGTTTATACAGACCGCCTTAGCGCAGCAATTCAATGTTACCGGAAAAGTGACTGATGCCGCATCTGGCGCAGCACTTGTCGGGGTAACGATTAATATCAAGGGCACAAATACCGGAGCTTCAACGGCAGCAAATGGTAGCTATTCCCTGCAAGTTAGCGCAAAAGATATCTTAGTATTTTCCACCGTGGGCTATTCTGCTCAGGAAAAAACAGTAGGCGCTCAAAAAGTAATTAACATCGGACTAACGGCGACATCGGAAGCCCTCGAAGAGGTTATGGTAGTAGCCTACGGAACAGCGAAGAAAAGTACCTTTACAGGTTCGGCTTCCACGGTGAAAGCCAAAGAAATTGAAGATCAGCCTAACTCCTCTTTTGAAAAAGCCTTAGCAGGACGTGTTTCTGGCTTACAAGTAAGCACGACTTCGGGACAAGCGGGCGCTACTTCGGCCATCCGTATCCGTGGTATAGGTTCCATGAATGCCTCGAATGAACCCCTATATGTTATTGATGGTGTTCCTGTGATTTCTGGAAATGCGGGTGGGTTAAATGAGTATATTCAAACGACTTCAAACGTTATGAGTACCTTAAACCCTTCAGACATTGAAAGTTTAACCGTATTAAAAGATGCTGCAGCCTCCGCATTATATGGCTCCCGTGCAGCAAATGGCGTAATTATTATTACCACAAAGAAGGGTAAAAATGGCGCGCCGAAAATCAATGTAAAATCATCCCTAGGCTTTACCCCAACTTGGGCTACGGACAACTGGGAAGCGGCAAGTACGCAAGATCAAGTGAATACACTTTATAAGGTATTCCATGATTATAATACCTCCAACGGAAGAACGGAAGAATTTGCAAATACCAATGCGCTATCACGCCTAAATACAAAATTTAAAAAACACGGTTACTACTTTGAAACTGCAGGTTCAGGCTTAAATGAAAATGTTAATATCTTAGGAATGACCGATGGTATTGAAAACCGTGAAGGGAAATATTACGATTGGAACGATGCTGTTTTCAGAACCGGAACTTTTCAATCCAATGATATCTCCGTATCTGGAGGTACGGATAATACCAAGTACTACTCTTCATTAGGGTACACAAAAGATAAATCGCGTATTATTTTAAATGATTACGAACGTATTAATGGACGTGTTAACTTAACACAAAATATCGGTAAATACTTAGAGTTTGGCTCGAATATCAATGTCGCAAATACCAACAACCAAGGGATGAACGATACACGTAATACGGGAACCAACTATTTATTACAAACACGCAACCTATTATGGGGCTTATATTGGCCGACAAACTACAAGACTGGAAACGATTGGACGGAGCGCTACGGAAGTTTAGCTTACAACCCATTCTACTACAATACGCAGTGGGAAAATAGTTCAAAAACACGTAAGATCTCCGCGGTAGAATCATTAAGCCTGAAATTAACAAGTGACTTAACTTTAAAAACGGTATTCTCCTACGACAATACGCAAGTTAGAGACCATTTATACTACAGCGCAAACCACTATAATGGGGCTTCAACAAATGGTGTTGTGCATGAGATTTCTACGTCTATTACCAAGTTAGTATCTTCAACTACAGCGAATTACAATAAGAAATTTGGCGATCATAATTTGAATTTATTAGCGGGTTTTGAAGCGGAAAAAAATGAAACAGATTTCTTACGTGCTACAGGTAAGGATCTTCCAAACTCCGCTTTACATACAGTCGCTACAGCAGGGGACCTCAATGCTTCAGCTTATGTCTGGGGAAATAATTTGATGTCCGGTTTAGCGCGTGCAGAATATAACTACCAAGAGAAGTATTTTGCTTCGGCATCAATCCGTACAGATGGCTCTTCAAAATTAGGAGCTACACGTCAATGGGGAGATTTCTGGTCCATCGCAGGATCCTGGAAGATTAATAATGAATCTTTCTTAAAAGGCATCGAGCAAATTAGCAACTTACGCGTTAAAGCTTCCTACGGGGTGAATGGTACCTTGCCATCACCAAACTATGGAGCGATGAATTTAGTAGGTTACAGCAATAAATACATGGGTAAGCCTGGAGCTACCTTAGATAATATTGCAGACCCTAACTTATCGTGGGAGACTAATTACACAACCAACTTAGGATTAGAATTCGGCTTATTCAACCAACGTCTTTATGGATCGGTAGAATACTTCAATAGAGATTCCAAAAATTTAATTCAAGATGTTCCAACTTCTTCTATTATCGGATTCTCTTCAACGCTAAAAAATATCGGTGAAATAAATAATAAAGGTATTGAAGTAGAATTAGGTGCTGATATCTATAAAAAAGAAAACCTACGCTGGTCTGCTTCTGTAAATGCGGCATTCTTAACTTCTAAAGTAACCAAATTATACCGTAAAGCAGGTACAGATCAAGGGCAAGACATCATCTGGAATGACCCTACAGGATCGGATGCACGTACACGTTTTATTTATAGAGAAGGGGAATCAACTTTAGCATACTACGGACTAGAATGGGCAGGTGTCGATGCTGAAAATGGTAAAAATGTCTGGTACACCAATGATAATACCAACGGTGATTTCTTAAAAGATGGCCGCGGTGCAACTTACAACTACAACAAAGCTAGCCGTACAATTATCGGTAATGCCAACCCGAATGTATACGGTGGTATTAATACCGATGTAGAATACAAAGGTCTTTCCTTAGGGCTTAATTTTATTTATAAATTAGGTGGTAAACTATATGATGCAGCGAATAAAGATGTTGCAGATGACGGTTACTATTGGGAGCGCCTACATTCACAAGATTATGTCGATAATAATTGGTCAACATCAAACCCTCATTCGGACTACCCTAAAACTTCTGGTAACGATTTAGAGGATGTCAACCAAATTTCCTCACGCCACTTGTACGATGCTTCTTTTATCCGTTTGAAAAATGTAACCTTAGCTTATAGAATTCCGGCAAGCTTTATCCAAAAAGCAGGTATTTCTAATGCGCGTATATACTTTAATGGCTCAAACTTATTTACGGCTTCAAAATACAAATTAGCAGATCCTGAAGTGAATCAATTTGGAACTAGAGGTTGGGAAACTCCTATTGGTAAAACCTATACATTCGGTGTAGAATTTAGTTTTTAACCTTAAATATTAAAGAAAATGAAAAAATATACAGCGATCACATTAGTTTCATTAGCCTTAAGCTTAGGGTCTTGTAGTAACTTCTTAGATGTGAAACCTACGAATGCTATCGAAGCGGAAAGCGCTATTACTACCGCAGCAGATGCCAAAGTAGTTATCAACGGCCTCATGCGTAATATGACTAGCTCCAATTACTATGGCCGTAATTTCCCGCTTTATGCGGATGTAAAAGGGGGCGATCTAACCGTACTCTCCCAAGGACGTGGTATGGATTATCTATACACCTTCAACCATTCCGCTTCCGCCAATACCTTTAATGGTATTTGGTCGCAAGGGTTTAACTGCATTGCACAAGTCAATAATTTATTGGAAAATGTGGAACGCATCAAAGCTGCAGGTACATTAGAAAATTTTGATACGTATATAGGGCAGGCTTTAACAGCACGCGCTATCACAAACTTTGACTTAGTACGCCTTTATGGCAAGTCCTATAACGACGACAAAAAAGCCTGGGGTATACCTAATATCACAACGAAGTTAGCATCTGAATCACAGATGCTACGTAATACGGTGGAAGAGAACTACGCCCAAATATTAACAGACCTCTTGGCTGCAGAACCCCTTTTAGCAAAAGCTAAAGGCAATGGGTATATCAACTACTACGCAAATAAAGCAATGCAAGCACGTGTACATCTGTACATGGAGAATTATGCAAAGGCATTAGAGGCTGCTGAGGTTGTTATTAACTCCGGTGTCTATAAGCTCTATGAGAATGAGGCATGGGTAGACTCTTGGAAAAAAGAATTTAACGATGAGTCCATTTTTGAATTGGCAATCTACCCTTCTGAAGGCGATTTATTAAACAACTCACTCGGGGCATACTTCCGTCGTAGAGCACACGGTAGCTCGGCAATTTTAGGGTACTTTATGGCTTCAACGGATTTTCTTAATCGCTTAAATCAAGACCCCACAGATGTCCGTCTAGGCATTATGGCAAATGATGAAACATCCACTTCAAGATTAGGAACTTGCTATAAATACTCCGGTAGTACAAGCCTGTCGGGAGATAAAAACTCCTCAAACAATACAGCGGTAAATATTAAAGTTATCCGTCTTTCTGAGGTCTACCTAATCGCTGCTGAAGCTGCTTTAGCGACCGACAAAACCAAGGCAGCAAGTTATTTGAATGCTATTCGTAAGCGCTCGGCAAACTTAGCTCCGGCAACGGCAGCAACTGTAAGCTTAGATCTGATCGCATTGGAGCGTTCTAAGGAACTATATGGTGAAGGACACCGCTTCTTCGATATGATTCGCTGGAATAAAACCATCACTTTTGATGATGATTTTGGAGGCTTTAATGTTATGCAAAGAACGAAATCCATCGATCGTACTTTCTATAAGACACTACTTCCAATAGCGGTCGATGAAATTAATGCCAACCCAGGGATTGCGGCACAGCAAAATCCAGGTTACGGAAATTAATTCTTCCATATTGAAAATGCCCCAAAAAGTTAGACACTATTTGGGGCATTTTTATTAGTAACAAAGATTATTTAGTTTTTCAATACAGCCTTGTAGATCTTTTCCCGATCTTCTACGCTTCTTATATCTATCACATCAAACTTCTTGTCTGGATAAACTAGAAGAACATGTGGAATGGAAGATACAAAGTATAAATTCTTGATGCTTGTAATGTCTTTCTCCGAAAAAAGGCTTCGCCAAGTAATTTTATATTTTTGTACTAACTGTTGAAAATTTATAATATCAGATTTTTTATCTATTGTTAGATAAGTGAAATTCACAGATTCCTTCATGTCTTCATGAATATTTTTCAGAAGTGGGATTTCCTCAATACATGGAGCACACCATGAAGCGGTAAAAATAATTAAATTTAATTTTTCAAAACTTTCAATTACATTCTCATAATTACCTGATTTTAAGTTTTTCATTTTTGTATTGATGAATTCATTATCTAAGTAATTATTAATCATTAGGTACCATTTTGTATAACGATGCTTATCAGATAAATTATCATAAATAAGTTTGATATCTTCTCTTGATTTAAAATTTGTTAAGTTGTTTGCAAGATTCATCAATATATATCTGGAAGTCGGGTAAGATTTCGATAAGTCAATGTAGGAATTTAAATAATCAGTGTAGGATTTATTGTTTCCCTCAAAAGACATGAACCATGCAAAATAAGGCTCTTTTAATCTAACTTCAATATCCATGGAAGTGTTCTCTTTCCTAAGAAGAATAAAGTCTTGTAAAATTAAATCACCGGTAATAACGGAATCTAATTTTGTTATATCAGGTGACAATTTTTCATTCTCGAATATAGTTTCTCCTATGTATTTACCATAAATATAATTTTCACGATCTTCTATGCCAATAGTAACAGTTTTAAGCTGTTTACTCCCAATGCTATCTATAAAACGAATACTTGTAGATGACTTATGGAACGCATCATAAGGGTTTGATAGTAAAGATAAAAATTCAGAATTAATTGCTATAGAATCAGGAATATCAAACTCCCATGTGAAATTATCAATATGTTTCCCCGTAATAAAAACATTCTTATCATTCGTATAATCATGCAGGGTTAATGATTTAAATGGAGCATTTTCTAAGGTAACTGTTAACTTATATGTTGAAGAACTCTGAGAATAACTTTTAAATATTAAAAAACAGAATATTATTGTAACTAATTTGCTAAAATTCATTATTTACTAATTTGAACAATGTCATTTGAAAATGGGTTTATTCTCAAATGACTAATGTAAAGTGAAATGTGTGACTGAGAAATATCTTCTACATCCCTAATCAGGAGCTTCACTATCGCCATGGATGGTAACAGCTGTACAATGACTGTGAAAACCAGATTTTTTCTCACCAACGATTTAGTATAAAGCGATTTCAAGACAAGACAGTCAAAAAAATCAGTAAACTAATTGACTTTATTTTTAAAATTTAAGGGTATATCCTTTGATAAATCTATTAGATAGCCGTTGACAACGGCGTATTTTAACTGCTCACCTTGAGCCAAGAAAAATGTTGCTGCGCTACCTACAGCTAAAGATTGCGCTAAGGCAGGTTTTTTATCCTCCGAAGTCAGCAGTAAAGGTAGGCTGTGCAGCATTTGTGGATCGATATGCGCACAACGAACGCTAGCATACCCCTGCTTCAGAATAGCAAAAGCTTCTGCCGGTGTAAAACCTTCGGAGGAAGCTCTTACTGCAGGGTATTCCTTGGCCTCCACGAAATTTAACCCCCCAGTGGTAACCTCCTCATAGCCATAGAAATCCTGAAGGTCGCCCAAGTCTTCCACCAATCCCTTTACATAGTAGTCTCTACCCTGTGTAACTTCCGTACGGCGAACAGCAATATCCATCGCCATGCTATGCCCGTCTTTCACCACCGTGATATCACGAAGTACAAGATCATGTAATTGCGATGCATTAAAAGGTAAATCATGATACTCCTGTGCGGCATAGTTCTTATAGGATCCCTGCGCAATTTCTACAAGCGCATTTAAGATAATAGCAAAATTCAACTTGCGGATTTCCATTTTCTCGGGATCTCCAGCAAAAGCTCCAGACTCTATTAGCACGGTGCTCGCCCCCCAAGATTGGAAGTTATCCCCAAATCCTCGTGGTGTATACTCATCATCATATTTGGCTATCGCATTGGGAATATACTGCTTTAGCAATCGATTCATGCCTGCAATAATCTGCATGGCACCCTCACGTACCGGGTTGATAGCACGCGCTTGATTAAAGGCTGGCGCCAATAGGGAAATGCTTACAGGGGTTTTTGTACCTGGCACATTATAATAGCTATTTTGATCATGGAGGTTAAAGGCATACTGCGGCTTTAAGCTCATGGCTTGCGCTTTTAAAAGAGCTCCTTCAATTGTCTTTCCCGCACGCGCATCGCGGTTCATATCCACATTCATTGCTGTGCGGCGCTGAAATAACTCGGCGCCATCGGGATTTAACATCGGGATAAAATATAAAGATGTCTGTTCTTTTATTAGCTTACGCACCGGATCGAAGCCATCATGCTCAGCCTTTAAAAAATTAAAAAGATCGAACAGTGCCATCGTTGCTGTAGCTTCATCACCGTGCATCTGTGACCATAGCATCACCGCCTTGGGACCGCTTCCAAAAGCTAAGCGCTGGATGGAGCGCCCCTGCGCGGAAAGTCCGATTTCCTGAATAGCAAAGTGCCCATGTGCACGATGCTTCTCAATAAGTTGTATCACATCGCTATGCTTAAAGCGACGGTAAGTTAACGTGCTTTCTTTTGCGACCTCATAGGCTTTATCAATTTGTGACTTTTGTAAAGAAATGGGGTCTGTAGTTGAAAATACGGAGGTTGACATAAGCATTAATGTTGTTAAAACTAGGAATTTCATCGTTAGGATAGGGCTTTTTGTGTAAGTTGGAAGACTCCTTTGGTGGCATCCATCTGCACCTCGGCTCCAACAGGGACGATAAATTGTTCTGCAATATGGCCGATAATTGCTCCTGCATAAGCAGGGATCCCTAAAGGCTTAATATAGTCTGCAAGAATTTGCTCTAATGTTAATGAGCCATAGCCTGGAGCAGGGTTGCAAGAAGTACATTTTCCGAAAATAAAACCCGAAAGTTGCCCTAAGATACCGGCTAACTTCAGCTGTGAAAACATGCGCTCTACGCGGTATAAGTCCTCGCCAACTTCCTCAATAAATAAAATTGCCCCCTTAAAATCTGGGAGATAAGGCGAACCACAGATACCCGTTAACACGGCGAGATTGCCCCCAAGAAGACGCCCTGTAGCCTGCCCCGGATGGATCGTTTGAATACGATCCTTTCGCTGAATGAGATAGTCTCCCTTGGAAACAGGATTTTCAAAATGCACGATTTTATTGGCCATCAATAAATCATTAAACTTCTCCACCATGACCAACGGCCAAGAGCTGCTTCCTACAGGCCCATGAAATGTTACCAATCCCGTTTGCGAAAAAATTGCCATCTCTAGAGCTGTGATATCAGAATACCCCAAAAATACTTTAGGATTTCTTTTTATAAGCGCATAGTCAAGCTGATCTAATAGACGTGCAGCGCCCGATCCTCCACGGATACATACGATCCCTGCAATCTGTGGATCGGCAAACATAGCGTGTATATCCGCCAAACGCTCTTGGTCCGTTCCTGCGAGATGCCCATAGCGCGCACGGATATGGCGCCCCTCTTGTACACGAAAGCCCATTGCTTCGAGCGTTTCCCGACACAGTTGGATGGACTCCTCCTCATCAAGCACGCCAGAGGGGGCGATAATGCCCAAGGTATCCCCTATTTTTAAGGCTTTCGGGAAAATAGATTTCTCCCCTTTAGTAGGCCCAAGGCTCTTTCCAGGCTTACTGCTGCTGCCCGCAAGGCCTACTGAAGCAAAGGATACGCCCACTATCCCGAGCCCAACTTGTTGTAAAAATTGACGTTTATTCATTAGGGTTAGGTTGTTCAGTTTAAGCTCTATCAAATAATAAACGTTGCCCCGCACCGACTTCAATAATGCGGCCTTCACTATATGATAAACGACCTGAAACGAGTGTGTGTTCAATGGTCGAGCCAAAGGTATAAGACTCAAAGGGCGACCAATTACATTTTGATAAGATATTCTGCTTGGTTACTGTATAGGGTTTATTTAAGTCTACTAACACCATATCCGCCCAATAGCCTTCCCGAATAAATCCACGGTCTGCTAATTGAAAACAAATTGCGGTGTTATGTGCAGACTTCTGAACGATTTGCTCCAAGGTCATCTTCCCTTGCTTATATAAATCAAGCAATGCTTGTAAAGCGTGCTGTACTAAAGGTCCTCCGGAAGGTGCTGCGGCATAGTCTTTATTTTTCTCCTCCATGGTATGTGGTGCATGGTCGGTGGCAATCACGTCGATATGCCCATCTAATAAACCTGCTAAAATCTGATCACGGTCGGAGGCCGTCTTTACCGCAGGATTCCACTTGATAAAATTCCCTTTTGTGGCGTAGTCCTGATCTGAAAACCAAAGGTGGTGAATACAAGCTTCAGCAGTAATACGCTTCTGTGCTAAAGGGGTATTAGCATCAAACAGTGCGAGCTCTTTACCCGTAGAGATATGTAATATGTGTAAGCGTGTATCATGTTTCTTTGCTAAGGCCACGGCTTTCGAAGAAGATAAGTAGCAAGCTTCCTCGGAGCGAATTAAGGGGTGCATAGCAATTGTTAGTTCATCGTTATAAGTCGCTTTAAAGCGTGCTAAATTCGCCTGAATAGTAGCCTCATCTTCACAGTGTGTAGCCACTAACATCGGTGCATTCGCAAAAATCCCTTCTAAGGCTTGCTCATTGTCCACTAACATATTACCTGTCGAAGAACCCATAAAGACTTTAATACCACATACTGTGCGTGGATCAGTCTTTAGGACCTCCTCTAAATTATCATTGGCAGCCCCCATAAAAAAGGAGTAATTCGCTAAAGCCGTTTGGGAAGCAATATCATATTTATCCTGTAATAGTGCTTGCGTTAATGTATTGGGAACCGTATTTGGCATCTCCATAAAAGAGGTCGTACCGCCGGCCACTGCAGCCCGGCTTTCATGCCATATATCCGCTTTGTAGGTTAACCCTGGCTCCCGAAAATGTACTTGATCATCAATTAAACCTGGAAATAAATGTAATCCTGTAGCATCGATTACACGATCAGCCTGCACATCAATCGTGGAGGCAATCTTTTCAATACGCCCTGATTTAACCAAGATATCGGCCACAATAATCTGACCTTCGTTGACAATCTGCGCGGACTTAATAAGTATAGAAGACATAATATTTAAAATCTTAGGTGATATCCACAAAGATAACTATTAATCTATGAAGGCGTTAATCAATAGGTCAGAAATAGCTCCCCTATTTGTTAGCAGTAAAAAATGTATTTTATTTTAAGGAAAATAAAAATCTGTATAATAAAATTTTGATTCGTAAAATTAATTACATAACTTCATTTATATTCTTTAAGTAAAATATATGTTCTACAAAGAATAGTATTCAATTCACCCTATTAGTCATACCCTAAAACCTAAGATGTATGAAAAAAGTCTATTTTATAATTCTTGCCTTAGCACTAACCTTTGCTACTGCGACTCAAGCACAAGAAAAGACCATTCGTGGGAAAGTAACATCCGCCATCAATCAACAGGTGCTCGCAGGTGTAACTGTACAAGCCTTAGGCAGCCAAAGTGGAACATCCACTAACGCTCTTGGTGAATTTAGCCTACTTATCAACGATACGACAAGCGTTATTCGCTTCGAATTTATTGGCTTTACCCCCCAAACTCTCACCCTCTCGAATAGGGATTTTTTGGATGTCAGCCTATCCCCCCTTACGCAGCAGCTTTCTGAAGTCGTCGTCACAGCCTTTGGTATCGAGCGTCAGCGCGCAGAACTATCGTATTCCACCCAAGAGGTAAAGAGCGAAGATATTACACGAACGCGTGACCCCAATTTCACCAATGCCCTAACTGGAAAAGTCGCCGGCTTAGAAGTGAAGCAATCTGGCACCATGGGGGGATCCACGAATATTGTATTGCGTGGATACAAATCCCTAACAGGCAATAACCAAGCCCTATTTGTCATCGATGGAACGCCCATCTCAAACACCAATACAAATACCGATAATCAAAACGCTGGACGTGGAGGTTATGATTATGGTAACTCCGCAGCAGATATAAATCCCGATGATATTGAGTCAATCAATGTCTTAAAGGGAGCCGCTGCTACGGCGCTCTACGGCGCAAGGGCAGCCAATGGTGTCATTATGATTACCACAAAAAAAGGAAAACTCAATAGCTCGAATATCACCCTAAATACAGGCGTTACCTTCGGAACGATAGACAGAAGTACATTTCCAACCTATCAGCAGGAATATGGTGCAGGCTACGCCAATGAATATTCCGCATTTAACTACCCCTCAGCAGATGGAAACTTTTGGTTTGATACCGTCTTTGGAAATACCAGCCCTGGGATCATTGTTCCCTTTACAGAAGATGCTTCTTATGGGGGGCGCTTTAATCCTGCGACTTCTGTATATCAATGGTACGCATTCGACCCTTCAGACCCCCGCTATGGCACACAAACGCCCTGGGTAGCGGCACAAAATACCCCTGTGACATTCTTTAAGACTGCCGTAAACTCAAACCATAGCATTTCCATTGACGGTGGATCCGATAAGACAACCTTTAAAATTGGCTATGCACGCAACGATGAAACGGGTATTCTTGAAAATGCTAGCATCACGAAAAATCAATTTAATTTCGCCGGCTCTCATCAGCACCACCCCAATCTAACGATTAGCACCCTCGCAAATTTCTCAAAGATCGATGGCCTAGGACGCTATGGAACAGGCTATGATGGACGTAACACCAATCAATCATTTCGACAGTGGTGGCAAACTAATGTGGATATTCTAGACCTAAAGGAAGCTTATGATCGTACGGGAAATAATGTCACTTGGAACTGGACAGATATCAATGCTACAGGACCCATCTATATGAATAACCCCTATTGGGAGCGTTATAATAATTACAGTAATGACAGCAGATACCGCTATTTCGGAAATGTCGTACTAAACTGGCGCCCCTTGAGCTGGCTTTCGGTATTAGGAAGAGCATCCTTCGATGGAACGACAGAATTCCAAGAAGAACGTTTAGCTATAGGGGGATCTAGCTTAGCGAGCTACAGTAGGTTTGACCGCACAGCAAGTGAGGCTAACTATGACCTATTGGTAAACTTCAGCAAGGACCTTAGCAAAAACATCGCTTTTCAAGGATTAATTGGTTCGAACTTAAGACGTATGCACTTAAATTCTATACGTGCTGAAACAAATGGAGGGCTTATTTACGAGAATTTATTTTCCTTAAACAACTCTGTAAACTCCATCAACGCCCCTTTGGAGAGAAATGAAACGATTGCTGTAGACGGTATTTTTGCGAATGCTAATTTCGGCTTTTATAAATCTCTATTCCTGGAAGCATCTATTCGTAGAGACCAGTCGACAACATTGCCCCTAGCGCAACCATATTTGTACCCTTCTATTGCCACAAGTTTTATATTTTCCAACTATATTCCACAATGGGAATGGCTAAATTATGGGAAGATTAGACTGAACTACGCTGCTGTAGGGAATGATGCCGAAGCTCTACGCGTACAAAATATTTATACCATCAACCCGTTATTTGATGGGGTACCCATTTCCACGACACCGAACGACTTAAATAATGCCAATTTACGCCCTGAACGTACGATAAATTATGAAGCAGGCTTAGAATTGCATCTCTTCAAAAATAGCGTGCACCTAGATGTCAGTGTCTACCGCTCGCTGACTAATGATCAGATTATGCCTGTAGACGTAAGCAAGTCCTCGGGCTACTTACGCAAATATGTGAATGCCGGCTCTGTCTCAAATCAAGGGCTTGAGGTCACAGCGTTAGTGACCCCCATTCGTAATACCCACTTCAACTGGGATTTGCAGCTAAACTTTTCAACTTACAAAAGTCGTGTCGTAGATCTTTATGAAAATAATGAAAATCTGCAGCTGGCAACGATGCAAGGAGGGATAACCCTAAATGCAACGAAAGGGCAAGCTTTTGGTACCCTGCGAGGAGTAGACTACGTCTACTTAAATGGTCAGCCTGTCGTTGGTGAAGATGGCTATTATTTAAGCTCGGAACCCAATCAAGTCCTGGGAAGCATTATCCCTGATTGGACCGCAGGCATACAGAATACATTCCGCTATAAGCAGGTAGCGCTTTCCTTCCTCGTGGACATAAAAAAAGGAGGATCCCTATTTTCCTTAGATCAGTACTATGGAATGGCAACGGGACTCTATGTGGAGACAGCAGGGAATAATGAGCTAGGAAATCCGCAACGTCTTCCCGTAGCAGAAGGAGGAGGTGTAATCCTTCCTGGCGTACAGGCGGATGGCAGCACCAATACAGTGCGTGCGGAAGCCTTTGACAACTCTTTTACACCCTATGGCTACAGCCGTTCCCCACAGGCAGCATTTATTTATGACGCTTCCTATGTCAAACTTCGAGAATTAACCATCAATTACACTTTTCCAGCAAGACTCTTTCAGTCGAGCAGCTATATCAAAGGGTTAAATATCGCTTTAGTAGGCCGCAATTTATGGATAATACATAAAAACCTTCCTTATGCCGATCCCGAATTAGGGCTTTCTGCAGGAAATATCCAAGGCTACCAGTCTGGGGTCTATCCCACTGTAAGAAATTATGGGTTTAATGTACGTGTCAATTTTTAATTTAAAGAACCATCCTATTATGAAACACTATAGCTATTTCCTGCTGCTAGCCATCCTTTTTGGTGGCTGTGCAAAAAATGCCTTAGATAATAATATCGACCGCAAAAATCCTACGGAAATTTCTGCGCAATCGCTCTTTTCAGGAGCTACATTACGCTTAGCGCAACACCTAACAAGTCCTTCTGTCAATCTAAATGTCTTCAGATTCTGGACCCAACAATGGACTATGACCACCTATCACGATGAGGTGCAATACAATTTTACAACCCGAAATATTCCACGTGAATTTTGGAATAAGCTGCATGTTGAGGTTTTAAAAGACTTAGCGGAGGCCTCCCTAATCAATGAAGGTGAAGTCGCTATTACTGCGGCACAAAAGGCCAATCAAGCGGCCCAACTGGATATACTTTCGATTTTAACCTGGCAAATTATTGTGGACACCTGGGGTGATGTCCCCTATTTTGAGGCGCTTTCAGATTCCGATGCCCCAAGCTACACCGCAGCAGCAACAATCTATGCCGATTTATTAACAAGACTGGACAACGCCATATCCTCCATAGATATTTCTGTAGCAGGCTTTGGTCAAGCGGATTTAATCTATGGTGGGAATATTAGCAACTGGCTGAAATTTGCCCATAGCTTGCGCTTGCGCCTGGCGATTACCTTAGCAGATATCCCTACAAATGACTCCCAAAGGATCATCTTAGAATCTGCTAATCTAGCTTTTCAGTCGAATGCTGATAATGCAAGCTTTAAATTTTCCAGTGCCACTCCAAATAACAACCCTATTTCCACAAATTTAAACCCCCTGTTGACTGCACGCTTAGATTATGTTGCTGCCAACACCTTAGTCAATGAGCTAAACCGCTTAGCAGACCCCCGTATAAGCCGCTATTTTACAGCTGTGAATGGCGTTTATATTGGTGGACAGATTGGTGCTGCAAACACCTTTTCAGCCACTTCAAATATCCACCCTGCGATCCAAGCTTTAGACTTTGAGGCCCTCCTTATAGATTATGCAGAGGTCGCCTTTATCCTTGCTGAAGCTGCCGAACGATGGAATAATTTAGGTAGCGACGCTCACACCTACTATGACCGTGCCATTACCGCATCCATCCACTATTGGGGGGGAACAGATGCCGAGGTGCAAGCTTACCTACAGCAACCTACTGTAGCCTACACTTCCGCATATACGGATTGGCGCCAAAAGATAGGTTATCAAAAATGGATAGCTTTATACAATCGTGGGTTTGAGAGTTGGAAAGAATGGCGAAGGTTAGATTTTCCAGCCTTAGATCCAGCTATTGATGCCGTTGCTCCAGGCACCATCCCCTTGAGGCTTACCTACCCAACGGATGAATATACCATCAATCGCGTAAATCTCGAGAGCGCCTTAGCTAACTCTGGGGCAGATCAGATCAATAGACCTCTTTTTTGGGATATTAATTAATTTTTCCAAGAGTTGGGCGCAGGCCGGATGCTTCAACCATCAGAACTACCATCAATAAAAAAGGGCAATTCATGAAGAATTGCCCTTTGATAAATTTTATGTTTAGCTACTCGCTCAGCGAATACATTTAGTTTGCGACTTCGAATTTATAGCCTACCCCTTTTACAGTGGTGACATATGTCTCTCCGATCTTTTCACGTAGTTTACGAATATGTACATCAATAGTTCTATTCGTTACCACTACAGAATCTTCCCAAATGCTCTTTAAAATCTGCTCACGGGTAAATACTTTATTAGGTTTAGAAGCCAATAAATATAGAAGTTCAAATTCTTTTTTTGCGAGTACGGTCTTCTGTCCAGCTTTAAACACTAAGAACGATTCCCGATCGATTACTAAATCTAGAATAGTAAGTTTTTCATCCTGCGCATCACCATCTTCCGAGGCATTACGGCGAAGGATCGCATTGATACGGCTCATCAGTGCACGGGGCTTAATCGGCTTTGCTATATAATCATCAGCTCCGACATGGAAACCTGCAATTTCCGAATACTCCTCCGATCTAGCTGTTAGAAATACCATAAAGACATTTTTAAACTCAGGCATGCTGCGCATCATACGGCAAGCTTCGATACCATCCATCTTAGGCATCATCACATCCAAGAGGATTAAGTCTGGAAGAATTTCTTTCGCCACTTGAATGGCTTCTTGGCCATTGGAAGCAGTAGAAACTTGAAACCCTTCTCGCTTTAAATTGAAGGCAATTAACTCGACAATATCTGGTTCATCATCTACTACAAGAATCTTTTGTTTGGCCATGCTCATAATTGTTTTTTTGCTAAATTATATACTTTTTGAAAAGTTTACGTTAAGCTACTGTTATTAAATTATTAAAAATTAAACTTTAGTTAACATACTAATCTAGCGATTATACTATTTCAGTGTTTTTTTCAAGAAGTTTTCCAATTCAGCACCACGTAGATTCTTAGCAAGAATTAAGCCATTAGGATCTAATAGATAAGAAGTTGGAATTGCTTTCAGTCGGTAAAGGCCGACAATTGGAGAACCCCAAGCTTGCAAATCTGAAACCTGCGTCCATGCTAATTTATCATCTTCAATAGCACGCATCCAAGGGCCAGGATTATTATCTAAGGATACCCCTAAGACATCAAATCCCTTCGCTTTGTAAGCATGGTACAGTCGCACAATATTTGGATTTTCCTCGCGGCATGGAGCACACCAAGAGGCCCAAAAATCCACTAAGGTATATTTCCCTTTATAGTCTACCAGCGAAACCTTCTTGTTATTGACAGTGAAAGAGTCAAACTGCGGTGCAGGCTGACCTATGGCAAGCTGCTTAAGCTTTGCCGTCTCCAGCTTAAATTGCTGCACATAGCCATTTTCCTGAAACTGATCTTTAATCTTATCCGCGTAAGCTATAATCTCGGCTTCAGCAATTTCAGGATCGAGGGTACTGATAGCATAAAATCCTGCTAAATCCGCATGTTCCTCCGAGAATTTCACAGCCTTTTGAGTATAATCTTTCAGCTCTTTAGAGAACTTCTGTAGATAAGCATAGCGTAAAGCATCGATTTCAATCGCGCTGGCATTCGCTGTTTTCTTAGAAAAATCCGCTTGAAGGGAATCTTTTAAGAAGTCGCGGCGGTTGCGCACCACCGCGAATTTCTGTATTGCTTTAGATAAATCTGAACCTTCGACTTTATACTTTTCAGGGCTATCCTGAAGGTTGGTATTAAAGTCAATCTGCTCCCCAGGCTGCACAATAAGGTCATACTTATTCGTTCCTACACGTAGGGAAACTAGCCGACCCTGTGAAGCAGGGCGTTCAAATTTAAATTTATTGCTTTCATTAAGATAAACAGAATCCAACTTCCGATCACCCTCATACAAAGAAACTACTTTAATATTTCCGGCCTGATTGATTTGTCCTGAGATAACAAATGTATCTTTATTTGTACAGCCTACAAGGCCTAAAAAAAGTACGGATATCCCTATTAATATTCTGTTTTTCATGCTTTTATTATTTTAAAAATTCTTTTGCACGTGCTATAGCTTGTGGTAATCCAGCCTCATCTTTTCCTCCAGCAGAAGCGAAGAACGGCTGCCCGCCGCCACCACCTTGAATTTCCTTCGCTAGCTCACGCACGATATTACCAGCGTGAAGACCACGCTCCTTTGCTAACTCATCGGAGATCACCACCGTAATACTTGGTTTTCCATCAAAACAAGCGCCTAGTACAAGGAATAAATTATCCACAGCTCCTTTTAGAGCGTAGGCTAATGTTTTGACGGCATCAGCATTCGGTAGACTTACTTGCGTAGCTAGGAAATTGACACCATTAATAGTTTCAAACTTGGCTGCTAATTCTGACTTTAAAGCCAGGGATTTCTCGGTGATACTTTTTTCTATCTCCTTTTTTAGCGCGCTGTTATCTTCAATTAATTTACCTAGAGCGCCAATAAAGTCTTTAGGGTTATTTAAAAGCTCTTTGAAATTACTCACCAACTCAAATTGCTCCCGGATTACCGCAGCACATTTCGTCCCTGTAATCGCTTCAATACGACGTACACCTGCTGCTACAGCTGATTCAGAAGTAATCTTAAAGAACCCTATCTGCCCTGTAGCCTTCACATGCGTACCTCCACATAATTCCTTGGAGAACGTATCATCAAAAGTAATCATACGTACAAAATCACCATACTTCTCACCAAATAGTGCCGTTACTCCCGAGTCTAGAGCCTGTTGAAAAGGGATATCACGCTCCTCTTTCAGGGCACAATTTTCCCGAATTTTGGCATTGACAATATCTTCTACAGCTTTAATTTCTTCATCTGTAACTTTTGAGAAATGAGAAATATCAAAACGTAAAATATCCTCATTTACCAATGATCCTTTTTGATTGACATGCTCACCTAAGACTTGCTTTAACGCGGCATGTAATAAGTGTGTTGCGGAGTGATTATTCTCCGTATCTAAACGTTTAGCGGCATTCACTTCCGCCAAGAATACCCCTTCAAAAGAGTGCGGTAACTTCGCAATAAAATGTACGATTAACCCATTTTCCTTTTTAGTATCTGTAATATATATCTTTTCACCCGTTTCTTCGGATGTCAGGGTTCCAGTATCTCCTACCTGCCCACCACCTTCCGCATAGAAAGGTGTGACAGCTAGCACGAGCTGAAACTGCTCCTTGCCTTTCGCTGTTACCTTTCGGTATTTTAAGATGTCTGTTTTCGCCGTTAACTGATCATAACCTACGAATGCTACCTGATCATCTTCAGAAAGAATAATCCAATCTCCCGTATCAATAGCTGTCGCCGCACGAGAACGATCCTTCTGAATAGTTAGTGCTTTTGTAAAGCCTTCCATATCCACCACAAGGTTCTTCTCACGTGCCAAAAGATCTGTTAAATCAATTGGAAAACCATAAGTATCGTATAATTCAAACGCAAAGTCTCCGTCAATTGCTGTATTAGCCTCCGCATAGTTTTCAAATCGCTGTACACCTGTAACCAAGGTACGTAAGAAAGAAACTTCCTCCTCTAATACGACTTTCTGCACAAAATCCTGCTGCGCGATTAACTCGTCAAATACGCCTTCAAACTGCTTCGCTAATAAAGGAACTAATTCATTTAAGAAAGGAGTCTTAAAGTTCAAGAATGTATAAGCGTAACGTACAGCACGGCGCAAGATACGGCGGATCACATACCCCGCTTTATTATTAGAAGGCAGCTGACCATCCGCAATCGCAAAAGCAATCGCACGGATATGATCCGATAGGACGCGCATAGCGATATCCGTCTTCTCATCCGCACCATATTCAATACCTGCCTTAGCAGCGATATACTGAATTAGGGGTTGGAATACATCGGTATCATAATTCGAAGATTTACCTTGTATAGCACGTACTAAACGCTCGAAGCCCATACCTGTATCCACATGCTTTGCCGGTAAAGAAACTAAGGAAGTATCTTTAAGGCGATTAAACTGCATAAATACTAGGTTCCAAATCTCGATCACTTGGGCATGATCCTCATTTACAAGAGACTGTCCCGCTACGGCATCACGTTCCACTTGCGGACGCATGTCATAATGGATTTCAGAACAAGGACCACAAGGACCTGTTTCTCCCATCTCCCAAAAGTTATCTTTTTTATTCCCTAAAAGAATACGATCTTCAGCAATATATTGTTTCCAAAAGTCATAAGCTTCCGTATCACGCGCTAGACCTTCCGAAGCATCTCCTTCGAAAATAGTGACATATAAGCGATCTTTATCTAATTGGAAAACTTCTGTCATCAACTCCCAAGACCATTGAATAGCTTCAGCTTTAAAATAATCTCCAAAAGACCAGTTTCCTAACATTTCAAATAAGGTGTGGTGATAGGTATCAATACCTACTTCTTCCAAATCGTTATGCTTTCCAGAAACGCGCAAACAACGCTGTGTATCGGCTACACGGGGGAATTTAATGGCTGATTCACCTAAAAATAAATCTTTAAATTGATTCATCCCCGCATTTGTAAACATTAGCGTAGGGTCATTCTTCACCACTACAGGTGCTGAAGGTACTATTTGATGGGCTCTGCTTCTAAAAAACGATAGAAATGCCTCACGTATTTCTCTACTTGTCATTGATAACCAATATATAATAATATTCCGTGCAAACTTACTCAAAATTGGATTTCTATGCAATGAAATACGAAGATATCCGCGCAGATATTACAATAAATAAACGAAGTTCTTTTCTTAGAAGTTAATCGATGATGAAAATCATTTTATTTCATACCCTAGCACATAGAAAATGAAAAAGTTATTCCGGAATTTTGGAGGGAAGTAAAACTTGTTTTGTACTTTTATCTACAAACCTGTATTTCCAATTAGTTTAAGAACGGATATCATGAAAAAAACAATCTTAATACCCACTGACTTTTCAGACAATGCTTACTCAGCAGCCATCTATGCGGCAAACCTTGCGGCAGAAAAAAAATGGGCATTACATATCTACCACACCTACACTTCTTCCTCGGCAACCTTCTCTCCGGAGGAGTTAACAGAAGAATTAGCGAATTCGGAATTGCTAAAAGCAGACCAATTGATACTGGAATTTGCAGAAAAATTAGCGACACAGTTCCCTACAGTAAGCATCGCGCATACATGCGAAAGGGGCTTGCTTACGGAATATTTACCCAAATTTGCTCGCCAGGAACAATTTGCTTTAATTGTTATGGGTACGAAAGGAAAAACCGCCAATCACAGTGTGCTAGTGGGAAGTAATACCTATAGCATTACCGAGAAATCGCCTATTCCTGTATTAGCAATTCCATTAGGTTATGAGACTCCAACAGTTAAGGAGGTGGGCTTATTAACAAATTTCAAAGATGAAGAGTTAACAGTTCTTCATGATTTTACAGGTCTATTTGGAAATAGCTATAGACTTAATTTATTACATGTTAAAGACACGTCAGTTTCTTCCATGGAGGTGGACGATCGATTAGACCTTTGGAAATATAGCATTGAAAAGAACGAAAATTTTACCGATTTAGAGGTTGCAGTATATCCATTAATTAAAGAATTTGAAGCCCTAGATACGGTTCCTGAAGTGATAAACGAGCTTATCACCACACTTTCATTAGATCTACTACTCGTTACAAAAACGCGTAAGACATTTTTCAATAAATTATTTAATAAGTCAGTTTCAAAAGAGCTATCCTTAAAACTGATCATCCCGACATTTTTCTCAAAAACGAATTAACCATGAATCAATTATTAGTACCTACCGATTTTTCAGATAATGCTTATGTTGCAGCGAGCTACGCATGCCAATTAGCAGAAAAAAGCCAGTCAACCATACATTTATTAAATGTCCAAACATTGCATACCAATAGCTTTGCAAATGTGGATGCGGCACTTGATGACCCTTTATTTGTTGCTGCCAAAGCGACTATGAGTAGCCTGCAATCGAAATTATCAGCTGAATTTCCAGGCGTTACTATTAAAACACTGTTTAGACATGGCGTATTGAGCGAACAGATTGCAGAGCAAACTAAAAAGGAGTCTTACACCAATATTGTTATGGGAACAAAAGGCTCTTCAGGCTTGGAATCCATCCTCTTAGGATCAAACACCTATGAGGTTATTATGGAGTCTGAAACCCCCGTATTGGCAATTCCAGCAAAAGCTACACGGTTAAAAACGGATAATATCGCGCTACTATGCAACTTTAGACCGGGAGAATTAGAGGTTGTAAAGCAAGCGGTAGCCATCTATGGGAATAATTTCCATCTTAAATTAATTCATATAAACTCTGCCAATACAGAGATGGCTGCTTTAGATAAGCAATTCAAAGATTGGATAGATCAAATTATAGCAAGTACGAACCTAGATGATATCTCTTATACTATAAAAGACATCACTTATTTTGCAAATGCTAAAGAAAGCATATTCCAAGGTATACAGACAATACTGAGAGATGAAGATGTTGATGTGATTTTGGTTACTAAAAGTCGCAAAACATTTTTCAATAAAATATTTTCAGAGAATATTGTGAAGTCATTAGCATATGATATTAGCATACCAAACTTGTTTGCTAAAGTGAAATAAAGCGTTAGAAATTTTAACAAATACAAAACCTTCGCGCGCTTGAATAGCTATATAGCTACAAAGTAAGCGTGACAACGCAAAATAGTTTTAAATTATTATACTGATTACCAATGTTTTATAAAAATTATCAATTTCTATTGCAAACTTTTGGCAGCATAATTGTGTAATAGGTACAAAGAACAATTTGTAAATAAATTTAAACTATATGAAATTCAATTTGACAAAACCAGGATTACTTATTGCTGCAGCAATGATCTCTACAGCATCATTCGCACAATCACAAAAGACAGGATCTATTGAAGGTACGACGCCATTAGGCTCACATACAGAATATAGAACATGGTCAATTGGTGTTAACGCAGGTATTTTTAACCAAGGTAATATTTTTGGTTTCAACCGCAAAGGTTTTGACGATATTACTAATAAGTTAGGTTACTCCGCTTACATCAAGAAACAAATCTCTCCATCATTTGGCTTAAAAGCGCAATACATGGGTGGTAAAGTACAGTCTGCATTTAAAGATGGTACACAATCATTTGAAACAAATGTGCCTTGGTCAGTAGCTGTTTCCGGAGAGTTTACAGGAGCGAACACAAACTTCCGTTTATTCAACAGCTTTATTAAACCTTACGTAGCGATTGGTTTAGGAGTATTAAATAATGAGACTACATCAACTACAGGTGCTACATCTGTAACTAGTGAAGCGCAATCAAAATTATTCATCCCGATGGATGCAGGTTTTAAATTCGCTGTAGCTAAAGGTATCAATGTTGATTTAGGTTACCAATTCAACTGGGTGAATAAAGGCTTTGACGGTGCTTCAACAGGTACTTTCAAACATGATTTATTCTCATATGCACACGCAGGTCTTGAGTTTGCTTTAGGAAGCTCTGACAAACCAGCATTAAACAACTCAAACCCTGTTGCTACATTAGTTTCAGATGTAAATGCTAAATACGATGAGTTAAAATCACAACGTGACGCTTTAGAAGCAGCTAACAATGCGTTAAAATCTCAAGTTGATCAGTTAAATTCTTCATTAGCTGATGATGATGGTGATGGTGTTGCTAACAAATTTGACAAGTGTCCAGGAACTCCTGCAGGAACGAAAGTAGACGGTTCAGGATGTCCACTTCCAGAATTGAAACACGAAACTAAAGTAATCGAGAAAATCGTTGTTACTGAAGAAGATAGAAAAGTAGTTGATGAGGCTATTAAAAACTTAGAGTTTGACTTAGGTAAATCATCAATCCGTTCGACTTCAAATGCATCTTTAAACCGTGTTGCAGCATTATTAGTTGATAAAAACTTCAGCTTAAAATTAGCAGGTCACACAGATAACACAGGTTCTTTAAATACAAACTTACGTTTATCTAAAGAGCGTGCTGAGTCTGTAAAAGCATACTTAGTAGGTAAAGGCGCTAATGCATCTCGTATTGAGGCTACAGGTTACGGTCCAAACCAACCTATTGCTACCAATGCAACAGCAGATGGTCGTCAACAAAACCGTCGCGTTGAGTTCACATTATATTAGTAGACTCTCTGCGAAAGCACATTAAAAATAGGTTACTCCTTTCGGAGTAACCTATTTTTTTTGGACATTTCACGCCTTAAATAGGATCCGAGGAAAATACATTTATCACATTAGTGTCAATTAACTATTGACATATAAAAATATTCACTATCATTCTATGGAAATAAATAGCATTATAGTAGGCCACGGTGGCAATTATTAGTAAAATAGCAGAAAATAAGCATTTTATAATCATTCTGCTAAAAACGCAGGCCTTGAAATATAACTTACTGATAATTATGAATTCCATAATATAAAGCGTATCTTTGCAGTGCCTTAGGCAATAGAGCCTATTGTATAAATTATTTCATGAACCCATTTTTAGAACTGGGAATCCGTGAGGAAATTGTTAATGCCATCACTGAGTTAGGTTTCGAAAAACCTTCTCCTATTCAGGAAAAAGCCATTCCTGTATTATTGACTGGTAACGACGATTTTGTCGGATTAGCCCAAACCGGCACTGGTAAAACAGCAGCATTTGGCCTGCCATTGTTAGAACAGTTAGACTTCTCTCAAAAACAACCACAAGCATTGATATTATGTCCTACTCGTGAGTTATGTTTACAAATTGCTAAAGATATAGAAAGATTCTCTAAATACCTTGACAACGTAAACGTTGTTGCTGTATATGGTGGAGCAAATATTAGCGATCAACTACGTCAAATTCGTAGAGGAGTTCAAATTGTAGTTGCGACTCCGGGTCGTATGTTAGATATCCTTGGCAGAAATGCAATTGATTTCTCTCAAGTAAAATATGTCGTTTTAGATGAAGCGGATGAAATGTTAAATATGGGTTTCCAAGAGGACATCAATAACATTTTAGCTACTACACCGGCAGAGAAAAAAACTTGGTTATTCTCAGCTACTATGCCAGCAGAAGTTCGTCGTATTGCAAAAAAATACATGACGGATCCTTTTGAATTAACTGTAGGAACCAAAAACACAGGTAACGCCAATATCGAACACCACTATTATTTAGTGAAAGGTAGAGAAAAATACGCGGCTTTCAAACGTATTGTAGACTCTAATCCTGATATCTTCGGTATCGTATTCTGTCGTACAAAAATTGAAACACAAGAAATCGCTGAATCTTTAATTAAAGATGGTTACAACGCGGATGCTTTACACGGAGATTTATCTCAACAACAACGTGATAAAGTAATGAAACGTTACCGTGACCGTTCGTTACAATTATTAATTGCAACAGACGTAGCAGCACGTGGTATCGACGTAAATGACGTAACACACGTTATTAACTTCTCTTTACCAGATGAAATTGAGAACTATACTCACCGTTCTGGTCGTACAGCACGTGCGGGTAAAACAGGTATCTCTTTATCATTAGTAAATTCGAAAGAATTAAACAAAATCCGTCACATTGAGAAAGTTATAGGTAAAGCCTTTGACAAGAAACAAGTGCCTGCGGGTGAAGAAGTTTGCCAAAAACAACTTTTAGCAATCGTTAAGAAAGTTGAAAATGTTACGGTAAATGAAGAGCAAATCAATCCTTTCTTACCACAAATTATGGAAGGTTTTGAGGCGATGTCTAAAGAAGAAATTATCAAAAGATTCGCTTCATTAGAATTCAACAAATTCTTAGATTATTACAAAAATGCACCTGACTTAAACACAGATGCACGTGATAATGGTCGTACAGAAAGAAGTGGTTCTCGTGAGGAAGGTTTCCAACGTGGTGGTTCTAAATCAGGCTACACACGCTTATTTATGAACTTAGGTTCAGTAGATGAGTTTACACGTGGAGACATGTTAGGTTACATCTGTAACACAGCAAAAATCTCAGGTAAATCAATCGGTAAAATCGACTTAAAAGGTGTGTATACATTCTTCGAAGTTGAGGACGATTCAGTAGAAAAAGTATTCTCAGGATTCAATGGTACTGATTTCAATGGACGTAATGTTCGTATTGAAGTATCTGGTGGCGACGCTCCTCGTGGCGGCGGTGGTGAATCTCGTGGCGGTGGTCGCTCACGTGGAGGATTCGGTGGTGGTTCAGGTGAACGTAGAAGCGGTGGCTTCTCTGGCAACAGAGGTGGTGAGCGCAGAAGCGGTGGCTCTGGCGAACGCAGAAGCTTCGGTGGTGATAAACCAGCTGGCGAAAGAAGAGAACGTAGAGATAGCAATGGTGGTGGTGGTTTCAGAGATTTCTCTGGTAAAAGACCAGAAACTAAAAGCCGTTACTAGTCTTAACAGCATATTCAACGAAAAAGCTCAATCCTAGGATTGAGCTTTTTTGCGTTTAAAGGAATTTAACGACCTAAAAAAAGCTACTCCATATGATGAAGTAGCTTTTTTAGGTATTTGTTACCTTATATTATTTTGCACGTTGACGTATTGCTTCATATAATACTACACCTGCAGACACCGATACATTTAAGGAACCAATCTCTCCAAACATAGGGATCTTTGCTAAATGGTCTGCAATACGAATAAGATCGTCCGATACACCGACATCCTCAGCACCCATAATAATTGCTGTAGGGCCCGAATAATCAACGGAATAAATACTGTTATCCGTCTTCTCGGTACTTACCACCAATTGGATACCCGATTCGATTAAGAATTTACCTACTTTCTGTAAATTATCATGTCTACAAACGGGAATTTTATAGAGTGCTCCTGCAGAAGTCTTAATAGCGTCAGGATTAATCTCAGCAGACCCCTTTTTAGGAACGATAATAGCGTGAACGCCAGAACATTCCGCAGTACGAGCTATCGCGCCAAAATTACGAACATCAGTAACACCATCCAAGATTAAGAATAAAGGCGTCTCTCCCTTTTCATAGATTGCAGGTACTAGATCTTCAATCTTCTGGTAGGTAATTGGTGAGATAACAGCAATTACACCTTGGTGATTCTTACGTGTTATACGATTTAACTTTTCAATAGGCACTTGTTGAAATCCTATTTCGTGCTCTTTTAATAAGGCTTTAAGTTCTAAAAATAAAGAACCAGCGAGACCACGTTGTACAAATAGAGATTCGATTTCTTTACCAGAATCAATAGCTTCAATTACTGCCCGGATACCAAATACCATCTGGTTGGTTTCTCTTGGAGCCATTCTATTGTCGTGTCTTTGAAAATTTTGCATGCTTTTATAGTATATTTATCAGGCAATTAGTGCCTGAAATAATTTGATGTAAAGATAAAAAAAATAAGGATTAAATGCTTAACTCAACCCTAAGTTAAACGCTTTACGCAATTCTTCTAACATGGGGTTTTTGCTCGCCATTACCTGATACTTTTCCTGCGACGTATAAGGCTTATGGGAGACTTCATAATTTAGCTGTACGCCTTTAATATCTAAGGAGAAGTTTCGAAGTTCTGTGCGTAAAATATTTAGAAGATCTATTTTTGAACTATTTAAGACATCCAGTTGAATTAAATTTTCCACATCCACTTCGATGATGTTCCCCTGCACGAGACGCGGCTCAAAAGCCACCATCATCGTATAGAGGTTAATTCTATTTTGAGTCTTTAAATTTTCCGCTAGACGCTTCCAGGCTGCTAACAATTGTTCCGTAGTGACCTGTTCATACACGGAGCCGTATACCAACTCAGGGCCATCACTTTTCTCTTCTACCTTTGCCGTCGCTAAGATCGTATTGAGATTGGGTAGGTTTGATGAAATCTTAGACTTCCCCCAACCGCCACTTTTTACACGAGCAGGCTCCACAATAATGGGCTCTACAATAGCGGGTTCAGCGAGCGCAGGTTTCACCGTAGCTGCCTCCACGCTAGTTCGTTCGGCTGATGCTATGGGAGCGGGCGCTTTCTCCTCCCCCTTTACTAAACGCTGAACGGCTTGTTCAGGAAGTTTTTTTTTTTGTGATTCCCCAACGGGAGCTGCTGTATATCCATTGGCATGAAGCTGGATCGCGGCAGCAATATGACACATCTTTAGGAGGGCTAACTCTACTTGGAGGCGTTGATTTTTGCTAGTCTTATAGTTTATCTCGCATTGATTAGCGATATTTAAGGAGGAAAGTAAGATGCCAACCTCAGCCTTCGCTGCTTGCTGACCATACTTAACTTTGACATTTTCCGAAACTTCCAATAATTTCAGGGTACTGAGTTCCTTTGCTACTAAGAGATTTCGAAAATGAGACGCTAAGCCACCGACAAAATGATTCCCATCAAATCCATTATTCAGAATCTCATCAAAAAGCAATAAAGCGGACGCGGCATCCTCCCCTAAAAGGGCATCCGTTAAACGGAAATAATAGTCGTAATCAAGAATATTGAGATTATCTATAACTGCCTGATAGCTCACATTATTATTCGAGAACGATACAATCTGATCAAACATCGATAGCGCATCACGCAGACCGCCATCGGCTTTCTGAGCAATTAGATGTAAGCCATCTTGCTCAAAGCTGATATTTTCCACTTGCGCAATATGTGCAAGGTGTTGCGCCATATCCTCAACCCGAATACGATTGAAATCAAAAATTTGACAGCGAGATAATATCGTAGGAAGAATTTTATGCTTCTCCGTTGTAGCTAGAATAAAAATAGCATAAGAAGGTGGCTCCTCCAAAGTTTTTAGAAAGGCATTGAAGGCTTGCTGAGATAGCATATGTACCTCATCAATAATATATATTTTATACTTCCCAGTTTGAGGAGGTATACGTACTTGATCAATAAGATTACGGATATCGTCAACGGAGTTATTCGATGCCGCATCTAACTCGTGGATACTAAAGGAATTTCCATGTTGAAAGGATTGGCAACTAGCACATTCACCACAAGCTTCTGTCTGTGGAGTGAGCTTCTCACAATTAATTGTTTTCGCTAAAATCCGAGCACAGGTAGTCTTTCCAACCCCACGAGGACCACAAAATAAGAATGCTTGCGCCAACTGTTGGTTGTGTATCGCATTCTGTAGGGTACTAGTAATATGTTGTTGACCAACTACGGTATCGAAGGTAGCAGGACGGTATTTTCGTGCCGAAACAATAAAATTATCCATTGTACGAAGATACGCATTTTCCGAGCAAAATGCGAACTAATTCCGCTTTCTAACGCCAGGTTTACGGAAAATAGAAAGAGCGCAGGTAGGGGTACTTGCGCTCTTTATAGGAAGGATATTGTTTTTTAGAACGATGCTCCAGTTGCTGCTGCAGATCCAGATTTCAAGGTGAAATTTGGCGCTGTTAAGCTGTAAGGTGCTGTTAACAACTCTGCCGCCGCAGTCGCTGTGATAAAAGTATTACGTTGGGATGTTAGATATGTGCGTAATAACTCAGCCGTAGCAAAAGAGGGAACATTACCATCTGCGACTACTTCTTTCTCCGTAACGAAAGCTTGATAGATATTGTTTTTTATAACAGAAGATCCATCTTGTAAAGCATCTCCTGTAGCCTTATCACGAACAGCTATACCATAGCGAGCATGGATAAATAATGAGTTCGCCAAAACCATTCTAGCTCCTCTTCTCCACATATTGGCATACTCATGACGAGTGTCGACATTTTGATTTCCTGGACCTATAAGTGTCATATTGGAAATTACGGGTCTTGTGCGTGGTGAAGATTCATAAACAGACTCGGAGTTATCCGCTTCTATCCCATTTGATTGACCTGCTTGATCCGCTAATTGTGGGTTACGCTGTCCAACAATATACTGCAATTTCCCAGTAAAGCCATTATCGAAATCAAACATATCATCTACCGTATGGGTAGCCAGCAAGTGTTTGGCATTTACATTTCCACCAAACCACTCATAAGCATCATCACCGGAATAGGCTACTTGAATATAATCTACTTGAGTTTTGGAACCTACGGAACCGAAAGTAATCCCGTTGATTTCATTATTTGTCGTGTAAGCTATCCCAGGAAATTCTACACGTACATATTTTAAGATTCCGGAGTTATCATCCGCTATGGTGCCACCATGGTTACCATAGGGCGTCGTTAGTCCGCCTTCAATTAATCCTTGACCTCCGGGTATATTGTTCGTCGAACGACCGAGAATAATAATCCCTCCCCAATCTCCTGGCGCTCTAGATCCAACAGCTTGATTAGAAGTGAAAACAATCGGTTTTTCCGCCGTTCCCTGTGCATTGATCTTTCCTCCACGCGTAACAACCAATGTTGCTTTGGAAACCTTATCACCACGAATGACCGTACCTGCAGGAATAGTTAAGGTTACACCATCACGTACATATACAAAACCTACTAACTTATATACGGTAGCAGCATTTAATGTTCTATCGGCCGTAATTTCACCCGATAATGTCTCCGTAGCTGCCCCATAAACGGTAGACATAGGATCAAAATTAGCCCAACCGTTGGTCCAATTTGTTGTCCCAAAAGCTCCTTTAAAAGTCACCTTATCAAAAAATGAATCTGCTAGCGATGGATTTGATCCTTCTTCAACGGGTGGGTCAACAGTCGGGTCTACAGGATTATCATTTTTACTACAAGAAGAAATTAGGGAAGTTCCAGCTATAATCATAGCTAATAAACTCAAACGTACCGTTGTTTTCATTTTCAAGTTTTTAATTTTAACAAATATAGACTGCTTATATAAACTGATTGTTAGCTCGTTATTACCATTGTATCAGATTTAGGTTAAGATTAGGTTACCTAAAGCGGTAACTTAAGGTAATCGATACGGTCGAACCAAAGCGCTCACGAATATTGATGTTATCGCTATTTTTATTAAAGGCAGCATTGGGATCTGACCCTTTTACTTTCTGATAGAAATAAGCGCTATTATTGATGATATCACTGTAGTTTATCTTCACCTCACCACGGGATTTTGAAAAGCGCTGTGCAATTTGGAAATCTAAGATATTACGCGAATATTCATAGATATCAGGATCTTGAACATTTCCAATAGCCCAAATTCTTGGCCCTACACGGTTGTAGAGAATCGTTAATGCCGTAGAATTCTCGCTTCTAGAGGTATACGATAACCCTGCATTTACTAGGTACGGTGATTGTCCTTGTAGCGGTCTACTTCCTGAAGCGTTAACGGTTACAGGGACTTTAACTTTTGACTTTATATAAGAAGCATTCGTGGAAAATACAAAGTCACTGAGTGACTCATTGATAAAACTTAAGTTTTTTCGCACCTCAGCCTCCAGGCCGAACACCGTTGCACTCGCCGAGTTTGCATAGCTTAAGGAACGCCCTGATGTACCTAGCTGCAGTGTTTGCTCAATAGGGTTGTTAAAATTTTTATAGAATGCACCCACGGATAAGGTTTCACCTGCGGTAGGATAAAAAGCGTAGCCTAAATCAAAGTTTGTCGTTCGCGACTGCTTTAAATTTTCATTACCACGCACATTTACATTCTTATTAAAGTCATAGAATGGAAAAGGTGCTAACTCTCTAAATTCAGGTCTACCTACCGTTTGAGAAACTGCGAAGCGAAAACTTTGCTTGTTGTCCAATTTATAAATCATATTCAATGATGGAAGGAAGCTAATAGCCGTAGTATCTACAGCAACAGGCTTTCCGTTATCTTCAGACTGTAATTTCAGTTGGTAAGATTCGACACGTGCACCTACAATAACACGCAGTTGCTCCAATACATGGGTATCATACATCGCATACCCCGCATTTAAATAGGAAGATGCATCATAGCGATCCCCTCCATTGGTAATTTCGTTGAGCACGAAGCCATTGGGTCTAATATTCGCAGGGTCAAACAATTGCTGTAAAGGCTGACGCAGTAAATCGGTATCAAAATTCCCATTTCTTATAAAACCGATGATTCTAGCATTAAAATTCCTATCACGGTATTGCGTGAAATACCCCGTTTTCAATCTATCATTCGTTGAAAATAATGTTAAAGGAATCTGTAAGTTTACACCCCCACCGTAGGAATTCTCTGCCATCGCAGAATTAAAGTTACCTGCTAAAGCTGCTACGGCAGAACCTGGCTGCACGGAAGCTAAGCCATCTTTGGAATAATCCATACGCTTATAGCCTGGTTCTTTGCGGTCCACACGTGCATAATTTAAGGTCCAATCTAATTTCAGCTGAGACCCCTTACGCAGGAGGTGATCTCCTGAAAGCTGATTACTTAGGATAGCACGCTGCAACAGATAATCTCCTGTACGGACAAACTCACCACCGCTATCATCTCTACCCACACGGTAGGTAAATTGATTCTCAAGCATCCTGTTGTACAGGTTTTTAAAGCTTAGCTTATTACTCTTCCAGGCATATGAAAAATTAGCTATTGCGCCCATATTCGTATTGAAATTATACATTTCATCTTGGAACACATCACCTAATGATTCACCGACATAAGCCTTCTGATCTGCCGTCTTAAGACGTTGATCATAGCGGTAGGTCATTGATAGTACAGCACCGAACTTGGAGTCATTACTGAATTTCTTTGTGCCTCCGTAATTCAACTGAAAATTTGGCGTCAGCGAAGTCTTCTTGGAGCTGTAGCCCCAGTTATTCGTAAATAAGCGAGAAGCTTCAAACAGCTCATTGGATCCATTTGGAATGGCCTGAAAAGCCTCTCTTGACGGGAAGTTTGCAGGAATTCCACGGCTTTTCTGAAAAATACCAAAAAGCTCAGAATTCCCACGCTCAGCAGATCGAAAATCTTTGAACGTCGATTGACTGTTGTAAGAAGTCCCTACACTCGCTTCGAAAAACGTGCGTTCCAGAAAATCTTTTGTGGACACCTGCACCACCCCTCCGGAGAAATCCGCCGGAAGATCTGCCGTAGCAGATTTATTGATCATGATGCTCTCAATTAAATTAGCCGGAAGGATATCGAAAGAGAAAGCACGCTTATCTACCTCGGTATTAGGTAACAGCGAATTATTTAACATCGCCGCATTATAACGGTCACTAAGTCCGCGTACAACGACGAATTTATTATCTTGAATACTCGCTCCAGATACGCGCTTTAAGACTTCTGAAGTATTGCGATCTGGAGAGCGCTTTATCTGTTCGGTAGAAATTCCATCAGCAATAGCTACTGAATTTTTACGCTGCGCATAGAGCGCATTAATAGATTCCTTTTGATAGCTTGCACTAATTACTACTTGCTCCAATTGATGCGCATCGGCTGTCTCCAGCATCACATTCAATTGGGTAATATCCTTACTTTTCACATTTACACCCGTTACTTGCTTACGTGCGTAACCAATATAGGTATACTCCACGACCGCAGCAGCGCTTACGGGGGCCGCTAAGTCGTAGTTTCCATCAATATCTGTACTAACTCCCGTACTCGTACCTAATAGTCTTACAGATACGCCAGCAATAGCATTCCCAGAAGGATCTGTAACAATCCCTCGAATCTTCCCCATATCTTGCGCCCAGGCAAAACTGGTGAGGAGGGTAAAAAAACAAATTAACAGGTTTCTCATGGTTGTGTTCAAAGTTTTCAAATTGCTTAATATTAATTTAATGCAAACCTATTAACAGCATGTTAGCTAGATGTTAGGAACAAATTACTATTTTATTAACTCCATGTTTAGAAATCATTAAGGGGGAGAAATATTCGTTAATACGTAAATTTTACCTTAATTTTAAGGTTTATTAGCGTTTAGATATGGATAATAGCATTTTACTTATTAGCGATTTAGCCTTTGAATATAAGCTCGGACCAAAAATTCATTTTCCAAATTTCGAGATGAAGGCTGGAGAGCACAGCTTATTACTTGGGGATTCAGGTTCCGGAAAGAGCACCTTATTAAATCTAATCGCAGGATTTTCGAAACCCCTACAGGGAGAAGTACGAATCCAACACCAGTCTATCTATCAGCTTCAAGGTTCTGGACGCGATAAATTTAGAGCGCAACAAATTGGCTTTATTTTCCAAGAAGCACATTTTCTAAAAAATTTAACAGTCATGGAAAATATTCAACTGGCACAGTCGCTAGCAGGATTTGAAACTGATAAAGAGGCTATTGAACGGCTCTTAAACTACCTACAAATAGGCGATAAAAAGAAAGCTTTCCCCCATGAACTCAGCCGTGGACAGCTCCAGCGCGTAGCTATTGCCCGTGCCTTAATAAATAAGCCTGCGCTGTTAATTGCGGATGAACCTACAGCTTCCCTCGATGACAATAACACAACCTTAGTTCTTAACCTCCTACTGGATACCGCCCAGCAGTATGGGTCTACGCTATTAATTGCTACCCATGATAAGCGCGTAAAAGATTCCTTTAGCAATACCATTCAATTGAACAACCTGCAACGATAGCTTAGAAGATATGAACACGATACAGTTAGTTTGGAAGAATATTACAAGACAGCTTGGTGCGACTACATTGAGCATCTTGCTAACAGCCTTTGGTGTAGCGATCTTAGCAGTAATCTTACATACCGCCTCCAGCTTTGAAAAACAGCTAAATAGTAACAGTAAAAATATAGATTTAGTAATCGGCGCTAAAGGAAGCCCATTGCAACTTATTCTATCTTCGGTTTACCATATGGATAATCCCACGGGAAATATCCCCTATGCCGAAGCCGAAAAAATTATGCAAAGCCCCTTTATCAGTTATGCGGTGCCACTTTCCTTGGGAGATAACTACAAAGGGCATCGCATTGTAGGTACGAATGAAGATTTTCTGGCTATCTATGAAACAAAAGTCGCTGAAGGAGCCCTCTTCCAAAAAGATTTTGAAGTAGTCATTGGCGCTGCTGTAGCGAAAAAGCTATCCCTGAAAATTGGCGCTCAGCTTGCCAGCTCCCATGGCTTGTCCGAAGAGGGGCATCAGCACGATAGCCACCCCTTTACCGTTGTAGGGATCTTAAAAGCGAATGACAATGTGACGGATCAGCTGATTCTATGTAATCTAAATTCTGTCTGGAAAATACATGGCTTAGAAGGCCCTGCACATAGCAACCTTCATGAAAGCCATGAAGGTAGCCATGATGAAAGCCATGATGAAAGCCATGATGAAAGCCATGATGCGGACTACGCCGAAACGGTGGCCGCTCATCAGCATCACCATGGCGAGGAAAAAGAAGAGTTTGTGAAGTCTATTGCTGATGATATGTTTGGCAAGAATGAAGTAGAGATCACCTCCCTATTGGTGAAATATGGCTCTCCAGCAGCGCGAAGTATAATCCCCAAAATGGTGAACGAACAGAGTCAGCTGCAGGCAGCCTCTCCTGCGCTGGAGTCAGCACGTTTGTTTAATCTGTTGGGCGTAGGAATCGACTCCCTAACGCTGCTAGCTTATATCATTATGACGATTGCAGGCCTATCGGTATTTATTTCACTTTACACTGCGCTAAAAGAAAGAAAATATGATTTAGCGATAATGCGTAGTTTGGGTGCCTCGCAGATTAAACTATTTTCCTTAATCTTATTCGAAGGAATATTAATTACCTTTACAGGAGCATTAGTAGGATTAATATTTGGCCATATCGTGCTGTATTATATCAGCCTGCAAACAATGAGTGGACAGACAGTTATTGAAGCTTTGGCTTTCAATAAAAATGAATTCCTACTGATCGTGACGGCAGTTGGTATCGGCGTTATAGCAGCCCTTTTACCGGCTATTAAAGCTTTTAAAACAACAATTTCAACTATTTTATCCAATAAATAATATGAAAAATATCATGCTCTTCCTCTTCTTATTAGTTGGCTTCAATCAATCAGCATCCGCACAGATTGGTAAGAATGAGGATATTCCGGATCACACACCGATGATGAATAAAACGTGGGAAGCGATTGACAAGATGAGCTATAAGGTAACCTATAAAGGGAGTCAAAAAAATTACACGCCATTCTATCCGCCCGTATTGAAGGCTTTAGAAAATCAGCTCGTAGATATCCCAGGTTATATGGTTCCGTTAAATTCAGGGCGCACACATAAGACATTTATGCTTTCGGTATTACCGGTCATGCAGTGTATGTTTTGTGGTTCCAATGGCATTCCTCCGATGGTAGAGGTAATTATGAAGAAGGGGGCTTTAAAGTTTTCTGACGACCCTGTAAAGCTTCGCGGGAAATTAGTATTCACCAAAGATCCTCTTAAAGGAAATGCGGAGATACAGATTATTCAAGCCGAGCTAGTTATATAGCTATCTATTTAATAGGGATACTTCAACGACGGTAGTCAAGGCCGCAGTTTCGGCACGTAACCGAGCGTCACCTAAGGAGATTGGCTGAAATCCCAGGGCTAAGGCTTCTTGGATTTCACGCTCCGAGAAATCCCCTTCAGGACCTATTAAAATCAGGTATTTTCCTTGCGGTTGAAATACCTGAGCAAGATATTTCTTATCAGCTTCCACACAATGCGCAATGGCCTTCTGCTGATCAGCATCTTGGGCTACTGCGGATTTCAAAAACTGTGAGAAGCTAACAGCAGGATTTAACTGAGGCATATACGCTTTGTAAGATTGCTTCATCGCTGCAACAATAACTTTATTGGAGCGATCCATCTTTATCTCTTTACGTTCCGAATGCTCCGATATAATTGGGGTAATTTCATGTACACCTATTTCGGTAGCCTTCTCTAGGAACCACTCAAAGCGATCTATATTCTTAGTAGGGGCAACAAGCATATGCAAGTGATAGTTCATTTTCTGAAAATCTTGCTGTATGCGAGTAATCTGTAAAACGGTACGCTTGGGGTGCGCATCAATTAATTGAGCATCATATAAACCACCACGGCCATCGATAAGGGACACTTGGTCACCAACGTTAAGGCGTAACACACGAATAGCATGCTTACTTTCTTCTTCTGAGAGAATAAAATTTGCATGACTAGGGTTGAGTTCTGGGGTATAAAATAAATGCACAGTGTAGAAGCTAAAATGTTATTCTTGGTCTTCGTTATCATCCGTAGCTATCAGCTCCAATTTAACGAATTCTATATTTTGTTGTGTTTTCTTGATAATGGTAAAGGTATAGCCATAAATTTCTTTATACTCACCTACACCTGGGATCTTATCGAATAGGTTGGACACCAAGCCAGCAACGGTATCATAATCTGAACTTACAGGAAGCTCCAATGGAAGGAATTCATTGACATCATGTACAGAAGCTCCCGCATCGACCATATATTCTCTATCAGAAATACGCTCTACAACAGGGATCTCTTCATCATACTCATCTTGAATTTCACCGACCAATTCTTCCATGATATCCTCCAAGGTAACCATACCAGCGGTACCACCAAACTCATCCAATACAATAGCCAATTGAATACGCTTCAGCTGAAACTCTTCAAGTAGGTCATTAATTTTCTTTGTTTCAGGGATAAAATAAGGCTTACGCATAATGCTGGTAAGGACGACTTCCTTTCCTTTCATCACAATGGGAAGGATATCTTTAGTATGCACGATACCGACGATTTGGTCGATACTTTCATCGTAAATAGGAATACGTGAATAGCCTTCTTCGGTAATGCGGTTGATAAAGTCAAAAGCATCACACTGCTGCTCGGCTGCAATAATTTTAGTACGAGGTACCATAATATTTTTCACAATCCGCTCATTGAAGTCGAATACATTTTTGATCATCTCGTGCTCCGCAGTATCTAGGGCACCCGACTCTTTCCCCTTATCTAAGAGGTATTGTAATTCCTCAGAGCTATGTGCTAACTCCCCTTCGGAGATATGTAAGCCTACGGCACGCAACAATAAGTTGGCAAAACCATTTAAGACATAAATAATCGGACGGAAGATCACGTAGAAAATCTGCAGAGGAATAGCAATTTTCATGGTAGTCTCTATTGGACGTTGAATCGCAATAGACTTAGGTGCCAGTTCACCAAAGACAATATGTAATACGGTGATAATAGCAAAAGCGAGTACATGTCCTAAATTTTTAGCCACATTTGCTGCTAAATCAATCTGTAAGACACTGAAAAAGTTATACACTATTTCGGTCATTACAGCTTCCCCCACCCAACCTAAAGCCAGTGAGGAAAGCGTAATACCAAGTTGTGTAGCGGCTAAATAGCCATCTAAATGTTCCGTAATATTTTTCGCAATTTTCGCAGCTTTGCTGCCTGACTTCGCTTGCATCTCAATTTGAGAAGATCTCACTTTGACGATAGCAAACTCTGCAGCGACGAAAAATCCATTCGCTAAAACTAGAAAAAATGTTGCAAAAATATCGAAGCCCATTCTACCGTTTAGTTATTGCTAAATTCAGATTTATACAGCTCCAAAGAAGCATTTAATACCGCTTGTGCAGTCTCACGTCCTTCAATACCTTGTACTTCGACAGATTTTGCTTCTAACGCTTTGTAACTTTGGAAAAATTGAACAATTTCCTTCATTGTATGTGGAGGTAACTCAGAAATATCATTGATATGATTTACCGAAGGATCATTCTTAGCTACAGCAATAATCTTATCGTCTTGCTCACCACCGTCAACCATGTGCATAACACCAATGATCTTCGCTTCCACGATAGACATAGGGATAATATCTACGGCGCAGATTACTAAAATATCTAAGGGATCATTATCGTCACAGTACGTTTGCGGAATAAATCCATAATTCGACGGGTATACGACAGAAGAGCTTAAAACACGGTCTAATAATAATAAACCTGAAGCTTTATCAATTTCGTATTTTCCTTTTGAACCTTTAGAAATCTCTATAATTGCATTTACTGAATTTGGCAAGTCCTCACCAGGAGAAACTTGATGCCAAGGGTGTTGTGTACTCATTATTGATTAACAGTTTACTAGTTGTTTGTTTGTTTGTTTTTCTTATTTCGATTCCGTTTGATCAAAGCATAGGCGATTGGACTAAAAGCAATAACTATTAATACAATAATAATATATTCTACATAGTGGATGACATTCGGAAACTTTATACCTAAGAAATAACCTGCTAATGTTAAGGATAACACCCATAATAGGGCTCCTAAAATATTAAAAGCTATAAATTTCTTAAAGTCAAGACGAACGACACCTGCGAAGATCGGTGCAAAGGTACGAATAATAGGAATAAAGCGGCCAATTATTAATGCCGTTCCACCATATTTCTGATAAAACTCCTCGGCCATGACCACATATTTCCGTTTAAACAACCAAGTATCCTTCCTATTGAAGAGCATAGGCCCTGTCCGATAGCCAAAATAGTAGCCCGTAAAATTCCCGAGTATACCGGCGGCAATTAGCCCTGCACATAAAGTGAATATATTAACGTCAATCTTCCCTAAGGCACAGAATAAACCTGCTAGAAATAGCAAATAATCCCCAGGAAGGAAGAATCCGAAAAACAAACCTGTTTCGGCAAATACAATAAATAGTACTAAATAAAATCCTCCTGAACTTAATAGTAACTCCGGATTCATTAAATGTTGAAAGCTTAACAAGAATTCTTGCATAATATGTGTTTAGAATTTATCACTTAACGAGTAAGGAAATAAATTTATAGCGTAAAAAAATAATTTTGACAAAGATATAAAATTTCTATGGAAAGCGTTTTCCCACCTTGCAATTAGTCTCGCTGCGTAATTTTTATAATGGAATCTTTAATTCCCTCTGCTATTTCCGCGAATTCCGCAGCTGTGAAGCTGAGCTTTTCCTTTTGGAAATTTAAGTCTGAAATAGCTTTAATAGGAACTAGGTGGATATGGGCATGTGCCACCTCTAAGCCTATGACAGAAACCCCGACACGGGCGCACGGTATAACTGCTTTAATACCTTGAGCAACGATTTTCGCAAAGACCCATAAAGCCATATAGTGATCATCATCTATATCGAAGATATAGTCAGTCTCCCTCTTAGGAATTACCAAAACATGTCCCTTGGCTAGGGGGTTGATATCTAAGAATGCTAAAAAATCATTACTCTCGGCTACTTTGTATGCCGGAATATCTCCGGAAACAATCTTTGAAAATATCGTTGACATGATGTTTTTTTTAAAGAGTTAAAAAACAAATATAAAAAAAGGTTACAAGCAATTGCAACCTTTTTTTATATATCTATACTTTTGTTAACAAATGTTATTTTATTCTCATGTGCTTACCCAGCATATATGCAAATAGAAGGATTAATAGGGTTAGGAAGGACATATCATTCCTGCTTAGGGCACCTTCTAGGAGCTAGCTGACGCCAAAAATAAAGGACCTCCTTATTGGGAAGTCCTTTATGAATATGGTAAGATAGGAAATCTAGTGATATGATGCGGTTATGGCAAACCCGCACATAACCTAAATCAATACTATCTAGAAATTTCTAAAATTTCAAGTTCAATCTGACCAGCTGGAACTTCAATAATAGCTTTATCGCCTTTTGACTTTCCAAGAAGACCTTTTGCAATTGGAGATTTTACAGAGATCTTACCTGTTTTCAAATCAGCTTCTGTTTCAGAGACTAACTGATAAGTCATCACTGCACCATTTTTTGTATTTTTAATCTTTACAATTGATAAAGCTAATACTTTCGTAGCGTCTAATTTAGACTCATCGATTAAACGCGCGTAGGCTAGATTATTTTCATAATTAGCGATCTTAGCTTCGTGTAATCCTTGAGCTTCCTTTGCAGCATCATACTCTGCATTTTCAGATAAGTCACCTTTATCGCGTGCTTCTGCAATTTGACGTGCGATAGATGCTCTTCCTTCTGTTTTTAGATAGTGCAACTCTTCCTTGAGTTTCTCCAATCCCTCTTTGGTGTAATAAGTTACTTCTGCCATAATTTTAAAAATTATTTACATGTATATATAAAATAAAAAGAAACAAGACCATATTACCTTTATAAGATAAATGGTCTTGCTCCTTTTCACGAAGATAGGAATTGTTTTCTGTGTTTACAAACTATCCCCAACTATTAATTTATTTTGACAATATCCTTGATTTACTCCACGACTTCATCAATAAACTTGTAGCCTAAGCCACGCACTGTCTGAAGAAAATAGGGTTTATCAGGATTTGATTCGATCTTTTTACGTAGCCTAACGACGTGCATATCCAAGGTGCGGGTGTTCACATTCGAACTGTACCCCCAGACGACTTCCATAAGCTCCTCACGTGTGATCTCACGTCCGATATTCTGCAAGAAATGCAGGAGAATACGATTTTCTAGAATTGTTAGCTCCACCTTCTTACCGTCTCTAATGAGTGAGTGAATATTTGGGTGATGCTCAGTATTTCCAAATTTGTAGATTTCAGGAACATTTTTAGGCACAAAGAAGCGAACTTTATTTTCGATCATAGCGACTAGGACGTCCATATTAAAGGGCTTCGTAATATAATCAGAGACACCGAAAGAATAGGCTTCAATCTTATCGACATCCTGCGACTTGGCAGTCATCATGATAATGATATTCTCGAATCCAGCCTTTCGAATACTGGCACAGATTTCATTGCCTTCCTTGCCCGGTAGCATCCAATCCAAAAGCACAATGTCCGGCTTATTCGCTAAAATAATCTTTTCAGCATCTACCCCATTTCCTGCCTGAATCACATTGTAGCCTTCCGTTTCAAGTCGATGACGAACTAAAAAACGTAAGTTTTCATCGTCTTCGATAACAGCAATTGTAATATCTTTTTGCATATTTTTTTTTCGTAAAACACTATTTATCTACAGGAAAGACCAGTTTGAATGTCGTTCCCACATTTACTTCCGAACTGACCGTAATCTCACCTCCCATGTATTCGGTAATTTCTTTACAAAAGGCCAATCCTAATCCAATACTTCCTTGTTGATTGTATTGACTTTTAATTCTATAAAACTTCTTAAATATATTTAAATATTCATTACGTTGTATACCGATACCACGATCTATAAACTTAATAACAAAAAAACGTTTATTTTGTTGTATTGTAATCCTTAATTCCTTGCTCCCTGCCATAGAATATTTATACGCATTGTCTATTAAATTCTGAAATACGGAATTCAAAAGTACAGGATCTGCTTTCAGATCTTGCTGCACGTGGATGTCGTAGGATAGTTCCATATCAGTATATTTAAGTTTTGACGCTATAAATATCGGGGTACAGAATTCCGGCAAATTAATTGATTCCAGGTTTAACTTAATGGCTTTATTTTCAATCTGTGTGAATGAAAGTAATTTATTCATTAAGTTATTCAACTTATCGGCTTCTTGATCTAAGATGCGTCCATACATCTGCTGATCTTCTTCCGAGAGTTTCTTTGCAGAACCAATGTTATTTCCGGCAATTTTTATAACACTAACCGGCGTTTTAAACTCATGCGTTAGGTTATTTATAAAATCATATTGCAATTTAAACAATCGCCCATTAATATCTAAATTTCTGTAAATTAAATATACAATTATTAGCAATATTAAGTAAATCATGGAGATACCTAGTACGACGGGTAGAAACTGTTGATTGGTTTCATGTTGTATAAATTCACGACTAGACAGTAATTCAATTTTGTAATCCGAGAGTGCTCCAGGCAACGCTACTTCTGTTACAAGGTAATTTTGAAGGTTTATTTTTGTTGTTGAAATTACGGGTTTTATCTCAATTTTCTGATATAAATTAGGATAAGAGTTTTTTATTTCAATTAGTGTAGGGTCAATTTCAAAGGCAAACATATCCTGTTCATAGCTTGCTATATGGCCAATTTTTCCAGTCATAACCTCATTATACTGCTGTAGATCGCTCATACGAGGGATATTCAAGTAGGAGATTTTCCCTGGGTTTACGGCGTAAAAGAGTTTAAATATATCGGCATCAGAAAGCTTAGTGCCAGGATTTACCTTGTCTATATAGCTGGCAATGCGCACTCCCATATTATTAAGTTCTTCCGAATATTCCGCGATGCGTGTGCCACGCTGCAATCGTTCAACCGTCAGCTTACCATTTTTTAGGCGATATATAAATAAGTTTTTCGGATGAATAAGCAGGTTATTGATAGAAAATCCATATTGCAGATTTTGATCATTCGTAAAAAGCATATCATAGAAAACAACTTTTTTTACGAAAGGAAACGAGAGCAGGATATTATGGGCGTAGCGTTCGCCTTCTAGGGAATCTAAATAGCCCTGATAGAAGGATATTTCAGGGATTTTATTGTGAAAGAGGTTGTTAAAGGGTTCTAAAGATTGATCAAAAATTTCGGATTTCCTATTGGAGAACTCATTCTCTATATAGCGTACAAAAAGACTTTTCGCAAAGAAAACAGCAACGACAAATAAGATGGTTACCAAGGCTACAAAAGCCGTCAATAGACCGATATTTTTACGGTATGTATATTTTGATATTTTCATGAAGTGTACACTTCCTTTATACGTTTTATTTATTGCCTAAATTCACTTTCAAGAAGTTTTCTAGTTCCTGATAACTCTGTATAATATGCGCATCATTCTTAAATCTTTTCCCCTCATCATCCATTAACAAATAAGTTACAGGCACCTTATTCTGCTGAATCTTCTGAACAAATAAATTGGCATCCGTCACGGAATTATAGCGATCCTTGCCCCCTTGCACCAGGAATACGGGTATGCTAACTTTATCGGCATGGAATACCGGAGAGATCGCTTTAAATAAATCAGATTCCGTCGTCGGGTTTCCTATCACTTGATAGAATTTCTGTAAATAAGGCTTAAAGAACGGTGGCACATCTCGGAAATAAGTAAATAAATTTGTATAGCCAGAAATGGATGCCGCACACTTAAATTTTGAAGACTGGAAACAAGCGGCAAATAATGCTGCGTAACCTCCAAAACCTTCCCCAAAGATACCTATTTTATGTTTATCAGCGACACCTGAAGCAACTAACCAGTCAACACCATCAAGAATGTCCTCTTGAATCTTACCGCCCCATTGCTTGAAGCCTGCGGACCAAAACATTTTCCCATAACCTACAGAGCCGCGATAGTTCATCTGAAATACGGCATAGCCGCGGTTGGCCAAAAACTGCACATTAGGCTGAAAGCCCCATACATCACGTCGATGAGGGCCATCATGCGGCATTACGATAACGGGCAAATTCTTGCGAGCACCACTCACAGGAAATGTTAAATAACCATGAATAGTCTGCCCATCGCGGCTTTGATAAGCAATAGGCTCCATGGTTGCCAACTTATAATTCTGTAATTTGGGGTAATTATCCGCCAGTTTATGCAGCTCCCTATCCGCGACATCGTAATAATAAATTGCCCCAGGATTAACATCCGTGTAAGTGCGAATAACAATCTTTGTGAGCGCAGAATCGCGATCTATCACTTTAAATTGAAAGCCTTCGAGCTCATCAGCAATCGCAGCATAGAGTTTTTCAACCTTAGCATTAAAAAATAATTTCTCCTCTTTATCCGTAATGTAGGCGCTATATAACATCTCCTGCAGCTGCACAGAATAACCCGAAGCTTCTAAATCCACCTGAGGATGCTCATATAGTTTGCGCACTTCTTTACCTTCGGCGACATTATATTCAACTAAAGCGTACTTATCACGGTTAATATTCGAAAGCGCATAGATTAAGGTAGTCGACGATTTAACATAGCCTAAAGGAACGATACTTTCCGTAAAGTCATTGCGCTCAACTTCTTTAAAAGGCGCATTTACATGGGGCCGATAGAGCAAGGATTCTTCAATGGAATCTGACGTCCAGGCGAGGTGAATATCTCCAGATCCTGCAGTATACCATTGGATCATATTCCCTGGATTACGGATGATCATTTCTTTCGGCTTTCCCGTTAAAGAGATCTTATAGACATCAAAGAAAGTGGAATCACGCTCATTGAGGGCGACAATAATCGAACGATCGTTAATCTTTGAGGGGCTTATCCAGCGCATTTTCCCTTTGGTTGTAGGCAGGATATTACGCACAGAGGCCGTCTTCACATCGACCACATAAAGCTGCACAGTATGCGTCTGAATGTCATCAATGGAAAATATTAATTCTTCATTAGAACCCCAATAAAAACTGGATACTTTCTGGTCTTCAAAAGTCGTCAGTTGCTTAGATAACTTCTCATTGGATAAATCTTTAAGGAAAATATTTTGGCCGCGCTCACTCTTCTCCAAATAGGCAATATACTTCCCATTGGGAGCGACCTGAAAATGGGACTTCTCAGGTGTTGAAAAAAAGTTTTCTATAGGAATAAGCGCCTCCTGACGTGTGCTTTGACAGGAAATAAAAAAAAGTAAAACTAAACTCAGTATACCGAGATATTTAAGCATATAATCTAACCATTCATGGAATTATACTAAAGAACGGAATTAAAATTTCAATTCCGCTGTATGCAACCTAATTTTTACATAAAAAGTATTAATTTCAGGGCTCCCAAAAAAAAGAGGTTTTAAATAATTCTTAGTATTTTTGTGGCATGTATTTATATAACATCTCCATCATAGCTGAAGACGCTGTACATCAACACATTGCTGCTTGGCTACAGGAAAACATCGTTGGAAGCGGTCGTTTTGAAACACGCTTTCTAGAATTATTAGAGTCGCCACATGAGGGCGTTACCTATTGCATTCAACTAAATGCCGCTGATGAGCAGTCGCTGCAAGATTTTCAAGATGAAAAACTACCTGAAATTCAAGCCCTTTTAAGTCAGCCAGCATACTATGGAAAGGTATTTATGTTTGATTCAAAAATGAAGTATATCCTGTAATTTACAGCATTTCGTTCCATAAAAAATGCCCCCAAAAGGATCTATCTTCTTGGGGGCATTCTCTTAGTGGGTATCTTTTTTTATGTTTTCTAAAGACCTTTCAAAACGTGGATCGTAGCTAATCTTTGGAGTCATTAAATGCAGTAAAATAACTCTTGAGTACCGGAAGTTAAAAGGTGCAAATATAAATACCGTAAAAAATAGCACAGCGATATATAACCACGGAGATTCTGACTGCGTGACCATACTTGTAGCAATTGCTAAAGTTAACGTTTGTGCCACATTCATGGCGTAGCTAACATACATTGCGGCATAGAAATAACCGGGTTCTATTTCGAATTTCAACTGACAATGTGGGCAGAATTCATGCATATGCCTACCTTTCAAACTATATGTAGCACCTTCAAACATGGGAGCTACCCTACATTTTGGGCATTTGCTTTGCAGCATAGCTGAAACTTTCGATGTCGACATTATAATAGTTTTGTTGTTTTCTTCGTATCTGCCGTAGTACGGTAATTTTTATACCACAGGTAGCCAATACCTCCTGCAATTAAATAAGGAATGGCAAGGAGAAATAAAATACCATCATTCAGTCCTTTACCTTGCGTATTTCCTTCTTTAGTAGCGTTCTCAGCATTCAGGGAACACATGGCACACTGTGCTGTCGACGTCTCTATTGTGCCTAGTTGAATGGTAAAAAATAAGGCTAATACATATAATATACCTTTAACATTTTTCATAAGGCAAAGTTAAACAAAATAAAATCAATTAATTAGCTAATACTAGCCTTTAAAACCTTCAAATTTATCCCAAAAACCATCTTTAGGTAATGTTGCTTCCAACTTCATAGCTTCTTTTTTAATGGGATGCTCAAAGACTAAGGAACGGGCATGTAAGCAGATGGAGCCTTTGGAGCTACCCCGTGGGTAGCCGTACTTATTATCGCCTACAATGGGAGATCCCATGGCGGCCAATTGACAACGAATTTGATGCGTACGCCCAGTAATTGGTTCTACTTTCAGGAGATAAAAACCATTTAACTCTCCCAGTAATTCATAGGATAACTCGGCATAGATACTTCCTTTTACCTCCTTAGGGTAAGCTTTAGTAATTTTTTTTTCCTGGTTACGCACCAACCAATTTGTCAGCTTAGCAGCAGGCTCAGCAGGGCGTGTGCGCACGACAGCAAAATAAGTCTTTTTAATTTTTCTATCCTTAAAAAGCTTATTCATACGATCCAGTCCTTTGGAAGTTTTAGCGAAAACTATCAGCCCTGAAACTGGTCTGTCCAAACGATGAATTACGCCTAAAAAAGCTTCATTAGGCTTATTATATTTTTTCACTAGATAATCTTTCACCATCTCCTCCAAGGATTTATCTCCTGTGGTGTCGACTTGAACTAAATCTCCAGCTCTTTTATTAATAGCTATAATATGATTGTCCTCAAAGATGACATCTTTATCTGAAATTTGCATAGGTCAAAGATACGGCAATTATTCTTTTTCTGCAGCTTTAGCCTCTTCTTTAGCTTTCTTTTTGAAGTAGCCACGGAAAAGGAAATTGCTCTGTAGGGCTTTCATATTTTCATCTAAATTAGCTGTACTGCTGTTTAGATTATTTAAAATATCTTTAATTTGTGCAGCAGAAGCCGGGTCATTCAATAACGTACCTACGGCATTGTCCTTCGCATTTAAGCGATCCGAAGCCGTATTTAGGTTGGTCATCAGCGCATTGGCTGTTTGCGTGACACCTTGCAACTGGGCAGCAGACTCACGTAAGCTTGCAAAAACCGCCTTATCGGTAGTCAAATCATGGATTAATCCCGTATTGCTATTCAGCTTATTCGATAGAGTAACTAAGTTTTGCGATGCCGCATTTGCATTCGCCATAGTCTGATTAATAGAAGCCATAGACTGTTGTAAACTTAACGCTAAGGTAGAGTCACTTAACATCGCTCCAACAACACCTTTACCAGCGGCTAAATTATGGGATATCTGCACGAAGTCAGTAGTAATCTTCACTAAGTTTTCGTTATTCAACTGCAGGGTTGCCATCATATCTTCCATATCTGTAGCCTTCGCAGATTTTAAGAAGTCTCCTTGTTGAATTCCTGCAGCCGTCTGGCTTCCTCCAACAATCACAATGATACGATTCCCGATCAGACCATCAGAACCCAACTTCGTCATAGCATCCTTACGGATAAATTCAGCAGACTTTTGATCCACTGTCATAACCACTTCAACATCTTGAATACTTTCAAAATTTATACTTTTAATGATCCCTATTTTCACTCCTGAAAACCAGACATTCGAACCTACTTTCAAGCCATTTACGTCATGAAAAGTGGTCTTCACTTCAATAGTTTTAGTGAATTTCTTTTGCTGGCTACCCAATACAACGATACCTGCAATTAAAATAGCTAATCCAATAAATACAAATAGGCCAACTATTACTGATCTTTTAGTTTCTTCTTTACTCATTATATTATCTATAGTATAAAATTATAATCATAAAACGCTTTAACGCGCTCATCTTCGGAATTAAAAATTTGTTCGAACGTTCCCTGACGTTCGAATTTAGAATCTAACAGCATCACTATGCGATCACCCACCGTCTTTGCACAGGCAAGATCATGGGTAATAATAATGGAAGATGTCTGATAGCGCTCTTGCACCTCATTAATTAAGCCATTAATATCCAAACATGTAATGGGATCTAAACCTGCAGTAGGCTCATCATACATCATTATTTCTGGACGTAAGATAAGCGTCCGCGCAATACCTATACGCTTACGTTGTCCCCCGGACAACTCCGAAGGCATTTGGTTGATGGAGGATAACATCCCTACCCCATCGAGTACATCCTCTACCTCTCGGTTGATTTCTGCACGGGTTAAATTTCTTTTATTTCGTATTAAAGGGAACTCCAGATTTTCACGCACGGTCATCGAGTCATAAAGGGCCGAATTTTGAAAAGAAAAACCTATTTTTAGGCGTAGCTCCCGCAGCTCGGATTCATTTAATTGATTGACATGCTGGCCGAGTACTTGAATTTCCCCAGCATCAGGCTTTAACAAACCTGAAATTAGTTTTATTAACACCGATTTTCCGGTTCCAGAACGGCCTAATACCACTAAGTTTTCCCCATTATATAACTGTAAGTCTACTTCCTGCAAAATATGTAAATCACCAAACGATTTACTTATCTTCCGTACATCGATTACAACATTGGAGGTGTCTACCTGAATTTTTGGCTTGTGCATATTAATTAAATATAGCTAAAAATTGTACGATAATAATTTCTTCTAAAAAGACAAGGAACATGGAAGTTACTACAGCAGAATTAGCCGCTTTCCCCACCCCTTCGGTACCCTTGGAAGAGTTAAATCCAGCGTAGCAGCTAACTGCACCAATGGTAAATCCAAATACGACGGCACGCAGTATCATAGCGCTCAAATCAATATAGCCTATTGCTTCAAATACCTGAGTAAAGAAACTTAAAAAGCTCATCTGATCGTGTATACGGATAGATAAATATCCCCCCAATAAGCCGATGCCAGAAACATAAAAACACAGTATTGGAATACCAATCGTAGTAGCAATCACTCTACTTACGACCAAATACTTAAATGGATTCGTTCCAGAAACTTCCATCGCATCTATCTGCTCTGTAACTTTCATAGAACTCAACTCAGCACCAATCTGAGAACCTATCTTTCCGGCCGCAATTAAAGCGGTTACTAAAGGGGCTAATGATCGCACGATAGCTATTGAAATTAAAGAAGGTAACCAAGAGGTAGCTCCAAATTCCTCTAATGAAGGCCTTGATTGCTTTGTAAATACAAACCCTACAATAAATCCTGTCATGCTTATTAACGGCAGTGACTTCCACCCTATTTCAAAGCACTGACGAATTATTTCTTTGAATTCATAAGGAGGAGTTACTAACTCTCTAAAGAATTTCATTAAATAGCGATGTATGTGCGCAAATTCTATAAGAATTGACTTTATTTTTTTAATCATTAATGATAATTTTTCTAATCGGCAATAAGCACAAACCGTAAATTAAGTGCGTAAAGGTACAAAAAAGACGGCCTATTCAAACAGTATCTTTACAAAATTACATTGACTTGAAAATTTACTTTTCCATCTTTCTCTCTTGTATTTACAATACGTTAATGTACTGTCTTTTGTTTTTTTATTTTCAATAATTAATTAAACCTAAAAGCATTTTCAGTGTCATACCTTCAACTATTTCATCCACTAATTAATGCGCTGTGAATATGAAAAATATTAAGATTTTAGTTTTGACCTTCCTAGTCGTATTCGGCCTTGGAAGCACAAAGGTTGCGCAAGCGCAATATGGAAATGTTTCTTTCCAACTTTTTTACGAGGAATTAGCTCCCTATGGGGAATGGGTATACGATAATCAATATGGGGATGTTTGGATTCCATATGCTGAAGAAGGTTTTCAACCTTACAGCTCGAATGGTTATTGGGAGCAGACAAATTATGGTAACACCTGGGTTTCAGGGTACGACTGGGGCTGGGCCCCTTTTCATTACGGTCGCTGGAACTATTCAAATAACTATGGCTGGGCTTGGATTCCTGGCTATGAATGGGCTCCAGCTTGGGTAAGTTGGCGCTCAGGAGGTGGATATTATGGATGGGCACCGCTAGGACCGAATATGAGTATTAATGTTTCTCTAGGAATAGCCGATTTACTATGGACCTTCTTACCGTCACGCTATATTGGGAATCGGAGAATGCACCGTTATTATGTAAATCAAGACCGTCGCCACTATGCAATAAATAATACATATATAATTAACAATACACGCATCGTAAATAATCATTACTATGCCTCAGGTCCCTCAAATGCGGAGATTCAACACTCCACAGGGCGCCGCGTTTCTGAACGTCGTATAGTAGATGCTAGCAGACCAGGCTCTACCCGTGTATCCTCAAAAGAAGTGGCTATGTATCGTCCAAATGGGGACGCCAACACAGGGGGTACAAGAACGAGTGAACGGAATAACAATAGGACTGAAAATCGTGTGAGCAATACGCGTACAGCAAACAGTCGTGCGGCAAATAGTCGTACGGAAAACAATCGTAATACGGCAACTCGCACTTCCAATGCGCAGCAAGTAATGCATATTGGAAAGAATGGTGATGTTACACGAAATATTGAAAGTAATACACGTGGAAATATAAATAGACCGCAAACTTCTGATTATAACAGCAGCAGTCGTCAAACAACAACGAATAATCCAGTTAGATCACGAACAGCTAATCAAGGGTCTACGCAAAGAAATCCTGTGTCTACACAAAGAAGTCAAGCATCTAGTCCAATAAATCCAGTAAGTATAAATGTGGAAAATAGACAACCGGCGATCACGTCTACAAGATCCTCAACTAGAAACAATACGAGTAGCACAGTGAGCCCTACCCGAACTAGAAGTGAGAATAGCAGCAGCACAACGCAAAGTTCACGTGGCACAAGAAGTAGTGAATCTACACAATCCGGAGGTCGCACTCGATAATAACAACGAAGCAGTCTATATGAAGAGGGTAGAAATCTGTCAGATTTCTACCCTTTTTTGTATTAACAATGCTATTTTAGCTAGATAAAAACTTAAGTTTGCAACAACATTTCAGCTATTGACTTGTTAGTTACAGCATAGAAAAACAGAATAATGGTTAAACTCATCTCCATACTAGACAACGATTTTTATAAATTTACAATGCAATATGCTGTTGTGAAATTATTCCCTAGAGCTATGGCACGTTACCAATTTATCAACCGTGGAAAGCATAAATTTCCAGCTGGTTTTGATAAAAAGTTGCGAGCTTCCATAGATGAAATGGCAAAATTAAAACTTAGTAAGTCAGAAAAAGATTTCTTTTCAAACACTTGTCCTTATATAGACCCTACGTATTTTGATTTTTTACAAGGGTACCGCTACGACCCTGAGGAGGTCACCATCCTTCAAGATGGTGAAGATTTAGAAGTGCATATTGAAGGCTATTGGTATCGTACTATCCTGTGGGAAGTACCGATTATGTCTTTAATTTGCGAGCTATATTATCAAGAAACAGGACAAGTACGTCAAACGGATGAGCAAGTATTGGAATTAGCGAAAACTAAAATTGAAAAGTACGATAAATTAAATATCACCATTGCAGACTTTGGAACACGCCGGAGGCATTCTTTTGAGGTCCAAGATTTAGTCGTTGGAAATCTAAAGAAGTTTGGTAAAGGCACCTTTATAGGTACGAGTAATATCTATTTTGCCATGAAATACAATACCAAACCTATCGGCACACATGCCCATGAGTGGTTTATGTTCCATGCCGCAAAATTCGGCTTTAAGATGGCCAATTTACTAGGTTTAGAACACTGGTCTGACGTATTCCGTGGGGACCTAGGAATCGCCTTATCTGACACCTATACAACGGAGAAATTTTTCGAACAGTTTGATAAAAAGCTAACGAAATTATTCGATGGTGTGCGTCATGATTCCGGTGATCCGATTGAATTTGCTGATAAAACAATCGCACACTACATAAAAAATGGTATTGACCCGACTTCTAAGACCATTATTTTTTCAGATGGTTTAGACTACGAGAAAGTTGAACGTATCGCCCGTTACTGTAAAGGTAAAATAGGAACCTCTTTTGGGGTAGGTACGAACTTCACCAATGATGTTGGCTTGAAGTCTATGAACATCGTACTAAAAATGACTGAGACACAACCTGAAGATGGCAAATGGACGCCGGTAATTAAACTATCCGATGAGCCTAAAAAACATACAGGTGATATAGAAACGATAGATTTAGCGAAAAAACTCTTATTAATTACCAATGGTTAAAGACGTTTACGGAGAAGCATTACTTGCTTATTATAAAAACCCTGAAGCGGCACAAAAGCCACTTTTATTACATAGCAGCTACGGCGACACAGAAGAGATGCCTGTGGAGGTATTCTTCCGTGAGGAAGAAGATTTTACGGAGTTAGAATATATAGCGCTCTCCTTAACCGATGGGAAGGTGCTTGATGTGGGGGCCGGTGCTGGCTGCCACAGTCTCTATCTGCAAGATAAGAAGGTTGATGTAGAGGCCATTGAGCTTTCCGCTATTGCCTGCACGATTATGCAGCAGCGTGGCGTAAAGCATATTTTGGAGCAGGATTTCTTTAATCTTACCGATAAGAAATATGACACCTTATTATTTTTGATGAATGGAATAGGTCTTACGGGAACCATAGACGGCTTTAGGGAGCTGCTAACCTTTGCGAAGACCCTCCTTACGGATCGTGGCCAATTACTCTTTGACTCTTCGGATATTTCTTATTTATACGATGAATATGAGGTTCCCCGTCCAGCACACTATTTCGGAGAGATCTCCTATCATTATGCCTATAATGGAGAACAAGGAGCTCCTTTCCGCTGGTTATATATTGATCAAAAAAAACTGATAGAAATTGCCCATGAGATGGATTGGGTCGTTCAAGTACTCTTTGAGGATGAGAATGACCAATATTTAGTTCGCATGGAACCAAAAAAAAAGGAGAATTAATTCTCCTTTTTTTTAAAAATTATATTAAAAGCCCGTCCTATATTGTGTATTACGATAAGCTGTAATTTAGTGAGTGCTAACAAGAACCTCACCCTACGGTGTCACAAGCAACCTCAGCGTATAGCTATATTATTCTTCAATAATATATATGCCCGCTTTTTCTGCTTTATAATATATTTTTTCTTTTAAGCCATAAAAGCTCCAATTTCTAAGAATAAATCCTTCCTCACGGGCAAATTTCTCCTTTTGATCTTGATTCACCAGCAGGATTGTTCCTACCTGATAGCGGACGCATAATTCAATCAAGCGTTTAGAATAATTATGGAGTTTATTATTGACATAATTTTTCTCTTTCTGAGCGTAATCGACTAGACTTTTCAGCTTCCGCTTTCTACCATTCCCTCCCCGATTATAGGTTGCTCCCTTTAATAAACGCTGTCTGGCAGATTGTATGGCCAGCCTGCGGTGGAGATATTCTTCCTTATTGCCTATTTGATAATGATCAGCACCAATTTTTACGGTAATAGGAAATTCCAGTGATAGGTCAGCTTCAGCAATGATGTTTTTATCTAAGACATGGTTATCTTTTTCCATTTCGAAGGATACAATCAAGTAGATTTTATTCTTATCTATCTTGAGGCTGGAGGAACACATTTTCAAAGAACCTTTAATCACCCGCTGAAGAAGCATCTTTTTATCGGTTTTATCTTTTCCTAAATACGTTTGAAAGGGAATTTTGAACAGCGAAAACTTAAAATTATGGGAATTTTCATTCACTTTAAATCTAATCGATCGCGCTGAAAAGGGAATAGGGATATTTCTTTTATAATTCCTTAGCGACTTGACACCTTTCCAATAATCTTGCTTTTCGGAGTTATAATGCTTAATAAGCGTGTTATTAAGATTGGAAAATATATCCGAAGGCAATATACCTTTATATTTCTCGGACAATAGACGATAGGTAGTATTCATGCGAGAGGTATTAAAAATGCCCTCCTGCCCTTGTAAATAGTTCGTCAGCTTCACCTTAAATTCATCTTTTAAATACAAAAACTCCTTTAGTTGATCTTGAATATACTGATGCGTAAAGATATAGTTAGCTGCTCGGAAGCAGAGATTCTGCCAGAGATAAATCATCTTATAATAGGCTCTTTTCTGTTCCAATTCATCACAGTCTATAAAAACTTGAATCTTACGCGTCAGTACGATGGTATTTTCTTTCGACATACATTTTAAATTTAGTTTAACTTCGCTCCTGCCTTTAAGGATAAATGGGCTTGTACAAACGCTTTCCTCACCTCTTCATTATTCAATTTTAGGCAGTCAGCGATCTTTTCAAAGGAGTAATTTAAATCATATCGGAGTTGAAAAATTTTGATCTGATCCTCAGAAAATTCCCCTTCAGCCAGCAGGGGCTTTTGCACCTGTAAGGCCTTCATATTACTCGCATTAGTGAGTAGAATCTTTAGCTTTAGAATACATTTCTCAACATTCAGCCCCACTTCATAATCAGAAATACCTCCTAAATAATAGGCTATTCGCTCATAGTTAAAACTAAATTTCAAACATAAGCGGATATACAGTTGGTTCTCCTCACTGATATTCGGAATTAAGCTATTAATTTTTTTTATCTGTAGCCTTTTCTCTTCAGCGAGCTCATCGATATAATAGACATCATCTTCTACGGGTTCCATGGAATCACAATAAAAGAAGTCATGAAAATTCTCAATGGCGTCAATACGTAGCATAGCACGATGAAAGCGACTCGCACTGTGCTTATAGAATAATTTAACAGCTTCCTTGACCTGCTGATTTAAAAAAGAAAGCATATGGTCAAGATCAACAATAATACTACGCATCACCCACAGTCTTAGAAAAGCTTCCTGAGCAATGGTATTCGACACCACATCATCTTTCACATAACGCGCAGCACGATAGACGAATAATTTATAATAAAAATTATAAAAGTAGGTAAAGGCCTTCTCATCTCCCAGCTTAAACAAGTCATAATTTACTTGATGAGAATTTGTAAAATCTGAATTCAACATACCTGAACTATTATAAAGGTTAAGTGTTTCTATCAACATCCCGAAATTAAGGTGTCAACATTTTAAGCCCTGCGTATATGCTTGCTTAAATATATAACATTAACCTAAAGATATGTTAAATTATCTTTATATATAAATAATATCAATAAAATTAATATTTATTACATAAAAAAGACCGAAATACGGGGTATTTCAGTCTTTTAAGCAGTAATAAACAAGATGTAGTACAATTACATTTATGTAACTAAAAAGCAACCCCTCCTACACCAAAGCCAATGCTTAAGCCTGATGATATCAAGCCTATTCCTATGGTAGAAATATACTTATTACTCTTCGTTTTGCGAATCATAAACACATTGGATTGCGCAGCAGCTACCGCTTGAAGATCTGCCAACTTCACATTTTTTATTTGTGCTATTTTTTGAATATAGAAGGATTGCATCTGATCGACATATTCCGTATTTATTCCTTCGACCTTATAGCTAATATAATTCTGTAGAAGCAAGGGTGTTGACGCCGTATCAAAGGATACTGTCTTGGCTTTAATTTGCTGTCCTTTTGTACCCATGACAAAATCGCCTTTTAAAGAATCAGGATTGTATGCTAAAGGCACAAAATCAACCAAATGAAGTCCCTCACTATCATAGTGCTGACCGGCAAGAATACGTATTTCTTGTGCTGGCAGGTAATTATTAGTTGTAATCTCGTTCCCTAAAAAACTATAAGCTTTACCATTAAAGACAAATGAAGACTGCTGTAAGTCCACTAAAAGAGGGCTTTGTAATTTATTGACTATACGTGTTTGTAAGGGTCCATCAAGACCAAAAAAACGATAGAATACTTTTAGGGTATCATTCTCATAGATAAAAGTTCCCTTATTATTTTGCCTTAAATCAGAGGTTGATGCAATATGTGTGAGATAGTTCGTGGAGCAGGATTGCAATAAGAAAAGACCGATAATACTAAGAAATGTTATAAAGTGGTATTTTTTCATCTTATATTTTTTTAGTAAATATAATGAAACTCGCGAACATACGCGCGCTGTTAAAGAACATAAAAAGGTAGAAAATTAAGAACAAAAAAAATGGGTATCTAAAAAGATACCCATTTCTATAGTGTAATAATAGATTAATAACCTGGATTCTGCTCACCTCTTAACACTGGATTTGAATTCATCTCAGATGTTGGAAGTGGCCATACAAAACGATTATCAGCATAAGGAATAGCAGCTTTACTAGGCGTAATAGTAACCCCAATCGTATAATTATCTAAACCAGCTGCAGTCAACTGTGTAGCTAATACTTTCGCAGGAATTCCTTTCGTACCATAGGTAGAGTTTAATGCTAAACGGTGGATATCTCCCCAACGCTTACCTTCTGCTGTAAACTCAATACGACGTTCTTGGTAAATTGCTAACTTTAAATCAGCTGGAGCTGTCGTGTAACGGTCAGCTGCCTTTACAGCACGGTTACGAACAGCATTCAATAAATTTAAAGCTTGTGCATTGTTACCCTTATATGCGTATGCTTCCGCAGCATTTAATAATACTTCGGCATAACGAATTAATGGATTCCAATCATCATTGATACCTATACGGGAGTATTTCTTAGAAAATACAAACTTGTAGTTTCCTGTATTTTGGCGTAAATGAAGATCTGTTTTTCTGATATCATCAGCTTTCCAGAAATCTTGGTTATATAAGAGCGGACTTGTAGAAATTAAGTCACGACCACTTAACGAAGAAGCTCCAAACATATTGGAAATCGCACCATTCACACCACCATTAGATGCTGAACTTTGGGCAACTGAAAAAATAGATTCCGTATTATTTTTATAGCTTGTAAACGGTGTTACCGGTGAAGCTTCTAATTTATAGTTACCAATAGCTGAAGTAAAATTACCTGTAGCATTAGCACCTAATTTATTTGCCTCAGCAATTACGCCATCGTAATCCTCTTGGTGTAATTTCACACGCGTTTTAAGTGCGATAGCAGCTCCTTTGGTTGCTCTAGAGATAGAAACATCCTTCGCTGATCTTGTATCTGGCAATAAGCTTTCAGCCTCATCTAAATCTTTTAACAAGTTAGTATAAGCTTCAGCAACCGTACCACGTGTAGCCTTTTTAGCTTCTTCAATAGATGAAGGCGTAGAAATGGCCGTTGTACGATAAGGAACGCCTAAATTCGAACCCTTACCATCAACATATGGACGCGAGAAGTTTAATAATAATTCATGATGCGCAATTGCACGTAAGAATAAACATTCTCCGATATAAGCATTACCCGTAGCTTGAGAGATTACACCTGAAGCAATTGCTCCCTTCACACCTTCAATTGTAACATTCGCCTGGTTGATAAGGGCATATAACTGCTCCCACATATTGACGTTATTCGCTGTAGAAATTGTGTAAGTCGACTCATAGGTAAACTGGTAGAATGCTTGCACATTCATCATATCTTCACCACGCATCTCACCTTGCTCAATAGAAGCTCCCCCGAAAGGGTATCCACGACCTGTCGTTAATCCAGTTCCTGGATCATAGTAGCCTACTGCTGCTTGCCAGTATACACCGTTCATGGCTAATTCTACATTTTGAGCTGTAGAGAAAGCATTTTTCTCATCTAAGGATGATAAAGGTGATAACTCGGTAAATTTTTCACAAGAAGTGAAGATTAAAGCACAAGCTAGTGTAGACACGGCGAATGCTGATTTATAGTTAAATTTTAATAGTTTTTTCATTTTTAGTCAATTAGAAACCAACATTAAGACCAATAGTAAATGTTCTAGGAACAGGATTTGAACGGTTATCTAAACTAGCTCTAGAATTTGTTGTTGAGCTATTTGCTACCTCTGGATCAATACCTGTATATTTCGTGAATACAAAGGCATTTTGAACATTTGCAAAGAACCTTAAGTTTGTAGCTTTTAAGCTTCTTAAGAATGCACCATCTTGAACAGCATAGCCTAAACCAATATTCTGTACACGTAAGAAAGATCCATTTTCTAAGAAACGGCTATTTAAACTTCCATTTAAGTTAATAGAGTTATCGAAACCGTACGCTAATTTAGGTACATCTGTCTCTTGACCTGGTGTAGTCCAACGATCTAATAATTCCGTACCAGCATTGGCAAAATTCATATTATTTAAGATCTCTTGACGTGTTTGGTTATAAACCTTATTACCTCCAGAGTACGTTAAAAATACGTTTAAGTCAAAGCCTTTATAAGTAAATGTATTATTGAAACCACCATACCATGTAGGTGTAGAAATTCCTAACACACGCTTATCGTCATATCCTAAAGTAGCTTTTTGACTAACATCATCTTTTTTTGTTGCATCATAAACAGCATAGCTAGTCGAATTGAATACGGACTGTACAAAAGAGCCATCAGCTTTTTTGTAAATCGCGTTTCCATTTGCGCTATTTACACCTGAGAATTCATATCCAAAGAATGAACCAATCGACTCACCTACACGGTTAATGTGGTATGGAGTAACGATATCATTTCCGTCTACTAATTGTGAAATTTCGTTTTTAACGAAAGTAGCATTTAAGCTTGCATTCCAGTTAAATCCGTTTTTATCAATCACAGTACCACCTAATACGAATTCAAAACCTTTATTGAACATTTTACCAACGTTTTGGTTGATAAAGTTCTGAGGCACCCCTAATGATGGAGCCATAGGAACAGCAAGAATCATATTATCGATATCATTCTTGAAGTAGTCAGCAGAAAATGTAATACGGTCTTGTAAGAAAGCTAAATCTAAACCAATGTTTATTTTCTTACTAGTTTCAAATTTCAACTCCGCATTACCTGCTTGGTTGTATGAAATACCATTGTAGTCACCATAGTTACGTGCACCGAATAAACCAGCATAAGGATAATTACCAATTTCAGTATTACCTACTTTTGCGTAACCCCCACGTACTTTAAATTGACTTACGAAAGAAGATTTGAAAAACTCTTCTTTAGCAACATCCCAACCAATGGAAGCTCCTGGTAAAACTGCGGATTGTTTGCCGTAAGGAAGGGAAGAAATCTTATCTCTTCTCAAAGTTCCTGAGATAAAATAACGGTCTTTAAACACATAGTTAGCACGACCAAAAATCGATGCTAAAGCATTTTCAGAAGCGCCACCACCTAATAGCTGATTTGTTAATGAACCAGAGATAATATTTTCATTTTCTCCAAAGTAAGTATTCGAAAGACCGTAGCCATGTGCAAAGAAATTTCTATTTCTTGTTTTTTGGTTTTCAGTACCAACGATTACATTAATACGATTCGCGCCAAATTGCGTATCATAGTTTAATGTATTTTGCCAGTTGTAACGGAAGTTAGGGATGGAGTATTGATAAATACGACCATTTACAGATTTACCATCACCATGACCTGGTGCATAGTATAAATAATCCTCACCATTGATTAATTGCGTACCAATCGTAGTTCTTAAGTTTAAGCCTTTGATAATTTCAATATTCGCAAATGCCGAACCGTTAATATTTAAGGAAGCATTTTTATAAATATTATTATCTAATACCCAACGTTGGTTGGTATAGTTACCATAAATTGGCAATTTATTGGCCGCAGGACCTAACGATGTACCATCAGCTGATAAGTTGTATGAGCCATCAGCCCACATTGCTGGCGCATTCGGGAAAGCAAATAATGCCGCACCCACGTTTCCAGATAAAGCAGCTTCTGAGTTGTTAAATCCTCTATTGGTCGTATGTGCAATAGCCGTATTTAAGCCGATAGTAAAACGATCGTTGAATGCTTTTTGCTCTAACTTACCACGTACAGTATATTTTTTCTGCGTATTAGCATCCGAAATACCTTCTAAATTTGCGTAACCTGCAGAGAAGAAATAGTTCGTTTGTTCCGTCGCTCCGGACATAGATACCGCATGATTCATTTGAAAAGCAGTACGGAATACTTCTTTCTGCCAATCTTTGTCAATCACACTTTTTGACGTTGGATCAATCGTTTCGAATGCAGCTTCTGGACGTCCTACGTTAGTTAACTTTTCATTCGTGATATCAATAAACTGCTTAGCATCTAAAACATCGTAGTATTTTGATGGCGTAGCAAGTGCAAACCAGTTGTTGTATGTTAACTTTGGAGCACCCGCTTTTCCTTTTTTAGTAGTAATTAAAATTACCCCATTGGAAGCTCTAGAACCATAGATTGCTGTTGCAGCACCATCTTTTAATACCTCTACATTAGCGATATCATTCGGATTGATATCGGATAATGGGTTGGAAGCTGTATTTGCCCCTTGGTCACCAGATATGTAAGGCACCCCATCAACTACATATAATGGATCTGAAGAACTTGAAATGGAGTTTGTACCACGGATACGGATTTTTGCTGGTTGACCCAAAATACCGGAAGTATTTGCAGCTTGTACACCGGCAGCTTGCCCTTGTAAAGCTTTGTCAATAGAAGGTCCTGCCACATCGCGGAAAGCTTCCCCTTTAATAGATGCGATGGAACCCGTTACTTCACGTTTCTTTTGCGTACCGTAACCTGTTACAATAACCTCATCTAACTGCGAGTCAGCACTCGTCAAATTAACGTTAAAAATAGAAGAATTAGCTCCTACTTTTAATATTTGATCAGAAAATCCTATCGATCGGAAAATCAATGTTTTTCCCGTAGCTATGCTATTGAAAGTGTAGTTACCTTCAGCATCTGTTTGAGTAGCTTGATTCGCACCTTGTACTAAGACAGTTACACCAGGAAGTCCCTTACCTTCGGCATTGGTAACTCTCCCAGAAATTTTTTTCTCTTGAGCGAATGAAACTGTTGAAAGTATCATACCGCCTAAAAGAAGACTGAGTAATTTTTGTTTCATAAAAAATAGTTTGTTAGAGAACTAAAATGTTTGGTTATTAATAATTGGATTCCTTTTCATAAAAAACAACAATTACTGATTAGATAAACAACATTTAAGATTGCTAAAAATATATTAAATAAACTGAATTATCAATTTTTTTACAAAAAATATGATAATTATTTAATATACAACTAATTTAAAAGTTAGCTAATTAATTTCAATACAAAAAAAAATGGGATTACGAATGTAATCCCATTTATTGTTAATTATTTATAGATAAAAACTACCATCCTGGATTTTGAACCAGATTTTTATTTAAGATCATATCATAACCAGGTATTCCCCAAACAAATTTATTATCATTTGCTTGTACAGTTTTAGTCGTATAACCTTCACCCGTACTTAAGAAATCAAGATTCTGCGGATCTTTACGTGTAAAACCTTCTTTCCAACGTTTTAAATCATCAAGACGGAAACCTTCGAAAGCTAATTCACGTGTACGTTCACTTTTAATTTCTCTTAGTAATGCGTCACCAGTAACACCAACTAAAGCTTTCAATCCACGTGCAACACGTAATTCATTTAATCTAGTTAGCGCAGCTGCAGAATTTCCTGCTTGGAAGGCTGCTTCAGAAGAAATCAAGTAAGATTCTGCAATTCTGAAAATTTTAGGCGTATTAACGTTACTAGCTGTAGACGATTGAAGCGCTGAATTTCCGGGATACTTACTCACGATGTAACCGGGATATGACTTTCCACCCTGATATAGATCAACCATTTTAAAATAAACATTTTTTCTAAAATCAGAATCCTCAAATGTGTTTATAACACCTTGTGTAGGAACAAAACTCGGTCTATAAGTTTTGGTTGCCGCTTCATAACCATGATAAACAGAATTTTGATTAGGTCCTTCAACTAATGATATTGATGAAATCAAAATATCCTCATTCGTTTTATCTTCAGCCCACATCGCTTTTACAGTTTCTGCGGTATTATATAACACGTATTTATTCGTTGCAATAACGGCATCTGCTGCCGCTTTAGCACCAGCCCAATCACCCATATATAATTTTATTCTCGCTTCTAAAGCATTTACAACATCAATGGTATAATATTTAGAACCTGGCGTACCTGCTACACCAGCTAATAAGGTTTTAGCCTGACCTAAATCTAAAAGAATTTGATCGTATGTCTGCTTAAGAGTTGAACGTGAAGGTAATTCATAAATGTCATAGGTTAGTACCAAAGGTATTCCTAAATCTGTGTCAGCTGTCTTAGCATCATATGCCTTTGCATAGCGGTTTGCTAATTTGAAATTATAATAAGCGCGTGTTAAATACGCATCGCCTAAGTATTGATTCAATTCTTTCTTTTCCGCCTCAGTAGTTGTTGGAATTGTAGGGAATTTTTCAATTGATAAATTGACATTTTTTAATGCGCTATAGTAGTTTAGGTATTGATCTCTAATCTCATAGTTATCAGAGTTAAAATCATCTGACCAACGGTGAGGTGCACCAACACTGTTACCAAAGTCAAGGGTAGCATTTAATTGGTCAGCTTGAATATCTGAAACGTACCAATAATATCCGTAAACGCGCGCTCTTAATTGTGCATAGAAATTTGTATCCCAATTTTTCGCATCCGATACTTTTTCAAATGCTTGATCGCGTGAAATTGAGTTTTCCGGAAATTTATCTAGGTTACAAGAGCTTACTGCTAAAGAAATAAATAAGGCAGAAGCTATATACTTTAATTTTCTCATGAATAGTTAATTTGAATAAGGGAATTATTAAAATAATAATTGAATACCGATGACAGATTGTTTTGTATTCGGATTCGCTCCTGTTGTTAAGTTTGCATCAATCTCTGGATCTGGCCCACTATACTTCGTGAATGTCAACAAGTTTCTTCCTGTGTAATATATTTTTGCTCCTGTAAAAAATTTGGAACGTTTTAATATTGACTTCGGAATTTCATACCCAACTGTTATATTTTTCAAACGGATAAAAGAAGCATTTTCAATTAATGCAGAGTCAAACTGTTTTGGTTGACCATATTTCGGATAACGCGTAACATCACCTGGTTCTTTCCAGTAATCTAATATGCCTTTAGATTGATTATATCCAGCAAATCCAAAAGCATTTTCAAAGAAATAGCTATCATTATTGATTAAATATTTTCCAGAAGAAAATGTGAAATAACTTTCCAAATACAAACCTTTCCAGCCTGTATTAAAACCGAAACCACCGTTTAAAGGTGCGTATCTATTAATTCCTGTACTTTGTTGTAAAGCCGCAGAACTAAATGAAGTAGTAACATTATTTGGATCCTTATTAGTTACTGTAATATCATCTCCAGGCTTATACCACTCAACCAATCCAGTTTCAGGATTTACACCCTTTTGAATTGGATAAAAGTAAGAAACTGGTTTACCAACAGCCCAACTTACTCCAGTATTAGGAACAATCCAAAAATCTTTTCCTTGGAAAAGTTCTGTAATCTCTTGTTTTACGTAGCCTAAAGTAATGGAAGGAGTAAAATAGAAGTCATTATTACGAACTAAGTTATAGCTTAATTGTAAATTAATACCCTTGTTATTCAATACACCGACATTAGTCTTAACAGTTGAAAATCCTGAAGTATATGCAAAAGGTACATCAACAAGCATGTTTTTTGTATTTCTATTAAAGTAATCAACATCAATATTTAATCCTTTAAAGAAGGTACCTGCAACACCAATAGTTAATAAGTTTTGAGCTTCCCAACCTAACTGAGGGTTTCCTGGAGAATTTAAGCCCCAACCAGTTTGACCATTATATTGAGATCCAGCCACTGTAGCTAAATGTGCATAATTACCAATAGATGCATTTCCAGTAGTACCGTAACTAGCTCTAACACGTAACTCATTAACTTGACTTACATCCGCCAAAAAAGATTCTTTCTTAGCATTCCACATTCCACCAATAGACCAGAATGTTGAATTATTTAAATCCTTACCAAAACGTGAAGAAGCATCTTGACGTATCGTTAAGTCAACACTATATTTATCGTGTAAAGAGTAACTTAAACGACCGAAAAGTGAATTAAAACTATATTCTGAACTCGTTTGGCCTACAGTATATCCAGACGTTGTATTAGACAATAATGTTAATCTATCATCCGTTAAGCCAACACCATAAGAACTAAATCCTTCTTGTCTAAAATCTACCGACTCTTGACCTCCTAATAGGATGAAATTATGAATGTTATTAACATTAAATTTATACTCAATTGTATTCGTTAATGTACGAGTATACGCTTGATCAAACTCTTCCGTTGCCGTTCCATTACCAATATTTGGTAAATAAGAAGGTAATCTTCTTGCAGATGTACGGTAATTATAAAAATCCATACCACCTTGTGATTTAATTGTCAAACCCTCAAATGGTTGAAGTTCAACAAAGAAATTAGGATTAAACTGTTGATTTTTACCCATTGAAGGTAATTTATCGGCTAAATAACGAGGAGAATATCTTCCTAATCCTGGGATTTGCTTATCGTAATATTCATTTCCATCAGCATCAATAGGCGTATACCACGGTAAAGCTAATAGGGACAAGCCACCGTTTAAACTATTTGACGTGTATTGATTCGTTTGACGGCGATCATAACCTCCAGAAAGGTTTAAACCTACACGCATCCAATCATTAATTTTACTAGTAATATTTGAGCGTAAAGTGATACGGTCAAATCCTGAACGATACATTACTCCCTCTTCATCTAAATAAGATGTAGATAAATAATATTGTGTCTTCTGGGAACCTCCAGAAATATTTAAATCATGCTGTTGATAAGGCGTATTCTCTTTAAAATAAAACCCCTTCCACTTATAATCATTAGGATATGTAGCATTAATTGCATCTAATTGCGCTTGTGTACGATAACCAGTTTCTAACCAAAAATTTTGCAATTCCTTCGTATTCATTAGATTGTCTTGCATTTTTGAAGTTGCTAATTTTGACCACCCAATTTGAGATCTTAAAGAAACTGTAGCACGATCACCAATTTTACCTTTCTTAGAAGTCATATAAATAACACCATTCGCCGCTCTTGATCCATAAATAGATGTCGCTGAAGCATCTTTTAAAACAGTGATACTTTCAAAATCCTCCGGGTTCATACTGACGATGGATCCTGATTCAACAGGAATACCATCTAACACAAATAATGGGGTCGAAGAAGCTCCTAATGATCCAGCTCCATTCAAACGGATAGATTGCGTTGCAGAAGGCTCCCCAGAAGATGTGAAAATTTGTAATCCTGGTACCTTTCCTTGTAAAGACTCTAACGCATTTGCACGAGGTCTACCACCAATTTCTTTTGCTGAGACACGAGATACTGTACCTACAACATTGGAAGCTTTACGGCCAGTACCATAACCCACAACAACAACTTCTTCTAATTCAGAATTAGTGGTTTCTAAGTTTACAGAAACTTGATTAGATTGTCCTAAGCTGATAACTTTCTCATCAAATCCAACAGAACGAAATATTAAATTATTTTTATCTGTTTTAATCGTGAAATTCCCATCTGAATCAGTCTTAACAGCGGTTCTTGAGCCTTGAACTAAGACAGTTACATCCGCTAGACCTTTCCCAGTTTCCGTGGAAGTTACCTTGCCTGTAACTGATCTTTCTTGTGCATATGATGTACCAATGGTAAACAGCATTGCAAAGAAAAAATAGAGTAATTTTTCTTTCATATATAATGGTTTGTTAGTAAGTAAAATTGCCATCCATATTATTTAGCAGGCACGTAGTGCCTAGGTTGATAAGTTAGATTGCAAATCGTAATGTTAAAAATATGTTAAATAAATTCATCAAACAATTATATTTTCAAAAAAAAATACAAAAGATTAATATGCAACTAATAAAACCACTAATACATTACTAGAAATACAAGTCTAATAACGCCCCAAATTGCACTCTAATTAAATCAGCCTAATTAGCATTATTTTTAGAATAAAAAAATTATCACCCTGTATACCCTCTTAAAACAATCAAAAAAAATGATTTCAATTTAAAAAATCTCCTTATAATTTTTTTATGGCAAAAAAAAATACGACCGAATAGGCGTGTCTAAAAAATTAAGATTACCATATTTTCACTTTTATAAGAGAGCGATTTGTTGTTTAGTAAAATTAGTATTCTAAAAATTGACAGCATTTATGTAACAAAAAAAAGGCGCTTCTTAAAAAGAAGCGCCTTTAATAAAATAAGATGTGCTTTAACTAGCGGTTACCGCCAGCCCACCATACATTTTCTGAATATACATATTGACCATCACCAAATGCGGCATTCACATTCGGGTTATTAGTCGTATCATCATTACCGTAAGGTAAGCGTAAAGGGAATTTTCCTTTATTAGCTAGCGTAATCCAAGACTCTCCTAAAGCTTTGTAACGACGAACATCGTTATAAGCTTCTGTAGCTTCACCTGAAGCTCCGAAGAATGCTAAATACTTTTGATTAGCAATTTCACTTAATGGACTCTTAGCAAAAAGAGGCTTCACTTGTTTATCAAAATAAGTGTCAGCTTGTGCTGGAGTAATAGCCGAAGATACTGCCGAAAGACCACCATATCCTAAAACAGTAGGCGCATTGAAGGCTGCCGTTACAGAACGTTCGGTATTTACAATACCAGCTTTTACAGCTTCTTTTAATACTGGTTCAGCATTTTGACCCAAACGAGCCATCGCCTCAGCTTTTAAGAATAATACCTCGTGGTAGCTTAATAATAAAGTCGGTGCTGTTTGTGCAAACATAAAAGCCGACGTATTGTAGTAGTACTGAATTTCTGTCGTAGCACCATTTGGAGCCATCAACGTATCTGCTGCAGGATTAGCAATTTGCTTCCAGTCAGAAGAAATAAATACACGCGACAAACGTGGGTCATTACGTTGAACTAGTTTATCAGAGATTGATTGTGAAGCTGCTAAGCCGTCACGAGACCACTGAAAGTCAAATAATGGGTTTAAGTTTTTTGAATCGTAATAAGCAAATGCTGCTTCATTAGAAGCTGAAGTAAATGATTTATTAGCATATTCAATAACCTTTGCCATATCTGCTTGAACATTTGTAGAACGCTTCAGTAAACGCATTGTGTAACGCGCTTTTAAGCCGTAAGCAAACTGAATCCATTTACTAGTATTTCCAGCAAATAGTAAATCGTGATTTCCAGCAGCACCAGATACGTGCGCATCTCTGCCTGCTAAATTAACGATCGCAGCATCTAATAAGGCAAATATTTCCTTATAAATCGCCTCTTGCTTATCCAAACCTGGTTGTTTATTTTCCAATGTTAACGCTTGGCTATATGGAACATCACCATACATATCTGTTAACAACGCTAAGTTGTATGCAGCAAGCACTTCACCCATACCCTTGGTTACGTCATTACCTGCCTGCGGTCCACCAACAGAACACTTTGAGATAACTAATTTTGCATTTTTCAATGCAATATAAACACTTCCCCAAGGGTTGTTAAAAGTTGAAGAAGTCGATGGCGCACCATTACGAGTCTCGGCAAGAAATAATTGATTGTGAACACCAGCTTCATGCTCTACATAGGTAGAAACATAGGTATTGATATCGCCACCCGCATTACTAAATGCTGTACGGGTAATCACGTCCGCTAAAATAAATTTAGCTTGTGCATCTTGTGCGTGGTTAATATCCTTATTAACTTCATCCATCGCATCTTCTGAACAAGATACAGAAGATAGCGCTAAAGGTAAAGCCGCTAAGATCCACGAATATTTTTTTATTGTTGAAATGAATTTCATCGTCTTATGTATTAAAATTTAAGATTAAGACCTAGACCAAAGCTCGAGGTAGATGGTAAAGAGAAACGCTCAAAAGCACCCCCCATATTGTTATTACCTTGTGCAGACTCAGGGTCTAAGTTTTTCATTGCAGACCATAATAAAATGTTTCTAGCAAATCCTGTAACATCTAACTTAACTGATTTTTTGCTAACTACTGGGTAGCCAATAGTTACCTCTCTTAATTTCACAAAAGAGTTATCAAAGATCATAGACTCAGAGATATTGTTGATAGACTGTAGGTAGTTCTGTGCTTGATCTGAAGAAATTTGAATATCATTCGTTGCATAAGTCATATTTCCAGAAGCATCTAAGCCTGTCTCTTTAACAGCTGGTTGATCGAACATAAATGACGTTCCTGGCGCACGCAGATCTGCTGAACGCTGAGTTACCCCATAGTAATCTAATAAACCGGCAGTACCTGAGTACATTTGACCACCTTGTTTCCAATCTAATACCGCAGAGAAACGGAATTTCTTGAATTCAACTTGTGTATTAAATCCTAATTGGAAGTCTGGAGATACGCGTCCAATAACAGTTTCTTGTCCTATTTGAGGCATACCTTTCTTATCGACAACAATTTGACCTGCATCGTTACGTAAGTAAGAAGTACCGTAAATTACTGGGAATTTCTCTCCAATAGAAGCACGTACTTGAGGCTCCACAAAACCACCTAAGAAAATAGAGTTTACACCATCTGCTAAAGCATCTACGTAATTATCAATTTTCGAGAAGTTAAATGCAAAATCCCATTTCCAGTTTTCGCTTTTACGAATTGGGGAGAAGTTTAATGTTAACTCATGCACATTCGTATGTACAGCACCACCGTTTGTAATATATTCACCTGAACCTGTTGAACCAGCTAAAGGCACAGGGAAGATTTGATCTTTCACATTTTGACGTGAGAAAGTATACCCTAAGTTAAATAAGCCCGAATAGAATGTTAAATCAGCACCTAACTCATAAGAAACCGTATTTTGTGGTTTTAAGTTTGGATCGTAAACTGTCGTACTCGGTGTAAATGCCGTAACGTTATTTGAACCAATCGGATATTGGATAGGCGTTCCTGAAGAGAAGCCACCACCGTAAGTCGGTTTCGAGAAGTAAGAAGGATAATAGATTGCCGACTGTCCAACTTGTGCATAGGAAGCTCTAATTTTACCGTACGATAACACATCACTTTTAAGCCCTTCTAATTCTGTGAATACCCATCCTAAAGAGGCTGCTGGATAAAAGAATGAACGGTTATTACGTGGCATCGTGGAAACTATATCATTACGACCCGTTACATTTAAGAACAACATATTTTTCCATGCTAAGGAAGCATTAGCGAACGTTCCGAATGTACGAGTACGACGGAAAGATTCTGCCCCTTGGTAAACAGTTGCATTATCCATATGGTTCCATCCTGGGAAGTTGAAGTTACCTCCATATGCGTAGTCATATTTGAATGTTTTTTGAACAATCTCATTACCCACTAATGCATCGAATACAAAGTCATCAGAAATTTTCCAATTATAAGAAGCCGTAGCTAATGAGTTAACCTCATTGATGGTATACTTATACTGTTCAGCTGAACCATAGTAATTTGAATGCCCGTAACCCCAGATATCTGAATAGTTCGTTGTATAAGCATCATTACCTAATTGGTATTTTAAAACTAATTTTTGGTTATCTGTTCCTAATTTTGAATCATAACGTAAGAAAGCATTACCAAAGAAACGTTGAGAACGTTCTGTAAAGGAGTTATTTTCTATCGCCCAGTAAGCATCATCAAAACCTGAAGTACCACGGAAAGTATTTTGTGTGTATGGATCTCCAGCTATGTGCGAAGGAATGCCAGCTAAATCGTACGATGCCGGTGCACCGTAAACAGTAGCCATAATTCCATTATTTGCCCCTGTTTGTTTGGTGATTTTTGAAGTCACATAGTTACCGAAGAAACCAGTGGTAAAATGATCAGATAATTTAGCCTCTGCAGATAATTTCACGTTGTAACGGCCCATTCCTGTTGAAGGAACAATACCTTTAGAGTTCGCATTACCTATTGTGAAGGAATAATGACCTCTATCAAAACCTTGAACAACATTTAAAGAGTTAGAAAGTGTTGTTCCTGTATTAAAGAAATCTTTCGCATTGCTGTATGCTTGTGGTGTCGCCCAAGGGTCTAAACCAGCATTTGCACGCTGAGGAACATAATATTGTCCTTCTTTTAAGCCATCAGCATTGGTGTATTTATTAACTGTATTACCACCATATGTTGCATCATTAGCTAAATCCCCTATACGAGGACCCCAAGAGTTAGAGCTTAATGGGTTATATTTACCGTTTGAACCTTGTGCATAAGTCGATTGGAAATCAGGTAAAATAGAAACCTTCTCCATCGCCAAATTTGTATTTAAGGTAATTTGCGCTTTTTTATTAGCGCCTTTACCCGATTTGGTAGTAATTAAGATAACCCCATTGGAAGCACGCATACCGTATAATGCAGAAGCAGCTTGTCCTTTTAAGATATTAATAGACTCAATATCATTCGGATCAATATCCACACCACGGTTAGCGAAATCCGCTCCAGAAACAGAGTTTCCAGTGCTCATATCTGCTGCCGAAGAAATAGGCATTCCATCAACTACATATAAGGGTGAGTTGTCACCTGTAAAAGAGCGCGCACCACGAATTGTAATTTTTGCAGAAGCTCCTGGCATACCTGAAGAAGGTGCTACCTCGACGCCTGAAACTTTACCCTGTAAGGCTGTAGCCATATTGGTATTTGAAGCACGTGTTAAATCTTCCGATTTCACCATTTGCGTCGCATATCCTAATGCTCTTTTATCTTTCGATACGCCCATTGCAGTAACGACAACTTCTTGCAACGCATTCTGTTCTCCTGCTAATTGTGCATTAACCACCTTTAATTGGCCAATATTTACTTTTTTTGTCGTATATCCAATATAAGAAAATACTAATACAGCATTATCTTCAGCTTGGATCCGGAAATTTCCAACGGCATCTGTTTGCGTTGCATTAGGCTTTCCTAATACAGCAACAGAAACTCCTTGGATAGGTGCGCCACCCTCTAGGGCCGTCACTTTACCATTCACTTCTTTTCCTTGTGCATAAGCTACGCCTACAAAAAGCGTTAACACTAAAAAGAAACTAAGTAATCGTTGTTTCATCTGTTTAAAATTTATTAATAATTAATATAATGTGATAATAATATCCTTGTTCAGTGTATGAATATATTTTTTCTAAAAATGTATATTCACAGCAAGTTAATCCACCACCATTAGGGTGAAAAAACAAAAAATATAGATGCAGGATTGGGCATTGATATAAATCAATGAGTGACAGAGACAACTTTTAATCTGCAATAGAAGCGACTAAGGCGTTGACTTTATGAATATCTGCAAAATTGTTCTTTTCAAGATTTGCAAATTTATGATGGATAGTAGTGGCTAAATAAGTAGATGTATTATTTAGCGGAAACAAATATATAGAGTCAAAGTTGTTATTGCAAGCTTTTTAATAAATCTATTCTTACTTAATAATCTAGCTAACAATTCTCTAGAATGATTATAAATAAATCAATGAGAACCTTTTCAATCGAAATTTCTGAAAATCCAGCAATTCTCCGAATTTTATATAGAAGATTGCTGATTTAACGAAATTTTAACAATTAAACAGCTTATTCAGCACGTAATTTTAATTGAAAAAAAAGAAGGTATCTCTTTTAGAAATACCTTCTTTTTTTACTGATTATTTGTAACTAGCAACTTAGTCTATATACTCAAATCCTGTATATGGTACTAAAACTGCTGGAATTTTAATCCCTTTTTCAGTTTGATTGTTCTCTAATAAAGACGCTACGATACGTGGTAAAGCTAATGCTGAACCATTTAATGTATGAGCTAACTGCATTTTGCCGGCAGCATTTTTAAAACGTAGTTTCAGTCGATTAGCTTGGTATGTTTCGAAATTAGATACCGAAGACACCTCTAACCAACGCTTTTGTCCTGCCGAGTAAACCTCCATATCATAGGTTAGGCTGGCTGTGAAAGACATATCTCCCCCACATAAACGTAATACGCGGTAAGGAAGTTCTAATTGCTGTAATAACCCTTGTACATATAAGCTCATTTCTTCAATCACCTCATACGATTTGTCAGGATGTACGATTTGTACAGTTTCAACCTTATCAAATTGATGTAAACGATTTAATCCACGTACATGTGCCCCATAAGATCCTGCTTCACGACGGAAACAAGGTGTATATCCAGCATGACGAATTGGAAACTGCTCTTCTTTAATAATGACATCACGGTATAAGTTCGTAACGGGCACCTCAGCTGTAGGAATTAAGTATAAATCATCCACTCCAACATGGTACATCTGTCCTTCTTTATCCGGTAACTGTCCCGTTCCAAATCCGGAAGCTTCATTGACTAGAATGGGCACTTGCAATTCATCATACCCTGCTTCTGCAGCCTGATCTAAGAAGAAATTGATCAAAGCACGTTGTAAACGCGCGCCTTTACCTTTATAAACTGGAAACCCTGCTCCTGTAATTTTTGTTCCTAACTCGAAATCTATAATATCATATTTGCTGGCAATCTCCCAGTGAGGAAGCGCATCTTCTGCCAGCGTAGGAAGAGTACCATTTTCTAAAACTACTTCATTGTCATCAGCGCCAAAACCAGCAGGCACGGAGCTATGAGGTAAATTAGGTACCATGACAATCTTCGCTAACAACGTTTCTTCAATGGATGCTAATTTTTCCGTAAAAGTTTTTGTTTGCTCTTTATATCCCGAGGACTTCGCCTTAATTTCTTCAGCTTCATCCTTCTTACCCTGACGCATTAGATCACCAATTTGCTTGGCTAAAGCATTTGCTTCCGCAGCAATGGCATCCGACTCCGCTTGAATTTTACGACGCGACTCATCTAAGGCAATGATTTCATCTACCAATCCCAGCTCTTTGAAGTTTTTAATGCCCAAACGCTCGATTACCTGATCCCTGTTCTCACGGATATAATTAAGTTGCAACATAGTTTTTGTGTTATTATATATACCGGCAAATATAATTATTGTAATTCGTATTTTTTAGTCTTCTGATATTAATCCAAGGACTTCCATATTTATTACTAAATTTGTAGTCTATAATTCAAGCAGATAAAACATGTTATACTTGGTCCCTACGCCAATCGGCAATTTGGAAGATATGACCTTCCGAGCGATTCGTATTTTAAAAGAGGCTGATATCATCTTAGCAGAAGATACGCGTACTTCAGCGCCGCTATTAAAGCACTTTGGTATTGAAAAGAAAGTGTTCGCACACCATCAACATAATGAGCATAAAGCTGTTTCTGAGATTCTTAAATTCTTAAAAGAGGGTCAGACAATAGCACTAATTTCTGACGCTGGAACGCCTGCAATCTCTGACCCTGGCTTCTTACTTGTTCGTGAAGCAATAAAAGAAGGCTTAGAAGTACAGTGTCTACCTGGCGCTACAGCCTTTGTTCCTGCCCTGGTAAATTCAGGACTGCCGAATGATCGTTTTTGTTTTGAAGGTTTTCTGCCGGTAAAAAAAGGACGTCAGACGCGTTTTAAAATTTTAGCGGAGGAGACGCGTACCATGATATTTTACGAATCTCCACACCGTATATTAAAGACCTTGGAAGAGTGTATCCAATATTTTGGCGCTGAACGTCAAGCCTCTGTGTCGAGGGAATTAAGTAAGTTATATGAGGAAAATGTACGTGGTACTTTAACCGAATTAAAATTACATTACGAAAACAATCCTATTAAAGGAGAATTTGTATTTTGCGTTGCTGGCTTAAGCTAGCTAACGTTGCTGGCTTAAGCTAGTTAACGATTAATTTTTGTATCTTCTTGATATCAATAACTATGGATCAATTTATAAAAGACGGTCAAGACCCGAAAGTCGTAGAAAAATTATTCACAAAAGTACGTGATATGCTTACTACAGGTGAATATATACAATATATTGCCCTGCAGAAAAAGCCTGCAGTAACCATTCTTCCAGATTCCATTACGGTTAGTAATAAACGGATATTCTTATGTGAATTCACTAAACTAGGCTTGGCTACAGATTTTGAAATTTTCTCTTGGGAATCGATTAAAGATATCGCTTTTAAGGAGGAGATATTTGGTTCTAAAGTTACTGTAATACCTAATACAGGTGAGAATCTAAGTATTGATTACATCCCAAAAACGCAGGCAAGGAAATTATATCAGCTCATTAAAGATTCCTTAGAGCAGGCTAAAAATGGACCATCACCCACCCTCGAGCCTACAGATACATTCATTGAGGAAGCTATTTACGAGCCTGTTCTTAGTGATGATTCCAAGCTTGAAATCCCCCAAGAAGAGCAGGTAGAAAACGCGCCGGAAACCATTTTCCAAGAACAGCCCCAAAACTCCCTTCCTGAAGAAGAGGATGAATTGACGCTGCGTTTACAGAAATTGAAACGTCTGTATGATAAGCAACTGATTACGCAAGCGGAATATGAAACTAAAAAGTCTGAACTCCTATCACAAATATAAACGTGAAAAATAACTATTTACTGGCACTTTTAAGTGCCTTTTTACTGTGGCTAGCATGGCCTCCGATTCCATACTCTAGTCCACTCCTATTTATTGCTTTTATCCCCTTGTTACTTGCAATTGAGCGTATAATTAACGATAATAAGCTGGAAAAAAAAGGCCGAAAAGTCTATCTAACAGCAGGAGTTACGGCCTTGATTTGGAATACAGCCTCCATCTATTGGGTATATAATTCCATTGCTTCAATTATGCCTTGGTATATCGCCTTTTTAATAAGCTTAATTCCCTTTTGTCTTGGCGCCTCCTTAATGGCTTTAGCATTTAGACTTTATTACCAGCTACGAAAAAAATACTCCCTCGCATGGTCCTTATTAGGGTTGACGGGATTTTGGATTACCTACGAATACCTACATCAATCATGGGATTTAGCATTCCCTTGGATGACCCTAGGAAATGGATTTGCCAATTTCCATCAACTTATTCAGTGGTATGAATATACCGGTGTCTATGGGGGTTCCTTTTGGATATTAACGATTAATTTCCTCCTCTTCTACTGGTACACCCATAGAAAATCTGCGAAGCTTTGGTTAAAGATTGTCACAATTTCTTGGGTTATACTCCCAATAGGTTATTCCATATTAAGATATACCAACTACGAAGAAGCGGTAAACCCGGCACAGATTGTGGTCGTACAGCCGAATATTGATCCTTATGGGAAATTTGGAGGTATCTCACCTAATGAGCAATTGCAGACATTAATGAGGCTTTCAAAGTCTGTAGCTAAGTCTAATACGGAATTTTTTATTTGGCCAGAGACCGCAATTTCTAGTAGCTCCTACATTGACGAAGAAGTATACCGCGATGCCGATAGCTATAAGCAGGTGTTAACATTCTTAGAGGACTATAAAAATGGGAATGTTCTTTCAGGAATTGAGTCTGTACGCTTTTACAAAGACCAGGAAACGCCCACCGCGCGACCTATAGAAGGCCGCTATGTAGATGCATTTAATGCTGCAGTGCTAATTGATGACTCCTCTATTCTACAATTTTACCATAAGTCCAAACTTGTACCCGGTGTAGAACAAACACCTTTTGGCTCCGCATTAAGTTTTATCGCCCCATTATTTAAAGCATTTGGTGGCACCACGGGAGGTTATGGCAAGCAGTCAGAGCCATCGGTATTCTATGCGCGGTCAGGAATTGGCGCTGCGCCCGTTATTTGTTATGAATCAATTTGGGGTAATTATGTGGCAGATTATGTCGCCCAAGGAGCTCAGTTTATCGCTATTATAACAAATGATGGCTGGTGGGGAAATACCTCCGGCAAAGATCAACACCTTCAATATGCGCGTCTACGTGCCATAGAAACACGCCGTTGGGTAGCGCGATCTGCCAATACGGGAATATCGGCAACGATTAACCAACGCGGGGATATCATCCAACAGACAACCTGGTGGAATGAAGCCGCATTGGCGCAAGAGATTAATCTTAATGAGCATATCACTCCTTACACAAAGGTTGGTGATATCACAGCCTTCGCGGGTTTATTTATTGCTTTTATAACGCTACTATCGCTACTTTTAAAACGTAATACCGACACGCAAAAGCCGGATATTAAAAAAGTATAAACTATTAAGTGCATTTCCTTAACTTTGTCTTATGCAAGTATATTTTGACAATGCTGCTACTACAGCTTTAGATCCAGAAGTCATCCAAGTCATGGTGGAAACCATGCACACGAATTTCGGAAATCCTTCGTCCATACACACACATGGTCGTCAAGCACGTACTATTATTGAACGTGCGCGTAAACAGATTGCCCAATTATTAAATGTATCACCGTCAGAAATATTTTTCACTTCGGGAGGTACTGAAGCCGATAATACGGCAATTGTACGTTCTATTATAGATTTCGGAATTACACATGCGATTACATCGCCTTTAGAACACCATGCGGTACTACATACCTTAGAGGAGCTTGAGAAAGATGGAAAGATTCAGCTGGATCTGTTACCAGTAAGTACAGATGGCACTGTTGATTTAGCTCATTTAGAGACTTTATTAGCAAGTAACCCACGTACTTTTGTTTCCCTAATGCATGCTAATAATGAGATCGGTAATATCACCGACTTAGCGCGTGTTTCGGAAATATGTCAAAAGTATAACGCTATCTTACATTCGGATACGGTGCAGACAATGGGACATTACATCCATGATTTATCGGCATTAAAAATTGACTTTATTACAGGAGCTGCGCATAAATTCCATGGCCCAAAAGGGGTTGGATTTTTATATGTCAACGGAAATAATAAAATAAAGCCCTTTATCTATGGCGGTGCACAGGAGCGTAATATGCGTGGAGGCACGGAAAATGTATATGGTATCGTTGGATTAGCGAAAGCATTGGAGATCGCTTATAAGGATATGGATGCACATCATGCTTATATCCAAGGGTTAAAATCTTATATGCAGGAGCAACTTACTGCAGCGATCCCTGGAGTTACCTTCAACGGAGTTACTGCACCTGAAAAATCACTGTACACAGTTTTGAATGTATCTTTTCCATGCACTGACATGGCTGATATGTTATTATTTAATTTGGATATTTCTGGCATTTCATGCTCAGGAGGATCAGCTTGTAGTTCGGGTACAGATATTGGTTCTCATGTACTCCGCAATATTCAAGCGGACCCTAAGCGTCCAGCAGTAAGATTTTCATTCTCTAAATACAACACAAAGGAGGAAATCGACTTAGTGGTTAATAAACTAAAGGAAATTTGCGCGAAATAACCTTATTGATGCGATGAAAAACTATTTTCAAAGGCTAAAAAAACGATAAGCTCATAAATAAGCCCCAAAAAGAAACTAACTTTTTGGGGCTTTAATATGCTTTATCTCTTGCATAGAGCTACTCCTGTTTTGCAAGCTTATAATTCAAGGCCTCATCTCCCAGAATATCATTGCCAGAAACATCCAGCTGCCACAGTTCACCCGCACGAAATTTATAGTGATAATTCAAATCTGAGAGTGTAATCTTATGTCCTTCTGAAATCCAAGTACCTTTACTTATATACTTCTCCTTAGATTTCCCTAGATACTCCGCAGAAAGCTCAAAAGTGTGATCTTCAGCGAGCGTTAATTTAGTTTGAATCCCTTCACAGTCCGCACAGGGAACAGTGCCCAAATAGCCTCCTACGAAATCCGTGATCACTAAATCTTTTTCTTCTTCTGCGATGGTGTCAGCCAAGGTAATAATACCTTCATCTGAAGCATGCTGCTCCGATTCGGCAGATTGACAGGCCCAGGCAAACAATGTGATTGCTATGGCAAGGCTTAAGGTTTCTATGATATTTCTTCTAGGCACGTTCTTTAAATATACCTTTACCATAACAAAAGCAATACCAAAACTACCGCTAAAGAGTGTTAAACAACGTTAATAATCATCTTCATCGCTATCATCTTCCTCTGTAAGCAATAGAAGCGCAGCTTTCAATTCCCCATAAGCATGCATATTACGCTTATTCTGGGCTATTACCATTCCCGCTTTATAAACTTGAATTGCTTCTTCCACACGTGAAAGACTGACTAATAATTTTCCAAGATGATAATAGGTGCCCACATACGTTGGATCCTCTTGAACTAATTGCTGGAATCCTTTTAGGGCAACTTCCTGCTCACCTAACTTCAAGTACTCCGTAGCCAATGCATATTTTAAAAATGAATCATTTGGTGATTCAGCTATAAAAGCCTGTAGTTGTTCTAATCTCGTTTGCATAATCTCTAAATTATCGGCGAAGTTACGACTATTCTCAAGAAGAAGTTACGACTATTCTCATGAAGATAAAAAGAAGGGGTTACCTAAAATTTACTATGCTAGCATAGAAATTATGACAATTTACTGACGTATAAATATCCCTATTGAAAAGGTCTATATCAGTAAGGAAATTGATATTTTATTAATAATAAAGAAATATTAACTGTAAAATGCCAAAATATTATTAAAAATAGCCATTATAATTATCATTTTCACAAAACCAAGGATTGGTATTTCACTGATAATCAGCTGACAAATAGGCTTTTTAAAATGGAAAATAAATATTAGGTTTGTGTAAACCCGTTATGATATGAAAATATTAGTATGTATAAGTAATGTCCCAGACACCACTTCGAAGATTACGTTTTCGGCGGACAACCGATCGTTTAACCAAACTGGAATTCAATATATTATCAATCCGTATGATGAGATTGCATTAGCACGTGCGCTAGACCTCGCAGAGGGTGGCAAAGGTACGGTGACGGTAATTTCTGTCGGTGAAGCAAGCATTGACCCGACAATCCGAAAAGCGTTAGCTGCCGGAGCAGATGATGCCGTACGTATTGATGCTGCGCCAAAGGACGCTCGCTTTGTCGCTAAGCAAATTGCCCATTATGCCAAAGATCAGGGGTATGATTTAATACTTACAGGAAGAGAATCGATTGATTATAATGGTGCTCAAGTAGCTGCAATTCTTGGTGAGCTATTAGCTTTACCATCCATTTCTATCGCTAAAAAGATAGACTTAACGGATAACACCTTGACGGTAGAACGAGAAATAGAAGGTGGCAAAGAGGTGTTAAGCCTCCCTACTCCTGCAGTGATTGGTACAGCAGAAGGCGTAGCTATTGCAAAAATCCCTAATATGCGTGGGATTATGAGTGCGCGCACAAAGCCACTTACAGTCCTTGCGGCGGAGGAGATCAGCAGCTTATCAGAAATTATCGCTTATGAAACACCTGCACCAAGGGGTAAAGTCACTTTAGTAGACCCAGGAAATGTCTCCCAGTTAGTGGATTTATTACACACCCAAGCAAAAGTTATTTAACCTAAATCAGATTCGTATGTCATTATTAGTATATGTAGAAAATACAGACGGTAAGTTTAAGAAATCAGCTTTTGAGGTTGTTTCTTATGCGAAAGCTATAGCGGCGCTTACAAATAACACCGTTACAGCGCTCTCTATAGGTCATGTTGCAGCAGAGGAGCTTACCAAGCTACAGAAATATGGGGCTGAAAAAATTATTTCTGCCGATAGCAATCAGTTGTCAAACTTTATCAATCGCGCATATGCGCACATTATAGCCGATGTTGCGAAGCAGCAAGGGGCACAAGTGATCATCCTGAGTAATTCATTTTCCGGAAAAGGATTAGCTCCCCGTGTGGCTACAAAATTAGATGCAGCACTCGCGGATGGCGCTATTTCACTACCTGAAATTCAAGGCGATAATTGGACTTTAACAAAATCAGCTTTCTCCGCTAAAGCATTTGCTAAACTTAGCCTACAGGCACCTATCAAAGTAATTTCTTTGAACCCCAATGCCTTTGAAGTTCAGGAAAATGAAGTCTCCGCACAGCTTGAGACTTATGAAAGTCAGATTCCAGCAGCAGATTTAGGAGTGCTTATTAAAGAGGTTGTACGCGCTACAGATAAGGTTTCCCTGCCCGAGGCAGAGATTGTCGTCTCTGCAGGAAGAGGTCTTAAAGGGCCCGAAAATTGGGGTATGATTGAAGAGCTAGCCGATGTACTGGGAGCGGCTACAGCATGCTCTAAGCCTGTATCCGACGCCGACTGGAGACCTCACTCGGAACACGTAGGTCAAACAGGAATTGTTGTAAGCCCTAACCTATATATTGCTATTGGTATATCTGGAGCGATTCAACATTTAGCAGGTGTCAGCTCCTCAAAAACCATTGTTGTCATCAATAAAGATCCCGAAGCACCCTTCTTTAAGGTCGCAGATTACGGAATTGTAGGAGATGCCTTTGAGATTGTACCGCAGTTAATAACCGCTTTAAAAGCCTATAAAGGGCAATAAACACCTAAAATTTACAGAAAACTACCGGACTTATTAAAAAAATGAGGCGGTAGTTTTTTTTTTGCTTTGAATATTTCGATATTTGTACAAGCGTAAGAGCATAAAAATGAAAAAAATCAAGTTAGATATTGTCGGTCTTTCCTACAGCCAAACACAGTCTGGAGCCTATGCACTTGTGTTAGGAGAAAATAATGGAAATCGAAGACTGCCTATAATCATAGGTAGTAATGAGGCCCAATCTATCGCGATTAAAATCGAGAAAATGACTCCTAGTAGGCCATTAACGCATGATTTATTTGTGAATTTTGCGCAGGCATTCTCGCTACAGATTTCTGAAGTCCTGATTTATAATCTCGTGGACGGCGTATTTTTCGCAAAATTAATTTGTACCGACGGACAGCAAACCAAGGAAATTGATGCGCGCACGTCCGATGCTGTAGCGCTGGCTGTACGCTTTGAGATTCCAATCTACACCTACGATTTCATTATGTCTTCAGCAGGAATTATTATTGAAGGCAATGAATTCGCATTTTTAGAGAATTTAGACCGCACAAATGTGACAATTGAGTCGAATGAAAAGGGTGAGAAAAAGACGAGTGACGAACAAATACGCATGGAACCTCCTCCACCAAAAAATCCACTGATTAGCTATTCTGATGTACAACTTGAATCCGAGCTAAGTAAAGCCTTAGAAGAGGAAAACTACGAAACTGCGGCATCGCTACGCGACGAAATAGCGCGTCGAAAATAGTCCTTCATCTGCAATCATCTATAAATTAACAAATACTACATATACTATGTCTATTAAATTGAGGCTTACCATAATGAACTTCTTACAGTTCTTTGTTTGGGGAGCTTGGCTAATTACCATCGGTGTTTATTGGTTTCAAAATAAACAGTGGTCGGGAGCAGAATTTGGTGCTGTCTTTTCTACCCTAGGAATTTCATCCCTATTTATGCCTGCTCTAACAGGAATCATCGCCGATAAATGGATGAATGTTGAACGCCTATATGGCATCTTGCATATTCTATTTGGTTGTACCTTTTTATATTTACCACAGGTCACGGATCCACACACCTTCTTTTGGGTAATCTTGTTAGCCATGTTTTTTTATATGCCTACCATCGCATTATCGAACTCCATCGCCTATACCGTGTTAAAACGCAATAAGTATGACATTGTCAAAGTTTTTCCGAGTATTCGAGTTTGGGGAACTATCGGATTTATTGCGGCCATGTGGATTACAAATTTATCTGGTAATAAAGCGTTAGCGGGACAATTTTACCTTTCAGCTGTCGCAGCAATCTTACTCGGAATCTATTCCTTCACACTACCTCCATGCCCACCAACACATAAGAAAACTGAAAAAATTAGCTTAGCTGAACAATTTGGGTTAAAAGCATTTAAGCTGTTTGCCAACTCTAAGATGGCCTTATTTTTCATCTTTTCCATGTTCTTAGGAGGCGCCCTACAGCTAACAAATATGTATGGTGACACGTATTTATCATCTTTTGCCGATCAACAGCAGTTTGCCGATTCAATTATCGTCAAGTACTCGACCATAATAATGTCGATTTCGCAAGTTTCAGAAACTTTATTTATCCTGGCTATTCCATACTTCTTAAAACGATTTGGAATAAAACAGGTCATGTTAATTTCTATGTTAGCATGGGTCCTACGCTTTGCATTATTAGCTTACGGTGATCCTGGTGCAGGATTATGGATGATTGTTGCCTCTTGTATTATTTATGGAATGGCCTTTGACTTCTTTAATATCTCAGGCTCTCTATTCGTGGAAACAAATACATCATCGGAAATACGCTCTTCAGCACAGGGTATGTTTATGATGATGACCAATGGATTTGGCGCAATCTTCGGATCTCAAGTTTCTGGATTTGTTATAGAAAAATACTTTACCGCAGCTGATGGAAGTCTGCAATGGCAAGAAGTATGGCTTTCATTTGCAGCATACTCCTTAATAATCGCTTTCTTCTTCTCTTTCATGTTTAAACATAAACACGAACGAGCAGAAAAATATTAGTGCTTAGCATAAGTATCTTGAAAAAAAATAAAAATGAGTCCTCAATAAGGGGACTCATTTTTATTTTCACTAAAATCCTACTAGCCATATTTTGTATCTTTGTATATGAATATTGCAGAAAATATATCGTTAGAACTAATCAAAGAAGTTTCCTCCAGTAAAATTTATAACTGGTCATACCAGTACTTACTTCGAGCGGGTATACCAGCGGAATATGCACATATTTTAAATTCCGTCGGCATCCTCTTAGCTGTCATCCTGTTCTTATTAATAATTGACTTTCTCTCTCGAAAGATTTTAAAAAATATATTAATACTATTAATCCAAAAGTCTGAAACGAAATGGGATGATCTACTCATCAAAAATAGCACCCTAAACTATGCTTGCCATTTATTACCCCTCTTAGTAGGGCAGCGTATAATTCCTTTAATTTTCATTGGCTTTCCCACCTGGACAAATGTTGTAAACAAGGGATTTCAGGTGTTTATGGTTATCAATTTAGCGCTTCTAGTCAACTCCATCCTAAAGACAATTCGGGATGTTTTAAGCACCCGAAAACGCTTTGCTGACAAACCCATAGATTCATATCTTCAAGTATTCACCATACTAACTTACAGTCTTTCGGCAATTGCTGTTTTTTCGATTTTAACAGGAAGTTCACCTTGGTCATTCTTTGTGTCCTTAGGAGCGGCATCAGCGGTGTTAATGCTCGTGTTTAAAGATACAATCTTAGGGTTTGTAGCTTCTATACAGGTATCTACAAATGATCTCCTACGGGTGGGGGATTGGGTGGAGATGCCCAAGCATAATGCCGATGGTGATGTGATTGAAATAAATCTTAATACGGTAAAAATAAAAAATTGGGATATGACGATAACATCCATTCCAACGCACCTCTTGACCACTGAATCTTTTAAGAACTACCGTGGAATGCAAGCCTCGGGAGGAAGACGTATAAAAAGGGCTATCCATATAAAAATTTCTACCATCCGATTTCTAAAAGAGGAGGAGCTGACAGAACTCAAGAAGATCACTCTCTTAAAAGATTATATTGAGGAGCGTCAGGCAGCAATAAATAAATTTAACACCGATCATCAAGTAGATAAATCCATGGCCTTAAATGGGCGCAATTTAACAAATATAGGCCTCCTGCGGGAATACATCGTACGCTATGGACGTAAGAACCCTAATATCCATCAAGAAATGTTGTTTTTTGTGCGTCAACTGGCTCCAACAGAAAAAGGGCTACCGCTAGAATTGTATATGTTTACGAATGTGACAGGAATCGTCGCTTATGAAGGGATAATGTCGGATATCTTTGACCATGTATTTGCTGCTATTCCCTATTTTAAATTGGAAATATTCGAACTTCCAGCATCCACTGACATCCGACAGTTGAGGGATCTTGCACCGCAGCAGCGCTTAGCAACCGTCGTAGCCATGAACACTGATTAGCGCACCTTACGTACTATGAACGTTGATTAGCAAGCGTACTTACCATGAACACTGTGATTTTTGCAGTCATAGTAAGTACGCTTCCTTTTGAACAGCCTAGCTTCGTATAGGATCAATAATATTTATAGGAGGACTAACGAGCATGTGCTTGCGCAATAATACGCTGCACCTCATCAAAAATAGACTTTGCGGCTTCACGCATACGTTCGTTACCTGCAAAATCTTGATCGATGGTAACCTTTTTAGACTTATCCTTATAATTTAATTCTAAATAATAGCGGGGTACGACCTGAGAAGTGTCTCCCGTCTTAGCAGCCGGGCCTGTCATATCATCATCTAAATTCCAAAACCCCAACTCTTGTGCTTTGCGGTGGATATACAGTAAATCGTCTTTATTCAACTTTAACGTGTCGATATTTAGGGAGTCTCGTTTATCCAAATATTGAAAGATACGTGTCTTAGAATCATATTTGTTAACCATCTCATCCGGTGTACCGTACACATACACAACAGATTCAAAATCTGCATAGCGATAAGGGGCATTTTTAACCATATTGCTGTAGTAATACACGCAATAAATAAAAAATGGAACCACGATACATAAACCTAAAAAGATTTTCTTGGACTTAATACTGAGCATAATAATATTTTTTGTACAAAAATAGCTTTTTTTAACAGGGATTAAAGTATTTCTTGTCGATATGACAAAAAAATGCTTATTAACGTTTTAAGCTTCCTGCACGTGAAAAATACTTATAATACCAGGCATCTTTAATATCGGAAATAATAACTCCTTTACGCGTGGAAACATGTACAAATTTCCCTTGATGCAAATATACCCCTACATGGTCGATAGCTTTCCCTCCAAAGGAGAAAAAAACCAAGTCCCCTTCTTGTAGTTGATTTTCAAATTTCCTTTTTACCTGCTCCCCCATGTCACGGGAAGAGCGTGCCAGATCTTGACGATAAACATCCTGGTACAACAATCCCACAAACCCGGAGCAGTCTACCCCCTTCTTAGAGGAACCTCCCATCTGATGAGGACTCCCTAACCAGTCTGTGATAAAATTATATAACTTTTTATTCTTTAGCTCCTTTTTATTGACATTGAATAAGTCTGCGTAGGCTTCCAAGCTTTCACCACGAAAGTCCGTCCCTCGACCAGAGGAAGCATCCGTTAAACTTGAATTCCGAGAAGCACTCCCCGAAGAAGCTATTTTTCGCTTACTGTGACAGCCTGTAAACGTGAGCATTATAATTAGTGTAAAACCTATAAATTGTAGCAGCTTCATAAAATATTGTCCTTAAAATTAGTAGTTATATCGCTTATTTTAGTAGTTATATCGCTTATTAAAGATAGGGAAATCTCTTCTTAAAGAAAGGTGAAAACAAGATTTTCCCGGAGCATAGCAATAAAAAAAAGCCTTTCAAGAATTGAAAGGCTTTACACACAGCTATATACAGTTAGGAATGGATTAATGGGGCCGCAATCTCTTGCACATCCACTTCTCCAGCATCTGTAACAGCTAAATATTTTACAGGAACAATTTCATTCACTAATAAGGGATCATAGAGCGAACGCACTTTAACGTAGTTACGTGAAAATCCATGCATATACCCATCTTTTATATCGCCTTCAAAAAGTACATCTCCGAGTTTTCCAATTTGTGACTCATAGAAAGCACGGCGTTTCTTTTCGGAAAGGATATGAAGCATTTTGCTACGGTCAGAACGCTGAGATCCTGGTACAGCGCCATCCATTTGCGCAGCGATGGTATTTTCCCGTTCTGAATAGGTGAACACATGTAAATAAGAGATATCCATCTCATTTAAGAAGTTGTACGTATCTAGGAAGTCTTCGCGCTCTTCACCAGGGAAGCCGACAATAACATCGACGCCAATACAACAGTCGGGCATTAAAGATTTGATAAATTCTACACGCTCGGTATACAGCTCTCTTTTATAACGGCGACGCATCAAGCCTAAGACCTTGTTATTTCCCGCCTGTAAAGGCATATGAAAATGAGGTACAAAACGCTTGGACTTAGCGACAAATTCAATGATATCATTGGAAAGTAAATTCGGCTCTATGGAAGAGATACGAATGCGATCAATGCCCTCGACTTCGTCTAAGGCTTGAACTAAATCTAAAAAGCGATCTTCACGCTGGCCATCACGGATACCAAAGTCTCCAATATTAACGCCCGTTAACACAATTTCCTTAACACCTGAGGCTGCAATTTCCTCAGCCTGCTGCACGATTTCAGCAATCTTTCCTGAACGGGAAGCTCCACGTGCTAAAGGGATGGTACAGAAAGTACAAGAATAGTCACAGCCATCTTGCACTTTTAGGAAGGTACGCGTGCGATCACCAATCGAATAAGCGGCTACAAACTGATTTGTTTCATCTATGGGCGCATTATGAATAATGGTCTTTTCTTGTTTTGTAAGATCGTTGATATGCTCAATAATATTAAACTTCTCCGCAGCACCTAAGACCATATCTACCCCAGGAATTTCTGCAATTTCCTTCGGCTTCAGCTGCGCATAACAGCCAACAATCGTTATATAAGCGTTTGGAGAATGCTTCAAAGCTTCCTTCACCACCTTACGACACTTCTTATCTGCATTATCCGTAACGGAGCAGGTATTGATCACATAAACGTCTGCGGGGCTATTAAATGCGGTGGTTTCGTAACCAGCATCTTTAAATACACGGCCGATGGATGAGGTTTCTGAAAAATTCAGTTTACATCCCAAAGTATAGAAAGCGACTTTTTTATTCATAATAAGTTGCAAAAATACACAAAAACCTACAAAAGATCTTTTCTTTAGCAAAAATGATTTTTCATAAACAATTCTAAGGATGCTAGCAATTTGATTCATCCCTAAGATTACCTACCTTTATATCCCTATTCTAATAGGCTTTATATCCTTATTCTGATAGGCTTTATACCCCGATTCATTTTTGATTTTTTAAGCTATAAAGCAAGAAATAACACATAAACGTAACAAAATGAGACAATATCTAGATCTTTTAGCGCATGTATATACACAGGGTGTGGATAAGACAGACCGCACGGGCACAGGTACACGTAGTGTCTTTGGCTATCAAATGCGCTTCAACTTAAAGGAAGGCTTTCCAATGGTTACGACCAAGAAATTACACTTACGCTCTATCTTACATGAGCTTATTTGGTTTTTAAAAGGAGATACTAACATTAAGTATTTAAAAGATAATGGGGTCAGCATTTGGGATGAATGGGCGGATGAAAAGGGCGATTTGGGCCCTGTGTATGGTTCGCAATGGCGCTCTTGGCCAACCCCAGACGGCAGACATATTGATCAGATTGCGCAGGTAATAAAGCAATTAAAAAATAGCCCCGACTCCCGTAGAATTATTGTATCAGCATGGAATGTTGCAGAAATTGAAAATATGGCTTTACCGCCATGTCATGCTTTTTTCCAGTTTTACGTCGCTCCTGCAGATCCCGAAAAAGGAATTCTTAAACCCCAGCTATCCTGTCAGCTGTATCAGCGTTCGGCGGATATCTTTTTGGGTGTACCTTTTAATATTGCATCTTATGCCCTATTGACTATGATGGTGGCACAGGTATGTGATATGGAAGCAGCAGATTTCGTTCATACGCTTGGAGATGCGCATATTTACAACAACCATTTTGAGCAAACAGCTCTTCAATTATCACGTACGCCAATGCCTTTACCGCAGTTAAAGATCAATCCTGAGGTACGGGATCTAATGGACTTCAAATTTGAAGATTTCGAATTGGAAAACTACACCTTTCACCCACATATTAAAGCTCCGGTAGCCATATAAAATGAATCACTTACGCATTACCTTAATCGTTGCCGCAGCTGAGAATAATGTCATCGGCCAAGGAAATCAAATGCCATGGCATTTGCCCAACGACTTCAAATATTTTAAAAAGAACACCTTGTTGCACTCTGTAGTGATGGGCAGAAAGACCTTTGAATCTATTGGAAAAGCACTTCCTGAGCGACGTAATATTATCTTGACAAAAGACGCTAATTACCAAGCTGCAGATTGTGATATCGTAAACTCCATCAGTGAGGTATTTAGCTCCTGCCGTGATGAGCAGGAAATATTTATTATCGGTGGAGCGAATATCTACCAACAATTTCTACCCTTAGCAGATAAGGTACTCCTAACAAGGGTACATGTATCCTTAGCGGGGGATGCCTATTTCCCGGATTTAAACCCTGCAATTTGGGAGCTGCAGTCGACAGAGGCACACCCTGCTGATGAGCGTCATGCATATGCCTACAGCTTTGAAACTTATACGTTAAAAAAATAAACGATGAAGCATACGGTGATTTTCTGGTTCCGCCGTGATTTACGCCTTGCCGATAATCACGCTTTATTTCAAGCATTACAGACAGGCCACCTTGTGCAACCTGTCTTTATTTTTGACCGTAGCATTCTCGGACGTCTATCCGACAGCAAGGATGCTCGTGTAACCTTTATATGGCAGCAGTTGCAGGCCTTAAATACCGCGCTAGCTCCTTATGGCACATCCATAAAAATTTATCATGACCACTGCTTGGAAGCTTGGCAACAAATCGTTGCTGAATTCCGCCCACAGCAGGTTTTTTGCAACCGTGATTACGAGCCTGCTGCAGGTCTACGTGACCTTGAAATACAGGCTTTCCTTGGGGAGCAGCATATCTCCTTTCAATCTTTTAAGGATCAGGTAATCTTTCATGAAAAAGACGTCGTAAAAGCGGATGGCAATCCCTATACCGTATATACGGCTTATAAAAACAAATGGCTGGCGCAGTATGAAATAGCGGGAAGCGACAGCTATGCTTCGGAAGATTTATTGCAACTGCTGCAGCCAGGAATACATCCCCTACCACGTTTAGCGGAGCTTGGCTTTCAGGCCAGCGAAATCCATTTTCCTGAAAATGAAGCTTATGATGTTATGGCAGACTACCTTAGCACACGTGATATTCCATCCCTGGAAAATGGCACTTCCCGCCTAGGGGTGCACCTACGATTCGGCACCATTAGCATCCGTAAGCTCGTTGCCGAAGCCTACAGCATGGTGGAAAAAACCTTCTTAAAAGAGCTTATCTGGCGTGAATTTTTTATGATGATCCTCTACCATTTTCCACATACGGTCACCAAAGCTTTTATGCCGAAATATGATTTAATCGTCTGGCGCAATCAGCAAGCGGAATTTCAAGCTTGGTGTGAAGGGCGTACAGGATACCCCTTGGTAGATGCGGGCATGCGGGAGCTAAATCACTCCGGCTTTATGCATAACCGTGTGCGTATGCTCTGTGCAAGCTTCTTATGTAAGCATTTATTAATTGACTGGCGATGGGGAGAGGCCTATTTTGCGGAAAAATTATTGGATTATGATCAGTCGGCAAATATTGGAAACTGGCAGTGGGCTGCGGGATGTGGAACGGATGCCGCCCCCTATTTCAGAATATTTAGCCCCATGTTACAACAAAAGAAATTTGACCCAAATTTAACGTATATAAAAAAGTGGATTCCCGAGCTTACTGGCTTTGGCTACCCACAGCCTATTGTCGACCATACGCTTGCCCGTGAACGCTGCCTAAAAACGTATAAATCTGCTTTAAACGCATAACAAAAATTTTATCCTAATAGAAAAACCCCCAAAGAGTTTAATTCCTTGGGGGTTTCGTTATAAAGGTATTAAAATACGTTTTTAATTTCCTTGGAGAGCGACCTCAATCAATTCGCCATAAAAAGCGGTTTCTGTCAATCCGAATGCGCGCACCTGCTGTGGGATAAAGCTTGTTGCCGTCTGCCCAGGAATGGTGTTTATCTCAATAAAATAAAATAAGTCGGTATCATTTTCTAGAAAGAAGTCAATGCGGACCATACCCTTACAATTCAAACGCACATAAATTTCTTTTAAAATCTTGGCTGCACGTGTTACCTGCTCCTCATTCAGTGGGGCTGGTGTAATTTCCTCGGTCAATCCGGGCGTATACTTAGCCTCAAAGTCGAAAAACTCTCTCGTTGTACGCACTTCTGTCGCTGGAAGAACCACTAAATCACCCGCAGCGTTGCGGTAAACTCCTTGAGAAAACTCACGTCCGAATACAAATTCTTCCACTAATACTTGTTTTCCCGTATTCTCAGCATCGAAAGCAAGATCGATAGCCGCTTGTAAGGCATCCTGACTCTTCACTTTCGTCATACCTATACTTGATCCACCAGCATTTGGCTTCACAAAATAGGGAAGTGTTAATTTTTCCGTTACAAGAGCCGTAGCTGCAGCGCGATGACTTTCAAAAAGAAGAACCGACTCCGCCATAAATAAATCTGGAATACCCGTTAATATTGATTTCGTATACCCTTTATTCATGGTTAAAGCGGACGTTAAGGCGTCACAAGAAGTATATTTTATACCTAACATATCCAAATACCCCTGCAATCTACCATCTTCCCCAGGGCTCCCATGTAGCATAATGAAAGCAAGGTCAAAATGAATGACCTCATCCGCTAAAGGCACTGTAAAATTCGCTTTATCTACCGGAAAACGCTGTCCATCGGCAGCGACATATGACCAATCAGTTAGGGATATATGAATAGGATAAATAGCGTACTTTTGTGTATCTATTTTTGAAGCTACAAATGCGGCGCTCTTTAAAGATACTTCCGCCTCTCCCGTATAACCTCCAGTAATTAATGCAATTTTTGTTTTCATAATTAGCGATTGTAAGCGCAAATATAATTTGCTAAAGACGGAAAAACGAATATTTGTAGGCGCTATATCAATTTTTGATTAATTAAAATTATATCCCTACTATATTTTGAAAGGCATTAATACAATCATTTGCATATTTTAATCAATGCTTTATTATATTTGCCTTGGTATTCACCCTATCGTGCTTCTTTAGGGAGTAGCATCGTTCATAACATAAATACAGTATGAACTACACATTGAGTGAATATGGCTTTAAAATTGCTTTCACAGGTTACTAATTAGCGAATAAAAAACTATGTCCAAAATATTTAAGTATTTACGTACCTCGACTTTCAGAAAAAACCTATTAATGGCCATCGCTGCATTTGCGGGGTTATTCTGTTTAATTTTCTTCGGTTTACGTATTTACACCAATCATGATGAAGCCATTGCTGTGCCTCAAGTAAAAGGAAAGCATATTTCCGAAGCCATTTCGCTGCTGGAGCAGGCCGGTCTTTCTTATCAAATAGATTCCGTCTTTCAAATGGATGCAAAGCCTGGCTTAGTGATCGAGCAGGATCCAGAACAAAATTTCCACGTTAAATCAGGACGTACGATTTATTTAACGATTATTACGCAGACGGCTCCTGAGGTTAACTTCCCTGAGGTCACAGAGAAGACATTTATTGAGGCTTCAGCGATCTTAAAGAATCATGGTTTGCGCCTAGGAGACACGATTTATGTCGCTGACATCGCGCGAGACTTAGTGTTAGAGGCACGATTTGCAGGGCAGCAGATACGTAATGGACGCCCAATTCCAAAAGGGAGTCGCATCGATTTATATTTAGGGAATGGAAAAGGAGCTAATGAGGTCGAAATCCCTGATTTAACAGGCTTGAGTTTGATAGAAGCAAAATTTGCACTTCAAGGAGCGGGTTTACAGCTCGGCACCATAAATTATACGGGCACAGATACCACGACAGCCTTTGTCGTGAGCCAATCACCAGGCTTAGAGTCGGGTCTTATTAGCATTGGGGCAACCATAGATTTAACATTAGCAAATTAACGTAGCATAGAAAGTTTACAATACATGAAAGACAAAAAAAATAAATTCCCACAGTGGCTTCTTGTAGTTGCTGTTATAATCCTTGCTGTAGGGGGCTATTATGGCTTCAAATTTTATAAAGCATTCTTTGCCGGAAATGTTACTGCTAAGCAGGAATACCTTTATATTAAAACCGGCGATACGTATGCCGATGTACTAAAGACTTTAAAGGATAAAGAGATTGTTGCTGATATAGCATCTTTTGAATTTGCCGCGGACTACCAGAAATACCCTTCTCAAGTTAAACCTGGGCGTTACGCCTTGAAGGAAGGCATGAACAACCGTCGTTTGATAGGGAATCTACGTGGGGGGTACCAAGAGCCCGTAAAATTACGTTTTGAAAATGTACGCCTGAAGACTGATTTCGCGGGCATTCTAGCGAAAAATTTTGAAGCAGATTCCGCCGCTTTCGTAAAAGTTCTTTCAGATACAGCACTAGCGCAAAGCTATGGTTTTACTGCGGACAATTTTTTCAGCATGTTTATTCCTAATACCTATGAAATTTTCTGGAATACGGAACCTGAGAAGATCATTGCCAGATTTCAGGAAGAATACAAGAAATTTTGGAATGCCGATCGTACAGCGAAAGCCAAAGCGCTGAATCTGACGACACAAGAAGTTAGTAGCTTAGCGGCTATCGTCAAAGGTGAAGCGCTGCATAAAGATGAGATGCCAGCCATTGCGGGACTCTATCTCAACCGCCTAAAGAAAGGTATCTTGTTACAAGCCGACCCTACTGTCATCTTCGCAAATAATGATTTCACAATACGTCGTGTACTAAATAAACATTTACGGGTAGACAACCCATATAATACATATGTATACAAAGGATTGCCTCCAGGCCCTATTATGTTGCCTAGTATCGCAGCTATAGACGCTGTTTTGAACTATAAGAGTCATGATTTCATTTATATGTGTGCTAAGGAGGATTTCTCAGGGTATCACAATTTTGCGACAACAATGGAAGCGCATTTAGTAAACGCGCGCAAATTCCAAAAAGCGCTTGATGAGCGCAATATAAAAAAATAACGTATGTTTGAATCACAACACACTGTACGTGTACGCTATGCGGAAACGGATCAAATGGGGTATGTATATTATGGGAATTACGCCTCTTATTATGAGGTTGCAAGAACCGAAATGCTCCGTACCACCGGATATTCTTACAAGGAATTAGAAGAACTAGGCGTGATGATGCCCGTCTTGGAAATGAAATGTAAATATATAAAGCCCGCACGATACGATGATTTATTAACAATAAAAACACAAGTTCGAATCAAACCTTCCATACGCATTGTATTTCACTATGAAATATTTAATGAGGAAGGACAGCTTCTAAATATTGGCGAGACAACCTTAGTATTTGTAGATATGGTGAAAAATAAACCATGCCTTCCTCCGCCAGCATTTATGAAGAAATTGGAACCTTATTTTCCCGCATGAAGCAAGAAATAAAGCACTGGTTACTACAAAGAAAACCACTTGAGCAATTTATCGCCTGGACTAAGCAGCTTATGCTTCCAGGCTTTGGCTCGCTGCCTTTGTATACGGTTGCTTTATTTTTTTTTAAAGAAATATCACGGGAGTCAATTTTAAATAAGGCTTCTTCCCTGGCCTATAACTTTATGTTAGCGATATTTCCAGGTATCATATTTCTATTTACCCTAATCCCCTATATTCCCATTGACAATTTCCAAGAGCAGCTGTTAGATTTTCTTGTTATTGTTATTCCACATGACGCCTTTTTAGTTGTAGAAACGACGCTGGAAGATGTGGTCCAAAACCAACATGGAGGGCTCCTCTCCTTTGGTTTCCTACTAGCCACTTTTTTCGCTACCAATGGGGTGGGAACACTGATGTTGGCCTTCAACAAATCATCCTTAGTTTCGGAAAATAGATCATGGGGCAAACGCCGACTAATCGCCCTAGGTTTATCCATCTTAATTATTATTGCCTTAACCGTAGGAATGGCGATCCTCACTGTAACCAATGTTATCATCGCCTATTTACGAGAGAACTTGAGCTTTCAAGCTTGGTTCTGGTCCTTCTTAATTAAGGCTATCCGATGGATTATAATTTTCGCCATCTACTTTTTTACAGTCAGTTGCCTTTATAAAATTGGGCCTTCAAACTCCAAGAAGTGGAAGTTCTTTAGCCCCGGAGCTATGCTCGCCACCATCTTAGCAATATTAACCTTTTCGGGCTTTGCATTTTACATCAACTCCTTTGGAACATACAACAAAATTTATGGCTCCATTGGTACCCTCTTAGTAATGATGATTTGGATGTATCTAAACTCACTAATTCTATTAATTGGTTATGAATTAAATGCGAGCATTGCACTTTCAAAACAAAATATTACGTATCAAGCACCAAAAATTATTAATAGTTTCAAAATTGTAGAATAACGACTACATCGCATTGCTGAAGTTAAATTATTTATCAGTATCATTATCCCAAGCATGGTACTAAAAAAACAACAGCGAAATAAACTCTTTAGAATATTACTGATAACCTTATCTTTTGTTTTGTTATTAACAATTGCTACGGTATTTAATACGCAATACCGTCAGTATCGTATTCTGACAAACCATATCCACAGTATCTATCAGGAAATTCAAACTTACGAATCCCCATTCAGCGTATTTTTAAAACGGCAATCGGAAGCTGAAAACGCCTTTATACGCTATGTCATAAACTTAGATTCTACCCCCTATAAGCGGTATGTCCAGCAGCTAAATGCACTGGACTCACAAAGTCAAGTAGTGCAGAACAAACAACTACTAGCGCAGTTTAAAAAAGATAGTAGTCTGAATATATTAGCCAAAGAATTGCCCGAAGAACTGACTACCGCGCAAGCAATTATCCCCCAACTGCAGAAAAATTTAAAAATTCTACCTCATCATTGTACGTTGATGGTCAATCAACAACATTTCAGTGAAACAACAATCTCCACAAAAAACCTCAATCAGGCGATAGCTAAGAATTTAAAACTTATGAATGATCTGCATCTTAGCCTGACAAAAATTGTGGACTATGAAAATAAAAGATATCAACTAGATGCGGAGCAGACTTTTCTGAAACTACTGGAAAAAGCCAACATACTCAAGTATGAGATGATTATATGCATCTGCCTCTCACTGCTTCTACTGCTGATAGTCCTTTTCTATCAATATAATATGAGCGGTTTTGAAAAACGCCTGCTGGAGGAAAAACACTATGCGGCCCAACTTGCGGAGGATAAAACAGATAAGTTAACCACGATAAGTCATGAAATAAGAACGCCCCTAAACTCCCTATTAGGGATAATAGAGATGCTCAAAGATAATATCCAAGGACTCAATAAGGACCAAAAGATGCTTATTGACTCCTCCTATTCCAGTATTCGCCATACCTCGAAAACCATTAACGATATCCTTAATATCTCCAAGATAAATGAACTCAGCAAAATTCAATGTCAGGAAACATTTACGCTGTGGGACACCATAGCCTGTACGATAGCGATGCATCAGCAAGATGCCTTATTAAAAAATCTGCAGCTGCTAGTTAGCAATGAGATCCCACAAACACTGATCGTGCAAGCAGATGAGTTGAAAATAAAGCAAATATTAATAAATATTATCTCCAATGCTATTAAATATTCCCATGAAGGTACGATCCATTGTAAAGCATCTATCCGGACAGATGGCTTATTAAGTTTGCAAGTTAGCGATCAAGGTGTCGGCATTCCCGCAACGATGCACCGTTCCATCTTCCGCCGATATTTTACGGTGGCGCCACAACTTCCAGTCAACACCGGCGTAGGTTTAGGTCTTTATATCACGAAAAAACTCATTGCTGGCATGCATGGTCACATTCAGGTTAAGAGTGAAGTAAACAAGGGCAGCACTTTTACAATAAACCTCCCCCTGACCATCGTCTCCAATGATACAGAACCCCCGGAAGGAGCTCCTGCAAAAAAAGCGGCTATACCGAGTCATTTAAGCCTCCTACTCGTTGATGACAACCCCTTAAATTTACTCTTTTTACGACATCTGTTACAGGATCACGACCTCTGTTACACAGCGAAAAATGGCGCTGAAGCCTTGGCTATATTAGGGGAGCAGCCTATAGACCTAGTGATTACGGATTTAAATATGCCCGAAGTTTCGGGTTTAGAACTCCTGAAAAAACTGCGTCAAGAAGGTAAAAACCCTGGTACAAAAGTCATTTGTACTTCTTCAACACCAGAGCAAATTAAGGCTTTAGAATGGAAGAATGAACTATATTTCGATGAAATAATCTTTAAGCCTTTTCAAAAAGAAGAACTTATAAACTTGATTACAAAAGTATTACAGACCTCTGAAAGAAAGTAAACTAAGAGCTAGAAGCGTACTGCTTAAGACTTCCAAAGGCGTGATTTATTAACATTAAAATAGCGATGTGAAGAAGTTGGGTAAAAAAAAATAAACATAAATACTTGTTACTAAAAGTTTTTCGTATTTTTGCAGTCTCTACAAAGCTAGAGAAAAGGAGATAAATTAATTAATGGCAAAAAAACAAGAAGCAGAAAAAGAGTTAGCAGCGAAAAACGCAGAGCTACAAGGTGCTGACACCAAAGTGGTGAAAGACAACGAAAACATTGAGTCAGAAGCTGATTCAAAATTAATCGAAGAAATCAAATCTAACACATGGAACACTCCAGAAGGAGAGTTTGACTGGGATTTAGATGAAAAAGGTTTCGGAAATTATAGCGATGCTGAGCGCGCGAAACTTGAAGAGCAATACGCTGGTACTTTCAACTCGATCAACCAAGGTGAAATTATCGAAGGTGTTGTTGTTTCAATCAACAATAAAGACGTTGTCTTAAATGTTGGTTTCAAATCTGACGGTCTAGTATCACTTTCAGAATTCCGTGACTTACCAGAATTAAAAGTTGGTGATGTTGTTGACGTATTTGTAGAATCACAAGAGGATGCAAATGGTCAATTAGTATTATCTCGTAAACGTGCTAAAACTCAAAAATCTTGGGAAGCGATTAACGAAGCATTGGAAAATGATAGAATCATTGACGGTTTTGTTAAATCTCGTACTAAAGGTGGTCTTATTGTGGACATCAAAGGTGTTGAAGCATTCTTACCAGGTTCTCAAATCGATATCAAACCTATCCGTGACTACGATGTATACGTAGGTAAAACAATGGAATTCAAAGTTGTGAAAATCAACCACGAATTTAAAAACGTTGTCGTATCTCACAAAGTATTAATCGAGGACGATTTAGAAAACCAAAAATCTGAAATCGTAGCGAAATTAGAAAAAGGTCAAGTATTAGAAGGAACTGTTAAAAACATTACTGACTTCGGTGTATTTATCGATTTAGGTGGTGTTGACGGTTTATTACATATCACTGATATCTCTTGGGGCCGTATCGAGCATCCAAAAGAGGTGTTAGCGTTAGATCAAACAATCAACGTAGTAGTATTAGACTTTGATGACGAGAAAAAACGTATCGCATTAGGTTTAAAACAATTATCTGAGCACCCTTGGGAATCTTTAGATAAAGACTTAGCTGTTGGTTCTAAAGTTAAAGGTAAAATCGTAACAGTTGCTGATTACGGTGCTTTCTTAGAAATCATCCCAGGAGTTGAAGGTTTAATCCACGTTTCTGAAATGTCTTGGTCTCAAAACTTACGTTCTCCTCAAGAGTTCTTAAAAGTTTCTGATGAGATTGAAGCTGAGATCTTAACATTAGATCGCGAAGAGCGTAAAATGAGTTTAGGTATCAAACAATTGACTCCTGATCCATGGAAAAACATCACTGATCGTTACCCTGTAGGTTCGAAACAAACTGCTGTAGTTAAGAATATGACTAACTTCGGTGTTTTCGTAGAATTAGAAGAAGGTATCGATGGATTAATCCATATCTCTGACTTATCTTGGTCTAAAAAAATCAACCACCCTAACGAATTCACTAAAGTAGGTGAAACTTTAGATGTAGTTGTTTTAGAATTAGATGAAGAAAACCGCAAGTTATCTTTAGGTCACAAACAATTAGAAGAAAACCCTTGGGATACTTTCGAGACAATCTTCACAATTGATTCAGTACATGAAGGTACCGTGTTAAAAGTTGGTGATAAAGGTGATATCGTTGCTTTACAATATGGTGTTGAAGGATTCTGTCCATCTAAACACTCTGTTAAAGAAGACGGTGCTTCATTAAAAGTTGACGAAGTTGCGAAATTCAAAATCATTGAATTCAACAAAGAAAACAAACGTTTAGTAATTTCTCACTCTCGTATTTGGGAAGATGAAAGAGCTGAAGCACGTGTTGAAGAATTCAATGCTCGTAAAAAAGAAGCAAAAGTTGCCTCTTCTGCTGTGAAAAAAGTGAAAGATTCAGTTGAAAAATCTACTTTAGGTGATTTAGACGTTCTTGCACAATTGAAAGAGCAAATGGAAGGTGATGAGAAAAAATCTAAATAATTAGATCTTCTTCACATAATAAAAGCCCTAGCAATTTGCTAGGGCTTTTTTTGTTATCGTATTTCTTATTGTTATCGTATTTAAATAAGCGTAAAATAATGCTGATCAGTAAGCTGTATCAGCTCCCTACGCAACAACGCTCGAATATGAACCCCTACCTCCCCCTGCTCTGGGATAGGAAACTTATCTAATAAATCGGTGAAAGTAAGCTCCCTTTCGGCCCTTATAAAGGCCAGTATCTGCGCTTCATAACGCTGCTCCTTACGCGCAGAATGTGCTTTAATTAAACAATAGTCACAAACACCACAAGCCTCGGCTTCGGCCTCATTAAAGTAAGCTAAGATCAACTGACTGCGGCAGCCTTCCTCCGAAACATAAGCTTCAATTCCCGCCAGCTGTCGCCCCAAAATCTCCGCACGCTCCTTGATAAATTGTGCATCAATATGCAAATGCTTATAATCCACCCGTGCGACACGAAATTGCAACTGTGGAGAATCTGTCTGTGGGATATACGTACATAGCTGCAGCTGCTGCATACTCTTCAGAAGCTCGACGACCTTCTCATGACTCAAGCCGATGGCTTTAGCAAATTCATACTCATTAATAGCAATGGGATAGTCAAATACCCCCCCATAAGTTCTAAGAATAGCTTTTATTAACTTATCAAACTTCACATACTGTATCTGCACTTTATAAAGCGTTGTGTAATCAACCTCAAACTTCAACCGTGCAGGGATATATACCGACTCGGTTAAACTGATCCATCCATCACGCTCTAAGAATTTTAAGGCTGCTAAACAAGAGGTAATATCTAAATGATACTTCTTCGCAAAATCGACCAAGTCGAAATCAAAATTCAACTCCGCTCCTGCACCATAAGCTATTTGGTAATAATTACATAAATGATGATACAGCTCTTTAATAAATCCTACTGAAGGAAAACTTAATGCTAAACGTTCTTTTAAAAGAACAAGATCTTGTGGCGCATAAAGAAGTACGGGAAATGCTTTCTTTCCATCGCGCCCTGCACGTCCTGCTTCTTGGTAGTAAGCCTCCAAAGAACTGGGTAGTGAAAGATGAATTACAAAGCGTACATCTGCCTTATCGATGCCCATGCCAAAAGCATTCGTAGCAACCATAATAGCTGTCCGATTCGTCATCCAACTGTGCTGCTTCTGATGGCGCACTTGAACGGGTAATCCTGCATGATAAAAGTCCGCAGATAAACCCTCATTAACTAAAGCCCGCGCCACCTCAATAGACTCTCGACGCGTCTTCACATAGACGACACCTGCCCCCCCGGTCTTCCGAATTATACGCAACATACGCCCCCATTTATCCGTCTCAGGAAGCACCATATAAGCCAAATTAGGACGCGCAAAACTCAGACGGAATACATTTTCCTTAACAAATTGTAATTGTAGCTGGATATCCTTAACGACCTCGGCCGTAGCTGTAGCTGTCAAAGCCAAAAAAGGTACCTTCGGAAGTATTGCACGCAATTTTGCCAAGGATAGGTATGCAGGACGAAAGTCATAACCCCATTGTGAAATACAGTGAGCTTCATCAATGGCAACCAGATTAACCTGCATATGCCTAAGGCGCTCCTGGACCAAATCTGAATACAGACGCTCCGGAGAAAGGTAAAGGAATTTTATCTTTCCAAAGATGCAATTATCTAAGGTGATATCCACTTCGCGCTTAGACATTCCTGAAACAAGAGATACCGCCTCGATACCTCGCTTACGCAATTGATCCACCTGATCCTTCATCAAAGCAATCAATGGACTTATTACCACACAGATTCCCTCCTGCATCAGTGCTGGCACCTGATAGCAGATGGATTTCCCACCACCAGTAGGCAATAAGGCTAATGTATCCTGCTGCTGAAGAATGGAGTCTATAATCTCGGACTGCATCGGTCGAAAGGCATCAAATCCCCAGTATTTCTTTAAAATCTCTCTACTATTCATGCGTGCATATCAGCGAAAAGCGCTACCCCAAAAATACAAAATTATACACAACTAAAGCACGATCGGAAAGCGATAGGATTGACTCCCCGCAGGAAAGATCATTACTTCCGCACCCTTGGGGGCCATAGCAGCAAGTAACGCGCGCTCAGCAGCACTAAAGTTCCCCATGATACCTATCTGTGGACTGTAAATACGGGACAGGATAAGCAGGATATCAGCTAACGGAAGCCCCTTAATAAGCAGGATATTCGCCCTCCTATAGCTGTCAAAAACTGCTCCCGAGCTGCAGTACAGTGGACTTTGAATAACAAGTATCTGCGCTGAGGAAGCTCTCAAATCATAATTCGTTACTTTCGTTAAAGGTGTAAATTTCATCGCCTGTAAGTCTCCATATACCCTAAGATGTGGATATACACTATACTGATGTGAGGGATGTGTTAATGTAGAAAGATCCGAATACAAGCTTAATTGCTGTTTTTGATAGATACTGAAAACTAAATGACTGCGAATCGCATAAATCGTGAGCGCAGCCAGCTTATTAGTGCGTGCACGTTGCTGATGTAGATAGCCTATCAAGCCTATTAAAGTGAGGATACTAAAAACCAAATAGCGTAACTTTCTCCATAGCATCCAGGCGAGCATAGAAAATAGAAAACTGTAAATACCCAGTAGCTGAAGGCCATCAATTGAATAGACATGAAATACAGCATAAGGTAATGTGGTAATCTTCGTAAGGCCCAGCCTAATCCAATCTACAGTAAATAAAATCGCCGAGGCCACAATTTCATTGACCAGGGAAGGAAAACCTATAGCTAATAGTAAGCCCCCAAACATCAGGATGTGTATAGGGATAATCGACCAGATATTACCGAGTAGAAAGTAGCTTGGAAAAGTTCCAAAAATATATAATGACAAGGGGGTACATACTACTTGTGCGCTAAAACTTATTCCTATACAAAGTACAAAATACCTGAGTAGGGGACGTCCTTTAAATCCTCGAAAAGCAGCAAGTTCTTGGAAAATAAAAATCCCTAAAACCGCTAAATAAGAAAATTGAAAACCTAGGGAATAGATATGCATAGGCATAATAGCTAGCGAAATAATCGCCGACACCCAAATCGTATTAAATGAAATCTTATAGATGCCATATGTCCGCGTAAGGAGGATATAGCTCACCATAATGCCGGCACGAACGGCCGAAGGAGGAAGTCCTGTGCAAAATATATAGACCCATACAATAGCAAATAACATCAATAGCTGCAGGTATTTCCAATTATTTACAATGGGGATAAACTGTAAAATCAGCTGTACAATTTTAAATAAAATGCCTACATGCATCCCTGAAATAGCGAGTAGATGCACGGTACCTGTATCTGTAAAAATACCGTAGTTATCAGCCTCAAAATTTTCCCGATACCCAAGGATAATAGCGGAAAGAAACTGGTAAGAAAAACCCGCTCCAAGATATTTTCCAAATTTAATGAGAAGTTGGTCGCGCAGGATATATGATGCACGGTATACTGCGGAACCATAGTCTTTACCTAACAGAATAATTGTGCCTTCATCCCCATGTTGTTGAAAATAGACCGCTTTGGAAGACATAAAGCGACGGTTATCAAATGCCCCAGGATTCAATGGCTTTGTGAAGGCCTGATAGTTTGCCTTTAGCAGCAAGAGATCCCCATACTGTAACGGCGCATTTTGTGGTGCATATATCGTCACGGAAAGCTTCCCTGTCGCCGCCGTAATTAACTGCCTATCGCCCTGCCCTTGAATCGTAAGGATATACTGGATACGCTCCGCTGTGACCTTGGGCTCATCCAGCAGCTTAGCCAGTAAATAGGGGGAAGGAAATTTCGCGAAATACTGCGATTGATCATTTGGATGCACGAGATACACACGCCATAATCCCGCAAATAAAAAGGTTATAAAAAGAAGTATCTTAAAACTATAAACACCTATTTTATAATTCGCAAAAAGCAGCATCACTAAGAAAACAAAAGTCTGCGCAATAAATATATCCCTAATAGAAAGTATATTATCTATATAATACCCTGTAATTATCCCTAGAATCAAAGGTACTAACACACGTAATAGCATGGTGTTAAAATTGGTATCGCAGCTGCAGCTTTAGCTCTGAACGCTGATTTCCTCTTATCAGATCTAATCCAGAGCCTAAGTTTTCTAAATCAGGGTATTGAAATCTGGCATAACGCACCCAGCTGTTTAAATTCTTCGTTAATTTTACCTGCACATTGAGATAATAGCGCCAGCCGCGATTGAAATAGCTTGGAAAAGAAGCCGCAAAAAGTAAATCATTTTCATAAGCATAAATGCGTGCTGCATAAGAGGCTGTAGCAAAATAGGCTACGCGGATATTAAGTCTATAGGCAGCTTTACGGTAGAATATATCTTGATAGACCATCCATCCCAATTCCTCAGCAGCGGGAACTTTCTGATAGCTGACCCCTTCTAGACGAGCGCGAAAACTCCAAACGGGGGTATATTGCATGTGATATTGCAGGCGTAGCTGCCAACGGTCGATAGGGACTAAACTATTGTCAGGCGCTCCTGTGGGGAGGTAATTTTCCATGCGTAGCCTGTAGCGCACGCGGAAGGTATACTGATCCTTCCTATTCTGTATCCAGTTAAATTGGCTCATCAAATCCATTCCCTGAGCACGGAAGTCTGCTAAATAACTGGGGCCTGGAAAATAAAAAATATCGACATATGTATTCCAATCAAATTTCCTCGGTTGCTGGTATACAAATCCCATATAAAGCCCTCTTTCATTCTGCGTATTTGATTTCTCTCCGAGCCCATTCCCCCAAAGATGCTTATACTCTTTACCATAATCTCTATATACGACAGCGAGTGATGCCCGCTTCGTTAATCCTGCCAAAAGACCTGTAATAAAAGCTCGCCCTTCGGAATAACTAGGATTAAAAGCGTACTCCCCAAAGAAGTATAGATTTCTAAAGGTATAGTTTCCATAAACATTCATAGTAAGGAGGTTATCACCCTCAAAGTCGTAGTAATTGCGCAAGGTATTAGGGCGCACTTTATAAGCATCATAGCGGGTATGCAGCACAGCGCTACCTAAGGTTAAGCTCCTTTTTCTATACACGGTATTGAGACCATATACAAGCTGTGCTAAAGAATTTTTATTTTGAATTTCTGTGGGCGTCCTATGGTATCCAGTACGGCCAAAAGAACTTACAAAGCGCCCGGAATCGGTTTTCTGAACGTTTCCATCGACATATTGAAAGGCTATAAAAGGAGTAAACTCCAGGGCGCGAAAAGTATAGGTTCCCGTTATACCTCGAAAAAAATTATATTCTAAGGAGGAGGTGTAAGGCTTTGCCCCTACCCCTTGCTTAGCCACCTGCCCCACCTGCGTACCTTTCCCAAATCCCAAGCCTCCCCAAGCCAGTAGACCTTGCGCAATTTGTAAGGTATAATCGCCTAGAATCAGCTGTTTGAAAGATTTCCATTTTTTCAGGTATAGCGATGCGGCGTAGAAGTCAAATCCTTCAGGCTGATAGCGGGAGAAAAAGGGTTCACCAGCATCTTGCTTCATGGTGATGGCGATACGAAAGTCGTCGGCGAAGTGTAATCTATAGCGCACTAAATAGCGATCCAAAGCGCCGAGATAACGGCTTCTTGTGGGGTCTACAATTTTATAGCCTTCTGGGGTCTCCAAGGCTCTGGCATACCTTAGTAGGAGGTCTTGCTGGGGTTTCTGTTGGAAAATGTTTTTCAGAAGCTGCCTTTCAGAAGCGCGTGGAAGGCTTACAAAAGGGAGCAGGAGTTGAATGGTATTGGCATCCCAATGGGGTATTGCCTGCAGCTCCAATAAGCTGGTAAATGGCCCATATTCGTTGCGATAAGCAATAAATGCCTGAAGCTGTAGCGCATTTATAAAACCTAACTCCTGAAGATCACGTTGGCTAATAGCTTGAATGGACTGTGGGTTGGCCATGTAGTGCTGCCAGCGTTCCATCCATTCCGTAGGATCCTGCTCACTATCGACACTTTCTAAAAGTTGCTCGATCAGGTTGTTGGCAAGCTGTTCTTGCAGGCTCCCATGAAGTAGGGTATCTGCGGCAGCAGATAGGTATTCCTGAGCGGAAAGTATACTTGTTAAAAAGAAGAATATGAAAAATAGCACGACGCTTTTAAGAACACGTAGCATAGGTAGCTTAGAAGGCTCTTGCCCTCGATAAACTAGATAGCTAAACCGTACTATTATATTTATGCTTTAAAAGCAGGCTTTAACAGTATGCTTTAACAGAATGCTGTTAAACCAAGAAAAGCTTTCTTCATAGGAAGAAAGCTTTTCTTGGTTACTTTTATAACAGTATACGATTAAATATCAATCTTCGCGTAGCGCGCATTTTTCTCAATAAACTCACGTCTTGGTGCGACCTCATCGCCCATTAACATAGAGAAAATACGGTCACTTTCGGCTGCATTTTCAATGGTTACACGGCGTAGCGTACGGTTTTCAGGATTCATAGTCGTATCCCATAATTGTTCCGCATTCATCTCTCCAAGACCTTTGTAACGTTGAACGTGTACAGAGTCTTCTTTACCCGTACCTTTTAAACGTTGAATAGCTGCTAATCGTTGGTCTTCCGTCCATGCATACTGATGCTCCTTACCTTTTTTCACAAGATATAGTGGTGGAGTAGCAATATATACATAACCTTTCTCAATCAATTCCTTCATATAACGGAAGTAGAAAGTTAAGATTAGCGTAGCGATGTGAGAACCATCGACGTCCGCATCGGTCATAATAACAATCTTATGATAGCGCAGCTTATCAGTATTCAGGGCTTTAGCATCTTCAGCAGTACCTACGGAAACTCCTAAGGCTGTAAACATATTCTTGATCTCTTCATTTTCGTAGATCTTATGTTCCATTGCTTTTTCAACGTTTAGGATCTTACCACGTAAAGGCATAATCGCTTGGAAGTGACGGTTACGACCTTGTTTGGCTGTACCACCTGCGGAATCCCCCTCGACGAAGAAAATTTCTGACTCTACAGGATCGCTACTAGAACAATCGGCCAATTTACCTGGAAGTCCTGAGCCGCCCATTACAGTCTTGCGTTGTACTAAATCACGCGCTTTACGAGCTGCAGCACGCGCTTGAGCAGCAATTGCCACCTTTTGCACGATTAACTTAGCTTCTTTAGGATTTTCCTCTAGATAGGTATTTAAGATTTCTCCTACCGCCATATCTACAGCTCCCATCACCTCGTTATTCCCTAACTTAGTCTTAGTTTGACCTTCAAACTGAGGCTCAGCTACTTTTACAGAAATTACAGCCGTAAGACCTTCACGGAAATCGTCACCTGTAATTTCAACCTTCATGTTCTTTAAAAGGCCTGATTTATCGGCATAATTTTTTAAAGTACGCGTTAAACCTCTACGGAAACCCGCAACATGTGATCCCCCTTCAATGGTATTAATATTATTTACGTAAGAATGTACATTCTCCGTATAGGTATCATTGTATTGTAATGAAAGTTCGACAGGAATACCTTGCTTAATTCCTTCCACATAAATAGGTTCAGGAATGATTGCTTGGCGTGTGCCATCTAAGAATTTAACAAATTCTTGAAGACCACCTTCCGAGAAGAACACGTCTTTTTTAGGCGTACCATCTTCATTAGACTCGCGTTCATCTTCTAAAGAAAGGGTGATACCTTTATTTAAAAATGACAACTCACGCAATCTATTTGCTAAGGTATCGTAGTTATAAATAGTCGTTAACGTAAAGATCGCAGGATCAGGATGGAATGTTACAATTGTACCACGTTCCTCAGAAACACCAATTTCTTTAACATCATACTGCGGCTTACCTTGGTGATATTCTTGTTTAAAGACTTTCCCTTCACGGTGAACTTCAGCAACTAATAAAGTTGATAGCGCATTCACACAAGATACCCCTACCCCGTGTAAACCACCTGACACTTTATAGGTATCTTTATCAAACTTACCTCCCGCGTGTAATACAGTCATTACAAGCTCTAAGGCTGATTTATTTTCTTTTTTATTAATTCCGGTTGGAATACCACGACCATTATCACGTACAGAAATAGAGTTATCCGGGTGAATCGTTACGTTAATATTATCACAATATCCCGCAACGGCCTCATCGATGGAGTTGTCAACAACCTCGTAAACTAAATGATGTAAACCTTTCACCCCAGTGTCTCCAATATACATGGAAGGGCGTTTACGAACAGCCTCTAAACCTTCAAGGACTTGAATATTATCGGCTGAATAGGACGATGCATTTTTATTTTCTTCGCTCATTGAGAATCATTAAATACTACTACTCAAAAATACAAAAATTAAGCACAGAAAGCAAGGAAATAACCAAGTATTCTACGCAAGGAATACCGCTTCAAACCCTGTTATTGGCAAGTATTTTGGGAGAGAAATGAAAAAATGTATTTTTTTATGTAGGTTTGTTTTTCAAATCGAAAATAACTAAAAAACTGATGAATAAAATTTTTTCAACACTTACAAAGGCATCTGTAGCGATTATGCTAACAACAGCTGTAGTTTCTTGTAATCAAGGCGCTAAATCTTCGGCTACATCTTCTTCAGACTCCACGACTGCTGCCGTAGCAAATACGCCTTCAGCAGAAAAAATCGTATATATCAACTCGGATTCTTTATCTGAAAAATATGATTACTTCAAGGATATAAAATCTAAATTAGAAGCAAAAGTTAAGAAAGCTCAAACTGACTTACAAGCAAAAAGCCAAGCTTTCCAACGTGAAGTTGCAGAATATCAGCAAAAAGCAGGTACGATGTCTGCTTCTGAGCGTCAAGCTACAGAAGAGAAATTAGCACGTAAGCAAGATGAATTAGCACGTTTAGATCAAAATGCTTCCGCATCTATCCAACAGGATGAAGCTTCGGAATTTAATGCTGTCTACACGTCAATTACAGAATATTTAAAGAAGCATGCTACTGAAAATGGATACAAATTTGTCTTAACATATTCAAAATCTAACCCTGCTGTTTTATATGCAGACTCGAAGTTAGAGATCACCAACGAAGTTGTTAAAGCACTTAACGAAGAATATAAAAGCAAGAAAAAATAAGTTTATTTTCCCTTGTTAAAAAAGCTATTTCTGAAAAGAAATAGCTTTTTTTTTGCATCTTACAGTTGGTATTATTTAGGAACACATTTTTATGATTACGCCAATTATACACAAAGAGAAAGACTCCTTTGAATGGATCGACATTTCAGCTCCTACAAAAGAGGACTTCGCCACTATAGCATTGAAATATAATCTTTCTGAAGCTTCGATTAAAGATTGTATAGAACCTGCACACCTTCCAAAGATTGAGGCTTTTGAATCCTACACTTTTATTATTTTACGGGCATTTTCTGAAAAATATAAGAAGAATTCAGATACCATCGTGGAAATTACGGAACGTCTATCCATATTTTATGGGGCTAATTTTATTATTACCATCCATAAGAAGCCGATTGAGTTTTTAGAGAATTTAAAACGCGAGGTGCAGGCAGACTTACGCTATAAGGGGCCACGTCATATTGCTTATGCCTTGGCCTTACTGACGGTATCTTCCTACGAGAATATTGCTAACTTTCTTGCCGAGCGGCTTGATAAGTTTGAAGAGGTGGTATTCCTAACAAAAAATAGAAAACCTATCTTACAGAATGTATACTACATCAAGCGACAAGTGGATGTAATAAAGAAAATCCTCGCATTGTACCGGCCGATGGTATCACATTTTGACACGGAGTTATTTAAAAATCTGTATACACGTGATATCGAAGATATTTACCTACGATGCTGCCTACTGTACGACAATTTATCTGAAAATACAGCGCAGCTACTGACGATTTATTTTAATATTTCTTCCAACCATACCAATGAGATTATGCGTACGCTAACCGTTTTTTCGGTTTTCTTTATGCCCTTAACATTTATTGCTGGAATCTATGGGATGAATTTTGCGAATATGCCCGAGTTGGCTTGGTATTATGGATACCCGCTATGTATTGCTATTATGACAGTGTTATCTTTAGCGATCTACTTTTGGTTTAAAAGAAAAGGTTGGCTATAGGCCAACCCTCTTTTTTGCTGTGGTAACCACAAAATCTTTTAAATAGTACGGTTCAAAATAAGCGACATCCTCAAAATGTTCATTTTGGAACGCTTCATATGCTAGCGCTGATAAATAAGAAGCATTGGTTACAAATTCATGCAGCACTTTTATGCGCGGGTTATCCTGGAATAATAAGGAAAATTTATCCGCTCCTGAGCCAAATAATGTTAAGTGATAGCCCTTTGAAGTCCACGCTTCAAAAGTATGCTCATCGACAATTAAGGCCGCGGTATCTTGAATTAACTTTGATGAAGCATCGTAATACGCGGTGTAAACTTCCATGCGGCGTGCATCAATCATCGGTAAGAAGAGTTGCTTAAAAGTATCCCCTTGGTAGCCCGATAATAAGCCCATTGCCATCCCCTTTAAGGTATTGATACCTATTAATGGAATATCCAACGCATAGCACAGTCCTTTGGCTGTAGAAACCCCAATTCGCAGGCCTGTATAAGAACCCGGCCCCATACTAACCGCTACCGCCGCTAATTGCTGGTAAGTAATCCCTAGCGCAGCTAATTGGGCATCAATAAGCAAGGTTAATTTTGACGCATGCACATTATCTTCATGTAGTGATTCAGCCTGTACGGTCTGACCATCTTTACTAATTGCCACTGTGCAGACAGAAGTAGCTGTATCTATTTGTAATATATAAGCACGCATGATAGAAAATAATTTAATAGATTAAGGAACAGGATCATGCCCATGACCTCCCCAAGGATTACAAGAAAGAATACGCTTAATCGTTAGCCAGCCTCCTTTTAAAGGGCCATACTTTCGAATAGCTTCATAGCCATATTGGGAACAAGTGGGGGTATAGCGGCATTGAGCGCCGAGAAATGGGGAAATAGCTTTCTGATAGAATCGAATGATCAATAAGAAGATAGCCCCAATACCCTTAAGTAATTGCTGCAGTATGAACTTTAAGATATTCATCTTTAAAACGGGTTAAGGCCTTCTCTAATTTAGCATACATCTGTGGGTAGTCTACGGAAGATTTCCCGACAAACTGAATCGCTAATAATAAATTGACTTGTTGTTCTGCAAGAAAAGGATACAGGGTGTCATCCTTCTGTAGTCGATAGCATTCGCGCATACGCCTTTTGATAGCGTTTCGATCTACAGCTTTCTTAAATCTGCGTTTAGAGACAGATATAATCGCCTGTGCAGGTACCGTAGAAACTCCTTCCTGCGGTATATAATACACAATGCGATAAGGATATAATACAAAGGAAGAACCTTTAGCAAAAAGACTTTCAATAAGCCTTACACTACATAAACGTTCTTCCTTTTTGAATGTATTATTTTTCATAAACGATGACTAAAATTTGCCGGCATAAAAGCACGGTTTAACGGTCACCGGCTATGTGAAATTAACCTTTGTGACGGTACTCGTCAGAAACAGTTAGACGTTTTCTTCCTTTAGCTCTACGAGAAGCTAATACTCTTCTACCATTTGCTGAACTCATACGCTCTCTGAATCCATGCTTATTTCTTCTTTTTCTTTGCGATGGCTGAAATGTTCTTTTCATGACGCTTAATATGCTAAATTATGTGTTAATTTCTTAATTATACTCCCTAATAGGAACGCAAAAGTAAAGTTTATTTTATAAAATAACAAACATTAATATGATAAAATTTTGAAGCTGAGCATAAATATTGATAAATATCGTGCTGTAGCCCCACATTCATCAAGTTGATGAATTATTTATTTTTTAAAATATCTCTAATTTCAGCCAATAATGTTTCCTCTTTGCTTGGTGCAGCAGGAGCTTCTGGAGCTGCTTCCTCTTTACGTTTAAAAGAATTAAGTGCTTTAATTACACAAAAAATACAAAAAGCAACAATTAAAAATTGAATGACAACATTGATAAAGTTACCATAATTAATAGCTACTTCTGCTTGTGCAGCTTGCTCGCCTACGGCAGCAACAGCATCTTTTAGGATGATTTTCTTTTGTGAAAAATCTACGCCTCCTGTTAAGTAACCTATTGGTGGCATAATGATATCATCTACAATAGATGTTACTATTTTACCAAATGCGCCACCGATTACAACACCGACTGCCAAATCCACAACGCTTCCGCGCATAGCGAACTCTTTAAATTCTTTAATAAATCCCATGAATTAAAATTAATTAGTTTTAAACAATACTATTTGCAAAAATGTTAAAATAACGGCTATTAATCAAAAAAATGCAATAATAATTTTTAAATAATAGACGATATTTTTCGAAATGCTTAAGTAAATTGAATTTAGGTATAGTATTTGATATTATATAATTACTTATATTTACTTATATTCACTGTTTAAAACAAACATTATATAAAAAAGTTTTAACTAACGTTTAGCAAACTATCATATGAAAAGAGTACTCATTGCAGACGATCACAGTATTGTACGGTTAGGAGCTTCCGTGATTATCAAAGAAAATTTTCCTACTGCGGTGATTACGCAAGCACAAGATTATATCGAAGTAGAAAAATTACTTAAGATGCAAGATTTTGATTTATTATTACTGGACATAAATATGCCTGGGGGAAATAATATTAAGGTCATCAATGAGATTCTAAGTTTACAACCTGACGTCAAGATTTTAATATTTTCCTCTTACGATGAATCCTTGTATGCTTTACGCTACATCGAGGCCGGTGCAGTAGGATATTTAAATAAAAATACGGCGATGGCTGAATTAGCGAATGCCATTCAGACGATCAAAGAACGTGGCCGGTATATGTCGAATGAAGTCAAGGATTTGTATGTGCAGAAATTAACACAAACAAAATCACAGCTACAGAGCCGGAATCCGTTAGCGAAATTATCTAACCGGGAGGTAGACGTTGCTAAGCACCTTATTCAGGGCTTAGGCATCATTGAAGTATCTTTAGCATTAAATCTATCCGCATCAACAATTAGCACCTATAAGAGTCGTATTTTTGAAAAATTAAATGTGACTAATATTCCTGAATTAATCCAACTTTACCGTTTACATGCTGAAAATTAATCGGCCGTTATTGAGCCGATTAATTTTCAGCATGTATTTTCAAGAAACTTACAACTCGAAAGTGGTATAATGCTTCGGCAGTCTACAGCTGATCGATTGTAACAACAGGGATGTCTTTGGTGGCAACATGCTTTAATTCAGCTCCTTTTTGATAGGTGTACCCCTTTGTAGGCTCCAACTTCCAAAGCATCGGAGCTAAGAAGTTTAACGCTGCTTTAAAACCTTGAATGGTCGCACCATAATCGCCGGTATCTTTGGAATTACGGGCTTCATTTTCAATCTCAAAAGGCCCTGTAAAACCGGTTGTGCGTAAGGTGTCAACAAAAGCCCGCCAATCCATTGAATCGGTACCTCCAAAGCCTGGTAACATCGCTTCATAGTGATGTCTATCCCAGTCATGCTGTGGCGTATGTACGCCCGCTAGAGCGGCTAATTCAGCGCTTACCTGCTGCATTGGGTACATCCCTCCCCATTGAATCTTTGCATCTGTTTGTAGATTCCGTGTTGTCTTCACATGAATACGGTGTAAGCGCGAGATATCCGTTTGCTTAATCACTTCCGTAGGATCAATATTTTGCCAGATATCATGCGAGGGGTCATAAATTTCACCATGCGCCTTACTCGGGATTAATGCATACATTAATTTTCTTGCAGCAAGTACAGCGGGCAGGTTATTATAGGTGGTGGCGTAGCGCGATGAACGCCAGCCTTCCATAGGACAGTTTTCATAGACAATCGTTACCCCTAAAGATTCCGCATAATTTACAATAGGCTCAAATACGCGTTTATATTCATCTAAATTTTTCTGAAAACCATCAATTTCAGCGCCGAGCTTGTGATTATAACCAACGAAAGTGCCTACTTTAATATTATTCTGATCGCCACCTAAAAGGTGTGCAATACGGATGAGCTTTAACAGGTGATTTTGATTCTTAATGCGCTCCTCAGGCTGTCCTCCAATCATATTTTCAAAGGCTCCTAGGGAAAGCTGCAGTCCTGCGGCATTAAACTCCTCCAGCGTCTTCTTAGCATCCGCTAAGCCGAAGTTTTCATACGCTAAATGGGTGGCGGTATGATCCTGACGGGTACCGTCTTTACGAAATACACAAAGATCAATACCGGAGGCACCAATCTGCTGTGCCGAGGCTATTAATTCGGGTAATGAAAGCTTATCAAATGCGGAGCTCATCACCCAGATTGGGTTATTTAAATTGTCGTTCATAATTAGATTCTAGCCTTTAAATTAAAGTTTAGCTTTCTAAAGATAAAAAAAAAGTCCTACTTCGTAGGACTTTTCAGCGGTTATAATAAATTATTTTGCGTTCTTTGAATTTTGAATTTCTACTCTAATTTCTTGCGAAAGATTCTTAATATCTTGCAACGATTTACGCACCCGAGTTCCTGCTGCAGCATTTCCTTTTACATAAAATTTATCGACATCTGCTGCTAATTCATGCACGATGTTTTTAAGTTCTTGGAATTTATCAAGATTAGCCATAATTAATAGTTTTAAATATTTAATAGAATAATAAATTGGTTTAACAAGCTAAAAATAACGTATTTATATGTTAATTAAAAGTATTTTCAAATATTAAAGAAAAAAAAAGAGGCCTTTAAAAGGCCCCTTATATCTATTTTAATTCTTTTGCTCCTGCAGACTAGTCTACATTATCATGAAGAAATGAGTTGTTCGGTTTTATTTCGGTGTTTCCTTCATCAAAGGAAAGGGTAAATCTTGAAACCTGCGATTGGGATGAGTGCGGCACATCATCTAAAGCCATTTGCTTTCTTTTGTATGCCGGTTCATTTTCCAATTCTTGTAAGCCATTCGAGGATTTCAATTTCATACTCAACTCTTTCAGACGTAAGATACGCTCTTTAGTCCTCATCAATTGATCTTCAAAAGACGCGGCTTCTTGCAATTGCTCTTGTTGCTCTTGCTGTTGTGTATTATAAACAGGCGCTGCTGGTACTGGTGCAACAGGCTCCTGGGTAGCATACTCATCAAATACCGTTGGTAATTCGAAGTGAAATACAGAAGGTGAAGTTTTAACTTCAAAATCATCCTGTTGGTTGCTGATATTTTCCTTAGCCGGTTCTGCAAACTCGAGGGCATGACGTACTACGGTATCATTTTCTACGACGGTATTACGTACCGTTGCATTGGCTTGAGAATAGGTGTTATTCTGTGGGCTTGTTGGCGGCACATAGGTTGAGTGCGTTGAAGAAGCTGGCTCAATACGGTTCTGTACAGGCTTCACTAGGGAGTCTGCAGGTTGCTCACGAGGGATATTCTGAGATACAGGACGTACATATGGAGAACCCGTGCTATCACCATTTAAAGGTAGCGCGACTTTTTCATTTTCCTTTTCCTTAACACGTTCTTCCGAAGTCTGAAATCCTGTAGCAATAATTGTTACAGATAGTTCATCATCAAAATTCTCATCGATACAGTTACCCCAGATTAAATCTGCAGAAAGGCCTGCTTTTTCTTGAATATAATCGGTGATAATTGCGACCTCATCCATGGTTACTTCTTTCGTACCGGAAGTAATATTTAATAAGATATAGCGTGCACCTTCAATTTCATTATCTTTTAATAAGGGAGAAGCTAAAGCTCCTTCCACAGCGCGTGATGCACGGTCGTCACCAGTTGCCACAGCGTTCCCCATAATGGCAACACCAGAATCGTTCATTACAGTACGAACATCTTTAAAATCGACGTTTACATAACCAGGGATAGTAATTATTTCGGCGATACCTTTTGCAGCAGTGGTTAAAATGTCATCCGCTTTAGCAAAAGCTGCTGTCATCGTTAAGTTACCAAAGATTTGACGTAGGCGATCGTTAGAGATTACCAGGTATGAATCTACATACTTGCGTAGCTCATTCAATCCATCTTCAGCTTGGGAGCGACGTTTTTTACCTTCGAATGTAAAAGGAGTAGTCACAATAGCTACAGTTAATATACCTAACTCTTTTGCTGCTTTAGCAAGCACAGGTGAAGCACCTGTTCCCGTACCACCTCCCATACCGGCAGTGATAAACAACATTTTCGTATTGGTACCTAACATACGTTTGATATCTTCAATGCTTTCGATAGCGGAGTTTTCACCAACATCTGGATCTGCACCCGCTCCCATACCTTCTGTTAAGCTGGTTCCTAATTGAACTTTATTAGGTATAGGACTTAACTCTAAAGCCTGAGCATCTGTATTACAAACAATAAAATCAACCCCACTAATTCCTTGACTATACATATGATTAACGGCATTTCCGCCGCCACCACCAACGCCAATAACCTTAATTATTGACGATTGTTCTTTTAACATTTCAAACTGTATTGACATAACTTATCCCTATTTAACTTATAATGAACACAATAATTATTCAAAATTGAGTCAATATACGTAATGTAATTATAGTAAATTTTCCACATTTATTTTCCACAAATGTTAAAATGTGGAAAACTATTTTTTATCTAAGAAGCTATCGTCGTCAATTTCATTGCCATCTTTCACAAATTCACTAAAAATTCGCTTCAACCAGCTATGTTTTTTCACTTGCTGCTCACCGACAATTTGTGTAGGCGATTTCTTCTCAACTGTGGGTGTTGGAAGAACACGACGTGCATCCTCTTCTTCTTCAAAAGTTTGGATTCCTTTAATCAACAAACCAATACTGGTTGCATATAAAGGGCTTTTTAACTCATCAAACAACGGTCTTGGTAAGGTTTCATTTTTTGCCAAGTATTCATTTGGAAAACCTATACGGCACGAAATACCTGTAATAAATTCTACCAGCTGAACAAGGTGTTTTAATTGTGCCCCACCACCGGTAATTACGATGCCACCAATCAGTTTACTTTCATAACCTGAAGATTTAATTTCGTAGTATACGTGTTCAATAATCTCTTCCATACGGGCTTGGATAATAAATGCTAAGTTCTTAACAGATATTTCTTTTGCTTCTTTGCCACGTAAACCGGGTACACAGATTACTTCATTGTCTTTATTCTCATCTGCTAGAGCCGAACCAAAGCGTACTTTTAATAATTCTGCTTGGCTGCGTAATACAGAGCATCCTTGTTTAATATCTTCGGTAACGATATTTCCACCCAAAGGAATCACTGCTGTATGGCGGATAATACCTTCATGGAAAATGGCTACATCTGTCGTACCACCACCGATATCAACTAAAACCACACCAGCATCTTTTTCGGCTTCATCCAACACAGCTTCGGATGAGGCTAAGGGTTCTAAGATTAATTCAGAGACTTCTAACTGGCCATTATCGATGCAGCGTTTGATATTTTTAATATCTGAAACGCGTCCGGAGATAATATGGAAATTAGCTTCAATACGGCGCCCTGCCATACCGATGGGTTCCTTCACCCCGGGTTCATTATCGATGGTAAATTCCTGAGGAAGCACATGGATAATTTCTTCCCCCGGAGGGAGCACCAATTTATACATGTCTGAAATAAGTTTCTCGATATCTTTACGAGAAATCTCATCATCATGATCTGTTTTTGTTAAGATTCCGCGGTGTTGAATGCTTTTTATGTGTTGCCCAGCAATACCTACATTCACTACTTTAATATCCACGTTAGACTGCCCTTCGGCAATTTCTACAGCTTCTAAAATACTACTTACCGTCTTTTGGATATTTGTCACTACGCCCCGATTCACTCCTGCCGACTCGGCTTTCCCAACACCCAAAAGTTCGATTTTATTTATGCCACTTCGTCTTCCGACGGTCACACAAATCTTCGTTGTTCCAATATCTAAACCTACGATAATTGGATTCTCTCTTTCAATTTCTGCTGATTTTGAATTCATACGCTACTGTGTATAGATGCTCAATATTATAATACTTTTATTTCCTCTTCCTTATTCGCTGCGCTCTTTTGCATTCCGTCAAAAGACCAGTCGCCACGCTTTTCACAAATAATCTGTCCAGCGTATTTGACATTTACCTTTTCATAAGCTTCAATACCTACTTTAGGCATGATGTTCTTATAAAAGACTTGCAGCAATTCAAACTTTTGGTCTAGGGAGTCTGCTGTCCCTATGATTAATTGTTGATCGCCAATTCTGGGCACCAATTCAATATCATCATTCTGATTCACATAGATCTGCACAACCTGATTAGACCATAGCTCATCGTTATTAATATAATTTACCACCTGAAAAAGGTCTTTTAACAGCTTCGAATCCATTGCTTCCAAAGGCTCCTTATAGCCTTCTGCAATATTTCCTGAAGCGATCAATACCCGTGGCACATATTTCAGTGTTGTAGGCACTTTCAACCCTTTTTGATCGAGGTAATATTCCGTACCCAAGCGATTTACAACGCGCATTACAACTTCCCTTTGGGTTAAGTTTATACGCATCTCACCACTCATATCCAAATGCACGGAGGCCTCGGCTACATACGGTAGGGCCTTCAGCGATTTCTCAATCTCTTGGGTCTTAATTAAATTTAATTCGCGTCCTACGATGCGACCATACTTCAAGGCTATTAGACTTGAAATATCATCCTGATCGATAAAAGACTCCTTGCCTTCAATAAATATATTTAGATCTGTACACAGCTGATTTTGATCTTGCTTATCCACACGAATCATTAAGAAGATAACTCCTATCAATGATCCAATTCCTAATATCGCTATAAAGATCAGACGCCAACGTATATTTCTAAACCAATTAAGCATGCACTAAGATCTCCTGTAAAGGGTGTACTAAACGATCAATATCTCCAGCTCCTACAGTTACTAATAACTCAGGGCGTTCCTTTGAAACAATAGCTAAAATCTCCTGAGGGCTCACCAACTGCTTTTCTGAAGCGGTAATCTTTGACAATAGCCATGCAGAGTTCACCCCTTCAATTGGGAGCTCACGTGCAGGGTAAATTTCCATTAATAACACACGGTCTGCAAGGGATAATACCTCAGCAAAGCCCGTTATGAAATCCCGTGTTCGCGTAAATAAATGCGGTTGGAAGATTAAGGTTAGTTTTTTCGTAGGATAAAGTTTACGCATCGATAAAATAAATGCACGCAATTCCTCTGGATGGTGTGCATAATCATCTACGTAAACGGTGTCTTCCTGACGAACAATATATTCAAAACGTCGCTTTACACCTTTGAAATTGCTCAAAGCGGCCGCTATTTTATGATCCTCAATATTTAAGGCTTTGGCAACAGTGATTGCTGCTACGGCATTTTCTACATTATGGATTCCTGCTAGGCCTAGGTGTAAGTTGTTCATTTCGCCATTTTGGCCTTTATAATCAAAGTAAAAATCACCATTTTCTACACGAATACGCTCCGCATATACCGTTGATTTCTCAGATGCCGAATATTTTATTTGTGCAGGAAAAGGTAAACCTTCCTTAACAATTTTTAGACCATTTTCTACAACACGGCTTAAATAAAGTGAGAAACTTTCAATTAGTTGCTCCTTAGTTCCATAAATGTCTAAATGATCCGCATCAGAGGAAGTCACCACGGCAATATTTGGGTGTAACGTTAAGAATGAACGGTCAAATTCATCGGCCTCTACGACTACAATATCAGACTTCCCAAAAAGTACATTGGTATTATAGTTACTAGAGATGCCTCCTAAGAAAGCCGAACAGTCGATACCTGCATCTTTTAAAATATGCGCTACTAAGGTCGACGTCGTGGTCTTACCATGTGTTCCAGCGATCCCTATCGTGAAGCGGTTTTCAGAAATTATACCCAACACCTCGGACCGTTTATAAAGGCGATGGCCTTGGTCTTGCAAGAAATTTTTGATCTGTGAATTTGCCGGAATTGCCGGTGTATAGATCACTAATGTTTCAGCATTAGCAGTTTTATAATTATCGCCAATGTTCGCCGCCTCATCTATATAGGAAACGTCAATTCCTTCGGACACCAATTTTTTTGTCAATTCCGTTTCCGTGCGATCATATCCAGCTACATCACATCCTAAATGTTTAAAATAACGTGCTAAGCCGGACATTCCAATGCCGCCTATACCAATTAAATAAACTTGTTTTATATGATCAATATTCATCTCTATCTTATTTTTTATCTGCTAAATCTAATACCTGTTGTGCTATCACACGATCGGCATCTAAACGTGCTAATTTCTTTATTTCTTGTCCTAAGGACGTCATTCTATCGGCGTCAGATAGCAAAGCTAATAGCGCATCGATCAGAAGGTCTTCAGCTTCACTGTCGGCAATAAGTACAGCCGCATCTTTCTGCACTAAAGACTGCGCATTCTTTGTCTGATGATCTTCAGCCACATTTGGTGAAGGCACCATAATTACTGGTTTTCCTACAACACATAGTTCTGATATTGTGCCAGCACCAGCACGTGCTATAATTAAATCAGCTGCAGCATAAGCGTAATCCATGCGTTGGATAAAGGGCATTAATTGAATCGATGTAGGTAAATTTAAACTTCCATTTAAAGATTCATAATAATAAGAACCGCATTGCCAGATTACCTGTATATTGGCAGCAATAAGCTTATCTAAGCCCGCTTGCAAGCAGCGATTCAAGGTACGTGCTCCCAAAGAGCCTCCCGTAATTAACACGGTACGCTTTGTGGAGTCAAAACCAAAAGAAGCTAAGGCTTCCTCCCTTTTCCCTTCAATAGCGACTGAAGGACGACGAATAGGGTTACCTGTTAAGGTGATTTTATCAGCCGGAAAAAACTGCTCCATGCCTTCAAAAGCTACACATATCTGTGCCGCTTTAACGCCCAACTTTTTATTCGTTACACCCGCATAGGAGTTCTGTTCTTGAATTAATGTTGGAATACCTAATTTCCCAGCCATCATCAACAATGGACCTGAGGCATATCCGCCAACACCTACAGCTACCTGCGGTTGAAAAGACTTGATTACAGACTTGGCTTTCAATAAACTTTTCACCAGCTTTACAGGAAGGAAAATATTCTTCCATAAAGACTGTCGATTAATACCTTGAATATCTAAACCCACAATTTTATAGCCTGCAGCAGGAACTTTTTCCATTTCCATCTTTCCATTAGCCCCTACAAACAAAATCTCTGTATCGGGAGCTAATTCTTTTAATGCATTGGCTATTGCCACTGCAGGAAAGATATGTCCACCAGTTCCACCACCACTAATTATAACGCGTCTAGCCATGCTTTTACTATCTATTAAATTGATCCAACAATAACTCTTTTAACTTTTGGACGTTCGTCTAACTCCTCTTTACTTTTTAATTCTTCAATATTTCGGCTCACGGAAAGAATAATCCCTAAAGCTATCGCCGTAAATAAAATGGATGTTCCCCCCATACTTACGAGCGGCAAGGGAATCCCTGTTACGGGGCCCAACCCTACAGCTACAGACATATTTGCCAGCGCTTGTATCGTCAGTGAAAAGCCTAAACCAGCTGCTAGAAAAGCGCCGAAAGCTTTTGGACTTAAGGTTACGATTCGTATACAGCGATACATCAAGGCGAGGTATAGAAATAAGATGATGGCCCCTCCAACCATGCCATATTCTTCAATTATAATTGCAAAGATAAAATCGGAATACGGGTGAGGAAGCACATTCCGCTGTACAGAATTTCCAGGTCCTTTACCGAAGATCCCTCCTGTAGCAATAGCGATCTTCGCATTATTAGCCTGATAGTTCTTATCGTCTTGAAAGGATACCACTCTATTCTCAGCACCTGGATCCACTTGCTCCTTATTAAAAAAGGCTTTTATACGAGATTGATATGTTTTTTTTCGGGGCCCTAAAAAGGCTACAGCGGCTAGTAAAACCGCTCCTGCGACACATACAATAAATATCTGCTTAAAGCTTACCCTCCCTATTAAAAGTAATAACACACTAACACCAAATAGCATTAATGCGGTCGATAAATTGGCTAAAGCAATTAAAATAAAGACAAGACAAACGGCTCCCATGATTGGCAGAAAAGACTTCTTAACATCGGAGATCTCCTCTTGCTTCTTAGATAGCATACGCGCTAAGAAGGTAATCAGGGCTAATTTCGCTAAATCGGACGTTTGAAAGGTTTGATTTATCACTGGAATAGTCACCCAACGTGAGGCCTCATTTACTTTCGCACCGAAGATTAACGTATACAATAAGAGGGGAATCGTTATTAGCATCAGCAACTTTGAAATCCCCGCATAATACCTATAATCTAAATTATGAGATAAGTACATTAACACAAATCCCACGATAATCAGTGAAAAATGCTTGAAAAGATATAACTCCGTGCCTTTTCCTTCCTTATAAGCTAATGTTCCTACAGAACTATATACTGCTAAGAGCGAAAATCCAGACAATAGAATTACTATAATCCAGATCCAACGATCTCCTTTCAACTTAGATAATAGTAATTCCATGTTCATAATGCGATCCACTTAATTAAATGCTATCAACTATAATGCTAAGACAGCAGCTTTAAACTGATCGCCGCGATCTTCATAATTTTTAAACCAATCGAAACTTGCACATGCAGGGGATAGCAATACCGTATCTCCTTTTTCAGCGATATTTGATGCTAAAGCAACGGCATCTTCCATAGATACTGCATTTACAATTAGATCTGTATCACTTTCAAACGCTTCATGAATTTTTGAAGTATCCTTTCCTAAGCATACAATAGCCCGGACTTTATCCTTCACTAAATCTTTTAAAATACTGTAATCATTCCCCTTATCTACTCCACCTAGTAATAAGACAATTGGAGTATTATAACTTTCTAATGCGTACCAAACGGAATTTACGTTTGTAGCCTTGGAATCGTTACTATACTGTACACCTGAAATGGTTGCTACAGATTCCAGGCGATGTGGAATATTGATATAGGATGCCATTGCTTGCTTCAGTATATCATTTCTAATTTCCTGCACCTTAGCAATAAGACCTGAAGCCATACTGTTATAGATATTATGTTTTCCTTTAAGCGCTAATTCTGCCGTTGGCATTTGAAATTCTTCACCAGTTTTGGCATCAATTACCAGCTGCTTATTGGCGCCCAAGTAAGCTCCTTGGGACAATTGTTGCTCCTGCGTAATTGCAAAAGTTACAGCCTCAGTTTGATGTCTTTTTAATCCTGCTATCGTTTCCGGATCGTCTAAGCAGTAGATAAAATAATCTGCTACCGTCTGATTTCTTATCATACGGAATTTCGAATCTACATAATTCTCCATTTTATGATCGTAGCGATCTAGGTGATCAGCAGTAATATTTAAGATTACAGCAACATCAGCCCGGAAATGATACATATCATCTAACATAAAACTGGAGATCTCTAAGACATAGTGATCAAAGGACTCACGCGCTACTTGGTAGGCAAAACTTTGCCCAATATTTCCTGCTAGGCCGACATTTAAGCCTGCTTCCTTCAGGATATGATAGGTTAGCATGGTCGTCGTAGACTTTCCATTAGAGCCTGTGATGCACAATAATTTGGCATCCGTATATTGTGCTGCAAATTCGATCTCTCCAATTACGGGTAGGCCGGCTTCCTTAAGACTTACAATAATTGCTGCAGTTTCAGGAATTCCGGGACTTTTAACGATTAGATCAGCTTTTAAAATTTCTGCGGTACTATGTCCTGCTTCCTCAAAAGGGATACCCTCTTGAAGAAGTTGATTTTTATAGCGTTCAGCAATCTGACCACTGTCAGATACGCGCACTTTAAATCCTTTGTCTTTCGCTAATATTGCGGTTCCAACGCCCGATTCACCAGCGCCTAAGACAACTAAGCTCCCTGCTTGTGGATAAAATTCTTTCGAAATAATTGCCATGACCTATCTAATTTTTAGCGTTACAATAGTTAATACGGCTAAAATGATCCCGACAATTACAAAGCGGGTAACAATCTTAGCTTCATGATATCCTTTTTTCTGATAATGATGATGCAAAGGGGACATTAAAAATATACGTCTACCCTCACCATATTTTTTCTTGGTGTATTTAAAGTATGAAACTTGTACAATCACCGAAATATTTTCAATTAAAAATACCCCACATAAAATTGGGATAAGAAGCTCTTTACGGATTAATATAGCAAAGGCAGCAATAATACCACCAATAGCTAAGGAGCCTGTATCGCCCATAAATACTTGCGCAGGATAGGTATTATACCATAAGAAACCAATACAAGCGCCAACAAAAGCGCCGGCAAATATGACAAGTTCACCCGAATTAGGGATATACATTATATTCAGGTAATCTGAAAATATAACGTTCCCTGAGACATAGGCTAAGATCGCTAAGGTAATTCCGATTATGGCGGAAGTTCCCGTGGCGAGTCCATCAATACCGTCGGTAATATTTGCTCCATTGGAAACCGCGGTAACAATAAACACAACGACGACAAGGAACACCATAAAAGTCACAAAATTCCCTGTTAATCCAAATGCACTTAACGCTTTCGCATAGTCGAATTCATTATTCTTATAAAAAGGTATATTGGTCTTGGAAGACTTAACATTCTCAGCATAATAAGTCTCTCCAGTACCTTCATTATAGACCACATCTACGGGTCTTGTAGAAGTAGGCTTCGCCACATTCTCCCGTACCACGATATCAGGATGCGTTGCCATAGTTACAGCAATTAAAATCCCTAAGCCCACTTGGCCAATAACTTTAAAACGGCCTGCTAACCCTTCCTTATTATTACGAAAAACTTTGATGTAATCGTCTAAAAACCCAATTGCCCCCATCCATAAGGTGGAGATAATCATAAGGATAATATATATATTCGTTAATTTGGCAAATAATAATGTAGGTATTAAAATACCTGCAATTATAATGAGACCTCCCATTGTTGGGGTACCTTGTTTTTGTTTCTCTCCCGCTAGACCTAAGTCACGAATGGTCTCGCCTACTTGCTTATCGTGTAGCGCTTTAATTAAACGTCCACCGAAAACGGTCGTAATAATTAATGAAAAAATTACTGCCATTGCAGTACGAAAAGAGATATACTGAAACAATCCCGCCCCAGGGATGTGTATATGCTCATTAAGCCATGTAAATAGATGATAAAGCATACTATTTTATTTTTCTTCAAATGTTAATTCCAATACTTCTCTATCATCAAAGTGATGACGAACGCCATTTATTTCTTGATACTTTTCATGCCCTTTTCCTGCAACAAGGATAATATCATTGGCATTTGCCAATTGATAAGCCGTACGAATTGCTTCCTTACGATCGGCAATACTTAATACTTTTCTTGTTTGGGAAACCGACACTCCAGCTTGCATATCAGCTATTATCTGTGCAGGATCTTCTGTACGCGGATTGTCAGAAGTAAGAATCACGCGATCTGAAAGGGCCACAGCTACGGCAGCCATTTCTGGACGTTTTGTTGTGTCACGATCACCTCCGCAGCCTAAGACCGTAATAATTTGCTGTCCTTGCTGACGTAAGCCTGCAATTGTCTTAAGTACATTGTCAACCGCATCTGGCGTATGTGCATAATCGATAATGCCTACTACACCCGTCTGCGCCCGTACCGTTTCAAATCTACCTTCCGCACCCGTAATGGTTGAAAGTGCTGTTAACACTTTATCTGTTTCCTGCTCCAATAGAATGGCGGTACCATAAACGGCTAATAGGTTATAAGCATTAAAGCCGCCAACCAATTTCACCCACACTTCATGGTCATCAACCGCTAATAGCATTCCATAGAAATGACTTTCTATAACCTTCGCTTTAAAATTCGCTAAATGCGTCAGTCCATAGGTCTTTTTATGCGCAGCTGTATTCTGTAGCATCACAGCACCATTGCGATCATCTACATTCGTCAAAGCAAAAGCTGATTTACCCAGCTGATCAAAAAACTGCTTTTTGGCTTTTATATAACTGTCAAATGTTTTATGAAAATCTAAGTGGTCATGTGTAATATTCGTGAATAGACCGCCTACAAAATGCAAACCTGCTATACGCTCTTGCACGACAGCGTGCGAACTCACCTCCATAAAGCAATAATCACAACCCGCCTGTACCATCTGCTGCAGTAAGGCATTCAGTTGTATCGGATCTGGTGTGGTATGTGTCGCTGGAATTACGTCAGTTCCAATTTTATTCTCTACCGTAGAAAGTAAACCTACTTGGTACCCCAAGGCGGTAAATAACTGGTATAATAGGGTCGCTACAGTCGTCTTTCCATTCGTTCCCGTTACCCCGACTAACTTCAAGTCATGTGAAGGGTTTCCATAGAAATTCGAAGCCGCTATACCCAGTGCTTTCGCTGAATCAGCCACTTGAATATAGGTGATTGCAGGGTTAATTTCCGTTGGCAACTCTTGCAAAAGAATTACTTCTGACCCCAATGAAATGGCTTTTTCAATAAATAAATGACCGTCTGTATGCACGCCTTTTACGGCTACAAACAACGCGCCCTGACCCACCTGTCTCGAGTCGAAACACAAAGATGACAACTCCTTGTGGAGTGGCCCCAACACCTGTAAGACAGGTATAGTATTTAAAATGTCTTGTAGTTTCATCCTTAATTTAATTGTATCTGAATTGGTGTACCTACTTTCATGCGCTGTCCGGCGATCAACGATTGATTTACGACTTTACCCTTCCCTTGAAGGGCAGTCTTAAAGCCCGCATTTTCAAGGGTGTAAAGCGCATCAATTAAGCCCATCCCCAACACATTTGGCACAACACCTTCTTTTATATCTATATCCACAAAAGGCACTCCTTTTGAAGAGGTATCTACGACTCCTTGAGCGACATCATTCCAATTAAAAGATTTAAACCCGAGCGCTTCATAGACTTTCATCGAAGCTTGGCGGGATCCTTTTAAGGTTAATGGCACTTTATTTAACGAAGGGTTTGAAGCCTTACGGTCAAAATTATTATGCATCGACAGATCATTTGCAAAAACCATATCTGCTAATTCACGGAATACAGGCCCCGCAACAGACCCTCCATAGTAGCCATTACGTGGATTTCTAATGACCACGATCATGGAGTATTTAGGGTTTTCTGCGGGAAAATACCCCGCAAACGAAGACTGGTATTTACGCTGTCCATAGCCTTTTGTTCCGTCAGCCATCTGCGCTGTACCCGTCTTTCCAGCCGAACTATACAGGGGATTACGTAATTTCTTCCCTGTACCTTCAGTCATAACCCCTTCAAGCATACCTTGCACTTGCTTTATCGCACGATCAGAAGCTATACTTTCACGAATTACACGAGCCTCAAAGCGCTCTACAGTATTTCCTAGGTGACGGATTTCCTTTACGAATAAAGGAGCAATCATCTTTCCATTATTAGCGACAGCATTGTAGATTGCTAATGTTTGCATCGGTGTTAACGCCATCTCATAGCCATAAGCCATTTGTACCAGCGATAAACCTGACCAAGATTTGCTATCTGGTTGTTTAATCCATGCCCTTCCTTCCCCAGGAATCTGCAAGCCTAACCGTTGCCCCAAGCCCATACTCACTAATTTGGAGGTAAACTTGACAGGGTTATCTTTATAATGGGTATGTATAATTTTTGTGATGGCGACATTCGAAGATTCTTCAAAAGCTTTTTTCACCGTCATAACTGAGGTTTTTGGCGCATGAGAGTCCTTAATCGTATGTCTATAAATTGGAAAAGTACCGTTTCCAACTTGGATCATTGAGGATGAATCAATCACCCCATCATCAATCGCTGCCAGATAAGAGGCTAACTTAAAAGTCGACCCTGGATCTGCAGACTGCGCTATAGCATAATTAAATTTCTCCCGATATACGCCATCTGTATCCTTGGTAAAGTTGGCTACGGCACGTACTTCACCGGTAGCCACCTCCATCAGAATCACACAGCCATTATCCGCATTGGATTGTATCAACTGCTTCTCTAGCGCACGCTGCGCCATATCCTGCATATTTATATCGATGGTAGAAATAATATCTGAGCCATCAATGGGTGCCACTTCAATATCTCTATTTACGGGAATCCATACCCCACCAGCAATACGTTGCATCAGGCGTTTCCCGGATTTGCCGTCAATAAACTCGCCATAAGCGCCCTCTAAGCCGACACCAACACCTGTATTATTCTTGTAACCGATGGTACGCGCTGCAAGGTTGGTAAACGGAAGAATCCGTTTATTACGTCGCTCAGCAATAACTCCACCTTTATATTTTCCCAAATTAAAAATTGGGAATGTGCGTACTACTTTCAACTCTTGGTGACTAACATTACGCTTAATCAGCACATAGCGTTGTTTCTTATTGCGCCCTTGTCTTAGTAATGACAGGTATTGTTTCTTGGACTTATCCTTAAAAAAAGTCGCTAATTTCAAGGCTAAAGAGTCTACTTTTAAATTGAAAACATCCTGGTCTTCCTCCGGCAAAGCCATGGCATCAAAACGTAGCTCATACTCGGGCACGGAGGTTGCCAATAAGCTGCCGTCATTGGAATAAATATTTCCACGAGCAGCTTCGACTTCACGCTCCATAATTGACAAACTATCCGAAAGGCGTTTCCATTTCTCACCATCGACATATTGTAGGTGAAATACCTTAAAGAATACCGCACAAGCTATCAGTAGCATGGCGCCAAAAGCAAGATATACACGAAAAAGTATCGTTGTTCTGATATTCATACCTACTTAGTATTCTCTTTAGTTACTTCAATTTTAATAGGAGGTTGCGTACGCTCCTTTAGCTGCAAACTATCTACACGTTTCGCAATTTCTGTTTGCGTAGACTGCTTCATTAATTCCGCTGACAAGGATTTATAATCCCAACTTAGCTCTTTGACATCTCTCCCTAGGCGATCGATATTACGAATGGTGCGCTCCGCTAAGTGTCTATTGGATATGTATAAGATCATCAAGAAGGCCACAAAAGCTAAAAAAGGCATATAATTCATAATGGAATTACTTGAGATCGTGCGTTTAGAGAACAAGTTTTCGAAGAACTTCTCTGTCTGCTCCGCTTTTGCCTCTACTGTATCTTGTAATTCCTCCTGAATTTCCTCGCTCAGCTCTTTATTTTTAATGGTATTCTTGCTCATCGTATTACCTGCTCACTATTTAAGCTTCTGCTAACTTTTCAGCAATCCGTAATTTCGCACTACGGGATCTATTATTTATTTTCAATTCTTCTTCAGATGCTGTTATTGCTTTTCTAGAAACGACATAAAAAGGTTTAATTTCATTTCCAAAAAAATCCTTTTCAACGTCCCCTTTAAATTTCCCTTTAGCCATAAAATTCTTTACTAAACGGTCTTCTAAAGAATGGTAGGACATAACCACAAGACGTCCCTGAGGGGCCAATACCTGCACTGTTTGCAACAAAAACTCTTGCAAAGCTTCTAGCTCCTTATTTACTTCAATACGGAGAGCTTGGAATACTTGTGCATGATATTTATTCTCCTTCCCTTTAGGGACATTTTTCTTAATCACCTCTTTCAACTGTGCTACTGTCTGAATGGGCTGCGATAAGCGGGCCGTAACAATTGTCTTCGCTAGGGTCTTCGCGTTTAGAATCTCCCCGTACATCCCAAAGATGCGGTGTAAATCTTCTTCCGCATACGTGTTGATTACCGTGCGTGCATCCAGATCAGAAATTTGATCCATGCGCATATCTAAGTCGGCATCAAAGCGAATAGAAAAGCCGCGATCTGCCGCATCAAATTGATGTGAGGACACGCCTAGATCTCCTAAGATGCCATCTACCTGCTTCACCCCATTCAGGCGTAAATTATTACGTAGAAAGCGGAAATTCTGGTGTATAAGCACAAAACGTGGATCATCGATATTATTATTCAAAGCATCAGGATCTTGATCAAAAGCAAATAAGCGACCCTCAGGACCTAAATGTTTCAGTATTTCTCGGGAATGACCTCCTCCACCGAATGTCACATCCACATATACCCCATCTGGCTTAATTGCCAAGGCATCCATACATTCTTTCAACATCACTGGTACATGATAAACTTCACTCATCTTACAAATCTTCTAAATCAAAATCACCCATTACTTGCTCTGCTAAAGCGGAGAAATCCGCATCTAGATCATCCTCCATCAGCGCCTCATAAGCATCTTTAGCCCAAACTTCTATTTTATTAAACTGACAAGCTAACACCAATTCTCCGGCTATTCCAGCATAGGAAAGCAGATTTTTCGGCAAGAGCACACGGCCAGCAGCATCGAGTGTTAACTCCGTGGCTCCACGGGTAAATGCACGCACAAAAACTCTATTTTTTGCTACGTAGGGATTCAGCTTTGCAAGCTTCGCCGTAATCGCATTCCACTCTTCTCGGGTGTAAAGCACTAAATGTTTTTCAAAACCACGGTTCAACACAAGCCCTTCACGCTCAGCATCAGGCAATTGCCTTTTGAGCGCTGCAGGCAACACCATTCTTCCTTTGGCGTCTAACTTGCATTCAAATTCTCCGATTAATTGAATCATAAGGCTTTTACCCTAATTAATTTTAATGTAAATGTATATACTTTCCCCCACTTTCTCCCACTTTTACACACAAAAAGTTTTCCACATCAGCAATCACCCTAAAAACAGCTAAATTCACGCCCTACAAAAGCAGTTAAAAACCTCATTATAAAGCCCTAAAATCCGTCATTTCAAAATAATAAAGCAAAATAATAAACTAACTATAAGTTAAATTGACTTGTTTTTATTCAGGAAAAAACGGCGAAATAACGGCGAAATAAACGGGAATAATTCAACTTTTCAAAAGATGAAAAAAGGGGATTTTCTTAATAATTTTTATCGTAAAAGAATAAATAAAAGCCCTGTAAGGAAAATAGATTATACCCGTTAAAACAATAATTTAATAGTAGAAATAGCTGTTTAGCGTAAAAAAATAGTTTTACTACTTTGAAATTAAAGCAGACCTCGATTATTTCTGAAAAAAGCTCCTTAAAAAGGGTGGAAAAAACAATGAATAAGAAGGCATTTCCAACAGCATCAGCTGCATTAAATGACAATTTCCAGAAAGGAAGCTGCCGATTGCCTAATTTTGATTCGTTATTGTCCCTAAAAACAGATAATTTTGTAGCATACATTAAAAGATATTATGCACAGAACACACACTTGCGGAGAGCTAAGCATTGCTGACTTAGGGAAATCTGTAACCTTAAGCGGTTGGGTTCAAAAATCACGCGATTTAGGCGGAATGACATTTGTTGACGTACGTGATCGTTATGGTATTACGCAGTTAACATTCAATGCGGAAGATGATGCACAATTACGTAGTCAAGCAACTAGCTTGGGACGTGAATTTGTGATTAAAGTTCAAGGTACTGTCATCGAACGTTCTAGCAAAAACTTAAAAATTCCAACAGGAGAAATTGAAATTAAGGTTTCCTCTCTAGAAATATTAAATGCCGCGAAGTTACCTCCTTTCTTAATCGAAGATGAGACAGATGGTGGAGACGACATTCGTATGAAATACCGTTACTTAGACTTACGTCGTAACCCTGTACGGGAAAATCTTATTTTACGTCATAAGGTAGGTCAAGAAATAAGAAAATATATGGATGCTCAAAACTTCTTAGAAGTGGAGACTCCTGTATTAATTAAATCTACGCCAGAGGGAGCACGTGATTTCGTAGTCCCTAGCCGCATGAATCCAGGAGAATTCTATGCGCTACCTCAATCACCACAGACATTTAAGCAGTTATTGATGGTTTCCGGTTTCGACCGCTATTTTCAAATTGTCAAATGCTTCCGTGATGAAGATCTACGCGCTGACCGCCAACCGGAATTCACACAGGTAGACTGCGAGATGGCGTTTGTTGAGCAAGAGGACATCTTAAATATGTTCGAAGGTTTAGCAAAACATATCTTCAAAACAATCAAAGATATTGACTTAGGTACGGTACCCCGCATGACTTATGCCGATGCAATGCGCTTATATGGCTCAGATAAGCCCGATACCCGCTTTGACATGCAGTTTGTCGAGTTAAATGAACTGACTAAAGGTAAAGGATTTCCTGTTTTCGACGCCGCAGAATTAGTCGTAGGGATAAATGTATCCGGCTGCGCACACTATACACGCAAACAGCTAGATGCCCTTACAGACTATATCAAACGCCCACAAATTGGCGCTACAGGTATGGTCTATGCGCGTTATAATGAAGATAGTACTATCAAATCTTCAGTAGACAAATTCTATAGTCCCGAAGACTTAACAGCAATTGCGCAAGCTTTTGATGCAAAACCAGGGGACCTACTCTTACTTCTTTCCGGAAATACGGATAAAGTTAGAAAGCAATTGAATGAGCTTCGTCTAGAAGTTGCTAATCAATTAGGATTACGCGATAAGAATAAATTCTCACCCCTATGGGTAATCGACTTCCCGCTTTTAGAATGGGATGAAGATGGTGAGCGTTTCCATGCTATGCACCACCCTTTCACATCACCAAAGCCTGAAGATATCGCTTTATTAGATAGCAAACCCGGAGAAGTGCGTGCCAATGCCTACGACTTAGTCATTAATGGTACTGAAATTGGTGGAGGTTCCATCCGTATTCACGACCGCGACCTACAGTCGTTAATGTTCAAACATTTAGGATTTACACCCGAACAAGCAGAAGCGCAATTTGGCTTCTTAATGGAAGCTTTCACCTATGGAGCTCCTCCACATGGAGGCTTGGCTTTTGGATTTGACCGCTTAGTTTCCATCCTTGCAGGACTAGATACCATCCGGGATGTCATCGCCTTCCCGAAAAATAACTCTGGTAGAGACGTTATGATTGATGCGCCATCTACCATTGATCAGGTTCAATTAGATGAGTTAAGCTTAGACGTACGTCTACGCACCAAATAATACAGGCTTTTAAATACTTTATAAGTATTCTCGGCTATTTAAAAGTTGGTCATTCGTAGACCAACTTTTTTTTTTAATTTAGTGAAAAGGGAAAGAGCAGATGCCAGTATCCATTGAAGAAAAATTTATAAAAGAAAGTTCCGAAAAAGCGTTTGATGCCTCACATAGAGAGATCATACATGCTAATATTGACAAATACCAACAGGCATTTGACAAGAGTAAAACTCGTTTTCTAAATTTGGAGAATTCAAAGCGTAAAGCGCATTTAATCAAGTGGCACGTGATGGAAAATTTAGACCGTCATCTGCTGGAATTTGAGGCTAATTTCACCAGACGTGGAGGGCAGGTCATCTGGGCTAATACGGCGGAAGAGGCCCGCCTAGCGATTGGAAAGATTATCAGTGAGAAAAAAGCTAAAAAAATTATTAAATCTAAGTCCATGGCAACGGAAGAAATCCGTCTCAATGCCTTCTTAGAAAATAATAAAATTGAAGTTTTAGAGTCTGACCTAGGGGAATATATCGTGCAACTATTAGGACAAGACCCTTACCATATGGTTACCCCTGCAATGCACCTTAGCTTAACGGATATCGCCCAATTATTCAACGAGAAATTCGGCACTCCCTTAGATGCTACGGCGGAAGATCTTACGCAAAAAGCACGAGAAATATTACGCGATAAATACCTGAAAGCAGATATTGGAATCACAGGGGCAAATTTTATTATCTCAGGAACTGGCGCTGTTGCCATTACTGAAAATGAAGGAAATGCGCGCCTTACTACGAGTTTTCCGAAAACACATATCGCTGTCGTAGGGATTGAAAAAGTGCTCCCCAGCTTACAAGACTTAGATCTTTTCTGGCCTTTATTAGCCAGCCATGGAACGGGGCAAGCGCTGACATCCTATAACAGCATTATCACAGGACCAAAACAGTTTAATGAGGTAGATGGTCCCGAGGAGATGTACGTCATCTTATTAGACAATGGACGCACCAATCTACTAGCTAAGAAAGAACAACGTCAAGGTCTTTATTGCATCCGATGTGGCGCCTGCTTAAATGTATGCCCCATCTTTCAAAATATTGGAGGACACACCTACCACACCGATTACACGGGACCTATAGGTTCGTTAATCTCACCACATACGGCAGGTATGAAGGAGTTCAAACATTTGAGCTTTGCTTCCACTGTTTGTGGAAAATGTTCCGAGATCTGTCCTGTAAATATTGATATCAGCAAGCTTTTATTAGTAAATAGAAAGGAAGCTGTTGAGCAAAATCTGACAGATGCCACCGAAAAAAGAACCTGGAAATGGTTTTCCAAAGCTACCTCTGACCGTAAATGGTTAGACTTCTTTGGAGGCGGCATAAAAAACTTCTTCCTCCGAAAATTCTTCAAGAAATCCTGGGGTGCTCATCGGGAGCTTCCCCCCATAGCCGACAAATCATTTTCCAAACAATGGAAAGAACAGAAGAAAAAAGAAGGCTAGTATAACTGCATAAAAAAGCCCCAAAAATTAATTTTTGGGGCTTTTTTTATGCAGTTTATATATCCACCACAGTTACACATGCCATCTCGCCAAGGGTGCAATATCCTGACCCACAAAATCTTGAACTAAGAATTTCTGATAGCCAGCAACAGCGATCATAGCCGCATTATCGGTGCAGTATTCAAATTTTGGAATAAAGACATTCCATTTATATTTTTCGCCCATTGCTAATAGGGACGCCCTTAAGCCTGAGTTTGCAGATACCCCCCCAGCAATAGCAATATCTTTAACGCCCGTTTCCTTAGCTGCTTTCTTAAGCTTATTTAGAAGAATAGAAACTATACGCTGCTGTACGGAGGCACAGACATCATTCATATGCTCCGCTAGAAAGTTAGGATTTTCCTTTTCATGCTTTTGCACCATATACAAAATCGCTGTTTTCAAACCTGAAAAACTAAAATTTAAGCCCGGAATCTGTGGTTCAGGAAGCTGAAAAGCTGTAGGATTTCCCAACTGCGCATATTTATCCACCAAAGGACCTCCGGGGTAAGGAAGATTTAATATTTTCGCCGTCTTATCAAAAGCCTCACCTGCAGCATCGTCAATCGTCTGCCCTAGGAGCTCCATATCGAAATAATCCTTCACAAGCACGATCTGTGTATGCCCCCCAGAAACTGTCAGACAAAGGAAGGGAAAGGAAGGCTTCGGATCATCAATAAAATGCGCTAAAATATGCGCTTGCATATGATTCACCTCAATTAATGGTATATTGCGTGCTAAAGCAAAAGATTTTGCAAAAGCTGTCCCTACAAGTAAAGAACCTAATAATCCAGGTCCACGCGTAAAAGCCACTGCATCTATATCATTTTTATGTATTTTTGCGTCAGAAATTGCTTGCGCTACAGCAGGAATAATATTCTGCTGATGTGCGCGTGAAGCCAACTCGGGGACTACGCCACCAAATTTGGCATGCACCGCTTGTGTCGCAATTACATTGGAACAAATAGTTCCATCGATGCAGATGGATGCAGAAGTTTCATCACAAGATGATTCAATGCCTAGAATAATAGCCATAGCGATAAGAGTAACTTTAAATAAATACAAAAGTATCAAAAAAATAATTAAAATAACGCTTATTACCCTCGCTAGTATCAGTATCCTGCTAGCAGCTTTGAATCAGGCACTGAAATACAAGCCTATTCAGCATTATGTGGTGCAAGCAGTAATTTCTTATTTTTCCGAAGCCTTAAAGACTGAAATCACGCTCGGTGCTGTTGACTTCCACCCGTTTAAACAACTTATATTAACGGATTTTGAAATTAAATCACGCAATGGAAAGCCCCTTTTTAAAGTGGAGGAGCTCCATGCTAAGATCCGCTATGGCAGACTGTTTAGCAATTCCGAAATAAGCCTCAAATCCATCGCCTTAAAAGGCGGAAAGCTACAGCTCGAAGAATATGGCGACAGCAGTAACTATGATTTCTTAGTAGCCTATTTCAACCCCCCAAAGAAGGGTCAAGAGTCGACAAAGGACTGGATTACTTTCCGCCTCTCGGGGGTACAGCTCGCGGACTGCACCTTTTCCTATTATGACCATAAGCGTAAGAAATATCTTAAAGGGATAGACTATGGGAATATCGTCCTTCAAAAAATAGCCCTGGACTTAAAAATCAAAGACTACGCTTCCAACTTCATTGATTTTGATATCCGTAAATTAAGCTTCACGGAGCGCTCGGGCTTTCAGGTAACCCAGCTATTTACCCGTGGAAAAGCGACAAGTAAGCAGATGGAGTTTAATGACCTACTCCTGCAAACACCACACTCCACACTCCAAGACTACCTCCTACTTTCCTACCAGGAAATAGCAGATTTTAAAGATTTTATAAAGAAGGTATCCCTGAAGATAAACGTCTCAAACAGCCATATATCCTCCAAAGACATCGCTCACTTTGCGACAGATATCGGCGATATAGCCTTTGAGGCATCGATTCCCCGCGCTTCACTGTCTGGGCGAGTGGATGCTATAAAGGCACAACGCGTCACTGTAAATACTGGAAAGGAGACTTTTTTTAAGGGGAACTTCACCATCACTGGGATCCCAGAAATGGCGACTGCAGTATTTGATTTTCAGCTGGAGGACCTACACAGTAGCTACGGCGATCTGCAGCGCCTTATCCCAGCATTGACGGCTAACAAATCGATCCAACTCCCACATAGCTTCGCATCATTAACAACCTTAAACTACCGCGGAAAGTTGAAAGGACAGTATAATAATTTCCATCTTACAGGACTTCTAAAAACTCCTTTTGGTGAGATTAGCCCTACGGTACAGCTACAATTTGCAAAAGGATTTACCTATGAAGGGGAGCTGCAATCCAAGGGTTTTGAGCTGGGTAAACTATTTTCCACAACAGAATTTCAAGATGCCGCCTTCGACCTCGCTTTTAAGGGTAGTGATTTTACAGCTTCGAAAATGGCGCTTTCTATCAGCGGAAACTTGCATAATTTAGTATATAGAAAGTATCGCTATCAGCAGCTATATGTGGAAGGAAAGCTTGAAAATAAGCTGATAAACATCACGGGAAACATTGATGACCCCAATGCTCAGGTGACCTATCATGCCGACATCGACTGGTTTGCCGAGCAGCCTACTTATGCCCTAAATGCTGCGATTCAACATACGGACTTACACGCCTTAAAGCTGTTCAACCAAGACTCTATACGCATCCATAATGCCCAGATAACCACCAACCTGCAAGGTAGCCAGCTAAATACCATGGTCGGGCAGCTAAATGCGGAAAAGCTCTCCTTCTCCACGAGAAAAGGGGACTTTGCGATTGACAAAATCGTCTTTACCGCAGAAGGAGACATGGAAAATAGATTGCTGGATCTAAAGTCCGATGTCGTAGATGCCCGCCTATTAGGGACCTTAGATATTAAAACTATCTCCCCCTATTTCAAGACTTTAGCCATGCGCTATGCCCCAGCAATAGGTCTTGACAGCGCCCATTATAATAAGCAGGATTTCGACTTAAACTTACATATTAAGTCCTTTGCTCCTATTGCATCTTTCTTTGACCCTGATTTAAGTTTTGACAAAGGAGCCTATATAAAAGCAAAATTCTCCACGGAAAATTACACCGCACAAATCAATGCTTTTGCACCCGTAGTGGCTTATAAAGGACTGCGTCTACAGCATGTTATTATCGATGAAAATGCACAGGCCGAAGACCTCACCATCCTTGCTACAGCCAACCGCCTACATTTTACAGACGCCACCTATATAAATAATATTAATATCGCTACGATCCTGGCTAAGGATAGCTTACGTTATAATATTAAGCTTTCGGAGGCTTCTTCAGGCAACCACTTAGACTTAAATGGCGGTATCGCCTTTGCGCAGGATAGACCTGCATACATCAACTTCTACCCTTCTACAATCCTGTTAAATAGCGATAGCTGGACTTTAAATAAGGATGCACAGCTGAAAATATCGAAAGGGAAGATTTATATTGAAAATCTACTTTTGAAGCAGCTAGGGCAGGAAGTCCGCGTCGATGGCATAGCTTCAGAGGGCAATGATATGATAGATTTGAAGTTCAGCAATTTTAGTTTAAGCTCCCTCGATGGGCTTACGAAACCTTTAGGCGTCGCACTACAGGGCTCCTTAAATGGGCTGCTGCAACTGAATTCAGTATTTAGAAACCCAAACTTATCAGCGAATATCAACACCTCCCCGATTTTATACAATAAGCTCCCTATCGGGGAATTGAGGCTTGTCAGTTTATTTGACCCGAAGACAAATATCATTCGGTTAGATGGGAAACTACAGCATGACAATCGCGCCTTAAATCTTTATGGCACTTACGCCTTAGATCGACCGAAGGATAGGCTACAGATGAAAGCTAAATTAAACAACACTGATTTGGCCCTCTTTCAGCCTTTTTTAAAATCCTTAGTCACAAACTTGACAGGAAATGCCACCGCTGACTTAACGCTAGAAGGGGATATATTAAAACCTAGAATCTCCGGAACCAGTGACTTTAGGGATGCCAACTTCACGGTAAACTACCTGAATACACGCTACAGCATACACGATAAGGCCGTAATTCGCAACAATGTAATCAGTATCGCAGATCTGCAAATAAAAGATCAGCAACAGCATACCGCGGTTGCTACGGGTACGGTGAACCTAAATAAACTCTTCGATCCTACAGTAGACATCGCTATTGAGGCGACGAATTTCCAAGTTTTAAACACGAATATCAAGCAGAATAACTTATACTACGGCACGGCCTACAGCACGGGGACATTCAATTTCCATGGCCCCGCATCTTCCATGGCGATTGATATTCAGGCAAAGTCCAATGAGAACACAAAATTATTTATTCCTTTTAATAACTCGATGACTATTTCTGAGAGCGACTTTATACAGTTTGTGCCTGCAGACTCTTCGCAACAGCAGTTGAGATCTAAGGCGAGGAATTTCAATGGCATCACCCTACGCATGGACTTAGCTGTCACACCAGATGCTGAGTTAAATATCAATACAGACTTAGGTGCTGTCTCTGGGAAGGGAACGGGCTTACTAACTTTAAAAATCTCTAATTTAGGGGATTTTGAGATGTTTGGAGACTACCACACGAGTGCCGGAAAATTCAACTTTAAAGCACAAGAGTATTTCAATAAAATATTTGACCTAAAAGAAGGAGGCTCTATCCGTTGGACGGGAAACCCTTCCGAGGCGACGGTAGACTTAAAGGCTACATACCAACAGCGCACCTCCATAGCGCCACTTTACAGTGCCGCAGGGAGAAATGCCAATGAGCAGCGTGTCCTAGCACAGGCAGATATGAATATTAAAGGGATATTATCAAGACCCGAAATAAGCTTTGATTTAAATTTCCCACAAGATCCCTACGTTAAAGATGAGCTTCAAGGATTCCTTTCGGACATCAATAATGTGAACCAGCAGGCCCTTTCATTGATTATACGCCGCAGCTTCACCTCTTCCGTAGAGTCGGACATCTCCAAGGAAGTAAATACAACCTTACTTTCTGCAGGCACGGAGATCGCTTTTAATCAGCTTAACAACCTGATAGCGTCCTCCTTAAACATGAATTTCTTAGATCTAAATATCCGCTCATTAAACGATGCTTCAGCATCATTACGTTTATTTAATGATCGGCTAATTCTAACAGGGGGAGTTTCCGATAGACGTAATTTACAGCTTACAGATCTCAATGTATTTTCAGATCGTGTAGCTACCGATGCGGAGTTGGCTTATTACCTCAGAAAAGATGGGCGCTTGATGCTACGTGCTTCAAACCGCCTTAATACACGTAACTTTCTGCTAAACCCAAATCAGGATTATGTGACGGCTTTAGGGCTGGCATACCGTAAGGAGTTTAATACATTTTCGGAATATTTGAGGTATTTATTCTGGAAGAAGAGTAAGCCACAGGAAGTATTAAAGAAATAATACCAAAAAAAAGACCTCACAACTAGTTGCGAGGTCTTTTTTTTATTTAAAAGAATAAGCTTACGCTAATTTTTCGAATTCATTGTAGTTGATCTCTTGTGTGTTGATCTTCACTACACCTTTTAAGAATTCGTATACTTTAAGTGCTTTAGCTTCTTCGAAAAGACGATTTGCTTGCTCTCTATCTTGTAATAATTGAACTGCGTATTGTGCTAATTGCTCATCTGTAGGCTCATCATTGATGTTGTACATTTTGATTTGCGCGTAGATACGTTCTTTCGCTAATTCGATAACCTCTTCGTATTTAACTTCTAATTTATTTTCAGTTACTACACGGTTTTCAATGATCGTCCATTTCAAGTTAGAAATAAAGTCTGCAAAACCTTCATTTAACTCTTCATCAGCGATATTTGGGTTAGTAGCTTTTAACCATCTTTTTAAGAATGCTTCTGGGAAAGTTACATTTACCGCATCCATACCGTAGGTATACATTTCGTTACGTAACTTTTGCGCTGAGTTCTGTTTGAATAAGTTTTCAACTTCTTCCTTCACTTTCTCTGTAAACTGCTCTTCCGTAGTCACTTCATTCGCTGCGAAAAGTTTATCAAAGAATTCTTGGTTTAACTCAGACTCTTCTAAACGGTTAACATTTTTTACTGTTAACGTAAATTTAGGATCTAAAGCAGCTACTTCTTCAGGAGCAATACCTAAGATACGAATGATATCTTCCTCTTTAAAAGCTTTTTTAAGATCGATTTTCACGGTATCATCTTGCTTTAAGCCTACTAAAGACTTTTTAATCTTAGCATCTTCGATGATATCTGTACGGATAGAAGCTGTTTTTTCAACAGGACCTTCAGGACCTTCTTGCGTTAATGCAGCGAATAAAACATCACCTTCAGCTGAAACTTCAGGATTTGTCATCTTTCCGTAGCTACGACGTAAGTTTTTAATACGAGAAGCTAATGTTTCATCATCGGCTTTAATATCGTATTCCGTAAATTCAGATTCTGCTGTAAAAGGGATTGTAAATTCCGGTGCTAAACCGATTTCATATGTAAAGTTGAAATTATCTTTATAATCCCAATTGTAATTTGCATTATCTTCCTCTTTAGGTAAAGGCTGTCCTAAAACTTCTAATTTTTGCTCACCGATATAAGTAGTGATGCTGTCATTTACAAGTTTGTTAACAAAATCAAATAAGATAGACTTACCAAAAGAGCGTCTGATATGGCCTACAGGAACTTGACCAGAACGGAATCCTGGTAACTTAGCCTTTTTAGCTTGCTCTTTAATTGCTTTGTCAACTTGAGGGTTATAATCTTCAGGCGTTAAATCAACTTTAATTATCGCGTTGATTCCATCAATTTTTTCGTGTGAAATTTTCATACTCTATTAAGCGTTTATCGCATTTATTATAAAAAAAAAATCCCCCCGAGATTTAAATTCGGGAGGACATCAAGTGCGGAAGAAGGGACTCGAACCCCCACGCCTTGCGGCGCCAGATCCTAAGTCTGGTGCGGCTACCAATTACGCCACTTCCGCATTAGGATTTCTTGTGCTACAAAGATAGGTACAGAAAGCATATTCTGCAAGTCTTTTTCCCTTTTTTTTCAATAAAAACGCATTTTTTTAATTTTTTTTTCGCAACATATTCATTTTCACGGAATTAATTTTACAATTATTTTCAATAAAAAGTATGCTTGGGACTCGGAAAATGGTCTACCCCCACCAATAGCCCCTATTTATTGTGTTTCAGGATTACGGAATACTTATAAATGCGACAAAATTTCGTGTTTTTAGCCTCCTTTTGTAAATTGCCAAGGATTCTAAAAAGATCACATATGAAAAAAAAACTATTATTATCTGTAAGTATGGCCCTCACACTGACTAGCCAGGCCCAGGAGCCATTGAATCCTTCCACGCTATGGAAATTAGGCCGTGTGTCTGCGGAAACCATTTCCCCTGATCATAAAGATTTATTCTTTGGCGTTTCCAATTATAATCTTGAGACCAATAGCTCGGAACGCAATCTCTATAAACTATCCCTCTCTAATCAATCCGTCCAACAGGTGACTTTTGAAAAAGGTGGGGAAACAATTGTAGACCTCGCTAAAGATGGTACGCTAACCTATCTTTGGAAAGGACAATTATGGAAGAAAGGCCCTAATGCTACCGATGCCGTACAAGTAACACAGTATGCTTCGGATTTAGAAAATGTGAGGTTCTCCTCAGATGGTAAGTATATACTCTTTAGCCAAGCCGTATTAGTAAAAGACTATAAAAGTTCGGTGAAATATCCCGACCTTCCAAAATCCAATGCTTATATCTACGATCAATTGGACTACAGACATTGGGATAGCTTTAATGAAGGCAAATTCAATCACCCCTTTTTAGCGCGCTATGAAGAAGGAGCGATTACAGAGGTTATAGACCTTTTAAAAGACGAAGCCTTCTACAGCCCACAAGCACCATTTGGTGGTGTGGAGGACTATATCTTTAGCCCCGATAGTAAAGCGGTACTCTATGTATGCAAGAAGAAATTTGGAACGGACTATGCGCTATCTACAAATACGGACATCTATCGTTATGAAATCGGGTCTCAGGAAACCACAAACCTGACGTCAGGAATGTCCGGATACGACACCAACCCGAGCTATAGCAACGACGGGCAGCAGCTCGCCTGGTTAAGCATGAAAAAAGATGGGTATGAAGCTGATAAAAATGACCTTATTATATTCGATAAGAAGAGCAGTCAGCGTTTTAACCTTACCGCAGCGTGGGACGGTACTGTAAACTCCTTTATCTGGTCTACAGATTCCCGCAGCATTTATTTTACCGCTGCTGTAAAAGGTACAGTGCAGCTTTTTGAGGTGCAAGTGCCCAAGAGTTCAAAAGCTGCCACATCGGTTAAGGTAATACAGCTTAGCCAAGGTCAGCACGATATTGCTTCCTTAATAGGTCAAGCAGAGAATAAGCTAATTGTATCCCTTACAAAGTTGACACGTGCAGCAGAGATTTACAGCTTTGACTTAGCGAAGAAGTCTTTAGAGCAGCTTACAAAAGTTAATGATGAGGCCTATAGCCGTATTATTGAGAATAAAGTAAGTACACGCATCAGTAAGACTACCGATGGGCAGGAGCTCTTTTCATGGGTTATCTACCCGCCAAACTTTGACGCGACAAAGAAATACCCTACGATTTTATATTGTGAAGGTGGACCACAGTCAGCGCTCACCCAATTTTATTCCTTCCGTTGGAATTTGCAGCTAATTGCCTCCCAAGGGTATATTGTCATTGCTCCAAACCGCCGAGGAATGCCCGGATGGGGAGTAAAATGGAATGAGGCAATCTCAACAGATTGGGGAGGACAGCCTATTCAAGATTATTTAACAGCGATCGATGATATATCCAAAGAAAGCTATGTCGACACGACACGCCGTGGCGCTATTGGCGCATCTTATGGTGGCTATTCGGTGTTTATGTTAGCTGGCGTTCATGCCAATAGATTTAAGAGTTTTATAGCGCATAATGGGCTCTTTGATATGCGCAGCTGGTATGGCACTACCGAGGAGTTATTCTTTGCTAACCAGGAATTGGGAGGCCCTTATTGGGATTCTAAAAATGCGAAAACCTATACGGATTACAACCCCGTGATGCATGTTAACAAATGGAATACGCCGATCTTAGTCTTTCAAGGAGGAATTGATTTTCGCGTTCCTGTAGGACAGGGCTTAGCGGCATTTCAAGCTGCGCAGTTAAAAAACATTAAAAGCCGTCTTGTGTATTTACCCGAGGAAAACCACTGGGTTCTCTCAGGACACAATGCGCAGGTGTGGCAGCGCGAATTCTTCGGCTGGCTCAAAGAAACTTTATAAACGAGCTTACAACAAAAAAGCCCCCATATTTTTTGGGGGCTTTTCTGTTGTAAGCTTTTCTACCTCTTATGGGGTCACTACTTAGGGTCTTTCCGACCGAAGACGGATAATTTTATATAACGTGAAGGTCTATCCTTAACATCTTTTATCAGGTTGTCTAAACTTTCAGAAGCATTCGATAAATTTGAATACAGCTTATCATCATTAATAAGCAAACCTATAGAACCTTCCCCTTTATTAATACGGTCTACAATAAGTTGAAAATCTGACATGGCCTTATTTGCTTTATTTAAGGTTTCAGAAAAATTCAACTTCGCAGCCTGATCCGTAACGGACTCCAGGTTATTCATAATCTTATTAATCTGCGTCTCATTATTTTTAAAATTGGACGTGATTGACTCTAAGTTGATCATGATATTACTCAAGCGCTTACGTTCAGAACCTACTAAGCCTTCCACATCTTTAGTTATTACCTCGACATTCTTCAGAGAAGTAGAGATACTATGTACCGAAGATTTGAAATCACGGTGGAAATCTTCATCTAACACCGAGTTTACGACGGTTAACACGGAGTCTAATTTCGAAGTAATATTTTCAATTTTCTTTTGGATAGGCTCCACCTTATCCATAATATTTGCTTGAACACCCGATTCCAAACGAAATCCATTTTCAGCAATTTCCTTGCTATCGCCAATCTCAAAGACAATGGCTTTTGTTCCCAATAAATCTGTGGAAGCAATACGTGCAATACTATTTTTAGGAATTGGCACGTCGCCATTAATTCTAAATTCTGTACGGATATGTCCATCAGGCTGAAGGATCATCTTTGATACCCGACCAATCTGATAACCATTTACTAAGACGGGCTTGGAAACCGTCAGCCCATCAACATTTTCATACGATGTATAATAGGTATTATCTGCGCTAAAAACGTCGTTTCCTTTTAAGAAGCTATACCCTATAAATAAGACAGCAATTGCAATTACGGCTAGAAGCCCAACTTTAGTTTCGTTTGATATTTTCAAAATTTAATAGTTACGTTTCGGTCAACACTACCATAATAACATGCTAAGTCCCAAAATGTTTATTTTTCTACGCTCTTTTTATAATTTTTGAGTGCATTTACTAAGTTTTGAACAATCTGATCCTGCCCTTCCTCACTCATCATCATGCGCTCTTCTTCATAATTGGAGATAAATCCAATTTCTGTTAGTACAGCAGGCATGCCTGCGCGTGCTAATACCGCTAAGCTCTTCTCCCAGACACCACGATTTACACGATTGGAGTTTGTGTACTCCTGCTGCATGGCATTAGCTAATTTTATGGATTGATCGCGGTATTGATTTTTCATCAAAGAGAAGATGATGTAACTTTCTGGATCTTTAGGGTCAAAACCTTGGTAGTTATCTTTATAGTTCTCCTCGAGTAGCATGGAAGCATTCTCACGTACTGCCGCATCTTGTTCACCCAGGCGTCCAGAACCTGAAACAAGTGTCTCTGTTCCTTTTGCTGAACGGTTTGAAGATGTCGTAGTCACATAACGGCCTCTAGAGTTCTTATATCTGGAGGAGGTTACACCCGCGGCATTGCAGTGGATCGATACAAAAAGATCAGCCTTATTATCATTCGCTAATTCAATGCGCTTATAGAGGGGAACAAAAACATCCACTTTACGCGTGTAGATTACGCGAACGCCAGGAATTTGCTTTTCAATAGCCTTACCTAATTTTAATACGACCTCGAGCGCTATATTTTTCTCCAGGGATTCACTCCCCTTAGCACCTGAGTCATGTCCACCGTGGCCGGCATCTAAGACGATAGTTTTAATTATGTAAGCCGGAGGCTGTTCTGCTTTACTAGCTATTGGTAAACAAAAAATAGCAGCTAAAAATACGGATAATACCCTGCGTGTCTTAAAATTAAATATCGCGATCATCTAAAAAAAAATTTGTTTTGACAAAATTTAACTAAATAAAATAATACTATTGTAAAGTATTAATCTTTTATTCATGTAAAGTTAATAGAAAATAAGAACAATTAATGTAAATCAATTACTACTAAACCTAATTGTTTTTTGACTAATTTTGTGATTGAAAGTTTAATCGTATTGTAAAAATAAATATTCGCGCTTATTTTGAAGTCCTTAAGTCTCCTTATTTTAAGTGCATGCCTATGCTTAGGCATGCTGTCATCCTCGTTGGCACAACAGGGCAAAACGAAAGAAATTTCGCCTAAGGAGGTTCGTCCGAATGCGGTTGTTACAAACGATCTTGTAAAAGGTACAATTGATACGACGCTTTTAAAGAAAGATAATCTGCTGATTGGAAAAGATAGTCTGCTGATTGGAAAAGATACGTTAACTGTAAAAAAGGATACCACGAAAAATGGCGCTGGACTGACCAGTCAAGTTAATATCATTGCTGCAGACTCCTTATCATCAGATTTCGAAAATAATATTGTCCATTTATATAAAGGGGCAAAAGTAAAATATCAAGAATTTGAAATTTCTGCGGACTACATCCGCTTAGATCAGACGAATAATCAAGTTTTTGCTTCAGGCATTACCGACCATAAAGGTAAATATGTCGGGCGTCCAGTAGTCTTATTTCCAAATGATACGCCTAAGTCGGTGGATTCACTGACCTATGACTTCAAAAATGAAGAAGGGAACACCTATGGTGTGATGACGGAAGTCGACGGTGGATTTATTCAGGCGAAGATTGTACGTAAGAATATGTACGATGAGATGTCGCTCTATCACGGTCTTTACAGTACCTGTAATCTACCCGAGCCACATACGCACTTTGGATTTTTTATTTCTAAGGGACTAGTGACGAAAAATCAAATTATTGCGGGCCCTTCCTATTTGGTATTAGAAAGTATCCCCCTCAAATTTGCGGCTATCCCATTTGGATTCTTCCCAAAACCCAATAAGCGTAACTCAGGATTCTTATTCCCATCCTTTGGGGAGGATTATACGCGTGGATTTTCCATGCGTGATATCGGTTGGTACTTTGCCTTTAACGACTATTGGGATTCCGAAGTACGTGCTTCGATTTATTCTAAGGGATCTTGGGAGGCTAATATGAACACGCGCTATCAAGTAAATTACAAGTATAATGGTGGCTTTAACTTACGTTTTGCTTCCACAAAGACGGGTGTTGAAGGAACGAGCAATTATGGTACAAACCGAGATTTTAATGTTACCTGGAATCATACACAGCGCCAAGAAGCAAACCCAGGGACCTCCTTTTCAGCATCGGTAAACTTCGGTACAGGATCTTACTTCCGTAATACGGGCGCCAATAGCACCTATGATTACAACCGATTGACGAATAATAATATGTCCTCTTCCATTTCTTATGGAAAGGTCTTTGCCGATGGGAAAGTAAACTTTACTTCCGCATTCAGCCATAATCAGGATATTTCCTTAGGGACGGTGAATGTTCAATTACCTACCATCAGTTTAAACGTAGCCACCTTCAACCCCTTTGACAGCAAAGAGCGTGTGGGAGAACAAAAGTGGTATCAGCGCATCACTGTGGGCTATAGCTTACAAGGAAAGAACTCGATCTCTACGACAGAATCGGAAATATTTAAACGTGAGTCCCTAAAGAAATTTAGCAACGGTATTCAGCATAATATCCCTATTTCCCTATCTGTAAATGCCTTAAAACATTTTCAATTCAACACCTCAGTAAACTACACCGAGCGATGGTATTTTCAATCCATTCGTAAATACTTAGAAAATATTCCTTCAGGATACCGCGAGGTAACAGATACCGTACAGGGCTTTAACCGTGCCTATGACTATTCGGTATCTTCGGGTCTATCGACTAAAATTTATGGTATGTATCCAAAAATTGGTAAAGTAGAAGCTATCCGACATGTGGTAACACCCTCGATTAATTTAAACTATAGACCTGACTTCGCCAGCGATCAGTTTGGCTTCTATCGCTCTTACCAGAATTCAAATGGTGAGGTCACTGATTATTCTATTTTCCAAAACGGCATCTATGGAAGTCCTTCGGGGGGTAGATCGATGGGCATAGGCTTCTCCATAGACAATAATATCGAAGCGAAAGTGCGCTCCAAGTCCGATACTACAGGAACAGGATTTAAGAAAATCCCTATCCTGCAGGGCTTAACGTTTAGTGGAAACTATAATTTTGTAGCCGACTCCATGAAGCTTTCGAATATTAATTTTTCTGGACGTACGGCTTTATTTAATCAAAAGATCAATTTAAATTTCAACGGTACCTTAGATCCCTATCAAATGGACCGTAATGGACAGCGTATAAATAAATATGCCATTCAAAACGGTAAATTAGCGACGGTTAGCAACTTTGGCTTCTCCTTCGACTATAGTTTTAACCCGAAAGCGGGAAAGAGCAGAAATGAATCTATTGACTCCCTTCGGAACCGTGCTGGTGCAGGATTAACTCCTGAGCAGTCAGCTACACTAGCCCGCATATCCGCAGATCCAAATGCTTTTGTAGATTTTAATATTCCATGGAATTTAGCAGGGTCTTTTGCTTTCCAATACAACAAAGTGGGTCTTACGACACGGTATACAAGTACGTTAAATATCCATGGGGATTTTAGTCTGACACCTAAGTGGAAGGTGCAGTTTAACTCGGGATATGACTTTATGCAGAAGGAAATTTCATTGACACGCTTCAGCATTTACCGCGATTTACATTGTTGGGATATGTCTATAGGCTGGGTACCTTTTGGGCAGTTTCAAAGTTACAATGTCACCATTCGCGCAAAAGCTTCCCTCCTTCAGGATTTGAAGTTGTCTAAAAGAAATAGTCATTATAGCAATAGCGGTTTTTAATAAAAACTGCTATTTTTTTTATATCATTGAGCTGAATTAGCGAGCATTGCATATGAAAGCAGAAATTATAACTATTGGCGATGAAATATTAATCGGTCAAATTGTGGATACCAATTCCGCTTGGATGGGACAGCAGCTCCAAAAGCTAGGTATTCCAATTGTTCAAATAACATCTATTTCTGACCAAGCGCAGGCCATTACAAAGAGTCTTTCCGAAGCCTCCAAGCGTGCTGAAATTATTCTTGTCACTGGCGGCTTAGGCCCTACAAAAGATGATATCACAAAGCATACTGCTGCGGCTTATTTTCAAACTACACTCCGTACAGATGAGGAAGTCCTTGCCCATGTAACCAACTTTTTCACCTCCCGAGGAAGGCCTATGCTTCCCATTAATGAAAAGCAGGCGGAAGTTCTTGCGAATGCGGAGGTGCTCTTTAATGACCAAGGTACAGCGCCCGGAATGTGGGTCACTCAAGAAGGCATTCATTATATTTTCATGCCTGGGGTTCCCTTTGAGATGAAGTTTCTAATGGAACAACGCGTGATTCCTAAACTGAAGGCTTTGAAGGGTGTGCAAGCGATATGGCATGAGAATCTATTGATCGCAGGCTTGGGAGAGTCATTCCTTGCAGCAGAAATTGAAGATATTGAAAATAGTCTCCCTACGCATATTAAGCTAGCCTATCTACCCACTTTAAATTTAGTGCGCCTTCGGTTGTCCGCGATGGGAGAATCTCTGGAAAATATACAAGCGGAAACAAGAAGCTATGCCGAACTACTGGCAGCACGACTGGCAGCACATGTTATTGATCGCCAAGATCGTAGTCTTCCCGCAGTTATCATCCAACATTTTACGGAAAATGGATTAACCCTCAGCACCTGTGAATCCTGCACAGGAGGAAGCCTTGCCGCACAATTTACGGCAATTCCAGGTGCCTCAAAAATGTTTATTGGTGGTACGATACCCTACTCAAATAGGTTGAAAGAGCTTTTAGCAGATGTTCCCGCAAGCACCCTCAACCTTTATGGCGCCGTTAGTGAGCAAACTGTCCGCGCGATGGCCAATGGCACAAAGAATAAATTATCCTGTGATTATGCCTTAGCAACTTCGGGTATTGCTGGCCCCGATGGAGGCACAGCAGAAAAGCCAGTAGGCACCATTTGGATTGCTGTAGCAGGGAAGTATGAGACACTAAGCAAATGTCTACACTTAAAAAATGACCGCAGTACTAACATTGCTAGAACACAATTAGAAGTACTATTTCTATTGTGGAATTTATATATAAAAGAGTTGTCAAACCCACGTATAGAAGATATATAATTTTATATTTTTACGGTTTTTTAAAATTATATTCTGTTTGTTTTAATTTTAACAACTTATTAATTAACTTAGTGATTTATTAACGATTGCATAATTATGGCATTATTTAAACTACAGCTTCCAAAGATGGGAGAAAGTATTTCCGAGGCTACGCTAACAAAATGGCTTAAACAGCCAGGTGATTTTATCAGCGAAGAGGAAGCTGTTTTAGAAATTGCAACCGATAAAGTTGATTCGGATGTACCCTCTCCAGTTAAAGGGATCCTGAAAGAACAACTTATCAAAGAAAATCAAATTGCGCAAGTTGGCGATATCATCGCTATTATTGAAACACAAACCGACCTAGGTACAGCGCCAACAGAACCGCAAGAAATCCTGCAAGAAATTCCGCAAGAAATCCCGCAAGTAGCTGCGCCTAGCAACAATACTGCGCCTAGCAACGATGCTGCGCCAATAATTTCTGACTTCAGCCCCCTAGTAGAAGCTTCATTTAATGAGCATAATATTCCGGGTATTCATTTAATTGCAGATAATATCGAACAGCAGGCTACGCCCGTAACACATAGTGAATCGCGGACAACCTTAACAAATGCATTCCGCTTCTATTCCCCTTTGGTGAAAAGTATTGCGCAAGAGGAGTCTTTAAGTCAGCAAGAATTGGATGCTATTGCAGGATCAGGTGCCGATGGACGTGTAACGAAAGATGATCTTTTAAACTATATAAAATCGCGCAACAGCACGGGCCCTACAGCCTCAGCAATGACGGTTAAAGAAGCACCTATACAAAGCGTAGGACATCAACAAGCCTCCCCTCAGGTAGCAGCTCCCGCAGCACAAAAGGTGTATGCGAGCAATGGGGATGAAATCATTCAGATGGATCGTATGCGTAAGTTAATCGCTGACCATATGATTAAGTCAGTACAAACATCACCGCATGTATGCTCCTTTGTAGAAGCTGACGTTACAAACTTGGTAAACTGGAGAAATAAAATAAAAGATAGCTATAAAAAGAGAGAGGGTGAAAATATGACTTTCACGCCCCTATTTATTGAGGCAATCGCAAAAGCTTTACGAGACTTTCCCATGATTAACATCATGGTCGATGGGGATCGTATTATCAAACGTAAAAATATCAATATCGGTATGGCAGCAGCCCTACCATCAGGAAATTTAATTGTTCCTGTCATTAAACATGCCGATCAGCTGAGCTTAGTAGGCTTAAGCAAGGCTGTGAATGATTTAGCGAACCGTTCTAGAGCGAATAAACTGAAGCCTGATGATACCCAAGATGGCACTTTCACCTTCACCAATATCGGTGCTTTTGGAAATATTATGGGAACACCCATTATTAACCAACCACAGGTTGCCATCTTAGCGGTAGGAACCATTACCAAAAAGCCAGCCGTTATAGAGACTGAACAAGGAGACTTAATTGGAATACGCCATATGATGTACCTTTCACTTTCCTATGACCACCGTGTAGTCGATGGAGCCTTAGGGGGAACATTCCTAAAACGTGTTGCCGACTACCTTGAGAAATGGGATAGCAATAGAGAAGTTTAATCTTCCATATAAACACCTAAAAAAGCCTTCTAAGATTACTCTTAGAAGGCTTTTTTAGGTGTTTCAGCTTAGCTATGAGCTTAAGGTTAATTTACGAATCATATATTGATACCTTAAAAATAAAAGTAAAGAAGAACTTAATAAGCCTAGTGTCAAGCCATACCAAATACCAATTACTCCCCAATCAAGATGTATCCCCAGCAAGTAACTTACGGGTAAACCAATAATCCAATAAGCGACAAAATTTATAAAAGTAGGTATGTTTACATCGCCTATTCCTCTGAGCACGCCCAAGCCTACCACCTGTGTACCATCAAAGAGCTGAAATAATCCTGCGATAATTAGCAGCTGTGCGGCAATTGCGACAACAGTCACATCGGCCGTGAAAATATAAGGCAGGTATTGGTTTAATACCGCAAATAGGATTGCTGTAATCGACATTAATACTAACACCAAAGCGTATGAACTGTTGGCAAATTTCTGCAACCGGTAGTAATTATTATTCCCAAAAGCATTACCCGTTTTTATCGTTGCCGCAGCGGCAATTCCTGAACCCATCATATAAGCCATGGAAGCCAGGGTAATCGCTATTTGATGCGCCGCTTGTACGGTTGCCGATATTTTCCCCGCAATAAGTGCTGCCACCGCGAAAGCCCCTATTTCAAATACATACTGCAATGCTACAGGCATCCCTATTCTTACAATATCTTTAATCGTCTTGCCATCAATTTGGAAAAGTTTGAAATTCACCAAATACCGTTTAAATATAGCCGAGCGAAATACATAAATGGACATCACTAGCATCATTAAGAACCTATCAATTAAGGTACTATACCCTACCCCCTGTACGCCCATTGGGGTAATTCCAAACATACCTTTGACAAAAATAATTGCCAAGATAATATTGAGCACATTGCCCCAAATAGTCACATGCATAGCCTGCTTGGTATAGCCTAAGCCTTCAGCAAATTGCTTAAATGCCGTAAATATCATTAAAGGAAATATGGAGATACTCAAAATTAATAGGTAAGGTTTTGCAACAGCTACAACAGCGGGATCTTGGTCTAAGTGCTCAATAGCAAACATGGATCCAAAATACACCAAACAGAATAGGATAATAGAACTTAGCATATTTACGATTATACCATGCGACAATAGTTTGCCACAGATTTCCCGTTCTTCCCGACCATTAGCTTGCGCTATTAAAGGCGTAATACCGTATCCTATGCCGAGACCTACTACAAGTACAATTAAAAAAACGGCATGCACCAAGGATACCGCAGCCAGGGGGATGGTACCTGCAAAGTGACCCACAATAATGGAGTCTGCGGTATGTACTAAAGTATGCCCTAATTGTGATATCACAATGGGTCCTGCTAAAGTAAAAGTACTTATTAAATAGGGTTTATAGCTATTGAGTTTACGCATAATTGAGTTATAACAACTTGTATTTCCGTAAAGGTAAGAAATTATTTAAGGAAGATAATTTGACTTTATTAATAATATCCCAACTCAAAGCCTTATTTGCTTCGGAATCTTCAGCTGCCACGGAATGTTTGCAACTATTTCATAGTATTTACAATAAAATTATACGAATAAAAAAAATTATATATTAACTTAGTAAATTCAAACATGATTATTATGTACAGTAACGTATTTGCATTCTTAAATATTGGAACACAAGAAATGTTCTTAATTTTAATTATCGCCTTATTACTTTTTGGAGGTAAAAAGCTTCCAGAATTAGCGCGTGGCGTGGGTCGTGGAATTCGCGAATTTAAAGATGCCTCCGAAGGAATTAAAAGAGAAATATCAGATCAAATTAATAATTTCGAGAAGGAAATTGATATTAAAGAAGTCGATCCATTAGCGGAAGTAAAACTCGCTGAGGAGAAAATAAAGCAGGAACATGAATCGGCACAATTAGCTACAAATGATGGTGGAGAGGTTGCCGATGCTGCTGATGCTGCTGAAAATGCTCCCGTTAAGAAAACGCCACAATTTACGGCTCCAGCAGGAACTTTCCAGCATAACCCTGGTAGACAGCCTAACTATGGTGAGCAAGATGCTTACTACAATTATGGCTATACAGACCATTTTGCGAGTCAAGAGTCGCCTGTTCAAACGGCTATGGAAGATGCTGCAGCTAACGCTGAACAGCAGGCCTTACCTACCGAGCAAGTAGCACCTGTAACCGAAGCCGAACAATTAGCGGCAACAACGCAAGACCCTAAAAAGCAAGCTGAAATTAAAGAAGCGTAAAAACTGTGGTTTAAACAAACCTATTTGTATATTTATAAAGCTGTTGATAATCCGTCAACAGCTTTTTTATTTTTGAACACTTATTAAATCGTTATGGCACACGAAATTATTATTTCGAAAGAACTGTCTATTAGCCAACAACAAGTAAGCACGACAATAGCCTTACTTGATGAAGGAGCTACCATCCCCTTTATCTCGCGCTACCGTAAAGAGATGACCGGCAGCTTGGATGAAGTTCAGATCATGCAAATTCGCGACCGCGTACAGCAGCTTCGGGATTTAGATAAAAGAAAAGACGCGATCTTAAAGTCCATTCAAGATCAAGGGAAATTAAATACAGCGCTAGAACAAGCTATACGTACTGCCGAGACGATGGCTATTTTAGAAGATATCTACCTACCCTATAAACCTAAACGCCGCACGCGAGCAAGTATGGCGCGCGACAAAGGCTTGCAGGAACTAGCAGACCATATACTAAGCCAGGAGGCAACGGATATTGACAGCCTTGCCGAGCGATTTGTTGACCCCGAGAAAGGTGTAAATACAGTGGATGAAGCCTTAGCTGGAGCGCGCGATATTATCGCGGAGACCATGGCCGAAGATGCTGAAGTTAGAGCCCTATCGCGGACAATATTCTTACAACAAGGATCTTTCGTCTCCCGTGTAATTCCAGGAAAAGAAGAAGCTGCGTTAAAATATAAAGACTATTACGAATGGTCTGAATCTTTAAAAAATGCACCTTCCCACCGCGTCTTAGCCATGCGTAGAGGAGAGAAAGAGGAGCTTTTATATTTAGATATTCAGGTGGATGAGGAGCTTATATTACCGAAAATAGCGCAGCGTTTTATCCGTGGGAATTCAGCCGCAAGCAAGCAGGTTCAAGTAGCCCTTGCAGATGGCTTCAAGCGTTTACTAAAGCCATCCATGGAGACAGAAATTCGGGTAATTACACGCCAGAAGGCCGATGAAGAAGCGATCAAAGTATTTACAGAAAATATCCGTCAGCTACTATTAGCCGCACCACTGGGGCAGAAGCGTTTGTTAGCCATTGACCCTGGATTTCGTACAGGCTGTAAGACGGTTTGTTTAGATGAGCAAGGTACGCTTCTAGAAAATACCGCGATCTTCCCACATACTGGAGCCGGCAATGCAGCCGAAGCAGCACGCACCGTTCGCTACTTAGTAGAAAAATATGCTATTCAAGCAATTGCTATCGGAAATGGTACCGCGGGTAGAGAGACGGAAGATTTCATTAAAAACCTAAAGCTCTCCCAAGTTACTATTGTTATGGTCAATGAATCTGGAGCCTCCATATATTCAGCTTCAGAAACTGCGCGCGAGGAGTTTCCAGATCAGGATATTACCGTGCGAGGTGCCGTTTCCATTGGAAGGAGACTGATGGACCCCTTAGCTGAACTTGTAAAAATTGACCCTAAATCTATTGGTGTCGGTCAGTATCAACATGATGTTGATCAGCAAAAACTTCAAACGGCTTTAGATGATACTGTAATTTCATGTGTCAATGCCGTAGGCGTAGAATTAAACACGGCTTCGAAGCAAATCTTAGCTTATGTGTCCGGTTTAGGCCCATCCTTAGCACAGCAAATTATAACTTACCGCAACGCTAACGGCCCCTTTTCAACACGTAAAGAATTGAAGAAAGTCCCTCGATTAGGCGATAAAGCCTTTGAACAGGCTGCAGGATTTCTACGTATACGCCATGCAAAAAACCCCTTAGATGCTTCAGCAGTACATCCAGAGCGCTATGCTTTAGTGGAGCAGATGGCCAAAGACCTTCAAGTGGAAGTCATAGACCTTCTGAAAGATGCATCACTTCGAGAAGCTATCCCCTTAAAGAATTATATTTCCGATACCGTAGGTTTACCTACGCTGACAGATATTATTTCAGAATTGGCAAAACCAGGGTTGGACCCACGCGAGCAATTTGAAGCTTTTTCATTTACAGAAGGTGTAAACTCCATCACTGATTTACGTATAGGTATGCAGCTTCCAGGTATAGTTACCAATATTACTAATTTTGGAGCTTTTGTAGATATTGGCGTCCATCAAGACGGCTTAGTACATTTAAGCCAACTTTCTAATCGCTTTATTAGCGACCCGAATGAAGTCGTCAAAGTATCACAAAAGGTACAGGTAACAGTGACCGAAGTCGATGAAAAAAGAAGCCGCATTGCACTTTCAATGAAAACGACAGATAAAGCGGGAACGAAAAGTACTTCATCGCAACCTACCTCAGCTCGGTCGCAGACAACGACAAATCGGAATGCGCAGGCAACGACAAATCGCCGGCCGCAGCAGACTCAGGAGGAACCCCAAGGTGATTTAGCCTCCAAGCTGGCAGCCTTACAACATAAGTTTAAATAAAACAAACAGAGAGGCTGCAAAGCCTCTCTGTTTTAATAGCTATTTACGTATTAATAACCTGTCTAAGACAGGTTATATAATTAATTAATAGCCTGGATTTTGAATAAGTTTTCCATTTCTATTTATCTCATCTCTATTCAACGAAATAAAATACATCTTATCTAACCATTGTCTATTTTCAATCCCTGGGTCAATGGTATTCTTTGTATACTCATATGTATAGTTATCAGGATTATACTGATACAAAGTCACTTGCTTACCCGCTTTCAGACGGCCGAAAATATTGACGATTGTTACTTTACGACCAATGGTCTCGCCTGCTGTCATCCAACGTCGAACATCAAAGAAGCGATGTTCCTCATAAGCTAACTCGACGCGTCTTTCATTTCGGTAGCGTGCTTTGAGGGCTGCCCCAGATTCTGTTACAGGAGGCATACCCGCTCTAAAGCGAATCTTATTTAACCAGGTACGCGCTTCCCCATCTTCCCCTAATTCAATACACGCTTCCACATAATTCAAGACCGCTTCAGTGTATCTTAGAACAGGCCAAGGCACACGTTGGCGTGTATTCTGATCCACTATCGACGCATCAGGATCCACGAATTTACGCATATAGTAACCTGTGTAGGAACCGTTCCAATCCTCAATAGGGGAATTTCGGGTATCTAAACCATATTGTACACTCTTCTGACCGCCTGCAGAAAGGACTTCATATTGTCCCGTTTGAATTTGATTCCAAGGGTCTCTATTTTTAACATCATCCGTACGCGGCTTCCAAGTAGCACCATCATGAAGTACTGTTGCCCCTAATCTAGGATCTCTATTGGAATAGAATTTCGAGAGGTGCGCGGGATTATTCCAATCAAATTTCTCTCCATCGCCTGTTTCGTAGTCGTCTACTAACAACTGAGTAGGGCTATTTCCTGCCCAGTTATGGTAGCCATTAGGGCCATTATTACGCCCCACATAGGCGCCACCTTCATCTTTTAGATCTATAAAGAAGCGGCCTAAGATTAAATCGCGTTTAGCATCCGCATCGGCAGCTTTAGAGCCTCCGCCCATTGCTAATGCGATGTAGTTAGCACGCCCTTCAGCCGCAGGTGCAGCTGAGGTTAGATTCAATTTATAGGCAAGTTCAGATTTATCTAACACAGCTTTTGCAGCCGCTTTTGCCTTTTGCCAACGTTCGGCGCGGTTTCCACTTACATAGCCTAAGAGATCAGGTTTTGAGAAAGACGCTATTACTGTAGACTTAGATTTTGCGGTGGCATTATCATGTAAATCTGAAGCTGCATAGACCAGTACGCGGGCTTTTAAAGCTAAGGCTGCTGCTTCGTTAGCGCGGCCATCAACTTTGGAAATTCCAGCTAATAGGCTTGCCGCTTTGTCGCAGTCATCAGCAATAAATTTCACACACTCTTCATAGGTATTACGTGCGATAGAATAGTCTGCTTCACCTAATTTATAAATCGTAGCGATAATGGGCACTGCACCATAAAAGCGGACTAATTGATGATAATAGAAAGCACGTAAGAAATGGGCCTCACCAAGCATCTGCTTTGCTTGAGCAGGGTTCGTAAACTTTGGATTCTCCAAATTTGCGATGGCAATATTTGTCGCGCGAATACGCTTATACAAATTTCCATAAGCATAAGAATCTACAATCCAACCTTGATCTGCAGGATTAGAGCGGCTTTCCGTAATGGTATTAATTCCTCTTCCAGGGTGTGTAAACATGGATTCATCCGTAAGTGAGGCTAACATTTGCTCATTAAAGCCTCCCTGACCAAAGCCATTGTATATTTCATTTACAAAAGCTTGAGATAGGGCTGCATCCGACCATACGGCCTCGTCTGAAACTTCAGAAAAGGGTTTAGTACTCACAAAATCGTCGTTACATGCGCTGAATAACCCCGTAAATAGTAAGGCTGAAAGTGGTATATAAAATAATTTAAGATTTTTCATAATAGGTTAATTAGAAGGATATTAAAACACCCGTATTAATTAATCGGGATTGCGGATAATATTGACCAAAAGCATTTGTCGATTCAGGATCATACATTTTTAATTTTGACCAAGTCAATAAATTCATACCGCTAGCATAAAAGCGTAAGCTAGAAATTCCTAAGCGTTCTGTAAATCTACCATTTAAATTATACCCTAACTCCACGTTCTTAAGACGGATATAGTTATTTGAATGTAGCCAGTAAGTATTTCCTGAAGAGAAATATTGGTCCGAACGGTCTGTAATTCGTGGATCTACAGCACTCGGTTGGTCCACGGTCCATCGTTTCTCATAGAACTCATGTAAATAGTTTCCAATAGCTCCAGACTCATCCGTTCCTATACGCACTTCACCTCCCGTAGCTCCTTGAAATAAGATCGAAAGATCAAACGAACGGTATCGTAAACCAATGTTAAGACCTCCTTGGAAGGTAGGTGTTGAATTCTTATCTCTACGTACACGATCATCTGGAGTAATCTTTCCATCCCCATCATAATCTTTATATTTCATATCTCCTGGACGTAAGTTATTGGTGATAGCTGAATAGTCTAATGTATTAGCTGCAATAGCTTCATTGTCCTTAAACACCCCATCATAAATATAATAGATCCCGGAGTTAATCGTTCTTCCTGTAGTACGTTGCCATGCAGGAGAACCTGACGCTTCATCCCAGAATATAATTTTATTCTTCGCGTAGCCTCCATTGACGGAAACGTTATAGCCCCAGTCACCGACCTTATCTTGGTAACCTAAGTTAAACTCCCAACCTTTATTATCTACTTTACCGATATTCTCTGCCGGAAGAGTCATTCCTGTTGTTTGTGGAATAGAGGCATTACGTTGCCAAAGGATTGAGTTTCTACTATTTTTGAAAACATCAAATTCAAAATTCATCTTTCCACCGAAAAACTGAGCGTCGATACCTAAGTTGTAGTTATTGGCTACCTCCCAAGTAATAAATTCATTCGCTACACGGCTTTCGAAAAGGGTCTTTACCATATCGTTTCCAATGACATAAGAGCCAAATCCATAGGTAGAGAAATATTGGTACTCTTGAAGAGACCCGTTATAGGTCACATTATCATTCCCCATTTGACCATAGGAAGCTCTAATTTTCAAGTAGTTGACTGCGGGTACATTTTCCTTCCAAAAACCTTCTTCCGAGACTACCCATCCTAACATTGCACCAGGGAAGAATCCATAACGTTTAGATTCCGGGAACATATAAGAACCATCATAGCGCCACAGTAATTCAGCAATATACTTGGATTTATAGTTGTAATTAAAGCGTCCAAAATAATTTAAACGAGCGCGTTCAAAAGCTCCACCGCCATTATTTTTTTCACCATCTCCCCCTGCGAAGAGATAATCCACATTATCCGATAGGAAATATCTTCTATAGGCTGAGAAGTTATCATTACGAATTGTTTCCCTGTTGGCTCCGACTAAAATATTAAAAGTATGGTCCTCAATTTTCTTATCGTAGGTTAGTACCCCACCTAATAAGATATTCAACTGATCTTCATCTGACTGGGTCAACCGTGGATCTGCGGGCCCACGTTTTCCTCGTACTAAGGCTGGAGTCACTCCATCTGCCTCAAGACCTCCTTGCCAGCTGTAGAGATACCAAGGTGTCTGCCATGTTTTCTGTTTTTTAATATACTTATCCACGGCTGCGTTACCTGAGAATTTCAACCCTTCAACGCCAGGAATAGTAATATCAATCTGTCCATTGGTTTGGAAGTAATAGCGTTTATCACGATCGTATCCTGTTTGATTCGTGGTAATAACAACCGGATTTTCACCATTTTCAATATCCGGTCCAGGCATACCATTAGGCCAGAAAGCAGGTTGAGTAGGGTTACCACGCATTAGCATACGAAAGATTGTTCCCGAGCTTTTCGTAGGGAAATTTCTATTTTCCTGTCTACCTAAAACACCAAATTTCGTGGTAATATATTTGCTTACTTTAGCATCCAAGTTGATTCGTAAATCGTATTGTTTATAGCCTGTAGCAGAATTTTTATAAAAAGCATCTTGGTCTTGATAGCCCAGGGAAGCTAAATATTTAACATCTTCATTTCCCCCTGTAATCTGCAAGTTGTGCTTCTGCTGTGGGGACCAATTTTTTAATGTTGCTTTATACCAATCGGTATTAGGGTGTCCCCAAGGATCCGAGCCGTCTTTAAACAAGGTGAAATCCTCCGGTGTAAAAGGCGCTTCGATTGTTGTACGATTAGGGCGAGTATAGGTTCCAGCAGTACGGAATGCATTCTGTGCCGCGGACCATTCAGCTACTGGAAGTTTGTACACTTCGAGCTCATTACGCATCTCTGCATATTCCGAAGCATCCGCTAGCTCAGGAATTACCGTAGGTTGAGAGAATCCCTGGTTGAAAGTATACGATAACTGTGGTTTACCATTCTTACCACGCTTCGTAGTTACTAAGATAACCCCATTGGCCGCACGCGCACCGTAAATTGCCGCAGAGGCATCTTTTAATACAGATATATTGTCAATATCTGCAGGATTCAAGCGATCAAATCCCCCTTGACGTGCAGGAATACCATCGATAACGATCAAAGGACTGGAGTCTCCTAAGGTATTGGAACCACGAATTCTGATGGTCGACCCATCATAGCCTGGCTCCGCAGAAGCATTTGTTGCCACGACTCCAGGAACGCGGCCTGCTAATGAATTAGAAACGTTTAATGCCGGTGATTTCGCTAGTTCGGAACCCTTTACAGCGACAACAGATCCCGTTACTGTTTCCTTTTTCTGCACCCCATAGCCTACGACAATGACCTCGTCTAGATTGGAACTACTTGTCGCTAAGCTTACAGAAATCGTGGATCGGCTTTTCACTTCTTCATTACGCGATACCATCCCGATCATACTAAAATTTAGTTGCCCGTTACGTGGAATATTCTCTAAAGTATACTCCCCATTCTGATTGGTTGTTGTCGCAGTATTAGTACCTACTAATGTGACTGTTACGCCTGATAATGGGAGTCCATTTTCAGTATTCGTAACCATACCCTTTACGGATATTTTTTCCTGTTCCAGCATTTTATAGCTTAGGTGAGCAGGATTTGCAAACACGGGAGCATGACAAATTGCAGATAAAGACACAATCGCCCCCATCCAAAACGTCTTTCTCCAATGCGACTGGCTTACATAGTTGTTCCTCATAATTGTATGATTTACAGTTAATAATTGGTTTGTGTTGATTCATCAAGTACATAGCCTTTTAGTATATAGGGACGCATAGCTCGGCCTATAAAGTAAAAAAAATACGCTTGATTTATCGGTTAAAATTGGTTTATATAGCTACATTTTGATGCAGCATGTGCTAAATATATAATTAAATATTTTAAAAAAATAAGAAATTATAAAAAATAAATAATTTTATAGTTTTTTAATAATTCACCTATATAACCCTAAATTTGAGCTATGTATAGTTTCAAGAATGATTATAGTGAGGGGGCACACCCTAAAGTATTAGCACATTTGCTGGACACGAATTTAGTGCAGCAGGCAGGTTACGGAGAAGACGCCTATTGCGCTGAGGCTACGGCTTTAATTCAGCAGAAAATAGGAAATACTGACAGCGAGATACATTATGTTTCAGGAGGTACACAGGCCAATTTATTGGTCCTTTCGGCGCTTATGAAGCCCTTTGAAGCGGTTATTTGTGCAGAATCAGGCCATATTGCGGTACATGAAACTGGCGCTATAGAGGCTACAGGACACAAAGTGTTGACGGTATCCGCTGAGGACGGAAAATTAACGCCGGCATTAATTAAGCCTGTGATAGCGTATCATTCAGACGAGCATATGGTGCTTCCACGGGTAGTATATATTTCTAATACGACAGAGATAGGCACCATTTATTCTAAAAAAGAATTACAGGAGCTCTATGCTTATTGTCAAGCACAAGGTTTGATACTCTACTTAGATGGCGCACGTTTGGGATCAGCTTTAACGGCAGCAAGCAATGAGTTAACTTTAGCTGATTTATCCGCATTTACAGATATCTTCTATATAGGAGGCACAAAAAATGGGGCCTTACTCGGGGAGGCAATAGTTATCAACAATAAAATGTTAATAACTCACTTTAGATTCAGTATAAAGCAGCGTGGGGCACTTTTAGCGAAGGGAAGATTGTTAGGAACACAATTTTCAGCTCTTTTTACTAACGATTTATTTTTCGAAATCGCGCAGCATGCAAACCAACAAGCGATGGTCCTTGCCAGAGGATTTCAAGAAAAAGGATTTAAATTCCTAACAGAACCTGTTTCAAATCAAATTTTTCCGATCGTACCAAACACCCTTCTAAGTCGTTTACAAGAGGATTTTGATTTTCATTGTTGGCAGAAAATAGATCAAGAGCATACGTGTATTCGGCTGGTTACCTCTTGGGCTACGACAGATCAAGCTGTCGCAGACTTCTTGCAGGTAGTGGCTGATCACAAAGGATAAGAGGAGGAGCTACAATTAGTTTTCCACATTGTTTACAAACAATGTGGAAAAGTCTAAATAAGGTTCTTAGCTTGCTATTTTTGGAAAATATTTTTTCATCTTTTCCTTCAAGGGCGCATCATAGCCATAAATATCTGGATACTGGGTAATTTTTCCTTTGGGGTCAAACCAAGTGGTATAATAAGTCATAAATACAGGAATACCTTTTTTCATTTTCACCCAACGTGAAGTAGTATTATCAGAAAGCATCTCTTCCTTTATTTTTTGAGCTTCTACAGTATCTTTGACAAGATATGCCGCTAAGTCCACTGGTTTTTCTACACGAACACAACCATGCGATACCGCTCTATTGGCCGCCCCGAAGGCCGCTTTAGAGGGGGTATCATGCAGATAGATCGCATAGGGGTTTTTAAATATAAACTTGATATTTCCCAGTGAGTTATCAGCTCCAGGATTCTGCTTAAAAGAATAGCTTTTCACAGAATCTGCAGACCAATCAACGGTTTGAGGGTCTACAAGCTGTCCTTTTTTATTGTAAGCTACCATATTTCTATTCTCCAAATAGGAAGGATTTTCAATCAGCTTATCCAAGAGTTCTTTTTTAACAATGCTCTGAGGAATATTCCACACAGGATTTACTTGCATGCGGTCGATTAAACCAGATAGAATTGGAGTTTCATGATTCACGCCCTTCTTAGAAAAAGGGGCATAATCCGTCTCACCAATACAAACACGCATCATTAGTTGCACCTCCTGCTCTTTAACAATACGGAGCTGTTGCTCCGGAATATTCACCATAATATACTCCTGAGGAAAGTCGACACCTTTCCAGCGTAATCTTTCCATGGAAAGATAAATTTGTTCACGCTTAGCTGTTGACAAAGGGCCTGCTAAAGCCTCTTGGAAGGATTTATAGGCCTTAATTTCCGGCTGTATGCTATCCAAGAAAAAAGCCCAATCAGTACGTAGTGCCGCAGCTTCAGAACGCTTAAAGTCTCCACGAATTACTTTTTCAAAATAGCGCCCATAAAGATTCTTTGGGTTGATAGCTCCATATTGTAGCATATTTATATAGGCTACAAAAGCATCGTTTGCCCGTATCTCTAGTGTGGCTAACGTCTTATAAGCCTCGGCAACATCCGTATATTTCTTTGTTCTTAGCTCTTTTAACGCCTGTTGAAGTTCCACTTGATGAAAATAGGTTCCCCGCATACCGTGAGATTCCGCTTGCGACAAGAAATAGCAAAGCGTATCCATTCCCCCCATAAGGAGCTGGGATTCCGTGAGCTGCAACTTACGATGGTGGTCAGCGTAAAATTGGGCCATCCATTTCGGGTTTTTCAAGGAGGACTTTAATTTATTAAACGTCTCATCAAATGCTTGAAAATAGGCTGTGGTATCGAAATCTGCTAAAACGGGTTGTTTTAAAATTGGCGCAAGCGTATGTACAAAATGCACTTCTTTAGTGGGTCCACAACTTTGCAGGATTAGAAGTAGGGATAACAGCGGTAAAATTATTTTATTCATAGCAATTTATATGTCCAATGGACAAGTAAGGGGGCAAAAGTAAGTAATTATTATTTTATGTAATAAACAGTCTATTGCAGGGAATGTTTTAAACGAAAAAAGCTGCCTAAGGCAGCTTTTTAAAACGATTGTTGGAGCGGGCTATTTACCCGAATAAGTCCGAACTCAAATAGCGATCGCCGCGATCACAGGCAATAAAAACAATAACGCCTTCTTCGATTTCCGAAGCTACTTTTAAAGCTGCAGCTAAAGCGCCTCCCGTACTCATACCCGCAAAAAGGCCTTCCTTCTGAACTAAGGCACGCGACATCGCTGTAGCTTCAGTTTGAGCGATATCGATCACGCGATCTACTTTCGAGGGATCAAATATTTTTGGTAGATAGGCTGCAGGCCAACGGCGAATTCCCGGAATTGAAGATTCTTCCGTAGGTTGACAACCTACAATTTGGATTTCGGGATTTTGCACTTTCAAATAAATTGAGTTCCCCATAATGGTACCTGTGGTACCCATAGCAGAAACAAAGTGTGTGATCTTCCCTTGCGTATCGCGCCAAATTTCGGGCCCTGTAGTCTTTACATGGGCGGCATAATTATCAGGATTCGCGAATTGGTTTAAAATAAAATAATCACCCGTTGCCGCTTTCTCCTCCGCATAATCGCGGCATATCTCCATGGATTCCAGCAGTGTTACCTGAGCACCAAAAGCTTGCATCGTCAGCGTACGCTCGCGAGTAGAACTTGCGGGCATCACCAACTCCAGTGAAAGCCCATAGATGGAGGCAATCATTGCTAAAGCAATCCCTGTATTTCCCGAAGTAGCTTCGATTAATTTTGTATCCTGCTTGATGTCACCACGTTCCATTGCCGAACGAATCATATTTAAGGCTGCGCGATCTTTCACGGAACCTCCCGGATTGTTTCCTTCCAACTTGGCAAAGATCTTAACATTCGGATTCGAATGAAAGCTTGTAATCTCCACCAAAGGGGTATTTCCGATAGTATCTATAATATTTCCCATTTAAATAAGAGGTTTTGAATCAATAAACTTGGTATTTGACTGATGATAGACCGTCGTATAAGGTTCTATGCTACTGGTCAACCAAACATTTCCACCAACAATAGAGTGATGACCTACGACAGTAGCTCCCCCTAGAATCGTGGCTCCAGCATAAATAATACTATGATCTTCAATCGTTGGGTGTCGCTTGGTATTCGCTAATAATTTATCCACACTTAGCGCTCCTAAAGTAACGCCCTGATAGAGCTTGACATGATCCCCAATTTCACAAGTTTCCCCAATGACAATTCCAGTACCATGGTCAATATGCAAATACTGGCCTATCGTAGCACCAGGGTGTATATCTATGCCTGTCTTCGAGTGAGCATGCTCCGTTAGAATACGCGGAATAATAGGTATACCTAAGGTATGCAATAGATTAGCTAGACGGAAAATAGATATGGCGAAAAAACCGGGGTATGTACGCACGACCTCACGAATAGACTTTGCCGCAGGATCTCCTTCGAGTATCGCTTGTGCATCGGTCAACATCGTCTGATATAAAGCCGGGAGCGATTGAAAGAATATAGCTGCTACTTCAGCAGTGTTACATACATCGCAGGCTTTGGTTTTATTCAACAGCAGTACAAGCTCCTTTTCCTGATTTATAAAAGCTGTTTTAATTTCTTCCACAGAATTCAGCTCACTTGAATTACGCTCCGGAAATAGAAGGTCTACAATTCTTATTGCCCAAGCTGAAATCTTTTTATTCGAGGGCATCTCTTGTACTTCTACTTGTTTTTCATAGATCAACTGATAGAAATCAGCTATATTTTTAGCGTCGGACATGCGTAAGTTAATTTTTACAATAAATTGAATAGTTTCACAAATATACTATACTAGAAAGATAGACTATAACACTAACTTGTTAAAAAGCTCAGCTAATGTCTGCTGCGGGTCTGCAGTTAACCCAGGGTGTACCGCTGAACATTGAATGATCGTACTTCGCTTGGCTGTCAGCCAGCGAAAGCGCTCAGCGATATCCAATGCAGCTAAAGGTCCCCCCTGCTTATCCCCTGCGCAAATTCGTTGAAATGCCAAGAGGTGATTCTCAAGTAGGGAAATTTCTATTTCAGGACATAGCGCACGGATCTTTGCCTCTTGAATAAAAAATTGCATAGCGGCAAATTTAGATTTCCGGCAATAGAGCACAACGCCTACATTAACAAACTCTTCGCGGTAAACTTGTGGTACAGCACGCACGACGGCATACTCATATAAGGTTAGTTCGGGCATTGTTAATTTGATTTACAAAAAGTTCGGAATGCGCTAAGCGCGTACATAAAAATTCAATATAAACAGCACGTGCATTTGCCGCAGAAAGGCCACGCTCAGGATCTTCCAACCAAGCATCGGGAATAACTGCAACAATAGCTTCAATACGCGCTTGCGTAAATAAGCTTTTAAACTCCTGGTCCACCTGCTCCACTAACGTAGCATCTTTCAAGAGTACGTGGTCTTTAATTTGCACAAACGGCTTTATCGAAGTCTCCTTCCAATTATCCCACGAATGATGAAAATACAGGGCCGCGCCATGGTCAATAAGCCACAGCTCCTTATGCCATATCAGCATATTGGTATTACGCACCGTACGATCAACATTCATAATTAAGGCATCTAACCAAACGATTTTGGAAGCTTCCAATGCGGCCAATTTATCTACAGTAGCGTCATAAGTAACCGACCCTTGTAAGAAATGTAGCCCTAAATTCTTGCCTACGGAAAATTTTAAGAGATCTTGAATTTCCTCATCAGGCTCCGTACGGCCAAAGGATTCATCTAATTCCGCAAACACCAATTCTGGTATCCGCAGCTTCAGAATCCGCGCCAGTTCAGCACCGATAATTTCCGCGATTAAAGCTTTACGGCCTTGCCCGGCACCACGAAATTTAATGACATAAGAAAATCCGTCATCAGCATCCACTAATGCCGGCAAAGAACCACCCTCCCGAAAGGGGCTTATATATCGGATGATATGCACATCCCTTAATGCTGTTTTTTGCTCTATACTCATACGCTTATTGTATCTCTCAAATATCACTATAAATTTGGGCTACACCTAACATATAAATCAAATTGTACATAAATATGACCTGCTGAAATGGTTATTTCTCGTTATATTTGTTTAAATCGTCGAAGGAGAATAGCTCCTTTCAAAGTAAATATTATGGATACAGTACAACAATACAATCAGGTTATCAGTCATTGTCAAGAATTATTTATTAAAAAGACTCAAGATTATGGCACCGCATGGCGCATCATGCGTCTTTCTTCGATCACTGATCAGATCTTTATCAAAGCACAACGTATCCGCACCTTAGAAATAAAAAAAGTCTCCAAAGTTGGCGAAGGAATCTTAGAAGAGTATATAGGCATTATCAATTACTGCATTATGGCCATGATTCAAATTGAGCTTGGAGAAGAAGGCGAAGAGAATTTGGAGACAGCCTTTGTGAATGAGAAATATACAGAGAAAGTAACGGAAACACGCGACCTTATGATCGCCAAAAATCACGATTATGGTGAAGCATGGCGCGATTTACGCCTTTCATCGCTAACAGATTTAATTCTTGTGAAAATACACCGTGTAAAGCAAATTGAAGATAATAATGGCGTCACAATAGCCTCAGAAGGCATCAAGGCCAACTACCAAGATATGCTAAACTATGCGGTATTTGCGTTAATAAAAATGGGCTTAGCAGTCAGATAGAATGGGCTTAGCAGTCAAATAGAATGGGCTTAGCAGTCAGATAGAATACGCTTAGCAGTCAAATAGAATACGCTTAGCAGTCAAATAAAATAGTTTATATCAGAGTTACCCACGAAATATAGTCATTTGATTACGGGGTAGCTTGTCATAACAATTTCTAAATTTATGTCGTATAACAACGTAACGCCAACAAAAAAAAATTATATCCTTGCTGCAGCACGCTTACTTACAGGTTTGCTCTTTGTATTCTCTGGGCTTATTAAGGCGAATGATCCAGTGGGATTTGGGTATAAACTACAAGAGTATTTCCTAGTCTTCAACTTGGACGTCTTAAACCCCTATACCACGGGGATAGCGATATTTATCTGTGGCTTAGAGATTATTTTTGGTGTGCTTCTCTTGGTCGGTATTTACCCGATAATGGTTAGCTGGGGATTGCTTTTAATGATTCTTTTTTTCACCTTCCTAACCTTTTACTCCGCTTTCTTTGAAGTGGTTACCTCCTGCGGATGCTTTGGCGATGCCATCCCTTTAACTCCTTGGGAATCCTTTGGTAAGGATCTTGTGCTACTGTTGTTTATACTGGTGATATTCTATTACCGCAGACAAATTAAACCGCTTTTTAAAGAGTCCTTCAATCAGGGATTGGTCCTTATAAGTACCGTTGTCATTTCCATGGCTATCGGTATTTACACCGCAAACTACCTTCCTTTCGTAGACTTTCTACCCTATAAAAAGGGGGCTAATATACCGGCTTTAATGAGCTTGCCTGCGGGAGCACAGCTGGATGAGTTTGCCTATGAATATAAGCTTAAGAATACCGTTTCTGGGGAAGAGAAATCCGTGAGCGATAAAGTGTATCTGTCGGAGAAAATTTGGGAAGATAGCACCTGGGCAATTCAAGGAGAGCCTACGAGCCGTTTAGTTAAAGCAGGATACAAAATTCCAATTTCAGACCTTCTAATTTTTGATGAAGCAGGCACAGATTACACGAAGGAGCTTATTGAAAACCCCTATTACAATTTTATTATTGTGGCGCAGGATTTAAACCAAGTGCAAGTAAAAGAGCTGCTAAAGATTAATGATATAACTGCGAAAATCGCTACAGACTATAATTTGCGTGCCGTATTATTAACTTCGAGCTCTGCACAGGATGCGGGTTTTCTTTCCGATCAGCTGGGATTAATTTTTGAGATTTTCTATGCAGACGCCGTTCCTTTAAAAAGTATGGTGCGTGCTAATCCCGGAATTATCTTAATGAAAGATGGCGTGATAATAAATAAGTGGCATTACCATAATTTCCCAAGTCTCACGGAATTAGAAAAGAAGTATTTCAATAAAGATAAATAAGGAACTATGGAAACTCCAATTTTTTTGATCGGCTATATGGGCAGTGGAAAGACCACCTTAGGCAAGAAGCTTGCCCGAAAAATGGATATGCCTTTTATTGATTTAGATGAATATATCGTCCAAGAGATAGGGATGACTATACCGCAGTATTTCCAGATCAATGGGGAGGATAAATTCCGTGCATTGGAACGCCAATATCTACATCAATTAGCCGGAAAGCAGGCGATTATTTCGACAGGAGGTGGCACCCCTTGCTTCTATGATAATATGGCATGGATTAATCGCCATGGACTTTCGATTTATTTAGCACATAGCCCAAAAGGATTGTGGAGCCGATTGATAAAAACCGATCGCGAGTCACGCCCTATCCTAGCAGGCAAGAGTCCAGAAGAGCTCTTGGACTTTATTACAGAAAAATTAGCTGAGCGAAGCCCTTACTACAGCCAAGCACAGCTAAGCATCAACCAGTTAAACAGTAAGATTGACGACATCGTTAACGAAATTATGAGCCATATTACTGTGGCATCGCGTTAACGTAGACGATTGATATAAAACCTAAAGAAACCTTGATATAAAACCTAAAGAAACCTCCAATGATCAAAAAACTTTTCCGCGGAATTGGCTGTATCGCCCTTTTGCTAAGTACACAATCATGTTTTAATTCTATTTCTAATTCAGAGAATATTTCTTTGAATCCTAAAAGTATTAAGATAGATCGTGTGGAAGAGTTATATCATTTCTTAACCTACGATGAGAATCGCTTTCCATTAATTTCTGCCCTCCGAGGGGGGCCACAAGAAGGGTTTCCGGAAAATGCATTAGAGACTTTCGATTTTCAGGCGCAGAAGCAACCCTTAATAATAGCCTGTGATATCCGTATGACGAAGGACTCCGTCTTGGTGCTTATGCATGATGAGACCTTGAATCGGACGAGCAATGGCAAGGGCTATGTCGCAGATTACAGTTTTGAGGAGTTGCAGCAGTTTACATTAAAAGATCCAGAAGGCACACTTACGAGCTATAAAATCCCAAAACTAGGGAATGTGCTACGCTGGGGTAAAGGAAAAGTACTTTTCACCTTAGCGATACATGGGAATGTCCCTTTTAATCTCGTGGCGGAAGTCATCAATCGTACCCAAAGTGAGGGTATTGCTATTATCAGCACTACGACGGCTGATCAGGCACAAAAAATATATCAGACAGCGCCCCAACTTATGATTGCCGTTGAAATTAACACTGCGGAAGATTTACAGCGAATAAGTGAGAAAGATATTCCAGACAATCATCTTATTGCCTTTGTAGGCTCCCGCTTAGCGGATAAGAGTTTATATGACTTACTGCATCGACATGGTATCATGTGTATTTTTGAGGCCTCGGAAGACTTAGATGCAAGAGTTTCTACCAAAGGAACCGCTGGCTATACGCAGCTTATTGACCAAGGAATAGATATTATCAGCACGAAGCTTCCCATTGAGGCTGGTAAGGCTGTCAATTTATATCGCCTAAAGAACCATTTGAGCTCCAACTATATTCGGTAGGCTACAGCGCAGCAAGAGTGACACTTATCTTATAAGCAGTAAGACGCCTTATCTAAAGATATATTAAGGCTCCTTAAGCTACGATTTCTATGTTCACTACCAAGAGCATACCGAACAATTTCAAGGGCTTATACGTACGCAAAACATTTTCCAATAACAAAGAAAAGGCTACCAAATAAATTGGTAGCCTTTTCTATATTTTATGAATTACATTTATTTTTTCATTGTACCTTGTTCCGAAAGGCGGATATGCCATGCGAACGCTTCCTCTAATAAGTGAGGTGTCTGTCCACCACGCACACATGCGCGATCGAAGTAAGACTGAAGTTCTTCTTTATAATCAGGGTGTACACAGTTATCGATGATTACTTGTGCGCGCTCACGAGGAGCTAAGCCTCTTAAATCAGCAAGACCTTGATCCGTTACAAGGATATCGACATCATGTTCCGTATGATCATGGTGCGACACCATTGGAAGCACGTGGGAGATCTTATCATCCTTAGAAGCTGCCTGAGTAACAAAGATAGATAAGTAGGCATTTCGTGCAAAATCACCTGACCCACCAATACCGTTCATAATTTTTGAACCAGAAATATGGGTTGAGTTCACATTTCCATAAATATCAAATTCAATCGCTGTATTAATAGCAATAACTCCTAGGCGACGAATTAAACCAGGGGTATTGGAGATATTTTGAGGTCTTAACACCATCTTATCACGGTATTTATCTAAGTTGTTAAATACACGCTCGTAACATTCTTGGGAAACAGTGATCGATGAAGCAGAAGCGAAATCCATAATTCCAGCATCAATTAAATCGAAGGTACTATCCTGAAGAACTTCCGAGAACATCGTAAGATTCTTAAAGCTAGAATCTTTGAAACCTGTTAATACAGCATTGGCAACTTTACCGATACCCGCCTGTAGAGGCAATAATGATTCTGTTAAGTGACCTAAAGCGACTTCTTTTTCAAAGAATGCTAAGATATGAGATGCAATAGCTGTCGTCTTTTCATCCGGAGCAGCAATATCTGCTGGGGAATCAGGAATATTTGTAAATACAATGGCAGATACCTTGCTCACATCAAAAGGAATAGTCTTACGACCGATTCTATTTTCACAGGCTACAATTGGAATAACATTACGACGCGGGTAGTCTTCCGATTGATAGATATCATGGATACCAAATACATCTTCAGAAACCGCTAAGTTAATCTCTAGGATAACTTGCTTTGCTTCATTCGCAAAAGTTACTGAATTACCAACAGAAGTCGTCGGTAATAAACTACCATCTTTGAAAATTGCGGCTATTTCTAATACTGCGATATCTACAGCAGGTAAATTTTTATTATGAATTAATTCTGCAGTTTCACTTAAATGTTGGTCAATAAAAAGAACCTCACCAGCATTAATTTTCTTTCTTAATACGGGATCAACTTGGAAAGGCATACGTTTTTTAAGAGCGCCAGCTTCCGCTAATTTCCCATCAATTCCATGCCCTAATGATGCGCCAGTAATCAATGTAACTTGTACATTTTCAGTCTGTGCACGATCCGCTAAAGCCGCTAATACCGCCTTGGAGTCACCCGCTTTTGTGAAACCCGAAGAGCCCACAACCATACCATTTTCAAAAAGCTTTGCCGCTTCTTCTGCGGTAACCACTTTGTCGCGTAAACTTTCAACCTTAATTCTATCGTATGACATTTCTTAACTATTTATGTAAACTCAAAAAAAATATTTTCGCTGTAAATTATTAATAACCAGCATGGACAATAATAACTAAAATTTTTATTGGCATTTTATTGCGATAAGCCACAATATTATCCAATAAAGACTTTATATTTGTAAATATTTATAAATCAACAGATAATACAGGTACAAATATACAATCAATTGTTTAAACAATTTGTGCGTTTTAACACAAAACCCTAATTATCAGTAATTTGTAATTTAAAAAAAAATCACAAAGCTGTAAGTAATTACTAACTTTATATTATAAAACAACTAATATAAGGTGAGCATTTACTTACTTTAAGCTTAAAAAAATTAAAAAACTTTTAAATGATTATAATCAGTCGTTTAAGAAAGGAGAAATAAAATGCATAAAAAGAATGGCCATGCAGATGGAAAATTTGTAAATCGATACTACGTGACTGAAGTGGATGCGTTTGAGGATAGTATCTACTGCCATCATACCATTATAGGGGAGAATTTTGTTCCTGAACATGTGCACGATAAGGATCAATTTTTATATACAGAGGGGGGTGTAGTATTCTTGAAAACTTCGGAGAAATCCTACTTTCTTCCAGCGCGTCATTATATATGGATTCCTGCGGGCGTGAAGCACAGTATTCACCCTAGTAGTCCAAATGTGGTGATGCGAAACTTATATTTTCCAAAGTTCGAATCAGACACCGCATTTTACAAGAAGACGAATATCTACCCCGTGGATGACTTACTCATGGAATTAATCATGTTTACGAATCGCTGGAATGGGAATATCTTTCCTGTGGAAGAGCCAAAATTCAGCTTAGCAAAATCCTTTAAGTTAATCTTACCGGAGTTATCTAAGCATGAATTGCCGCTAGCTTTACCGTATCCTAATAATCAAAAATTAAAGGATATAGTAACTTATTTAGAGAGTAAAATAGACGAAAATATTAGTTTTAAGAGTCTTTCTATCAAATTTGATATTTCCGAACGTACGTTAGCACGTCTTTTCCAAAAAGAGTTAAACATGTCGTTTATACAATATTATACGATTCTCCGTATGCTTACTGCATTGAAGTTATTATTGGATGATAAATTATCAGTCAATGAGGTTGCAATACGCGTAGGCTATAATTCCCTACCTACATTTTCAAATACCTTTAACAAGGTTATTGGCGTGCGCCCAAGTGAATATGTGAAGCAGAAGGAATTACTCTATCAAAGCTAAATTTATAAAAACCAACCTATAATACCTATGATATCTAAAAAACTTAAAAGCTGCTTAATCTTAGCTTTATGTAGCAGCTCTGTATTTGCTGCAACGAATGTAAAAAAACCGAAGGCTATCCAATTATTCAATGGTAAGGACCTCAAGAATTGGACGCCAAAGATTCGCTTGCATGAAGTTGGAGATAATTATAAGAACACCTTCCGTGTAGAGGAAGGCTTATTAAAAGTTCGCTATGATGGCTACGATAGCTTTAATCAGCAATATGGTCACCTATTTTACAAAAAAGAATTTTCAGCCTATTTACTACGGGTTGAGTATCGTTTTGTAGGCGATCAAGCTACCGGAGGAGAAGGATGGGCATGGCGCAATTCAGGCGCGATGTTACATGGACAGAAGCCGGAGACGATGTTAAAAGAGCAGGATTTCCCAATTTCTATCGAGGGGCAGCTTTTAGGGGGAGACGGTAAAAATGCGCGTACGACGTCAAATTTATGTACTCCAGGCACGAATGTCGTGATGCAAGAGAAGTTGTTTACACCGCATTGTATCAGCTCTAGCTCGCAGACTTATCATGGGGATCAATGGGTGACAGCTGAATTCTTGGTATTAGGGGATTCCTTGATTCAGCATATTGTGGAAGGTCAAGTGGTACTGAGTTATGAGAAGCCACAAATTGGTGGAAGCAATGTAGGACCTGTTGATCCGGCACAGAAAATTGATGGGAAAATGCTTACCCAAGGGACGATCTCCTTACAATCTGAGTCACATCCGATAGACTTCCGTAAAGTGGAGCTTTATGATTTAGATAAATATTATAAAAAAGATCCGAAAAAATTGGCTGAGGTCATCTCTTTATTACTTCCAAACAGAAAATAATACTTTAGTAAGCCTTTAAAATCTTAGTTATAAAAAAAGCGTTCACCTTACGGGAACGCTTTTTAAATTTTACAATTACTGTATTCTTGGGCATAAAACATATAAAAAAGGGATACAGCATGCTGCATCCCTTTTATATATCTTTACAGAGAAAGCTTATGCTAAACCGTTAACGAATTTCGTTAATTTTGATTTATTGTTAGAAGCTTTTTTCTTGTGAATTACGTTTTTCTTAGCTAAACGATCAAGCATAGAAATTACGCGAGGTAATAATGTTTTTGCTTCTTCAGCAGAAGTTGAAGTACGTAATTTTTTGATTGCGTTACGTGTAGTTTTTGCTTGGTAACGATTTCTTAAACGCTTAGTAGCATTAGCTCTAATTCTTTTAATTGACGATTTATGATTTGCCATTTTCTTTAGCTATTTTTTTCTATTACTTAAATTTCGGAATGCAAAAATAACACCTTCTTTTTAATATTCAAAATATAAATTAAAGTTTTCGTTTACTTATCTTTGTGCCATGCAAAAATTATCGATGGAACAACTTCAACGTCCTGATGTTGAAACTTTCAAAAAACAGGAGAAAACTCCAATAGTGCTTGTTTTAGACAATGTACGCAGCATGCATAACGTGGGTTCTGCGTTTCGAACAGCAGATGGCTTTGCGATAGAAAAAATATATCTCTGTGGCATCACCGGCACGCCTCCACACCGCGAAATTGAAAAAACGGCACTAGGTGCTACCCAATCAATTGCTTGGGAATACGCCAAAGATACAAAAGATGCATTACAAAAGCTAAAAGATGAGCAATTTAAAATTTTAGCGATTGAACAAGCGGCAGATTCTGTGCTCTTAAATGACTTTAAACAGGATTCTAAGCAGAAATATGCCCTGGTATTTGGTAACGAAGTTCACGGTGTAGATGAAGAAGTTATGAAAATGGTCGATGCCTGCATCGAAATTCCGCAGTTTGGAACCAAGCATTCTTTTAATGTGTCTGTCACAATTGGCATAGTTCTATGGGATTTTATTCTAAACCGTAACTTCCGCTAAAAATATATCAATAAAAGACAATAACTTATCCATATTGTTTCGTGATCTCAACGCAAATAATTAGATTTGCGATGCAAAATTTAAGAAGATGAGTGTATTAGTAAATAAAGATTCAAAAGTATTAGTCCAAGGATTTACAGGTACGGAAGGTACTTATCACGCTACTCAAATGATTGAGTACGGAACCAATGTAGTAGGTGGTGTAACCCCGGGTAAAGGTGGTCAATCACACTTGGATCGTCCAGTTTTTAACTCTGTTCAAGCAGCTGTAGATGCTACAGGAGCGAACGTTTCTATTATCTTCGTACCTCCAGCATTTGCCGCAGACGCTATTATGGAAGCTGCAGCAGCAGGTATTGAAGTGATCGTTTGTATTACTGAAGGAATCCCTACTAAAGATATGATTCAAGTTAAATCATACTTAAGCGATAAAAACGCTCGTTTAATTGGTCCAAACTGTCCAGGTATTATTACTGCTGATGAGGCAAAAATCGGTATTATGCCAGGTTTTATCTTCAAAAAAGGTACAGTAGGTATTGTTTCTAAATCAGGAACTTTAACATACGAAGCGGTAGATCAAACAGTGAAAGCTGGCTTAGGTATTACGACAGCAATCGGTATCGGTGGTGACCCAATTATTGGTACTACAACGAAAGAAGCTGTTGAATTACTAATGAACGATCCAGAGACAGAAGCAATTATTATGATCGGTGAAATCGGTGGTGGTATGGAAGCTGAAGCAGCTCGTTGGATTAAAGAGCATGGTACAAAACCAGTAGTAGGCTTTATCGCAGGTCAAACAGCGCCTCCAGGACGTCGTATGGGCCACGCTGGAGCAATTGTAGGTGGCGCAGAAGATACAGCAGCAGCGAAGATGAAAATCATGACTGAGTGCGGTATCCGTGTTGTAGAATCTCCTGCTGAAATTGGAAAAGCTATCGCAGAAGAATTAGCAAAGAAATAAGCTTAACAATATTATAAAGCTTTTATTAACTATATAAAAAAAGAGGATCGCATAGATCCTCTTTTTTTGTTTATGATTTGTTGGTTTTAATTTTTTGGTTTTAACCTTTTGTTCTAATCTTTTAATTTTAATCTTTTGTTCTAATCTTTTGATTTTTTGAAACTTCCGACTCAAAGATTTTCAGGTTAGAAATTTTCAGATTAGAAATTTTCAGATTAGGGATTACCTATGAGGTAGTCCATTTTCTTACTAAGCCTTTTTATTTAGTCGCTGTACTTCGGAAAATTCAGCCAAGACTTCGGCACTGACAGGCTTACTGCATAAAGAAATAACAACAATTGTAACAAAGCTTAATATAAAACCAGGGATCATCTCATAAACCGCTTTGTAGCTATGTGGAATATAAACCCATAATAACACCACGGCCCCACCAATAATCATTCCTGCTAGACCCGCAAAGGCTGTCGTACGCTTCCAAAGCAATGAAAGAATGACTAAGGGACCAAATGCAGCTCCGAAGCCTGCCCAAGCATTACCAACAAGATTTAAGATACTATCCTTTGGCGTTAGCGACAATAATAAAGCTATACAAGCGACGATTAACACCGAAAGCCTACTCATAAACAGCAGATTTTTCGCCGAAGCCTGCTTATTAAAAAAAGCTTTATAAATATCTTCAGTCATAGAACTCGAGGTTACCAATAGCTGGGATGAAATGGTGCTCATAACAGCTGCTAAAATTGCTGAAAGTAGGAATCCCCCAATAAAAGGATGAAATAAAGCCCGCGAAAGATGGATGAAAATGGTCTCTGCTACTTCCTTAGAAGCATCAAATTTCAACATATTTACGGTATCAAATTTCTGCAAATAAGCGATTCCAAAGAGACCTACTAACATCGCTCCTCCAACGGTAAAGATCATCCAACTAATACCAATATTACGCGCTTTAGGGATATCCTTAACATTCTCAATAGCCATAAAACGAACTAGAATATGAGGCTGTCCAAAATAACCGAGCCCCCAAGCTAACAAGGAGATAATAGAAATCGTGGTCGTGCCCTCCAGTAGATCAAGGTATAAATTGTTCTTAGAAGCTATAATTTCAAAAGTTTCCCCGAAACCACCAATTTGAACAATAAGCACGATGGGTAAGATAACTAAGGCAACTACCATAATAGTACCTTGCACAAAATCTGTTAGGGAAACAGCTAGAAATCCACCTAGAAAAGTGTATAACACCACGACAAAGGTAGTTACAAATAACCCCGTATAATAGTCCATGCCAAAGGCTGACTCAAATAGACGCCCGCCAGAAACCATACCTGCAGAAGTATAGAGTGTAAAGAATACAAGAATAAATACCGCGGACACAATTTTTAATAGTTGGGTTTTATCGTGAAAGCGGTTTTCAAAAAATACAGGGAGCGTAATCGCATTATTAGCCACTTCGGTGTAGATACGTAAGCGTGGAGCTACGATCACGTAATTTAAAAAAGCCCCTATCGTTAAGCCGATAGCAATCCATGATGCAGAAATACCCGATAAATACATGGCGCCAGGTAGGCCCATCAGTAACCAGCCACTCATATCTGCGGCTCCGGCAGAGAGCGCTGTGACGGCGGCACCCATTTTTCGTCCACCAATTAAAAACTCCTCGGAATCCGCCGAGGATTTCCGATACGAATAAAGACCAATTAAGATCATTAATAGCATGTAAAGACCAATAGCGGCCAGTTCGTAATAATTCATAATTTCTATGTGTAATCAGCTAAAATTTGGTTTTATTCCACCTGCTGTCGATGGCTTTTTTTGGGTTGTAGCCTCTATATCCTGTCTAAAACTATCTTCTGTATATAACTTTTAAAACAAAAATATAAAGGATTCCATTTATAATAAAAAATCTAAAAAGCAATAAGTCCGAATATCGTCAATATAATATTGCTTAAAGTTGAAGTAGTTCAATTTTTTTCGATAGTAAGTTAATACTTCGCTGCCTGTTGTACCTCCGGAAGCGACTTCTTAATAAATTGACGTATATCCTCATTTGATTGTATTAAATCGTCCTTACGTAAATACATCATATGTCCACTGTGATAAGCTTTATAAGACATGCGATTTGCTAATTTCCCTCCAGGATCCATTTGCCACAAATTATATTTAGCGTTAAAATAATCACATGCTCCGTCGAAATACCCCGACTGCACCATGATATGTAGAAAAGGGTTTGCGGCCATCGCCTGTCTTAGGCTAGCTCCTGTATTATCATTCGAGCGATCCCAAGGATGTACTGGTCCAAACATATTATACTTCACATCTGATTTATAGTTTAACTCATTGGTATAGTAGTAATTGATTGCTGGAGTGAAGGCATGTAACCAGGCTGTCAATTCGGCATTATAGTCTGGGGAATCCCCTGCTTCTTTTAAATCTATGCCTAAATAGCGGGAGTCAAGGCGCCCTATGGTGTAGCCACGATCACGGAGAAGCTCCTTCCAGAATAGGTTGGTTGGGATATCTAAATTATGCTGTTTAATTACAGTCTCTGATAAGGCAGCATAACGCGCCATCTTCTGGACGACAGCATTCTTCTGCTCTTCAGTAATACTAGATCCTTTTGCAAGGGCTGGTAAAAGTTCTTCTAGGGTAAATTTCTCTACTTCAGGAAGTAGATCCTCTAGAGTACGATTTTGTAACGCTGGGCTCAAGCGCTTGTGGTACCATGCTGTGGCAGCGAAATAAGGCCAACGGTTTGCCTTTTCCACAGCGCCTTCACGTGCGATACCTAAATTGGTAGGCGACACTAAGATCACGCCATTTAGATACATCCATTGCGCATTCTGCAGTTCTAACGCCAAGCCTGAAACACGTGTCGTACCATAGCTTTCACCTATTAAGTACTTCGGAGAAGTCCAGCGGTTGTTACGTGTAACAAAAGTATTAAGCCATTCAGCCAAATATTTGATATCGGCATTTGTTCCAAAAAAAGTTGATCTGTTTGCCTTTTCATCTAAAATTCTAGAATATCCTGTATTGACAGGGTCGATATAGACGATATCTGCAACATCAAGAATAGAGTATGGATTATCTTTAACACCATAGGGCTGCAGTGGATAGCCCTCATCATCGATATTTATTAGTTTAGGACCTGTGTACGCTAAATGCATCCATACAGAACCTGAGCCAGGGCCTCCATTGAAGGAAATTACCAGGGGTCGCTTATCGCGATTGACAATATTATCTCTGCTGTAATAGGTATAATGTACGGTGGCTATTATTTTACCAGCAGTATCCCAAACAGGCTGCGTACCCACTTTTGCAGTATATCCAAACCGCTGGCCATTGCTGGTAATTTGATGTTTAGTCGTTACTGCTGAATCTGCTAGTGGAATACGTTGTGCTTGAACAGTATAGAGACCAAAAAAAAGCATACAAGTAAAGATAATTTTTGTCATAATTATTAGTTGTAGTTGGAGCTACCTAATATACAAACATTTATTTTATCAGAAAAAAATAGAGGACTACAAAAATAGAGTCGCGTAAAAAAATGGGCACACAAAAAAGCCCTTTAGTTTTCACTAAAGGGCTTCTGTATAAAAAAAGGCACCGACCTACTCTCCCACCTGTTACGGCAATACCATCGGCTCTGGCGGGCTTGACTGCTCTGTTCGGAATGGGAAGAG
>JAGKSB010000005.1 GCA_017942165.1 Rhinopithecimicrobium faecis | reverse complement strand
CTCTTCCCATTCCGAACAGAGCAGTCAAGCCCGCCAGAGCCGATGGTATTGCCGTAACAGGTGGGAGAGTAGGTCGGTGCCTTTTTTTATACAGAAGCCCTTTAGTGAAAACTAAAGGGCTTTTTTGGTTATATGCCCCCCGCTAGGGACTACTTATTGGAAAACTATTTTGCTGCTCAGCAGCAAAAAATCCATTTTCCAAGTATTTTTTAATAGAGGCGCAAACGATTGCTTTTTTTGGACAAACGTTTGCATGCTTCTTTTATTTTTTTTTTTCAATTAACAATCCTATTATTGTGTATAACCAAGAGGGAAATCTATAAACTCCCAATTAATCTAATATCCATCGCGTATATAGCTGGTTATATAATTAAAATGTTGACTGTTTAGTTTGTTTTAAAATAGGTGAGATTGAGGGGGTCTATTCTATAGATCCCTTTAATATTTTAAAGGCTATAACAAGATCTAATTTACACTGGAAAAACATTATACATATATATTATGAATCTTGAGAGAAGAGATTTTTTAAAGAAAGCAGGCTTACTATCAAGCTTAGCTGTATCCTTACCAACTTTAAATAATGCAGCTTTTGCTTCGGCAAAACCATTTAATATGTCTGGATTTAGAGCCCCAAAAATTGATAAAGTGCGTGTTGCAATTATCGGTTTAGGTATGCGTGGTCCAGGTGCTGTAGATCGCTTATCGTATATTGAAGGAGCAGAGATTGTCGCTTTATGTGATAAACATGCTGATCGTGTTGAACGTGCTTCAAAAATCGTTACTAGCAAAGGATTGAACAAACCTAAATCCTATTCAGGAGAAAATGGTTGGTTAGATCTATTGAAGAATGAGAAATTAGATTTAGTATATATCTGTACTCCTTGGAATTACCACACGCCTATGGCTATTGCTGCGATGAAGGCGGGTGCACATGCGGCTTGTGAAGTGCCAATTGCCCTGACTGAAAAGGATTGTTGGGAAGTTGTTAAAGTCTCTGAAGCAACGAAAAAGCACTGTATGATGTTGGAAAACTGCTGCTATGACTTCTTTGAGATGTTAACATTAAACTTAACACGTCAAGGGTTATTAGGCGATATTATCCATGCTGAAGGGGCTTATATCCACGATTTATTAGACTTAAATTTTGCTAAAAATGGCTACGATAATATGTGGCGTTTAAGACATAATATGGGGGCTTCGGGCAACTTATATCCTACGCATGGTTTAGGCCCTATTGCGCAGTGTATGAATATCAATAGAGGCGATAAGTTTGACCATATGGTTTCTATGTCGAGCAATGATTTCCACATGGCGAAAAAAGCCGAAGAGTTAGCTGCTAAGGATTCTTTCTATCAAGAATTTGTCGGTAAGAAATTCCGCGGTAATATGAATACTACATTAATCAAGACTACTTTAGGAAAGACCATTATGCTACAGCATGATGTCACCTCTCCGCGTCCATATTCTCGTCTACATGTATTATCTGGAACAAAAGGTTTTGTAAGTAAATATCCTGAACCTGAGCGTATTGCTTTTGGTCATGACTTTATCTCTAAAGACAAATTAAAAGAATTGTATGCACAATACACGCCAGAAATTGTGAAATTTATTGGTGAGCAAGCGAAGAAAGTTGGTGGTCATGGTGGTATGGACTTTATGATGGACTGGCGCTTAATCGATTGTTTACGTAACGGTTTGCCATTGGATCAGGATGTGTATGATGCTGCAGCATGGTCTGTCATCTATCCATTGTCGATTTCTTCTACGGGTTCAAAATCTAAGGTCATCGATATTCCTGATTTTACACGCGGAGCATGGAAAACAAATGCTGTTGTAGATATCACGCTAAATGGTGGTGGAAATACAGGTATACGTTCCAAAAAATAAAAATTTTCCCTATTTTTTTCTATAAAGAGACTGAATTTTCAGTCTCTTTTTTTTTGGATAATGGTTACCTTAGAGTTATGAAACCAATGCCATCCCTTTATTTTCTGCCACTTCTACTATTTTCCAGTACTAGTTTAGAGGCCCAAAATAAGCCTCATAATCAAGAAATACTTCTTCCCTCTCCAGCGGCCTATTGCGCTGAAGGATCTGGTATACCGTCTCGACTTAAGAATATTCAGCATGCTTTAGCCAATACGACAGCCCTTCAAAATTTGGGAGAGATGGTGAAAATCGTCGGAGGGAAATTTGAAATGGGTTCTACCAGTTATCGGGATGCTGTTCCCATTCATGAAGTAACAGTTGCAGACTTTCTCATGGACGCCCATGAAGTTACAAATGCACAGTTTGCCGCATTTGTGAATGCTACAGGCTATATAACTGTTGCTGAGCAAGCACTTAACCCCAAGGAGTTTCCAGGTGTTCCTTTGGAGCTCCTAAAGGCTGGATCTGCTGTATTTACGCCCCCAAAGGAAGTCTTTGGCCTCGCGAATCATATGCAGTGGTGGGAATTTGTAACCGCTGCGAACTGGCGTCATCCAGCAGGGCCCCAAAGCTCCATTGTAGGGAAGGAAAATCACCCGGTAGTGCAGATTGCTTATCCCGATGCCGTAGCCTATGCTACATGGGCTGGAAAGCGCCTTCCTACAGAAGCAGAGTGGGAGTATGCAGCACGCGCGGGACAGTCGAGTCCGCAAACCTACTATTGGGGTGATGAGCTGAAACCTCAGGGTCGCTGGCAAGCAAATATATACCAAGGTCAATTTCCAATAAACGACAGCGCTGAGGATGGCTTTCAGGGGACAGCTCCTGTAGGTTCTTACAGCGCCAATGCTTTTGGCCTTTATGATATGGAAGGAAATGTATGGGAGTGGTGTGCAGATTTCTATAGCCCCGATTATTACACCTATAGTGCCGCCGTAAATCCTTTAGGTCCCGCGGTATCTTATGATCCCCAAGAGCCCAAAGCGGTGAAGCGTGTACAGCGTGGGGGCTCCTTCTTATGCAATGATCAGTATTGTGAACGCTATAAAGCAGGAAGCCGAGGAAAGGGAGAGATTAATAGCCCGACAAATAATGTCGGTTTTCGATGTGTTAAGGACCTCTAAGTTGCTTCCCTATAATGCTGTGAAAAAGTACTTATAAAAAATGAGCTCGATAATTTATCGAGCTCATTTGTATTCTAGTAATTTATGCGTGGTAGCACCACGTATGCGCTTATTGTGCGTTTAAGAACATCGATTTTTTAGAAACCAATTCTCTAAAATAAGGATCTTGAAGATCTTTGATAAAGCGAATCGCTTCACCTGTAGATTTCATCTCTGGACCTAATTGTTTATCAACCTCTGGGAACTTAGAGAAAGAGAACACAGGTTCTTTGATTGCCCATCCTGTTAATTTACGTTCAATGGTAAAGTCTTTTAATTTCGCGACACCTAACATCACTTTAGCAGCGATATTGATATAAGGTACATCGTATGCTTTAGCGATAAAAGGAACCGTACGTGAGGCACGTGGGTTTGCTTCGATAACATATACTTTCTCTCCTTTTACAGCGAATTGGATATTTAATAGACCTATTACATTTAAAGCTTTCGCTAATTTAATGGAATATTCAGCCATTTTATCTTGCACCTCTTGGGATAAGCTAAAAGGAGGTAATACTGCGTATGAGTCACCAGAGTGAATACCTGCAGGCTCAATATGCTCCATCATCCCTACGATATGTACATCTTCACCATCACAGATTGAATCTGATTCAGCTTCTTCAGCACGGTCTAAGAAATGGTCAATTAAAACGCGGTTTCCAGGAAGGTTTTTCAATAAGTTAACTACGGCTTTTTCTAAATCTTGGTCGTTGATAACGATGCTCATACCTTGTCCACCTAATACATATGAAGGACGTACTAATACTGGGTAACCCACTTCATTAGCTACTTTGATAGCTTCCTCAGCAGATTCAGCAACACCATATTTTGGATAAGGGATATCTAATGCTTTTAATAAATCAGAGAAGCGACCACGGTCTTCCGCTAAATCCATATTATGGAAGTTGGTACCGATAATTTTTACGCCTAAAGCCTCTAATTTTTCCGCCATTTTAAGAGCCGTTTGGCCTCCTAATTGAACGATTACACCTTCAGGTTTCTCTAATTCAATGATTTCACGAACATGCTCCCAGAATACAGGCTCAAAGTATAGTTTGTCCGCCATATTAAAGTCTGTAGAAACAGTTTCTGGATTACAGTTTACCATAATCGCTTCGTAACCTGATTCTTTAGCTGCTAATAAGCCGTGTACACATGAATAATCAAATTCTATCCCTTGACCAATACGGTTAGGGCCTGAACCTAAGACTACGATTTTCTTCTTGTCAGAAGCAATGGATTCATTTTCTTCTTCAAAAGTAGAGTAGTAATACGGCGTTTGTGCTGGGAATTCTGCCGCACAAGTATCTACCATTTTGTATACGCGGTTGATGCCTAATTCTTTACGACGGTCGTAAACCTGATCTTCAGTAACATTTCCTAATAACCAAGCGATCTGTACATCAGAGAAACCTTTTTGTTTCAATGTTATAAAGAAGTCAGTCGGAATATTGTTTAACTGGTAGCGACGTAATTCAGCTTCTAAGAACACTAATTCTTGGATTTGAACTAAGTACCACTTATCGATTAAGGTCGCTTTACGAATTGATTCTAATGGTACGCCTAATTCAAAAGCATCTTTAATATGGAATAGACGGTCGCCAGAAGGGTGTTCTAAGCTGTCCATAATTTCCTCTAAGTTGCGCAATTGACGTCCATCAGCTCCTAGACCAGCACGGTTAGTCTCTAGTGATTGTGCCGCTTTTTGTAAAGCTTCGATAAATGTACGGCCGATTGCCATTACTTCACCTACCGCTTTCATCTGTAAACCTAACTCTTTGTTTGCACCTTTGAATTTATCAAAGTTGAAACGAGGAACTTTTACGATAACATAATCTAATGTAGGCTCGAAGTAAGCAGAAGTAGTTTTTGTAATTTGGTTTTGTAACTCATCTAGGTTGTAACCTATTGCTAATTTCGCAGCGATTTTCGCAATTGGGTATCCTGTAGCTTTTGAAGCTAAAGCAGAAGAACGAGAAACACGTGGGTTGATTTCGATAGCGATAATCGCTTCATCTTCTGGGTTTACAGAGAATTGAACATTACATCCACCTGCGAAGTTACCGATAGAGCGCATCATTAAGATCGCTTGGTTACGCATATCTTGGTAACATTTGTCCGATAGCGTCATCGCTGGAGCAACCGTAATGGAGTCTCCTGTGTGAATACCCATCGGGTCAAAATTCTCAATTGTACAGATAATAATTACATTATCATTCGAGTCACGTAATAACTCTAATTCGTACTCTTTCCATCCAAGGACAGCTTGTTCTACTAATACTTCGTGTGTTGGAGAAGCCGAAAGACCTCTGCTTAATGCAGCGTCAAACTCTTCTTTTTTGTGGACGAAACCACCACCAGTACCGGCTAAAGTATACGAAGGACGTATTACTAATGGGTATCCAATTTCCTGTGCTGCTTCTTTACCTTCAAGGAAAGAGTTGGCAATCTTGGAGTTTGCTACACCCACGCCAATATCTACCATTAATTGACGGAATTCTTCGCGATTTTCTGTTTTTTCAATCGCAGCAACATCAACTCCGATAACTTGTACATTGTATTTTTCCCAAAGACCACGGCTATCGGCCTCGATACACAAATTTAAAGCCGTTTGTCCACCCATTGTAGGGAGTACAGCATCAATTTTATGATTTTTTAAGATTTCTTCGATACTCTCACAAGTCAAAGGAAGCAAATACACATTATCCGCAACAACTTTATCAGTCATAATAGTTGCTGGATTAGAGTTAATGATGGAAACTTCGATACCTTCTTCTTTTAAAGACAAGGCAGCTTGAGATCCCGAATAATCAAATTCGCAGGCTTGACCAATTACAATTGGACCTGATCCAATGATTAAAACTGAATTGATGGAGGTGTTTCTTGGCATTATATCTAGTTCAAAAAATTAAATTTCAAATCTTTTTTCGAACAAAGACAATCAAAATGCGCTCTAAATAGGAGGGCTAATTCCGACTGCTTTGTCGGAGTGCAAAGTTACATTATTTTATTTAAATTGAGTAAATTATTTATAGTTATTGCAAAAAAAGGGGACTTTGTTAGAGGTCCCCTTATCTTTAAGTTGTATTACTTATTAATATACGATTAGTTCGTCCGCAAATAGGAATCCTCCCTTGTTATTTTTCGCTTGAATACGGAGATATCTTCCAGGTTCACTTTTCGGTAAGTTTAACTCAAAGCGCTTAATAATTAGCGATGGATCTTGGTCGGAGACCTCATTTTTCACGGTGCCAATTGGGCGGAAGTCACGTCCATTGTCGGAGATAAGCACACTAAATTCTGCCGGCATAAAAACTCCTGGGCCTGTCATCTGCATAAAATTCATCGCTACAGTAGAAATTTCTTCACGGCGCTCGAAATCTATTGTTATATCAATATCATTCAGAAATCCCTGCCATTGTTGATCCTGATAGGTAAGGCCCCCTTTAATGCCATTGATTAATGTTGCCTCTTTCTGAGCAGGATAGTTATCTGACCAAGGCTTATTATAATGAATACGTCTGCCAATAGCTTTGTGCACATCGAGCTCAATTTCTACAATAGGTCCTACTTGTACGCTGTCTAAGAAATAGGCTGCCTGTACCTTGGTAGGAATCGTGCGTTCAAAGGGAGCCTTATAGGCTATACTCTGTGCCGTAGGCTTCTTTCCATTCAGGGTATAGCGGATTCCTGAGGCATCCATTTGCTCGGTAGAAAGGTGTACGGTATTGCTATATTTATGCGCGTTATAGTCTACTTGATAGGCGACGTTATACGAAGGACGATAATAATTAATCCCTAAGTTTTGTAACAAACGGTAGTGCGTTTGCAAGCGTCTTTTGAAGTCTTCAAAATTCTTAGACTCCTTCGGTGACCAGTTTACTTCTGATAAAGCTAGGCTGCGTGGGAAGGCCATATATTCTACCTGCTGGTAGTTGTTCATATACTCCGCCCATAAGGTCGCTTGAGCGCCTAAGATATGATGTTTTTTATCCGCTGAAATAGATTCAGGAATGGGGTAATAGCTATATACTTTTTCCAAAGGTGTATAGCCCCCAATTGTTTCAGGCTGTGTACGGGGGTCTGTTTGATAGGAGTCAAAATATAAGTGTGAGCCTGGCGTCATAATAACATCATGCCCGGCATTGGCAGCAAGGATTCCACCCTGTTCCCCACGCCAGCTCATGACCGTAGCCCCTGAAGATAGGCCACCTTCTAATATTTCATCCCATCCGATTAATTTTCTGCCCTTACTTTGTAAGTATGCGTCCATTTGTTTGATCGCATAGGATTGTAACTCATCGACATTCTTTAAGTTTTTTCGCTGCATAAGCGACTGACATTTTGCGCATGTTGCCCAATGACGCTTATCCGCTTCATCTCCACCAATATGGATGTATTCTGAGGGGAAGATGGCTAGCATCTCTTCGAGTACATTTTCCATAAATTCAAAAGTCTGGGGATTACCTATACAGAATTCCCCTTGCGTGTAGGCATGTCCTGAGCATGCTAATGCTGGATATACCGCAAGTACCTCTTCTGAATGGGCAGGAAATTCAATTTCAGGAATAATATTTATACCTTTTCTTGCGGCATAGGCTACTAATGCTTGGGCTTGCTGCTGTGTATAAAACCCTCCGGAGGCATTCGCTGTCCCTTGCTCCACATATTGGCGTCCATTATTCCACCAGTCTTTCCATTTGACATGGCTTCGCCACGCAGCTTTTTGTGTGAGAGCAGGGTATTTCTTTACTTCAATACGCCATCCTGCGGCATCTGTCAGGTGAAGGTGTAGATTATTGAATTTATAGATCGCCATTACATCGATAAATTTCTCTATAAAGGGGATCGGGAGAAAATGTCTTGAGGGGTCAAGATGCATGCCTCGGTAAGCGAAGTTGGGCTTATCGACGATTTGTAGAAAAGGGAGCTCCTGCTTATTTGTATTAATTAGTCCCAGTTGAATAAGTGTAAATAGTCCTTCTACAGCGGTCTGTCGAGTAGGGGCCTTTAGCAAGACACCTGAAGCATCAATCTGCAAACTATAGGCGTTGCTATCTCGGGTTTCATTGGCCATAGCCTTTATCAGACGTATACCTTTCTTTGGGAATTGGCGTTCCTTTTTAACGGATTTTAGTTTCCATTTTGTGGAGTTTTGATATTCCGTATAAAGGGTTGCTAGCTCCATGAATTCTGGGGATGCAGCAATTATGGGAGACTCCGCAAGGGGGTAGCTTCCGACAGTAGCCTGCATCTTCCAGGGCTTAGGAATTAAGTCTATTTGTTGCTGAGCTTCCGAAATTATCGGGTATAGTAAGATGCCGAGAAGGCTTAAGAGCAGGCTATAAATACGCATGGTTTAAAAATAAATTAATTTCTTTGGGCTAAATAGGACGTTTCAAATATCTATATATTTTTTTTGAAAAAATTATTCTTATTCAAAATTGCCAAAAAAATTACTTTTTCATGTGCTATTTTCCATGAATTAATGCAGCCCTACACCTAGATATTCTTTTTTAATACTTAACTTTGTGCTATGATTGAACTTCCAGTTATTCCAGCTAATCAAGTGCAACGTAAACCAGATTGGTTACGCGTGAAGTTACCTGTAGGTAAAGAATATAGACATGTCCGTAGCTTAGTAGATGAGCATAAATTACATACGATTTGTGAAAGTGGTAATTGTCCAAATATGGGTGAGTGTTGGGGGGCAGGAACGGCCACCTTTATGATCCTTGGAAATATTTGTACACGGTCTTGTTCTTTTTGTGCAGTAGCTACAGGGCGTCCTTTAGCGGTAGAAATGGATGAGCCTAATCGCGTTGCTGAGTCCGTGAAGTTAATGCAGGTTAAACACTGTGTCATTACTTCCGTGGATCGCGATGATTTAAAAGATGGTGGATCTACTATCTGGGCAGAAACAATCAATGCGATTCGTCGGGAATCTCCAGAAACGACGCTGGAAACGTTAATCCCTGACTTCAAAGGTCAATGGGAGAACCTGGAGCGTGTCATTGCGGTACGCCCCGAGGTGGTATCTCATAATTTAGAAACTGTCAGACGTTTAACACGTGAGGTACGTATTCAAGCGAAGTATGACCGTTCCTTGGAATGCTTACGTCGTATTTCAGAAGCTGGCTTGCGTACGAAATCGGGTATTATGCTCGGTTTTGGTGAGACGGAAGAGGATGTTGTTGAAGCAATGCAAGATCTTTTTAATGTGGGCGTTCATATCCTAACTATAGGTCAGTATTTACAGCCTTCTAAGGCGCATCACCCTGTGGTTGAGTGGATCACTCCTGCGCAGTTTGAAAAATATAAAGAGATTGGTTTGAAAATGGGCTTTAAGTATGTTGAGTCTGGCCCTTTGGTGCGCTCTTCCTACCACGCTGAGAAGCACCTTTTTGATATGCAATAATATCTTATATCTATTTTTAGAAGCCCTTTTACAATGTATAAGGGCTTTTTTTATGGTTTATTGTTGGTCTATGGGGTTTTAATTCCTGAAAAATGAAAAGGCTACTTTAATTATAAAGCAGCCTTTTCTTTTCAAAAATCAAAATACATGACTAGCAGTACTCATCAAATGCTGCGACCAAATTGTCAGCAATCATCTGTGCAGAGCGTCCTTCAATCATATGTCTTTCAATGATATGTACTAATTTACCATCTTTAAATAAAGCCATTGCTGGAGAAGATGGTGGGTAAGGTAACATATACTGACGCGCTTTGTCTACCGCGTCTTTTTCCATACCTGCAAATACAGTTACTAATTTAGCGGGGTGTTTTTCATTTTTAATAGCTGCTTTTGCTGCTGGGCGTGCATTTGCTGCGGCACAACCACATACCGAGTTTACAACAACGAATACAGTTCCTTCGGAAGCAATCGCTGCGTCAACATCAGCCGCTGATTTTAATTCTTGGTAACCTACATCCGTAAGTTCTTTACGCATAGGTTCTACTAAATATTCTGGATACATAATTTCTTTTCTTAATGTTTACTGCAAATATAAGGCTTGTATAGCCTTAAGTCAAGATGTTAGTTTCAAAAGAATGTCAGTTTTTAAAACCCTTTTTTTTTATCGCTTTGATTTCAAAGGGTGAATCGGTATTTTTGATATAAGAAATTACTAAACCAAACTAATATTATTAAACCCAACTCATTATGTCATCCGTAGAACAAAATTTTATTCCTTATAAAGTCAAAGATATTAGCCTAGCAGAATGGGGACGCAAAGAAATTGAATTAGCCGAAGCGGAGATGCCAGGCTTAATGAGTTTGCGTAAAGATTTTGGTGCTGCAAAACCGTTAAAAGGTGCGCGCATTGCTGGATGTCTTCATATGACCATTCAAACAGCCGTATTAATTGAGACCTTAATCGAACTAGGTGCAGATGTTACCTGGTCTTCCTGTAATATATTTTCCACGCAAGATCATGCTGCTGCAGCAATCGCTGCCAAGGGAATTCAAGTGTATGCTTGGAAGGGCATGGATGCTGAGTCTTTTGATTGGTGTATCGAGCAAACGCTTTATTTTGGAAAAGAGCGTAAGCCTTTAAATATGATTTTGGATGATGGTGGAGACTTGACGAACATGGTGTTTGACCGCTATCCTAAGTTAATAGCTGGCATTAAAGGCTTATCGGACTACTACAGGTGTGCATCGCTTATATGAGCGCATGGAGAAGGGAACACTATATATTCCTGCTATCAATGTGAACGATTCAGTCACGAAGTCGAAATTTGATAATAAATACGGCTGTCGTGAATCTTTAGTTGATGCCATTCGCCGTGCAACAGATTTAATGCTCGCGGGTAAGGTTGCTGTCGTATGTGGCTATGGGGATGTAGGGAAGGGCTCTGCGGAATCCTTGAGAAATGCCGGTGTGCGTGTTATCGTTACTGAAATAGATCCTATCTGTGCGCTGCAGGCTGCTATGGAGGGATATGAGGTGCGTAAACTAGAAAATGCTGTGGCCGATGCGGATATTATTGTCACTGCCACGGGAAATAAAGGTATTGTGCGCCCTGAACATTTCAAGAAAATGAAAGATAAGGCTGTAGTTTGTAATATCGGTCACTTTGATATTGAAATTGATGTAGCCTGGTTGAATGACAACTACGGCAAGACGAAAATAGAAATTAAGCCTCAAGTAGATAAATATACCATCGATGGAAAAGATATTATTCTACTCGCTGAAGGGCGTTTAGTGAATTTAGGATGTGCTACAGGTCACCCTTCTTTTGTGATGTCAGCTTCTTTTACAAATCAAACTTTAGCACAACTAGAACTCTGGAAGAATTCCGCTTCTTATGGTAAGAAAGTTTACACCTTACCTAAAATCTTAGATGAGAAGGTCGCGAGATTACATTTAGCGAAGGTAAATGTGGAGCTAGATGTACTTTCAGCGGAGCAAGCTGCTTATATAGGTGTTTCCCCAGCGGGTCCATATAAGGCGGAGAGCTATCGTTACTAACTCATTATTAGCTATATAGCTACAAAGCAGTAATTATATTACTGCTTTTTTATGTTATGACAATTTCTTTTAAAGAAAATAGATAGCTTTACGATATTGAATATATTTTCATACTTAAAAATTATGTAATCATGAGAAAGTTTGTATACCTAGCTATACCATTTTTTTTGTTTAGCTGTCAAAAAGACCAAGAAAAGACGCATACCGTGGAGAGCTCCTCGGCAATTGTGAAGGATTTACAACAATTAGGTTTTAATACCGAAGAAGGTTTTCATCCCTTTGAAGATGGTTATATTGTTGAATATGATATTTTTCTACGTCCAGCGGATATTGCTCGTTTAATGCAGCATAAAGATGATCAACAAATTACAATCATCCCAACAGTGACCAAGCTTAATGCTGGGACTAATAATGGGGCTAAAAGCAACGAGGACGGTAAGCGGAATATCAACCATTACCGGACACGCGAGATTGTTCAGGTTCCGAGTGGAAACCAACCTAGAGTGATTAATTTGTACGCTGCTCCAATCTTAGGACAAAAAATTAATAGCGCTTTGGGTGAAGCTGCAGAACGCTTCAATGCGTTAAAAATTAACTTGGAGTTTAAACAAGTCTTTAACCCCAATGAGGCAGACATCGCTCTACGGAATACTAGAAATGTAAAATTTCTAATGTCCGCAGGCTTTCCATTTAATAATAATCCATATCACGAAATTTTGGTGAATACGGATTATTACCATGATCAGGCAACACGTAAAGATTTTGTGAGCACTATTCTACATGAAATAGGTCATTGTATTGGCTTTAGACATACAGACTTTATGAATAGAAAATTTAGTTGTCCAAGGGAGACAAAGGACTTAAATGAAGGTCCAGATATAATTGGGGCTGAACATATCCCAGGTACGCCTAAGGGCCCTGAGCAAAATTCATGGATGTTAGCTTGTTCGAGTACTACTGATCGTCCTTTTTCATATTTCGATATTGTCGCATTAAGACAAGTCTATCCACTGTAATTTTTTAAAAGTTTCCAAATGCGGTAGCTAGCGCAGTTAGTGCCGCTTGGAAGCGATTATCCCCTAAGCCCGAGATTACCTGAAACGGCGCGTTCAAGGATTGAAGTTCTGTTTTCCAGATTTTCATAAAATGAGCGCGTTGTTCAGGGAAATCTCTCAATGGATCATCTTCCCAAGGTAAATTTATATCCATTAACAGATACAAGTCATAGGCATTTTCTTGGATCGCATCCTTCACCTCCTGCGGAGTGTCCCCAAAGAGATGGTCGCACCAAATTTTTACAGTAAGGATTGTTGTATCACAAAAGATATAAGGGGGACGAGCGAGTGGGAGTAAAGTATTTTCCAAGGCCTTTTGCCCATAGAACATATTTAACTCATCTTGAAGGGTATAGGTGTTCCCGAGGTTTTTGCAGTATTCACGCGCATATTCAGGCACGCAAACAGTATTGAAATGCTGTGCTAGTTGCTGTGCAATGGTGGATTTGCCCGTAGATTCGGGGCCTACAATAGCGATTTTTAGTAACTTCATATCATGATATTCCTGGGGATGCTGGGCATACATTTTCGATAGCCTTCCTTCGAAGGTACAGTTTATTTCTAAAATTATAAATTTATAGCAGCACGCTTGCGGTAGCTCTTCCGCCAGTCAATATAGCCTTTCCACGCAATAATCGTAAAAGCGAGATATAGAAATGCTGTTAAATAGAGCTCTTTGTGTACGTAAAGTGGGATATAGCAAAGATCTACAAAGACCCAAATCAGCCAATTTTCAATAATCTTTCGGGTCATTAGAAATTGGGCGATAAAACTACAGGAGGTGCAAAAACCATCAATATAGGGAACATCAGAATCTGTGAAATGGGCTAAAAAACTTCCAATTAACAAGGTTGCAATCAGGATGCTTGCAAGTGCTAAGATCCACTGTTTACGGCTTAAACTGCTGATAGCATTCTGATCATCTTTAGGGTGCTGCTGCCAATAGTACCAGCCATACGCCGCTGTGCCCAGGAAATAGAGTTGTAATACCATATCCCCATAGAGTTTTATGTCATAAAAAATAATGATATAACTGGAGACACTTAGGATGGATAGGGGCCAATTCCAGCTGTTTTGTTTGGCCGCTAAGTAAACACATAGAAAACCTGTGATGGTTGCAAACCATTCCAAGGCGGAGATTTGAAGAAGCTGTGTTAACATAAAAAAATAGGTCTTGACATTGATGCCTACACAAAGGTAAGTAATCAGTGTGCAAAACCTATTTTTATATCCTTATTGTACGAGTTTATTCGCGCAATTGGTGCTTGCAAAGGATTCGGGCTTTGCCTTAAAGATAAAGCCCATGCCCAAAATGTAGCCCATAGCTTCATTGAGTGCGGTATTAGATTTGAAATTTGGGTTAGTATTAATATCGGCATGGATTTCTAAATCCACCTGATGCTCCTCTAGGAGGGGAGATATATGATAAGCGATCTCTATAGATTTTTGAACTTCTAGCAGCATGCGTGCTCGAATGCTCATTAAATAGTCTACGCGGTCTTTATGAATAAACATAAAGCCTCCTTTATGTTCGCGTAGAAAGACGATGACCGTAGCAAAGTCAATGGACCTTCGCTTTACTTGCGAGTCAGTACCAATATAGACCTTGAGCTTATTTCCCTGTGCTGCCTCTTGGCGGATTACAGCAGAAATTGCTTCTTCAATTGAGGAGTTTATTTTTTCTCCATTGTATTTTACCCAGCTCATAATACGTGATTTTAAGACTATTCATAAAATTTATTAGAAGATCGTTATTCATTATTGTTATACTATTACCGTAAAGTTATTTTTCAGTTACGCATGTTCCCCTTTATCTTTCCCTCCGAAAGCCAAATCTCCAGCATCTCCTAATCCGGGAACGATATAAGATTTACTCGTAAGCTCATTGTCTATTTCACCAATCCAGAGATGCGCTTCGGGTAAATACTTTCGCACATACTGCACCCCTTCATCCGAAGCAATAGCAATCACGATATGCAATTCTTTAACATTATAATCTACGAGCAGGTCTTTACAGCAGATAACAATAGACTGCCCTGTTGCTAACATGGGGTCAGCCATAATCACCACTTTTTCATCTAAATTGGGTGTATTCACATAGGATTTATGAATTTCAAATTCCCCCGATTTTTTGGTGTGACGTGCCGCAGCAATAAAACAAGTACCCGCCTCATCGAATATATTGAGCAAGCCTTGGTGTAAAGGAAGTCCCGCGCGTAAGATCGTAGCTAATACCGGTTGATCGACTAAGGTATGACAGGTGGCAATGCCCAAGGGGGTTTCCACCTCTTGTGGTTGATACGTTAACGTTTTAGAAATCTCATACGCAAATATCTCCCCCAGTCTTTCTAAATTTCGCCGAAAACGCATGCGGTCTTGCTGCACAACAGCGTCACGCAACTGTGCTAAAAATTGGTTGGCAACGCTATTTTTTTGTGTTAAAACAGTGATCATGTCTTGTGTTTTTATTAGGCTATAAAATTACAAAGAATTATTGAGCTTCATTCAGGTGTGCCCGATTTAATAGAATGCTAACTATATAATTATAAATCAGTATTTTTGTTTTACACCATTGGATTTTATCATGAAGTTTAAACTGACAGCTGACTATATACCTACCGGAGATCAACCTCAGGCCATCAAAGAATTGGTCGCAGGGGTGAATGCTGGGGAAACCTATCAAACGCTTTTAGGGGTTACAGGGTCAGGGAAAACATTTACCGTAGCCAATCTAATTCAAGAGACGCAGCGGCCAACGTTAGTCCTCAGCCATAATAAGACCTTAGCAGCGCAGCTGTATGGTGAATTTAAGCAATTTTTTCCTGAGAATTCTGTCAACTACTTCGTTTCTTATTACGATTATTATCAGCCTGAAGCTTTTATAGCTTCTTCGAACACCTATATAGAGAAAGATCTAGCCATTAATGAGGAGATTGAAAAGTTGCGTTTGGCTACCACCTCCTCGTTGATGTCAGGCCGTCGTGACCTGGTCGTCGTATCTTCAGTTTCCTGTATCTATGGTATGGGGAATCCCGAAGATTTCTCCCGTTCTATCTTCCGCTTCGGTGTGGGCATGACCATCAGCAGAAATGCTTTTCTACATAAATTGGTGGAGATTTTATATGCACGTACCACCACAGAATTTAAGCGCGGTACCTTCCGGGTAAAAGGAGATACAGTCGATATTTACCCCGCCTATATGGATACCGCTCTGCGTGTTACCTTCTATGGGGATGAGATTGATGAGCTTTCGGAAATAGACCCTATTTCTGCAAAGACCATAAAGAAGATGGCAGATTTAGCCCTCTTTCCTGCGACCCTCTTTGTAACTCCGAAGGAGAAGTTTACAAACTCCATCTTCGCTATTCAAGAGGAGCTTATGGTGCGCAAGACACAGCTGGAAGAGGAAGGACGTATGTTGGAAGCTAAGCGTTTGGAAGAACGCGTAAATTACGATTTGGAAATGATGCGTGAGCTCGGCTATTGCTCAGGTATTGAAAATTACTCCAGGTTCTTCGATGGACGTACTCCAGGTATGCGCCCTTTCTGCTTGCTAGACTATTTTCCCGAAGATTACCTCTTAGTGATTGACGAATCCCATGTCACACTTCCTCAAATCCGTGCCATGTATGGGGGCGATAGATCGCGAAAAATATCCCTTGTAGAATATGGATTCCGCCTGCCTGCAGCGCTTGACAATAGGCCGTTAAACTTTCCGGAATTTGAATCCCTCACTAATCAAACGATCTATGTGTCGGCAACGCCTGGAGATTATGAGTTGCAGCAGACTGAGGGAGTTGTCGTGGAGCAGGTTATCCGCCCCACAGGACTCTTAGACCCTATTATTGAAGTGCGCCCTGCCATTAATCAAGTGGACGATCTATTGGAGCAGGTGGATCAAGCAATCAAAGAAGGGGGAAGGGTGCTGGTAACAACACTGACCAAGCGTATGTCGGAGGAGCTTACCAAATATATGACGCGGCTGTCGATTAAAGTTCGCTATATCCATTCTGAAATTAAGACTTTAGAGCGTGTAGAAATTTTACGCGGACTCCGTTTAGGGGAATTTGATGTGCTTGTAGGGGTCAATCTACTGCGTGAGGGACTCGATCTGCCCGAGGTAACCTTAGTCGCTATCTTAGATGCTGATAAAGAGGGTTTTTTACGCTCAGAGCGCTCCTTAATACAAACCATAGGTCGTGCCGCACGTAATGATCGCGGGCGCGTAATCATGTATGCCGATAAGATTACCGACAGCATGAAGGTTACTATTGAGGAGACAAATCGTCGCCGTGAGAAGCAGATGGCCTATAATACCGAGCATGGCATCACTCCACGTACTGTAGGGAAATCTCGTGAAGAAATTATGGAGCAAACATCAATGGCTGATTTTAACGGTGTAGAACAGAAAATTTATGTGGAGCCCGATCCGAGTAAAGCCATTGCTGCAGATCCTGTGATGCAGTATATGTCGGAAAAAGATTTGAAGAAAGCCATCGATAATGTCCGTAAGCAAATGGAAAAAGCCGCTAAGGAAATGGATTTCCTACAAGCGGCGAAATTACGTGATGAGATGTTCTCCTTGGAACAACTTATGGAATCCAAGGGTGCGAAGGGTTAAAGGGGTTGTTTTAGACAATATTTGTTTATAAAATGACCATTTTCATTAAAAATTATGCTAGCTTTAACGACTAGAGATTGAAAATGAAAAAACCTATTCTTGTTATTAAATTCGGATCTGCATCGATCACCAATACGGTGGGTGATATTGATGAACGCATTGTGTTAGAAATTGCCCGACAGGTAGCTCAATTACAACAACGATTTAATATTGTCATTGTATCTTCGGGTGCAGTTGCTGCAGGCAAGAAGTTTCTCCCCAATTATGGCGGTACCCTGGCGGAGCGAAAAGCCGCTGCGGCCATCGGGAATCCCTTGTTATTGGGCACTTACAGTACCTATTTCAAACCTTTTAAGATTGCATTAGCACAGAGCCTATGTGAGCGCCAGCACTTTGCTAATAGGCATCAATTCCTACAGCTGAAGCAAACTTATGAGGAGCTCTGGAAGAATAATATTATTCCTGTAGCGAATGAGAATGATGTCGTCTCCAATAAAGAGCTGAAGTTTTCCGACAACGATGAACTGGCCACCTTAATCGCGGTCGGTTTTGGCGCCGAGACTATTTTATTTACAACCTCTGTACCTGGTGTGCTAGATGCTAATAACCAAGTTATCCCTCGTATCGAGGTCATAGATAAAGCCGCTTTATCTTTAGCACGTACGGACAAGTCATCCGTGGGGCTGGGGGGCATGACCTCAAAATTAAATTTCGCAAGGCTGGCTAATCTTTTAGGTATTCAAGCCGTAATATACTCCATGGAAACTGAGAATGCCATCCTGAAAGCTGTGCAGGCGCAGACGGGGACCCTGTGTGTGCGTCAAGTAAAAAAAGTTTCCTCCCGTAATAAATGGTTAGCTTCGGGTTCCCTAATTCGTGGGGAAGTGCAGATAGACCGTGGTGCCGAGCAGGCTCTCCTAGATCGCAATAGCCTCTTAGCGGTAGGTATTGAAGCCATTATTACTGATTTTGAATCGGGGGAGGTATTCCATATTCTTGGTCCTGATAAGCATATCCTGGCTGTCGCAAAGGCGAAGGTAGATTCTCGGTCCCTAAAAGGAATGAACCTTAAGAATATTGAAGTAGCCCATGCGGATGATATCGTCTTACTTTAAGCGCATCTGCCTCCTTACACATCATCCGTATCAATCCACTTATTATGGAGCATATCACTGAACAACTAAAAGCTGCACAGGCAGCAAAAAAAGCTGTACAACGACTTACAGCCGTCACGAAGAAATCAATATTAACAGCCTTGTCTACAGGTCTTAGGGAGCAGCAGCAGGAGATAATAGCCGCTAACGCGCTAGATCTCGCTAAGATGGATCCCCAGGATCCCAAAGTAGATAGGCTACTACTCGATGCCCCACGTATTGAAGGGTTAGCAGATGCAGTACGCGCTATTGCGGAGCTACCTGATCCCACAGGGCAGCTGATCGTGGATCGGAAACTTGACAATGGGCTCCTTCTGCGTAAGATGACAGTAGCTTTAGGCGTTGTTGCCGTAATCTATGAATCGAGGCCAAATGTCACCATCGATGTTGCCGCACTATGTTTGCAATCGGGCAATGTATGTTTGTTGCGTGGTGGAACGGATGCTTTTAATACCAATACGATCCTCGTACACATCATCCAAGAGGCGCTTCGTAAAGCTGGTGTAAACCCATTAATAGTACAATTGCTTCCTGCAGATCGGAAGTTTGTCATGGAGTTGCTCACAGCCACGAAATATGTGGATATTATTATCCCGCGTGGCTCTCAGTCACTTATAGATTATGTTCGTCAGCATGCTAAAGTACCCGTCATAGAAACAGGGGCAGGGGTATGTCATACATTTGTTGATGCTACTGCAGATCTTTCTAAGGCGGTGGCTATTGTTGCTAATGCGAAGATTAGTAGACCTTCGGTATGCAATGCTTTGGACACTATTTTAGTGCATAGCGCGGTCCTTGAAGATTTTATAAACTTACTTGTTACGCCTTTTAAGGAGGCTTCTATTGAAGTCTTCGCTGATCCACGCGCTTACCTCTTTTTTAAGAAGTGTAGCTATCCCTATTTGCAAGAGGCTTCAGAAGCAGATTATGGCAGAGAGTTCCTTTCCCTGAAATGCTCCGTAAGCGTGGTTGATGACTTAGCTGAAGCCTTGGCACATATTGCATGCTACTCTTCCAAGCATTCCGAGTGCATCATTTCCGCAGATGCATCCAATATTTCAGACTTTATGAATGATGTGGATGCTGCGGCAGTTTACACAAATGCTTCCACACGTTTCACCGATGGTGGGGAGTTCGGTCTGGGGGCAGAAATTGGCATATCTACACAAAAATTACATGCGCGTGGGCCTTTTGCGCTGGAAAAGTTAGTCACGGAAAAATGGTTTGTTACAGGAAATGGTCAAATAAGATAAGGAGGCCCTTTTTTCGGGTGCTTACAATCTTTTAGCGTATATTTAAGTATAAACTTAAAAGAAAGGAGCATCCATGAATCAGGTAAAAAAAACATCTTGGTCCCAAATTTTTATTTTCGGTTTGATCACCATACTATTGCTATCATTACTCCTCAATTGGGAGCATTTCATAACGTAGTATGCCTGCTATAGCAACTAAAAAAGACTTCTCTAAAGTCTTTTTTAGTTTATTGAAAATGCTTTTTCAGCGTGACTAAGCACGTAGTATTTCACGCGCTATTACTAAGCGTTGAATTTCTGATGTTCCCTCATAAATCTGCGTAATCTTCGCATCACGCATTAAGCGCTCCACATGATATTCTTTCACGTAGCCATAGCCACCGTGCACTTGGATCGCTTCAATAGTTGTCTTCATGGCTACTTCAGAGGCAAATAGCTTGGCCATAGCCGCTTCTTTGCTGTAGGGCTGATGGCTATCTTTTAGCCATGCCGCCTTGCGGGTGAGTAGGCGTGCAGCTTCAATCTCCACTTCCATATCTGCCAGTTTAAATTGTATCGCCTGATGTTCGGAGATAGGCTTCCCAAAGGTCTTACGCGCTTTGGAGTAGGCTAAAGCTAGGTCATAGGCTCCCGCAGCAATCCCTAACGCTTGGGCAGCAATTCCTATCCTTCCTCCATCTAAGGTTTGCATAGCACATTTAAATCCAAATCCATCTGCGCCAATTCTATTTTCCTTAGGTACCTTCACATCGGTGAATAGTAGCGAATGGGTGTCCGAGCTACGGATGCCTAATTTATTCTCCTTAGGGCCTATTTCAAAGCCTGCAGTACCTTTCTCCACGATAAAAGCATTTATCCCTTTATGGCCTTTACTAATATCCGTTTGCGCAATTACAAGGTAAAAGTCTGCATTTCCACCATTGGTAATCCAATTCTTCGTACCATTTAATAAGTAATGATCTCCCATATCCAGGGCATGGGTATGTTGTGAGGTGGCATCGGATCCTGCTTCAGGTTCTGAGAGGGCGAAGGCTCCAAGCTTTTGCCCCGATGCTAAGGGGCGTAAGAATTGCTGTTTTTGATTTTCTGTGCCAAACTCATATAAGCCATAGCATACTAACGAATTATGTGCCGACATAATAACGGCTGCAGAAGCATCTATTTTCGCAATCTCTTCTAAGACTAAGGTATAAGCTAGGCAGTCTAATCCTGCTCCCCCGTAGGACTCCGGAATCATCATGCCCATAAATCCTAGTTCACCCATTTTCTTAACGGCATCGTAAGGAAATTCCGCTTTTTCATCCCGCTCGATAACGCCCGCTTTTAATTCTTGTTCTGCAAAATCTTTTGCTGCCTGTTGGATCATTTGATGCTCTTCGCTCAGATTAAAGTTCATAAAGGTTTTGTTTATAAGTGGATAACTACGTAAATATACCAAAATATACTATGTATGCATAGTATTAAAAAATAATTTATGGAATGTGTAAGGAATAAAAAAATAATCTACTATCTTTGTAGAGTAAATAGTTTAATTCATTACTAAAACTGAGTATTATGTCATTAAGATTAGGAGATGATGCGCCGAATTTCAAAGCGCAGACTACAGTCGGAGAGATCGATTTCTACGAATATACAGCAGGGAGCTGGGCATTATTATTTTCCCATCCTTCGGATTATACACCGGTATGTACGACAGAATTAGGGCGGACAGCGCAGTTGAAGGGCGAATTTGATAAAAGGGGAGTTAAGGTATTAGCCTTATCTGTGGATCCCTTAGCAGATCATTTAGCTTGGGTAAATGATATTAATGAGACACAACATACTACGGTAGAGTTCCCGATTATAGCCGACGAAGATCGTCATATTTCGGAGTTATATGATATGATTCATCCCAATGCGAGCGCGACATTAACGGTACGTTCTGTATTTATAATCGGCCCTGATAGAAAGGTGAAATTAACGCTGACATATCCCGCTTCCACAGGACGTAACTTTACAGAAATTCTGCGTGTAATTGATTCTTTACAGCTTTCGGCAAGTTTTCCCGTAGCTACCCCGGCAGACTGGGAGGATGGGCAGGATGTCATCGTTTCCAATACCGTTGCTACAGCAGACATTCCTGCTAAATTCCCGAAAGGATTTACAGAGATAAAGACTTATTTAAGAACGACACCACAGCCTAATAAATAGGTTTTAACAAACTATAGTATATAAAAAAAGGAAGTCCATGGACTTCCTTTTTTTATATTTAAATATTGATTTATTAATAAACTTTGACCATATAGATATAGTCTCTTAGGTGCTTAACTTGCTCTGTTCTAGGGAGACCTTTTAAATTATTCTTTTTGTTAAGCACAATTTTTGTTTTTAAGGAGTCTGTAGGGATATCTTTTAAAGCTGATAAGAGCGTTTGTGTTTTTATGGCAAAGGCGGCACCATCGATTCCGGTTTGCTTACCCGAGATAATTCCAATTACATTCCCTCTATTATCAAGTACAGGTCCACCGGAGTTTCCGGGATTTACAGGAATAGAAATTTGATAGGACACGGTATCTCCAGCATATCCTGTTGCAGAACTTAGGTAACCTTGACCATAGACAGCTTCATCTCTTGGGAAACCAATGGTATAGATGTCTTCCCCTAGTTCAGAGGCTGCGGATTTAAAGGTGTAAGGTAGATTTTTGCTGCCTTTGAAGTTATGATCTTTTATAAATAAGATGGCTAAATCTTTGTCGGCATCGGTATAGACAATGGATGCTTTAAAAGAATCGCCTTTATTATTTTGAAGGTATACGGAGTCGGCGCCATTTACTACGTGGAAGTTGGTAACGACATAGCCGTCATTGGTAACCATAAATCCAGTAGCACCGTAGTGGCTGGAGCTGACATCGGCATCTTTCTTCGAGTTAATATTCCGGAGGGCAACGTTATGGGCATTGACATTTTTCCTAACGGTGTTCATCTCTCGTCTCAAAGCGGAATAGTTGGAGCTTGTTTTCTCGAGCGTTTTATAATAGCCCGATACCCAGAGGGTGGAGAATACAGCTACAATGGCTACTGCGGCGGCGGCGATAAATGAATTTATTTTATATCTATTTAAAATAGAAATAACTTTTGTCTCTCCCGGTAATTGACTTTCCTTGGTATCGGCATCTGCAGCGGTTGATAGCTGCGTCTGTTTTGTTATTTTAAGCTCCTTAGCCTGTGTTTTACGGAATTCCTTAGCGGAGAGTGCTAATTGACTTTTAAAGTCCATACGGCGGCTTGTAGCCTGCATGTGGTTAATGAATTCTTTATGTTGAGAAAGCTGAGCAGAAAAAGACGGATTTTCAGCACAAAATGCTTCGAAGGCTAGGCGATCGGTATCGTTTAGCTCCTTGCGAAGATATTGGTCTGCGAGTTCATAAAATTGTTGTTGACTCAGGCGTCTCATAGCTGCGTTTTATAATGTAAAAAATAGTTTTTTTAGCCTTTGCAGGCATTTATATTTTTGAGTTTTAGCGTTATCGGCATTGGTATAGCCAAATTTGTCACAAATTTCCTGCATAGATTGCTGAAGGAGATAGAAATCTTGCAGAATGGTCTTGCAGGGTTCTCCGAGCTTTTCCATGGCTTGTTCCATTTTATCAAATTTCGAATCGAGCTCTTCATGCTTTTCGATATCATCATCGGCGGCTAGAGAATCTTCATACTGACTAATATCAGCGTAGGACAATCCTGCGCGATTCAGTTGCTTTAACCAAAGTCTGCGTGCTACTGCGTAAAGGAAAGTCTTTAATTTACTTGTCAATTCAAAGTTCCCTAAACTAACCTTGTCATAGAGGACGATTACAGCCTCTTGAAAGATATCTTGTGCTTCTTCATGGCTTCCATTATTTTGTAGAATCATATGCTCAACAGAAGGGTAATATAGCTTATAGATTGCATCTAAGGCTACACTATCTCCGCGGCGTATACCATCCAGAATATGTTGGTCGCTGTCTATTGTAAATGATCTGCTAATCTTACTCACCTATTAATACGTTTTATAACTAATAGTAACCCAAGGACAATTTTTTTTGTTTTTCGGGCTATTGGATCCCGGACTTCTCTAGTCAAACCTACTATTATTTTTCTAATTTAACAAGCTTGAGATGGGGGAGGTTTTTTTATGGAAAATGTTTTATCTACCCTAGAAATAGGAAGGCAAAAAAAAAGCTTTATCGAGATGATAAAGCTTTTTGTTTTTCAGCGGTCCGGACGGGACTCGAACCCGCGACCCCATGCGTGACAGGCATGTATTCTAACCAGCTGAACTACCGGACCGTTTGAATGTGTTTGTATAAATTTTAGCGGTCCGGACGGGACTCGAACCCGCGACCCCATGCGTGACAGGCATGTATTCTAACCAGCTGAACTACCGGACCTAAAATTATACGTTTTTAAAAATTTGGCGGTCCGGACGGGACTCGAACCCGCGACCCCATGCGTGACAGGCATGTATTCTAACCAGCTGAACTACCGGACCAAAATTTTTAAATATTTTAAAGAACTAAGAAGCTTTCGCTTCACTTGTATTGGCGGTCCGGACGGGACTCGAACCCGCGACCCCATGCGTGACAGGCATGTATTCTAACCAGCTGAACTACCGGACCAATAACCTTCTCGTTTGAAGGTCTGCAAATATAGAACTTATATTTGAAAAAACGAATAAAAATTAAAAAAAACTTACTCTACGGTGCCTTCTTTCATCTTTTCTGCGTTCTCAGCAAACTGTAATGCGTCTATAATTCCCTGAATATCACCATCCATAATCGCTGGTAAATTATATAAAGTCATTCCAATTCTATGTTCTGTTACGCGGCCTTGTGGGTAGTTATAAGTACGCACTTTTGCGGAACGGTCACCTGTGGAGACCATCGTTTTTCTTTTTGCTGCTGTATCGCCATGCTTTTTCTGAACTTCAAGCTCATATAATTTGCTTCGAAGCATCTCCATAGCAAGCTCACGGTTGGCTAATTGCGAGCGTTCAACTTGACAAACGACAACAATTCCCGAAGGTTTGTGCGTTAATTGAACCTTCGTTTCAACCTTATTGACGTTTTGACCACCTGCACCACCGGAACGGGATGTTTGCAATTCAATGTCTCCAGGGTTCAATTCTACGTCGACTTCTTCAGCTTCTGGTAATACCGCTACGGATGCTGCGGAAGTATGTACACGGCCTTGTGTCTCCGTATCGGGCACACGCTGTACACGGTGTACGCCTGACTCATATTTTAATTGACCATATACATCGTCACCGATAACTTTTAATACAACCTCTTTATAGCCGCCTGAAGTTCCTTCAGTAACGTCCATCACTTCATTTCTCCAACCTTTAGTTTCGAAATAACGGGTGTACATACGGTATAAATCGCCGGCAAATAAAGCCGCTTCATCACCTCCTGAACCGCCACGAATCTCCAGAATAGCATTTTTGGCGTCTTCGGGATCTTTAGGGATCAACATTAAGCGTATTTCTTCTTCTTTCTCCTCTTTCTGGCCTAATAAGAGGTCTAAATCCTCCTTAGCCATCTCACGAAGCTCCTGATCTTTTTCCGTTGATAAAATCTCTTTATTCGTGTCAATATTGCTTACCATATTTTTGTAGATAAGGTATTGATCCACAATCTTTCCTAAGTCTTTATATTCTTTATTTAACTTAGCAAAACGTTTCATATCCTTGATGGTATCGGGGTTGCCTAACTCAGCTTCCACTTCGTCCCAACGTTCTTTGATGGCCTGTAATTTTTCTAACATATTTGTATAATCTTCAATAATTCAGGCCAAAGGTTTTTTAGCCTGCACATTATAAGTCTACAAAAATAAGTAAATTTTGTTGTTTTTTTTCAGCTCCGGCACATTAATGCGAAGAAACTGCTTTAAGCCCTATAATCGAGGCAATCAGCGTAAATATGAAGAATATACGCCAGAAGTCAGCAGACTCTTTAAAGAAGAATATCCCCATTAATACGGTGCCCACGGCGCCAATTCCTGTCCATACGGCATAGGCTGTGCCTAAGGGTAAAGTTTGCGTAGCTTTGATCAATAGGAGCATACTTGAGATTAAGCAAATTACAAAGCCTGCATACCATAGGTACATCGATGATCCCACATTTTCCTTTGCTTTTCCTAAACAAGTGGTGAAGCCTACTTCAAATAAGCCCCCAATAATTAATAATATCCAATTCATAATCCAAAAGTCGGTATTAAAGCTTGGAATATTTTTTACATATGTTAAAAAAATAAGTGTAGATCAACTTTTTACGGCCCTAATACGGCTCAGTGTAACTTGAGAAACGCCTAGGTAAGAGGCGATATGTCCTAATTTGATGTTCTGTATCAGCGCTGGATATTTTAACAGTAACTCCGTATACCGCTCTTGGGCACTCTTAAAGAGGTGGTTCATCAAGCGCTTCTCGGCTTTTATAAATTCTATTTCTGCTAATTTACGTCCCCAGTTAGCCAAATCTAAGTTTGTCTGGTACAGCTTTTTTAAGGCTATGGCATCGACTTCAAAGAGTAGGCACTCCGTTAAAGTTTCGATATACTCATAACCTGCCGATTGTAGGCTATAGCTGTTTAGGGATAGTATAGTCTCTCCTGGACCTGGAAAAACTAAATTAATGGTGCGTTCTGCAGTTTCGTAGTAAACCCGCGTGATGCCTTCTTGAATAAAATAAAAGCGATGGTCTACTTTTCCGGCTTCTATTAGGCGTGTATTTTTCGCAACTATGCGCGGCTGTATTATCGCTGCAAACTGGTTGTAGTCATCTTCCTGAAGCGGGTGTATGGATAAAATAATAGCCTTTAAATCCATTATGAGAGGGTATATTTACAAAGCTGTAAGGTTTTTTTATCCCACACGGCGTAGGTATGGAAGTTAATCCATTCGCCTAAGTTGACCACCATAGCATCGGCATTGATAGAATATTCATAGGGAAGATGCCTATGTCCGAAGATATAGTAATCATGGTGTTTCTGTTGCTCCAGCTCTTGTGCATGGATAATAAGCCACTCTTGTGTTGCTCCCAACCATTTTTCTTCAGCGGTATTTGCTAAGCGGGAATGTTTTGACCAATTATGGGCGATACCTATACCCAAATTAGGGTGTAGCCTGGCAAATAGCCATTGACAGAAAGGGGAGCGAAAGACTTTTTTTAACAGCTTGTATTTTCGATCTCCGGGGCCTAAACCATCGCCATGATGGATATAGAAAGATTTGCCATCTAAGGTGACCGCTAACTCATCAGAAATTACCTCTACACCACACTCTTCTTTTAGATAATCAAACATCCACATGTCGTGGTTGCCCTTAAATAGGGTGATCTTTATTCCTAAATCTGATAATTCAGCCAGCTTCCCTAGAAAGCGGATGTACCCTTTGGGCACTACTGTGGCATACTCAAACCAGAAATCAAAGATATCTCCTACCAGGTAGATTGCTTCTGCATCCTTTTTTATCTCATCTAACCAAGCGACGATTATACGCTCACGTTGGCGTGAATTATCTTTGGGATAGGCTCCAAGGTGGAAGTCGGAAGCAAAGTATATCTTATCTGGGGTTAACATGGTTCAAAACTAGCTAAATTAACAAGCATTTACAAGTATTCAGGCAAGGTGCCGAGAAATCAAAAAAAGGGAGACGCTAGCGTCTCCCTTTATCTATGAATTAATCGTCCTGAGGCTTAAATACCTAATTTGGATTTGATTTCTTTTTGAACAGCATTTTTATGTAATAGGATAGAGATCGTTTTATATTTTACGAATTCTTTTGTTACATACATATACCCTTTGTAGTCATTAGTTTCTCCCCAAGAATTTTTTACGATATAATATTCTTTTCCAGATTGGTCTTTTACTAAACCTACGATATGCATACCGTGATCATCTGTTGTTGAATAGTTGTCAAATGCTTCTTGACGTTGATCTTCTGTAACTTTAGCCTCTTCTTTTGGGCCTACAAACATATTTGATCTTTCTGCATCTGTCATATCTTCCACGGCTCTTGTAGGGACATAAGCGACACCATTTTTCCAGCTAAAACTTTTTTCTGACACATCCGTAGCCCAAGCTATGGTATATCCTTTTGCTAGCGCGTTATCAATGATGCTTGTTAAGTCATTCATCTGAACATTGTAGAATTGATCAAATGACCAGTTGTCAGGGATTAATAAAACGAATTTGCTGTAAGGTTTCTGATCTTTAAATGAAGAGATACCGACATAATCATCGGGATTTATTCCGATCACTTGATCCGCAAAGGTACGTGGTGTATAGTTCTTACCTTCGTATTTGAAAGATGCAGGAACTTCACCAAAGTAAGAGTCCATTACTGCTTCATAAGATTTAGACCAGTTTTGAGTTAGTTTTTTAGATTTAATAACTGCTGCTAACATATTATCTAGCATCGACGTCATTTCTCCAAAGTTATTTTTCTCAGAACCATAGTTTAAGCCTGTATATGCTTCACGTGGTAGGGCACCGTAGGTACGGAATACATTTAATACATCATGTAATTGACCACCCTCTCCTAAGGAAAGACCTCCATGTAAGCGTACATAGTTTTTTGCTTTTTCTAAGTACACTTGACGTGCAGTGTAAATTTGCGAAATTTCTACCGGCTTCTTACCCATACGAATCATTTCAGACTCTAGGAATGAGTTTCCTGAATAAGACCAACAAGTTCCGGAAGAACCTTGGTTTTTAATGGATGTATTCCCTAGATTGATAACTGCGGTGAAGGTAAAACCAGCTTTGGAATTATCATTTTGGTTTGATTTTAATGCATTGATTAAATTATCTTGCGCTTGTACTTGAAATGACGCGGCTAAAAAGCTAGCGGCAATCAGTAGGGATTTACTCCAATTCATGTTGTTATTATTTTAAGAGAAGCTAAATTAATAAAGATTTTAAGGAATGTTAGGATAATTGTCGTGCAAATTGTAAAAATATTAACACAGTATCCACAAAATGTGTATAACCTTCCTAAAAATGTTGGAAAATATAAAAGGCCATCTTTTCGGACGGCCTTTTATATTTTTATGGATGCGAAGATTATTCGCTTGTTAACTTATCTTCTTTTTTTGGAAATATAAGTGATGCGATTATACTTATTGCTAAGATACTAACAATTACTATAAGGGAATGTGTGGTGGTAAAACCAACCGCTGCCAACCAACTATGCAATAACATTTTCGCCCCAATAAAGATTAATAAAAATGCTAATCCAACTTTTAGGTATTGGAATTTGTGAATTACGTTAATCAATAGGAAAAACATAGACCGCAAACCTAAGATGGCAAAGATATTAGAGAAGAATACAATATAAGGATCTTTCGTTACCGAGAAGATTGCTGGAATGGAATCTACGGCAAACACTAAATCTGTAAATTCAATAACCAATAACACTAAAAATAGGGGAGTCATGTATTTTACACCATTCTCCACATGAAAGAAATTTCCCTGATCTAACTTTGGTGTTACCTTAAAATACTTGGAAGCAAACTTCACAATCGGGTGATTTTGTGGGTCAATTTCTTCTTCTTGATTACGTTGTAAAAACATTTTTACTCCTGTAAACACTAAGAAAGCTCCAAAAACATAAAGAATCCATCCAAATTTAGTGATTAACGCTGCACCTAAGAAGATAAAGATAAAACGCATAATTACCGCTCCTAAAATACCCCAAACTAACACCTTATGGTAGTAGCGCTCAGGAATTCCAAAAGATGTAAATAGCAACACCATAACAAAGATATTATCAACTGAAAGGGCATATTCCACGACGTAACCCGTAATAAATTCCAGGGCTAAGTTCTTATTATATGCATCAATGCTTGCCTCTAAGCTTCCAGGGATGACTTTAACATCATGTAGATGTGTTTTTATGACCTGTTGAAGATGTTCAAAATCATGAATGTTATGTAGCTCATGACCAAAATGACGAATAATCCAATAGAAACCTAGGGCTAATAACACCCAGATAGCACTCATTATCGAGGCTGTTTTTAAGGATACAGGTTTATCACCCTTAGAAAATAAACCTAAATCGATGGCAAGCATCAGGGCGATAAAAAGGAGGAAACCTCCAAAAAACATGATTTCGTGATTCATAAATTATTTATTTCTTTCTGTTGTATATTTTATTTCTTTTTGTTGTAAAGTTTATTTCTTTCTTTCCGTTGTATATTTTATTAGTTGCTCTAAACCGGTCTTATATTCACTATCTGGGAAATCTTTTAACAGCTCGAAAGCTTCCTGCTGATAGGCGAACATCTTTTCTTTGGCGTAATCTAATCCGCCACTGTGACGTACAAATTCAATTACTTCGGTCACTTTCTTAGGGTCTTCGGAATGATTCTTTACCAAGTTGATAATATGTCTTTTTTCGGATTTTGAAACCTCATTAAGCGCATATATTAAAGGTAGCGTCATCTTCTTTTCTTTGATATCGTTTCCTAATGGTTTTCCCACATCATCTATGCCAAAATCGAAGAGATCATCTTTTATTTGAAAGGCTATACCCACCTTTTCCCCAAATTGATGAAGCTTTTTTATAGTTGCCTCATCCGCTCCGGAGGAGGCTGCACCTGCAGCACAACAGGAGGCTATTAAAGAGGCTGTTTTCTGACGAATTACCTCAAAGTAAATATCCTCTTGAATATCTAATTTTCGCGCTTTCTCGATTTGTAGTAGTTCTCCTTCACTCATCTGTTCAACGGCTTCGGAAACAATCTCTAATAGTCTAAACTCCTTATTTTTGACGGATAATAGCAGGCCCTTTGCAAGCAGGAAATCTCCAACAAGCACAGCAACCTTATTTTTCCATAAGGCATTGACTGAAAAGAACCCTCGGCGCTCATTCGCGTTATCTACGACATCATCATGTACTAAAGAGGCGGTATGTAATAATTCTACAAGTGCGGCCCCCCGAAAGGTAGACTCTTGAATTCCACCACAGAGACCTGCAGAAAAAAATACAAACATCGGACGCATTTGTTTTCCCTTACGTTTCACGATATAGTGAATAATACGATCCAATAAAGGAGCTGCACTTTTCATGGAAGCTTTAAACTTACCCTCGAAAGTTGCCAATTCCTTGGCTATCGGTTTTTGAATTTCGTTTAGTTTGAGCATGTATACAGGTAAATACCTAAATAAAACAATGGTTGTTAATGTGCCGTGTCAGCTTTTAATGAAGCTACCGCTTCTTCTAACTCCTCATACCATGGCGCACCATACTCACGAATTAACGGATCCTTTAAGAATTTATATACGGGAACTTGCAGCTCTTTTCCGAAGCTACAAGCGTCTTTGCAGATATGCCAACGATCATAATTGAGCACATCAAATTCTGGATAGGCAGTAGTACGTATCGGATATAGGTGGCAAGAGATTGGTTTCTTCCAGGCGATTTCCCCAAGCTCATAAGCTTTTTCAATGGCGCACTTAGTAATTCCATTTTCCCAGGTTACATAGGCACATTCTTTATTTCCATCCACACAAGGCGTCGTTAAGTCGCCGTCACCATCAATGACATGGGTTCCCTGTTCTTCCACAGCAAGAATACCCTTTTCGGTCATATAGGGCTTTACTTTGGGGTATATTTCTCGCAATACAGCAAGTTCATTTTCCTTAAGTGGAGCTCCAGCGTCTCCTTCAATACAACAAATACCTTTGCATTTGGAAAGATTGCATACGAAGTCATTTTCAATTAATTCTTCGTGGACTAATACATTTCCTACTTCTATCATTTACTATGTTATTTAGAGTAACTCGCGCGTTGACCTAGGGTATATTTCAGTCCTGAGGCTTTTGTCAGCTCGAGCGTTACTGATCCGATTAATATATCTACTTGGGCCTTTACAGGAATTCTATTTCCATCATTGGTAACCCAGAGAAATAATTGACTATTTTTTTTAAATATTCTTCCCGGTTTTATTGCAGGGGAGAATTTAATACATTCTATTGTTCCTAGGCTTGTTTTAATTTTCTCTATGCCTATATATGTTATACCTAAACTAGCAATTTCGTCGTTTAAGAAGTACGTCATTTGTATCAACTGTCCTTCTTTTACGGAGGAAAGGTCGAGGTTACGGCAGAAGTAGTAGGCAGACAGTAAATCAAAGGTCTGAGCTACGGTACTTTTGAAGGTTCCCTTATTACCTACGATGGTTCTCGTCTTTTGATCAAATGTGACCTTGTCATTACGTGTATATTTTCCTTCCTTAATATTTTCGGTGTAATAGTAAGGGAGAAAATTGTCTTCGTTGATAAAGGATTCATATTGATTTTTGACTGTATAAAGTACTGAAAACGTGCCTGCAGTCTTTCCCATTGCAGCGAGCTGAAAAGCATTCTTTCCATTTCGTTGGGTTTGGCTGACTGATAGCTGCCCTGTTGCTGCGGAAATAATTCCATAGCGTAACCTATAATCCAGCTTTTCGCCAGCTTTAAAAGCTGGTTCTTTTAGAAAAGACAGAACTTGTGCTTTTGCAAATATACTGAAGCATAGTATAAATAGACCTACAGTCAAGATTTTTTTCATACCCTAATAATACAAAATAAATTTGGTATTGTTTAGCCTGCTTTGCGTTTAAAGACTGGTACTGTGGAGCATGGCTCACCATACATAATTGATTTCACGACTTTGGAAAGGCGTACCGTAAATTCCACAAATGCTGTTTCGGGTACTTTAATATCACCACAGCCTTTAATTACGACGCGTTGATCGGCAAATTGCTGCATATCTAGGGCGGCAATCTGCTCGCGATAGTGTAAGGCTAAGAGCTCTTCTAAGCTGCCGAAAATTACGCGATTGGCATAGGGCTCCAATTTATTCGCTAACAGCATATAGGCCCAAGTGGGCACAATGGCGTCTGTACTACAGGTAATCGCCACTTGCTTACCTGCGAAAGATGCCCAATTAAAGGTTTTTATAAATTCGCGAAAATCTTTCTCGCGTAAGATTAATTCATGAAATAGATTATCCTTAATATCATAGACGACAAAATCTTCCATATGTGGCGCAAGGCTCGCTAAATCATAAGTCATAAGTCCACTCAAAGCGACTTTGTTGATAATATTTTCTTGAATTTCCATATCTTAAAGCATAAAAAAGCCGGACAATGAAACATTGTCCGGCTACAAAGTTACTTAATAATTCTTAAAAGAATTTCACACGGTTGTCAACGATTTCCGCTTTATCTTGTAGAGCACGGAAAATAGAAGCCCAAGCACGTTGTGCTTTACCTGCTAAGAGTTGTTTTTTCTGTGCATTAATATCTGTTGTACCTGCTGGGTTCACGAAGCCATTAACTTGAACAACATATACCCCTTGGTTACCTTGAATTGCTTTTGAAGGCTTATTAGGTTGTAAACCGAATAAGGTACCTACTACGGCATTCTCTAGGGCAACACCTGGGATTACAGGGTTCGCTAAGACTACATTTTCTACAGCTACTGCTGATTTACCTAATTTCTGTGCTATCTGATCGATGGATGTAGCGCCAGCTAAAGCAGCATTCGCTTTCTCTTGTAATTGACGCGCTTTCACTTCATTACGTACCGCTACTTCAATATCATTTTTAACGGCTTCTAAAGGTAAGATACCTTTCGGGTTTATACCAGTTACTTTAGCAACGATATAGGTGTTTTCAGATTCGAAGATACGATCTGTAACCTCATTTTTATCGGCTTCAAAAATCCATTTAATAACGTCACGAGGAACTTCGTTGTTTTCTAAACTATTGTCCATACCGACAACATTCTTCGCTACACCTATTTGTAAGTTTGATTTTTTCGCTACTTCGGCAAAATTGTCAGCATTTACTTGTGATAAGAAATCATTTGCTTTGCTATAAGCAGCATTTAAAGTCTCTTTTCCAGAAGAAATGGTTTTATTCACAATCGCTGCTTTCACAACTTTAGCGTTACCTATTTGGTTTTCAATTTTGATGATGTGTACACCATATTGGGAGTTCACAACTAATAAGTCACCTGTCTTGCCATTGAATACTGCATTTTCAAACTCTGGAACCATACGTCCACGGGTGAATGTACCTAGTTCACCACCATTAACTTTAGAACCTTGGTCCATAGAAAATTGTAATGCTAAGGCAGCAAAGGATTCTCCTTTTTGGATAAGCGCTTTAATGGAGTCGGCTTTAGCTAAAGTTTTTGCTTCCCCTAATTCCTGAGAATTTAATAGGATATGCGATGCTTTTACAGAGTCTGGGCTGAAGCGTGCATCCGTAATTTTTGCAATTTCATAAGCGCCATTCGCTAGGAAAGGTCCTACAGTAGCTCCCACAGGGGCATTGAATAAGACCGAGTCTAAGGCTGGGCTAACTTGACCTTTTTTCACATAGGTGAAAGGATATTTTGTGTCCGAGTTAATGGATGCAAAAAGTGAATCATTCGTCGAAGCTATTAAGTTTTCCTTCAATTTATTGATGCTTTCTTTCGCAAATAGTGAATCTTTTGCTGCAGGGCGACCATCAAAGATCACATATTCTACAGCACGCGACTCTTCAGTGTTTCTGAAAAGGTTTTTATTCTTGTCATAGTATGCTTTGTAGTCCGCATCTGTCAACTTTACATCCGCATCTTTAATTCCCGCATAGTCTAATAATACATATTTGAAGTTTGCAAGCTTATTGCGTTGTAAGTAGTCATCGTTAGCCTCTAAAGAGGTTACGTATACGGAGTTTGATAATAAGTTCGCATACTTCGTGCTTAAGCGCTCTTCTTTCACACCTTCTAATAAGGCATTCCATTGCGCTGCAGCTTGTGCATTGCCTGCAGTGGAAACTTGTGAAATAAAGTTTGTTAATTGAGCACGGTCAAATTGACCCGTCTGTGGGTTGGCAAATGCTTGTTGAATTTGGTATGCTGGATTAGCTCCTGTTACCATATCGTTCAGCTCTGTCTTTCCTACAGATAATCCAATCTTCTCGATTTCTTGCTTTAGAAGCTCACGCGTTACATATTGGTTCCAAACTTGTTGTACAGCATAAGTTTTCATTTGTGGAGTAAGGCTACCGCCCCCCATTTGTTGTTTAAACGTTTCTGCTGTTTGATCGACTTGTTGGTTGAAATCTTGGTAAGCAATAGCTTCCCCATTAATATTTCCAACTTGATTTTGGTGCGCTGCCCAAAATGGTGTGCCCGTACGAATGGCGTCACCTAACAAAAATGCAATAATTGCTATACCGATCACGGTCACAATAAGACCGGCACGATTTCGCAAATAGCTCATTAATCCCATATGTATATACTGTGTTTATATTGTTTATATGCTTGTTTAAAGTTGTTTTGACGTTGTAAGTACCCCTAAAACGAGGTGCAAGATACAATTTTTATAAAAAAAAGAGGAATATTTTATGCTTATAGGAATCAATAATTAAAAATACTGCCTATTAGCGCTATTGAGGGCTAAATTTAGGGAATGCCGAGGAATTTTGGATATAGTATATTCCGGTGGAATTCTGAATATTTATACGCTTAAAATCCTTGTCAGACGTAAATGATGAACCCTGTAAATTCCCTCTATTATCTTTAAAAAAGGCTTGTATAGGTTGGTTGTTATAGAAGTTTTCTGCCGCTTCGTCGTAGATTAACTCCTCCGTCTTTATCACTGTACCATCGATCATGGTTACAATGACATTATTTTTAAACTCCGTGGTCTTCTTGTCTACACGTTGGATTGCGTAGTTGGAAGTAATCCGCTGAGTCTCCTTGGTCTGCTCATCAAAGAAGATAATCTGTATCCCTTTTTTAAACTCATAAGTCTGCAGGCTATCGTGTGAAATCCGCAATTCAGGACTTGTAAGCTCTGCCTTAACACGGGAAGAGTCTGAATAGATAACCTTGATATTCTTGGAGATATCTACAGCCTCTTCTTTCTTAATATTGGCAATACGGTCTACTTCTTTTAAATCTGTCTCACAGGCACCTAAAGACAGAGCCCCTAGCAAACAGAATGTTGAAAGGGGCAAATAAGGTATACGTATCTTGCATGCTTGTCTATGCATCATGATATCGGCGATTAATCGTATTTACGACGTTGGAACCAGCGGTCGTTTAAGGTAAATCCAACATGTAGATTGACATAACGCTCGCGAATTAATTTATTTTCTAATGTACCCATTTGTCCTACTTCCGCAGTAATATTTATCTTGGAGAAGGAGCCTGAGAATGCCGAGCTTGAAAGCGGTAGGCCTACTCCAAAGGAAAGAGCCATATCGTTGATTCTATTGGTATTAATTTTATACTGACTTTGGTTGTAACGTAAACCTACACGGTAGTCAATAATATTACGGTAGAGGGGTGAATTTGGTTTTGGCGTATACTGACCACCGATGGATCCACCGATACTTTTGTCTAAATTGTCCTCTCCTTCACGTACTTTAAAACCTGACCAATCGGCATACTTAAATTCCACTCCCACCAACCAGTTGTTCGCTTTAGCAAGTGTAATACCTACATTGTGCTTTAAGGGTAATTGGATTTTGCGTGGTGAACTGGAAGAAAATGATGTCGTATCTAACGCTATATTTTGATTTTCGGAATCTATAGACGGTGTAATTCTGCTGATAATCTGCGAAGAACGGTCGTTAATTTGATTATTTAGGGAGCCTGAATATCCGATTGTTAGGGATGTCTTCTTTCCTAATTGCTTATAATATTGCATCCCGTAGTCCACTGCTACACCGGAGATCTCACGGTGATCCTCGAGGCGTGTGTTATAGCCTGAGAAAGATGTCGGAAATTCAATAGCCGAATAGTCTTTTAGGGATCCAAATAAGTAACTTACATTGGCACCGATGGAAATATTCTTGGTAATATTTAAGCCGTATCCTAGGTATGCTTTACTGATACCACCTTCACCAGTGAAGGTCTTCTTATAGTTTAGGGTGTCTAAGACATGGGTAGAATTCGATGAGTAGCCGACTTCAGAAAATGGAAGTAAACCAAAACTTACCCCTCCAGCTTTCCCTAGGGGTATACCTACAGTAATATGTGAAAATGCAAAGTCTGCGGTATTATCCTTGGCACTTCCTTTTTCTAATTGCGTAAAATTGCCATATAATCCGGCATCAAAGATGGTATGATGAAAGGCCGAATAAGAAGCTGGATTTCCAGGATTTAAGGTATTGACACCAGAAATATAACGTATACCAGAAGACAGTCCGCCCATCGCTCTATTCTGAGGAAGTAAGTCTTCACGCATTTGACCGATTCCGAATTTTGAGTACGGAGATGCGGAGGTAGATTTTTGCGCGAATACTGCTGCTGAGGAACAAAGAAGTCCCATGGCTAACAAGAATTTTGGCGCTGAATATGTTATTTTACTGATAATGCGTTTCTGCATAGTATATTTTATAATTGCGAGTTGCTTTTTATTATTGATTAATTCCTTGCGGTTAATGTCCACAATTTAGCGAAAATCTATCTTTTAAAGGAATAGTTTTTACAGACTTTCCGTTTACAAAACTATCACAATTTTGCGACCTTCAACATTTCAAATTGTTAAAAAAGGTTAAACAGCTCTTTTGTAGTGTTTTAGAAAAATTGAAAGTACAGTATCGTTAAAATGATAACCGCGTAAACAGACTCAAAAAGCCATTTTTTCTTCGAGTGCGTAAAGTAATAGGCTAGGTAAACCGTAATTGGTGTTGCACACATCAGAAAATGATTAACACTCAGGTCACGCTTCCAATAGAAGGAGACGAAGGAGAGGATAAGCATAAAGAATAATAGCTGAAATGATTTACGTACATGCACTATTGAACGGAAGAAATTGTCCTTTAAGATCACCAAAAAGAGGAGTAAGGTAAAGATAATTGGGATCACCACAAAGTAATCATTTACCTCCATCTTTAATGAAGTGGAGAATTTGTACGTCAGTGGCACCCAGATTAAGTAAAATTCTTCCATTCTCCCTAGCCAGAAATATACGACTGCCAGGAGGAAATAAATCGTAGAAAAGCCCAACAGTGGTGTAAACCATTCGCGCCAGTTGAAGGGTCTAAAGATGATTAAACTAACCCACAGCAGCAGCCCCATAATGATAAATGGAAAATAGATTAAGCTTCCTATAGCTACAATCATACCGAGCTCAAACATCAATCCTTTAATGTCCACCTGACGATAGATATTTAGCAGTTTGCTAATCATCCAAATAGAAATGAAATTGCAAATTAATGTCGGCGAGAGCACCAGGAAGGGTAAAAATAACGATGCTAAGGTCATATACATCAAGGCCGTCAGAAAATTAGGCTTCCCAAGTATGTTAAAATGATTCATAACACGATTTAGGATAAACGCTTGCAGTAAGGTTAAAAATAGGGTAACCATGACATTCACTTCTGGCGTAAGCGTAGAAAACTTATCTACACCAATTAGATTACTTAATGCCGGCTCAAATAGGATGGCTGTTAATTTGGTCGGTAAATGAAGATACACGCCCAAGCATAAACAGAGTCCTACGAGTGCCAGGACAATAAAATTAATGGGGGTATATTTTCTAAATTGTGAAATTAACATAAGAATGCCTTGCGGATAAGTTTATGGAATAAGAAAGCCAATACAAACGATGTATTGGCTTTTATAGACAGGTAAGACTATTTGGTGTCTTGGTTCTTTTCTAACTTGGTGATGCGGCGATCTAATCCAAAGAGGAAGATGGCTAAGCCAATAAAAATTACTAAGATCACTAATACTACCACATATATTTTTCCGGAGCTACGAAGGCCCGTTGCCATTTCAATATCAGATTGAGCAAAAGTTTGGAGGCAGGTTGCCCATGCAAATAGGCATGCTAAAAAGAATTTTTTCATTGCATATATCGTTATAATCGAATTAATCGATTTGATTATTCTTATTTTCTAATAAACGTAAACGGTAGCGTAGGGAGCATATCCAGCTTCCGATTAATACCCATCCGATAACGGAAGCGTAAAAGATAGGACGCAATTGATTGTTCATATCTATGCTGCCAAAGGTCGAGTTGCCACCATTTCCAGGGTGTAGAGAGTCTGTTAACCTCGGAAGGATATACAGTAATACAATCATGATAGGGAAGGCGAAGATATTGTAAACGGCAGAAATTTTCGCGCGTTTTTGTTCTTCTTCAAGGGCATTCCGTAACACCAAATAAGCTAAATACATCAGCGTAGAGATTGCTGAGCTGTTTAACTTAGGGTCATTTGGCCAAGGGTCTCCCCAGGTGATATTCGCCCAAAGCATGCCTGTTGCTAAGCCCATAAAACAAAATATAACACCTGTATTTACGGCTTCCACAGCCATTACATCGTATTCTGTCTTCCCTGTATTTAAGTATTTAATGGAGTAAACGACAGAAATCAAATACAAGAAAAGCATCGCAAACCACATAGGTACGTGGAAATAGACATTTCGAATAGTTTCATTTAAGATTGGAAGTTCTGGTACAGGACCCAAGAGCCCGGCGATAATTACGCCAGCAAGCAAGACTACTGCCAGTATTTTCCACCAAATTTTTTTCATTATTAATAAAATTAATGCATTTAGACTAAACTACTAATCTCGCCAAAGATAAGGAAATAACAGTAAAGAAACGGTAACTGTAATCACATTAATAGCCAATAAAACCCCGATTTCATTCATGCTTACAGCGCGATCTAAACCGTCCATAGCATTCTTAGAAAGTTTTACTAAGACAATTAATAATGGAATGACTACGGGAAAACTTAAGATGGCCATCAAAGTGCTATTATTTCCGGCCTTGGAGGAAATTCCTGAAACCATCGTAAAGACGGTGGCAAAGCTTACACTTCCCAGGATAACGGCAAATAAGTACAATAAGGGGTCTCCCAAGGGATTGCGGAATATTGTAGAATACACAAAGTAGGCTACTAAGGCTAGCCCGACCATTAGAAGCATATTGTAGATAATCTTCGCTAAGATGACTGCTTTAGCGGAGACGATACTGTAATAATAGAGTTGGCGTTGTTGGCTTTCCTGTGAAAAGCTTTTATTGATGGCGCTAACGGAAGCAAAGAGCATAATAATCCAGAATAGCGCATTCCAGGTTATAGGATCTACGGATTTGAATGCTTGATAGCAAACAAATACCGTAGAAACTACGTATAATAAGATTCCGTTGATGGCGTGCTTGGAGCGCCATTCAAGAACGAGGTCTTTTAAGACTAACGTTTTTACTTGTTGTAGTAAATTCATGCGAAGCAAAGATACGATTGTATTTCTTTATTCGATGAATCCGCGAACAACAGGTCGTCTAATTAAGCATTAGAAACTTTAGATTTTGCTGTGTCAACTTTTTCATCGACTTTATTCGCTAAATGCTGAGCGGAATCATTGACTTTATCGAGTACATCTTTTCCTTGCTCTTTAGCTTTTTCTTTAATATCATCAATTTCTTCTACAGCACGTTTTGCAAATTTTGAAGCGCGTTTGCCTTCTTTTTGTGCAAGTCCTTTTAAGGAGTTTGTTATATCTTTGATACCTTCATTAGCACGCTCTAATTGTTTCTTTCCATCATCTGTACCTAATAAATAATAGGTAGCAACTCCGGCAGCAAGACCGATTAGTGCGAATGCAATTACGCCATTTTTATTTTCCATAATCTTTTTCCTTATATAGTTAACAGTATAATATTAACAGCTTGTTAAGAAAAAGGTTTTCGAAAAGTTTATTTATTTAGGCGTCCACTTTCGCATTTGACTGCAGTTGATATAAATGCTTGTAGAGTCCATTTTCCAGTTGAACTAACTCATTATGTGTGCCTGACTCAGAAACGACCCCTTCATTGACAACGATAATTTTATCGGCATCATAGATCGTGGACAAGCGGTGGGCGATAATAATGGAAGTTCTATTTTTCATCAATTCTTCTAAGGCTAGCTGCACCTGTCTTTCGGATTCCGAATCTAAGGAGGAGGTCGCTTCATCAAGAATTAAGATTGCAGGGTCCTTTAAGAGTGCGCGCGCAATGGCAATACGCTGTCGCTGCCCTCCGGAAAGTTTGACACCACGTTCACCAACGAGGGTGTCGTATCCTTCAGGAAACTGCATAATATAGCTGTGCGCATTGGCCCTTTTGGCAGCCTCAATAATTTCTTCAGCCTCGGCGTCCAACTTTCCGTAGGCGATATTCTCACGGATAGTACCTCCAAAGAGAAGGACATCTTGTGGTACAATAGCAACCTGGTTACGAATGTCTGAAAGGCTATAGTCGCTGGCAGGTTTCTGATCGTAGCAGATCAGGCCTGCATCAGGCTTGTAGAATTGTAGAATTAGCGATGCTAACGTCGACTTGCCGGTTCCAGAAGGGCCTACAATAGCAATCTTATCGCCCGCATGTGCTTCAAAAGAAATATCTTTCAAGGTCTTGATATCGGGTCTTGTGGGATAGCTGAAAGCTACATGCTTAAAGGAAATCGCTCCCGTAATCGGCTGTTTAATAATCTTGGAGTCTGCTGTCGTGTCTACCTTTTCGGGTACTTCATCCAGAATCTCTAGGACCCGCTCGGAAGCGCCTAAGGCTTTTTGAATATTCGCATACAACTCTGGAAAAGAACCCATGGAGCCCGCGACAAACATGGAGTAAAGGATATACGTGGTTAAGTCGCCCACTGTTAAGGCTCCTTCTGCCACTAAGGCTGCGCCATACCAGACTACAGCGATAACAGCGCCAAACACGCAAAAGATAATAAAGGAGGCAAACATCCCGCGGAAAGTTGCTCCTTTTACAGCAATCTTTACCACCGCATTTAAGCGATTCCCATAGCGTTGTGTTTCGTAGCATTCATTGACAAAAGCTTTCACATTGGAGATACCTTGTAGGGTTTCCTGCAGTACGGTATTTGATTCCGCCAGCTGATCTTGTGCTTGCCGTGAGAGGTTGCGAATATATTTTCCAAAGAATATGGCGGTGACGACAATAACAGGAAGGATACAGAGATTTAAGAGCGCTAGTTGGGGCGATACCCATACTAAGAGGACGACACCTAGGGCTAGTGATATCAGCTGACGCAGGATTTCTGCTAAGGTTGTCGTCATGACATCTTGAATTTGTGCAAGATCGGCTGAGAGGCGCGAGTTGAGTTCGCCTACACGACGGTTTGCAAAGAATTCAATGGGAAGTGCGATTAATTTCTGAAAGGAGTCACGACGGATGGAAGCTAAGGCTTTCTCTGCAATTTCCACAAATAGTCTTATACGGAAGAAGGATAGAAAGGATGTAAATGCGAGCAGACCTAGGGCCAATAAACCTAGAAATTTCACGGAGCTTGGCAGCCAGCTATAGGTCTGTTGACCTTGAGCAGCATCTATCATGGCACCTAATAAAGCTGGAAAAGTCAGCATTACGAGGGATGATAAAATAAGGAAAAACATCCCAAAGAAAAATTTAACGCGATAAGGTTTGATGTACTGAAATATTTTACCTGCTTTTAATAAAAGTTCCTTATTAAGTTTCGGTTTTGGCAGCTCCTCGTCTTGCTTATTTCCACTATTAAATCCTTTGGCCATGGTTACGATACATTATTATTTTGCAAATGTATAAACATTCCTAGTATAGCCTATCACTTTTTCGTCAATTTTTGCTGTTTTACATACATAAATAGCAATGCTGCATTCCCCAGCAGGGATAAATAGAGCCAAATACTGCCTGAATGGGTACTTTTCTCTTCTTCTTTTATGTGATTACGCAGCTTCTCATTCTCCGTTTGCAGCTTATTGATGGTTTTCATATAAGCGGTAATCTGCTGGTCGTATTCGTTGGCAAGCTTTTGGAATTTCTCGCGTTCAAAGTCTTTAAAGTCCAGTAGTTTTTTTGTTTCCAAGAAGATATTATTGTCTGTGACTACGACATCCTTTAGGATATCGATGGATTTCTGCATATCATCCTGCGTCTTAAAAAAGCCAAAGATCCCCGTTTTCTGTGCCAAGCTGGTGTCGAAGGCTTTAAAACGCTCGGAGCGTTCCTGCAATAACTTATTGAGATGGCTACGCTGTTGCTCATAACTTAAGGAGTCTTGAACAGTCGCTGAGGCAGGCAATTTAATGCCCCATAATAGGATTAATAGGAAAAGGTATCGGTATGCTTTCATGTAATTATCAAAGTCTATATTCGCTGTAATAGACTCAAATATCATGCAAGAGTTTAATTATTATGAAATTCTACCCGGATAATATTGGCGTCATCATCATGAAGGCCCAAAAGTTTAGACGCATTTCCTTGGTTAATGGCGATTTCTAGGAAGTTGGAAATGCCAAATAAGCATAGTTTCTCCCCTTCATAAACCTCATTATAATGCCAACTAAGCTGGTTGATAGTTTCATTACGTTTAAAGAAAAGGGTGAAATTCCGTCCATTCTGAATTCTATTGAAGAGGTCTTTGGAGATATTGGTGATGACATTGCCAAAGGAATCTACATAGATAACATTGCCGCGAATCATATCTTTATCAAAGATCGGCTGTAAGGTTACGCGCTCCAGCGTCTGATCTATGGGAACACCGATGTCTGATAGGGCTCCACCAGCGGCAATCTTGCAGGCTGATTTGGAAAGAATATCCGCTAAAGGGAAATGTAAATAGCGTAGATCCTGCATCAGATTAATTTCTACAAGCTCCTCCGCCTGCTGCTCCCCAAGAATTAAGCTGAATATCCCATTGTCGGCACCAATAAAATAGTGTCCCTGAAAGCGCATGGCGATATACTTTGCATCCTCCTGATAAAGGGTGTTAATGCCGATGATATGAACGGTTTCTTTGGGGAAATAGTGGTAAGCATTTTTAAGCACAAAAGCAGCCCTCTGTGTATTAAATGCGGGAATTTCATGGGTAATATCCACGAGACGTACGTCGGGCATAATCGTCAAGATGCTCCCTTTCAAGGCAGCTTGATAGAAGTCTTTATGTCCTAAATCTGTGGTTAATGTTATTACGCGCATATCACGTTCCCCCGTGGCATTAAATGGTGTTATTAATTTTTTGCAAAATTTTTGCAAAGAAAAATCCTACAAAAGTAAGAGTTAATTATCGTATTACTAAGTGTAAGTGAGGATTATTAAGCTTTTTTTTTCTTAAGGATACCTTTTGTTTGATTCTGAACAAAATACAAAAAAAAATGGATTCAAATGATTGATTTTTATAGCAAATAAACAAATTTTAGTACATTTATGCAGTCATTACTTGCGCCTTGCGCGAGGGGAAGTGGAAGAAATTTATAGCGGTCTTACAATTAATCAGAAAAATTTGAACGAATTACAGATTACATTAGCAGATATCAATTTGGGGATGCTCTGGGGAGCTCAAAATGACCATTTTGACTTTATAAAAAAGCAATTTCCTAAATTACGTATCGTGGCACGCGGTACGGACCTGAAAGTTTTTGGAGAGCCTGCGGAGCTGGAACATTTTCAATTAGTAATGAATAAGGTATTCGCCCTGCTGGAGCAGTTTAATAAGCTTAGCATCGCCGATTTAGAAACGATCTTTGGTGCCAAAAGTATTCCCTATAATCCGACCGATAAAGCTGGACCTACATTTTCCGGGGAGCCGATTGTATATGGCCCCAATGGACTCGTCGTCCGTGCACGTACACCCAATCAACGTAAGATGGTGGACAGCATGGCCCATCATGATATTCTCTTTGCCATAGGCCCTGCAGGAACAGGAAAGACTTACACGGCAGTAGCCTTAGCTGTAAAAGCCCTACGTAATAGGGAGGTGAAGCGTATTATCTTAACGCGCCCCGCTGTGGAAGCTGGCGAGAGCCTCGGCTTTCTCCCTGGAGACCTCAAAGATAAAGTAGATCCCTATTTACGTCCTTTATACGATGCCTTAGATGATATGATTCCTGCGGAGAAGCTGAAAGGCTACTTGGAGAACCGTACCATTGAAGTCGCTCCTTTAGCATTTATGCGTGGGCGAACCCTTGATCACTGTTTTGTCATCTTGGATGAAGCCCAGAATACCACCGAGCTTCAGCTGAAAATGTTCCTGACACGCATGGGTCCAACGGCTAAGTTTATCGTTACAGGAGACCTGACACAAATAGATTTACCGAAGAAAAACCAATCAGGCCTTGCACGTGCCATCGACCTCCTACAAGGGATTGAAGGCATCGCTATTATTCCGCTAACGGGCGCCGATGTGATCCGCCATAAATTAGTGAAGCGTATTCTTGAAGCTTACGGGGATATTTAATAATTTTGAAGAATTTATACTAAAAGATGGTTCTAGCCATCAGCATAACAATATGAACGCGATTAAGGAAACAAATTTCACTTTTGAAAATCAAACAGCTTTCTACAGAGGGAAGGTAAGGGATGTGTATACCATAGCTAATGATTACTTAGCAATGGTAGCTTCGGACCGTATTTCGGCATTTGATGTAGTTCTTCCACGAGCTATTCCCTACAAAGGGCAGGTGTTGAATCAAATTGCGGCTAAGTTTTTAGCTGCTACAGAAGATATTATCCCTAACTGGGTGGCTTCAGTACCCGATCCTTCCGTAACTATCGGGATGATGTGTGAGCCTTTTAAAGTGGAGATGGTAATTCGTGGCTACCTTTCAGGTCACGCATGGAGAGAGTATGCTGCTGGCAGACGTCAGGTATGTGGTGAAACTTTAGTAGAAGGGTTAAAGGAGAATGATAAGCTCCCTGAGCCTATTATTACGCCTACCACGAAAGCTGCTGTAGGGCATGATGAAGATATTTCGCGTGCTGAGATTTTGAGCCGTGGTATTGTTTCAGAAGCCGACTATATTCAATTAGAGCAGTATACAAAAGCGTTATTCCAACGTGGTACGGAGATTGCTGCTGCGCGTGGCTTAATCTTAGTAGACACAAAATATGAATTTGGGAAAAAGGATGGCAAGATTATCTTAATTGATGAGATTCACACGCCAGACTCTTCTCGTTACTTCTATGCTGAAGGATATGCGGAGCGTCAGGCAGCAGATGAGCCTCAAAAACAATTGTCTAAAGAGTTTGTGCGCAAGTGGTTAATTGAAAATGGTTTTCAGGGTAAAGACGGTCAACAGGTACCCGAAATGACCGATGATATTGTGAAATCCATTTCAGAACGTTATATTGAGCTTTATGAGCATATCACGGGCGAGAAATTTGTATATCCTGTAGAAGGGGAAGTCTTAGCACGTGTAGAGAAAAATGTTTCAGCAGCTTTAAAAGAGCTGATTAAATAACCTCTTAAAGATAAACTACAATGAAATATACGATAGATAAACACGACCGTTATGTCGTAATAGAACCCCATGCAACATTCTTAAATGGGGATGTCGCAGCGAAGCTGAAAGGCGAATTTTTACTACGGAATACCGGAGGTCTACGTAATATTGTCTTAGATTTATCACAAGTTACTGCAGCCGATGAGCAAGGAATCCGCACGGGTGTCCTTGCACATCGTCTTTGTAGCGCCTCAGGAGGGGTATTTATACTTATTAATGTCTGCGATTCGGTCGTACAGCTTCTGAAAATGTCTAAGCTTGATAAGATTTTTCATATCGCGAAGAATTTGACTAAAGCTGAGGATATTATTTTCGGTGTAGAGATCGAACGTCAGCTTAAAGCCGCTACACAAGCAGGCAATGATTAGTGAGGTCGCTTCCTGCCGGAGGCAGAAGCCTTTGGGAAAGCATAGTAGTGTTGTAAATAAAGTAAAAAAGAAGAATAATGCGTTTTGAAGTCCTTGTTTTAGGAAATAGCTCGGCTACGCCGATGTACGATCGTCATCCTACTAGCCAAGTTATTAATTTTAATGAGCAGCTATTTATGGTGGACTGCGGCGAAGGGACACAGATGCAGCTCTACCGCTATGGAATCCGTAGCAATAAGATTTCTCATATCTTTATTTCTCACCTCCATGGGGACCACTACTTAGGGTTAATAGGGCTGCTGTCTTCTATGCATCTTGTCGGACGTAAGACCGACTTACATTTGTATGGCCCGGTAGGCTTAGATGAAATCCTAGCCGTTCAGTTTAAATATTCCGATACGCAGATTCGTTACAATCTTATTTTTCACCCTACAAATCCTGATCAGGCAGAAGTGCTTTTTGAGAGTAATAGCCTAAAGGTTAGCAGCTTCCCATTGACGCATCGCATTCCTTGTACGGGATTCCGCTTCGATGAAGCCCCGCGTCCAAGACCTCTGCGTATTGCCGATGCTCAGCGCCTAAAAATCCCCACAGCTTATTATCCTTTATTAAAACAGGGTATTGACTATACCGCTCCAGATGGAACCATCTATCAGGCTACAGACTTAACAGACCCTGCACCTGCATCCAGAAGTTATGCTTTTTGTTCTGACACTATACGTACACCCAATTACTTGCCCTATGTACAGGATGTAGACTTAATGTATCATGAAGCCACCTTTTTGCAGGAGCTTGTTAGCCGTGCTAAGGAGACCTATCATACTACAGCTCAGGAGGCTGCGGAAATAGCAGTGGAAACTTCAGCTAAGAAGCTGCTTCTAGGGCATTACTCCGCACGCTACAAGGATTTACAGCCGCTATTGGAGGAGGCGCAAGCTATTTTCCCAGCAACGGAACTCTCCCAAGAAGGTATTTGGTATTTAATATAGTGTTTTTGTCGATTTTTGTTGATATTTACATTTCAAATATCAATGAAAATGGCTATCCCATTCAACTTAAACAGTTTATTACGCGAGAATATTAAGAATCTTGTGCCCTATTCATCTGCTAGAGATGAGTTTAAAGGAGAAGCATCAATCCTAATTGATGCTAATGAAAATGCTTATGGCTCTCCTTTAGCTACCCATTACAATCGTTATCCAGACCCTTTACAGCATCAAGTTAAAGCTAAATTGTCCACCATAAAGGGGGTTCCTGCAGCAAATATTTTCTTAGGTAATGGATCGGATGAACCCATTGATTTACTCTTTCGTGCAACCTGTAGACCGGGACGTGACAATGTTATTGTCGTGCCTCCAACATATGGGATGTATGAGGTTTCGGCCAATATCAATGATGTTGAGCTTAAGAAGGTCAACTTAACGGAAGAGTTCGAACTCGATCTAGCGGGCATTGAAGCCGCTATTGATGAAAATACCAAGATGATTTTTCTTTGTTCCCCGAATAACCCTACGGGCAATTCTTTAGACCGTCAGGATATAGAGACTGTATTAGCGAATTTTGCAGGTATTGTCGTGGTGGATGAAGCTTATATCAATTATTCAAAAGTACGCTCCTTTACACAGGAGTTGCCGGAATATCCAAACTTAGTGGTCCTGCAGACGCTTTCTAAAGCTTGGGGCTTAGCGGCACTACGCTTAGGGATGGCCTTTGCTTCTGTCGAGATTATCTCGCTCTTGAATAAAATTAAATCCCCTTATAATATCGGACAGGCGACACAAGATTTAGTACTTGAAGCGCTAAACAATGTGGAGCAGGTAAATACCTGGATTAAGGAGTCTATTGCTGCGCGCGAGCAGCTAGCAGCTTCCTTAACGACGCTACCTATCGTGGAAAAGGTCTATCCTTCGGATGCCAACTTCCTCTTGGTACGTGTGACCGATCCGCAGGGAATTTACAATTATTTAGTGTCCTTTGGTATTATCGTGCGCGACCGTTCTAAGGTTCCAGGATGTGCCAACTGCCTACGAATTACGGTAGGCACGGAAGCAGAAAATGCGATACTCGTGGAGAAATTAAAAGAATATTAATACATATATAATATAGCTAATAAATGCCTAATCAAATCAAGCGTGTATTGTTTATCGATCGCGATGGAACCTTAATCTTAGAGCCCGAAGATCAGCAAATTGATTCTTTTGCAAAGTTGAAGTTCTATCCGGAAGCCTTACAATACTTACCAAAAATTGCGAAAGAATTAGATTTCGAATTAATCTTAGTTTCTAATCAAGATGGACTTGGGACAGCGTCCCATCCGGAGGAGAATTTTTGGCCTGTGCATCAGTTTATTATAGATACGTTTGCCAATGAGGGCGTGGTCTTCGCAAAAGAGCATATTGACCGCACGTTCCCACATGAGAATGCCGCTACACGGAAGCCTGGAATAGGGATGTTATTAGAATACTTCAACCCAGAAGCTTTTAATTTAGCGGAATCTTTTGTTATTGGAGATCGTATAAACGATGTGAAGCTGGCGCAGAATTTGGGTGCTAAAGCTATTTGGTTGCGTAATAACGATCAGTTGGGGGCGAATGAAGCGCTAACAATAGCTACAGAATCTGTAGCCCTGGAGACGACCAGCTGGAAAGCCATCTATGAGTTCTTGAAGTTGGGAACACGCACGGCTACACACCACCGTAAGACCAATGAAACGGATATCTTTATTGAGGTAAACCTGGATGGTTCTGGAAAATCATCCATCGCTACAGGCTTACCATTCTTCGATCATATGCTCGATCAGATTGCACGTCATGGATCGTTAGATTTAACGATTCAAGCGAAGGGAGACTTACATATCGATGAGCACCATACCATTGAGGATACAGGTATCGCTTTAGGGGAGGTATTCCTGAAGGTATTAGGTGATAAGCGTGGTATTGAACGCTATTCCTACTGCTTACCGATGGACGATTGCTTAGCGCAAGCAGCCCTCGATTTTGGGGGCCGCAACTGGATTGTGTGGGATGCGGTATTCAAACGTGAGAAAATTGGGGATATGCCAACGGAGATGTTCTTTCACTTCTTTAAATCATTCTCCGATGCTGCGAAGGCAAACTTGAATATTAAAGCGGAAGGCGAGAATGAGCATCATAAAATTGAAGCTATCTTTAAGGCTTTTGCGAAATGTATTAAACGTGCGGTACGTAGAGATGCCGACAATATGAATTTACCAAGTACGAAAGGCGTTTTATAATGATTGGAATTATCAATTATGGTGCTGGAAATATATTTTCCTTAACAGCGACTTTAGCGCGCTTAGGAATTGATTACGGCATGGTGAATACTGCGGAGGAAATCGACCGCTATGAGCGCATTATTATTCCCGGTGTAGGGCATGCAGGTGCTGCTATGCAGAAGCTGAAGGAGTCTGGCTTGGCGGAGCATATCGCTGCGATTACAAAGCCTGTATTAGGAATTTGTGTGGGTATGCAGCTGATGACAGCCTTTTCGGAAGAAGGGCAGGCGGATTTATTGGGTTTATTCCCTATGAAGACCCTAGACTTCTCGGGGAGAATTTCATTGAAAGTTCCCCATGTAGGCTGGAATGCCATTACTCCACAGCAAGGATGCCCTTTATTTAAAGGCATTGAGGCGGGGGCATATTTTTATTTTGTGCACTCTTATTTTATTGAGTATGATGCGGCTTACACGGCTGCGGTATGCGAATATGAGCTGACCTACTCGGCCGCTATCCACAGGGGTAATTTTTACGGGGTACAATTTCACCCTGAGAAGTCGGGACCTGTTGGGGAGCAGCTATTATTAAATTTTTCAACCTTATAAAGAACTTAACAAATGTATATAATACCAGCAATTGACGTCCTTGATCAAAAAGTTGTACGTCTACGTGAAGGAAACTATAATGAGGTTACCACCTACGAAATTAGCTTGGAGGAGCAGATAGCAAACTACCAAGCGAATGGTACGGAGATGGTGCATATTATTGATTTGAATGGTGCTAAATCTGATTTCTCCAACCAGCAGTATCTTTTTGATATTATCCAAAAAACGGATATGAAGATTCAATATGGGGGCGGTGTACGCAGTATAGAGAAAGTTAAAGAACTTATTGATGCGGGGGTTTACCGCGTTATTGTAGGTACGCAAGCAATTACAAATCCTGACTTCTTAAAGGAATTAAGTGCTTTAAGTACTGGGAAAGTGAAATATACAGACCATATTGTGATCGCCATCGATGTGTTAGATGAGGTCATTAAATATGCCGGTTGGTTAGAGAGCTCTCCCATAAAATTAGTTGACTATATCGATAATTGCTTAGCCTTAGGCTTCTACCGTTTCTTATGTACAGATATCTCTAAGGACGGTAAGTTAGGCGGTGTAGGTATCGATCTTTATAAAAAACTTCTTGCGCATGCGCCCATTATTAAATTAATCGGTTCGGGAGGCATCAGCTCCATGGATGATATCCGTGAGCTTCAGGCGGTAGCTGGAGTGGAATCTTGTGTGGTAGGAAAAGCTATCTATGAGAACCGTATCAGTATCGAAGAAATAAAAGATTGGAACTTAAAATCATTAATCTCCATCTAAGATGTTAGCAAAACGTATTATCCCTTGTTTGGATGTAAAAGATGGCCGCACTGTTAAGGGCGTCAACTTTGTAGACCTACGTGATGCGGGAGATCCTGTAGAGCTCGCATGGCAATATTCGCAGCAAGGGGCGGATGAACTCGTATTCTTAGATATCACGGCGACCCATGAGGGGCGTAAGACTACTGTAGACCTTGTCAAATCCGTAGCCCGTCAGGTGAATATCCCATTTACCATTGGGGGAGGGATTAATGAGATCTCCGATGCCGATATACTCTTGAATTCTGGTGCTGATAAGGTATCTATAAATTCTGCCGCAGTGAGAAACCCAGAAATTATTGATAATTTTGCCGCAGCCTTTGGGAAGCAGTTTGTCGTGGTCGCTGTAGACACCCGCTTTGTTGACGGGGGAAACTATGTACACCTTTCCGGAGGACGCATAAAAACCGCTATTCGTACCGAAGATTGGATTTTAGAAGCCCAAGAGCGTGGTGCAGGGGAGATCCTATTGACCTCCATGGATCATGATGGCACGAAGAATGGCTTTGACAACAACTTTTTAAAGGAAATAAATCAGCGCATAAGCATCCCTTTAATAGCTTCAGGTGGAGCGGGTAATCAACAGCACTTTGTGGATACCTTCCAACAAGCAAATGTAGATGCCGCGTTAGCAGCCTCTGTATTTCACTATGGAGAGATCTTAATTCCTGATTTAAAACAGACACTTAAAAACAATGGTATTATCGTACGCTAATACCGTAAAAATAAAATTATGTTAGATTTTGCAAAAAGTGACGGACTTGTACCAGTGATCGTGCAAGACGCCCAAACTCTGGAAGTGTTAATGTTAGGCTATATGAATGAAGAAGCATGGCATAAAACACAGGCAGAAAAGCGTGTTACTTTTTTCTCCAGAAGTAAGAATAGATTGTGGACGAAAGGGGAGGAATCTGGAAACTTCTTAGAAGTGGTCAGCCTTCATATCGACTGTGATCAAGATACGGTATTAATCAAAGCTAAACCTGCAGGACCTACCTGCCATACAGGTACGCGCTCTTGCTTTAAGACGGATTATAACCAAAATTTCATTTTGGAATTAGAGCGCATTATCGATGGTCGCTACAATTTCCCTACGGAAGAGTCCTATGTGAATCGTCTGCATAATAAAGGCGTTCATAAGATCGCTCAAAAGGTAGGTGAGGAAGCTGTAGAGACCGTTATTGCGGCACTTTATGAAACTGAAAAAGAGTTTATCTCGGAATCTTCAGATTTGCTATTTCACCTAATCGTATTATTACGTGAAAAGGGAATTTCTTTAGAGACTATTGCTAAGCACTTAGAAAGTAGACATCAATAGTTAACGCTTTCTTGCGCCCACTTAGGGGCTGCTACTATCCATAAAAAATGCCGTATATTTGAAGAATATACGGCATTTTTTATTTTCGGATACATCGAACTTATGGAAACATCAAACATTACTTTAGCAAATACACTCCCCGGGCATCAAAATCCTATCTATAGCTTAGCACTTGCTGGGGACGGCAAACGCCTATTTTCTGCTGGAAATGATAAGGGTATTGTGGAGTGGGATTTAACTACAGGGACTTTCAAAAGGATCCTTTGTGCTGTAAGTTCTTCCGTCTATGCGTTATGTCCGATTCCGGGTACGAGCTTATTAGCTGCAGGACTTCGGGAAGGTCATATCCTTGTGATTGACAGTGATAGACAGTTGTTAGTCGCTAAGTTGAATATGGATAAGGGAGCGGTCTTTGCCATGTCCGTCGTCGAAGAAAAGCAGGAGCTTATTGCTATCTCTGAAAATGGTAATGCCTATGTATGGAGCTTAAAAAACTATGAATTACTCTTTAAATTTGCCGTTCGTCCCGTCGCATTACGTGCTGTCGCTATTTCTCCCAATGGCAAGCAAATAGCTATAGGAGCTAAAGACGGTGTGGTTGCAATTTATGATTCTCTAACCTATCAACTTATTACGAGTGTTCTTGTGCATGAGGGAATGGTGGCTGCGCTGTCCTTTTCCTCGGATGGTTTAAAGTTGCTCTCAGGAGCTAAAGACGCGACCTTAAAAACGCTTTCTACACAAGATTATTCATTGGAAAATAGTTTCGTTCCGCATATGTACACCATTTACAGCATTACTCCGATGCCTGATACAGGCATCTATGCTACTGCGAGCCGCGATAAGAGCATTAAACTATGGAATGTGGATGGCAACGCACTGTTGAAAACCATCAGCTTAGAGAAGGGCTATGAGGCGCATCGTCTTTCCGTAAACGCCTTAATTTGGAATGCTACCACGAATCAACTTATCTCAGCGGGCGATGATAAGCTGATAAAAATTTGGAATTTGAAAATATAGCCTTTCTCATGTACGCATACATGAAAGTAGGCTTACATGAGAGACTTTTATTTAATAAGTTTTACTATTTTCTCAAGATGCTGCTGATCGACTTCATCAAAAGTATCTAACTCCGCGGAGTCCACATCAAGGATCGCTATGATTTCGTTGTCTACCCAAATAGGAACTACAATTTCTGATTTTGATAATGAGCTGCAGGCGATATGACCTGGAAATTCATCTACATTGCGAACGACGATTGTTTTTTGCTCTTTCCAACTGCTACCGCATACACCTCTTCCGAGTTGGATACGTGTGCATGCAACAGGGCCTTGGAAAGGGCCTAATACCAATTCACCTTGTTTCACTAAATAAAAACCTACCCAAAAGAAGTTAAACTGCTCTTTTAGGGCTGCGGCGATATTCGCCATATTGGCGATAAGGTCTGTTTCACCTGTGACTAAGGCTTCAATCTGTGGGTATAATGAAGCATACTGTGTTGCTTTATTACCCTGTGCTACTTTTAAATCTTCTGCCATGGAAAATATCTACAATTATTTTGAGGGCCTACCCGTTGGGTAGGGGTATTTATTAAAGTTTCTTCAGCGCTAATTTTATCATGGCCTCTACAGAGAGTGTAGGGTCGGCGCTGACAATGGCATTCAATACTTTCTCTGCTGCACTTTTCACAAATCCTAACATCACTAAGGCGCTTAAGGCTTCTTCAGGAACGGATTGTTTCTCAGGGATGGCAAGCAGACTTTCTACTCCTTGTTTTTTCAGTTTATCTTGCAACTCTAGGATCAGGCGTTGGGCAGTTTTAGGACCAATACCTTTGATTTTTTGAATCAGGGCAACTTGACCATTTACAATCGCCGACTGAATTTCTTCGGGGGTATTCGATGAAAGGATCATCCTTCCCGTATTGGGGCCGATACCTGAAACAGAAATTAAGTTTTCGAAGAGCTGTTTTTCCTCGGGACTGGCAAAGCCGTATAAGGTTTGTGAATCTTCTCTTACCTGAAAGGAGATAAAGAGCTTACAATCTTCCTTATCCTTAATGAATCCGAAGGTATGCAAAGAGATATGGATATAATAGCCAATCCCACTCACGTCTAAGATAACGTGAGTGGGGGCTTTAAAGACTAATTTTCCACGAAAGTATTCGTACATGCTGGAATTTTAAATTATTTTTTTGATTTGGACTGTACATCCACTACCGCAATAGTTACCATATTGACGATCTCACGTACGGAACTATCAAGTTGAAGTACATGGATAGGCTTATTCATTCCTAATAGGATGGGGCCTACAGCTTCCGCATTACCAATTTCTTGTAAGAGCTTGTAGGCAATATTTCCGGACTCTAGGTTCGGGAATACTAAGGTATTTGCCGCATGCCCATTTAAGTTGCTAAACGGGAAATTTGCCGTTAGCAGCTCTGGGTTGGTAGCAAAGTTTGCCTGTAAGTCACCGTCGACGATGATTTCTGGATTCTCCTCATGAAGGATGCTCGCTGCTTCACGTACTTTTGTTGGCGTCTTTCCTTCCGTCGAACCGAAGTTAGAGTACGATAGTAAGGCGATACGTGGTGTAATATTGAGCTTACGAATTGCTTTATCCAATAATTTGGTGATATCCGCTAATTCACGCGCTGAAGGGTCTACATTCACCGTGGTGTCACCGAAGAAAATAGGACCTTTAGAAGTCAACATCATATACATACCAGCAATTTTTGATCCTGGCTCAGCGCCAATCACATGCAATGCTGGTTTGATGGTGTTAGCATAGTTTTTTGTTAAGCCCGAAATTAAGGTATCAGCTTCACCAAATTCGACTAAGCTGGCACCGAAATAATTGCGATCTAACATGAGCTTACGTGCATCGTTTTTAGAAACGCCACGACGTTGTCTTTTCTGGTATAGATAATCCGCAAATTTAGCAAATCGTTCGCCATCCTGTTCAGCAATAGGGTCAATAATTTCTACATTTTCGAGGTCGAAATCATATTCCTTAATTAGCTTTTCGATGCGATCTTTTCTACCTAATAGAATCGGGAAGGCAATACCTTCTTCTTTAACAATTTGCGCAGCACGTAAAGTCTTGTAGTTGTCAGCTTCCGCGAACACTACTCTTTTGGGATCACGCTTTGCAGCCGAAGAAAGGGTACGCATAATGCGGTCATCTTCACCTAGGCGGCTACGTAAAGTTTCTTTATACTTATCCCAGTCGTCAATGGTATTTCCTGCGACACCGGATGCGATAGCAGCTTTTGCTACGGCTACAGAAACTTCCGTAATTAAACGTGGGTCATTCGGTTTCGGGATGATATACTCGATACCAAATTTAATATTGTTAGCGCTGTAAGCTTGATTTACTTCCTCAGGAACAGGTTGTTTCGCTAATTCCGCAATCGCTTTTACAGCAGCGATTTTCATTTCCTCATTAATAGTTTTCGCACGTACATCTAAGGCGCCACGGAAGATATAAGGGAAGCCTAAGACATTGTTAACCTGATTGGGATAATCAGAACGTCCTGTGGCCATAATTAAATCTTGACGGGTAGCTAGTGCTAAGTCATAAGCGATCTCTGGGTTTGGATTTGCCATGGCAAAAACAATGGGATTTGGCGCCATAGAAAGCAGCATCTCCGGTGTTAATACATCCGCCGCAGAAAGACCAATAAATACATCGGCATCTTTTACAGCATCTGCTAGGGTATGGATATCTCTATTGGTAGCAAAGGCTGCTTTCACCTCATCTAATTCGCTGCGGTCCGTACGAATAACGCCTTTACGGTCGATCATCACGATATTTTCCTTACGCGCACCAATAGACTCATACATTCCTGTACAAGAAATTGCTGCAGCACCAGCGCCATTTACGACGATTTTTACTTCTTTAATATCTTTATTTTGGATTTCACAGGCATTAATTAATGCTGCTCCAGAAATAATTGCTGTACCATGTTGGTCATCGTGCATGACCGGAATATTCATTTCAGCTTTTAGACGACGCTCGATTTCAAAACACTCTGGAGCTTTAATATCCTCGAGGTTAATTCCTCCGAAAGTAGGCTCTAGTGCTTTGACGATATTGACGAATTCATCCACATTTTTAGTGTCTAATTCAATATCAAAAACATCGATGTCGGCGAAAATTTTAAATAATAAACCTTTTCCTTCCATCACTGGCTTTCCAGCTTGGGCACCAATATCCCCTAAGCCTAGTACGGCCGTACCATTACTAATTACAGCAACTAAATTACCTTTTGCAGTGTACTTATAAGCATCTTCCTTATTTGCTGCAATTGCCAAACAAGGTTCAGCCACACCTGGAGAATACGCTAGTGATAAATCTCTTTGCGAATTTGTTGGTTTTGTAGGAACTACTGCAATTTTTCCTGGTCTTCCCATCGAGTGGTAGTCCAATGCAGCTTGTTTACGGTTTGTGTTACTCATTTCTAAAAATTTAGTTTATTCTAAAATAGTGCTACAAATGTATCATAATATTGAAGAAAAAAAATAATAGTGGTCAATAATTTATTATCATCGGACAATATCCTATTTAAGGACGTCTAATAATTCGAACATTTTCTTACGCATGGCCCCTGTATTCCCTTGATAGTTATTGACTAACAGTGAAAAGGTGTATGTTTTTCCATTTGTATTTTTATGGAATCCAGTATATCCTAAAACTCCGCCAATGGTACCAGATTTCATTTTCATCTGATTGTACGTTGGAAGGCTTTTATGAAATTCATTGTACCATGGACGATTTATTGCATAATTCATAATTTGACTCATGGCTTCAGTGGTCACTCTATTTTGGGGAGAAAGACCTGATCCATCGATTGCTTTTAAGGCACCAATAGGGATCTTTAGTTTTTCTTGCCAGTAGGCGCGTAGTATTTGCGAGGGAGTACCTTTCTGAGGGCCATACTGTGCGATAGCCTGCAGCAGGGACTCGCCATAAAGGTTGATACTTTTCTGGTTAAACCAGTAGATTATATCCGTTAATTTTGGGGATTCATGGGTGTCTAAATTTGTCTTAGCTGCGCTAATTTCCGCATTTCCTTGATGCGCAGAATAAGGCAGCTCCTCTACGCTGATACCATGTTCATCCAGGGCTAAGTACAGTTGATATGCGGCATCGTATGCTGGGTTAGGAATGGAGATTTCAATTGTTTTTTTCAAATCTTTGCCGTAGCTACCTTTCAAGATAACATCGTTGCCATAGGGCGCAGAGTAGCCATATACTTGATCCCCTGTTCCCAGTGCGCCAGTGGTCGTTTCATTTTTAATCGTTAGGAAAGAGATATCTGCTGTCGTGTTACTGATATGTGTCTCTTCGCCAACTTCGCCTACTTCAAAAGTTAGTCCAGCGGCATTTTCCCGCCAGTTTAGGGACGAAAATCCTGCTCCGTAGTAGTTTCCCATATCGGACCAAATCCAGCCTCCAGGGACATTGATGCCTCCATAAAGCCTATCATCCCCAATAATTGCCCCCTTGATCTTGCGGATGCCAGCATTGCTGATGGCATAAATCCATTTATTTAAAATATTTTCCTCTTTTGTTTCTGCATAGCGGTGGGAACCTAAGGTAGGGTCTCCGGTGCCTGCGATAATTAAATCACCGTGCAGCACTCCTTCGGCATCAATAGTTCCGGTATAGGATAATTTTGTTTGAAATCTGAAATCAGGACCTAGTAAATCCAAGGCTGTAATAGCGGTGATTACTTTTAAGGTCGATGCTGTAGCCAAACCTAGGCGTTGATTTTTTTGAAAGATAGCTTCCCCAGTTTCACTATTCAACACCGTTAAGGAAGCGGAACCAAATGCGAGGGTTTCATCATTCTCAAATCGGCTGTACGCCTGCTCAATTTTTGAAGAAAGATCTTGTGAAAATACAGTTAGTGGAGCTAAGCTGCAGGCAAGGACAGAAGCTTGTAGTAGGAACTGAGAAAAAAAATGTCTATTCATCGTAATAATTATCTCTTACAAATATAATCCAAAAAAGCTTGTTTAGCGATTCGCATTATATTTATTAACTTGCCAATCTATAATGTTATTTATATGAAGCATATCGAAAAATTAGCTGCCATACGCTCCTTGATGAAGGAACGGAATATTCAGGCATATATTATTCCATCATCGGATCCCCATATTTCGGAATATTTACCGGAGCGTTATAAATGTATTGCTTGGACTTCAGGTTTTACAGGTTCAGCGGGTACCTTAGTCATTACGCAAGATTTTGCGGGCTTATGGACCGATGCGCGTTACTTTGTGCAGGCTGCCGAGCAGTTACAAGATACCGGTTTTGACTTAGTGAAATTAGTCGTTCAAGGTGCTGCAGAATATGCAACCTATTTATCTACCGTACTTCAAGCGGGTGATACTGTGGCGTTCGATGGTAACCTAGCTTCTCTGCTAGTGGCAAAAGCTGTGCAGGAGGTCTTAACACCGTTGGATATACGTGTCGATGGACAGCAGGATCTATTAGGCCCTCTTTGGGAAGGGCGTCCCGCATTGCCTCAAGGTGCAGCCTACCTACTTCCTGAAAATATTACAGGACAGGATACGGCTTCAAAATTGGCTGCTGTACGTGCGCAGTTAGCTGCGGCACGTGTTGAGCAACATATTATTTCTTCCTTAGATGATTTAGCATGGTTATTTAATATCCGTGGTACGGATGTTCCTTGTAACCCTGTAGTCCTAGGCTTCGCGCAAATTACAGCACACGAAGCGGTGTTATATATTGAGTTATCAAAACTTTCAGAAGCAGCGATTGCAGAATTAAAGGGGTATGGTGTTCGCGTGGCGTCCTATGAAACGATCTATGCGGATGTTGCAGGCTTCAAAGCTGGCACAAGCGTTCTGCTAGACCCTAAGCGTACCTGCTATGCCTTATATTCTTTAGTTCCTTCGGAAGTACAACTTGTAGAACGTATTAATCCTTCTACTGTGTTAAAAGGAGTGAAGAATGCGGTAGAAATAGCACATACCCGTAAGACGATGATTTACGATGGTGTTGCCTTAACGAAGTTCTTTAAATGGCTGACAGAGAATATCGGTAAAGAAGCGATGTCAGAAGTATCTATTGCGGAGAAATTACGTGGCTTCCGCGCAGTGCAGCCGGGCTTCGTAGACGTCAGCTTCGACACCATTGCGGGGTATTTAGATCATGGAGCCTTACCACATTATCATGCCTTACCTGAGCATGAATATCAGCTTGCCCCAAAGGGCTTGTTATTGGTGGACTCCGGGGGTCAGTACCAAACGGGAACAACGGATATTACGCGTGTTATCTCTTTAGGTGAATTGACAGAAGAGGAAAAAGCAGACTATACCATTGTTTTAAAGGGTACTATTGAAGGCTCTCAAGCAATATTTCCTAGAGGATCTAAGGGCTATCAGATAGATGCTATCACACGTAGACCTATTTGGGAAACGTTACGTAACTACGGACATGGCACAGGGCATGGGGTAGGCTTTTTCTTAAATGTGCATGAAGGGCCGCAGGTGTTTAACGCTGCAGCGATTGATGTGGCTATTGAGAAAGGGATGATTACCTCGATTGAGCCGGGATTATACCGGGAGGGAGCCCATGGTATACGCATAGAGAATTTAGTGCTAGCGGAAGATTTTGCGGAATCGCAATTTGGTTCATTTATGCACTTCGAGACATTAACACTTTGTTATATTGCGACGGATTTAGTAGAGAAATCACTGTTGGAGCAGAAACATATTGATTGGTTGAATACCTATAATAACTGGGTATATGCGCAGCTAAGTCCTTATTTGGACGCGGAGGAAGCTGCTTGGTTGGCGGCGCAGACTGTTGCTATTTAAAGGGTCTATTCACTAATTTTTAGGGATACATTAAGGTGTTTACCTACTAAAAAAAGGGCGGTTCAAATTTTTGAACCGCCCTTTTTTAATAGACTATTTTAAGCTTATTTTTTAGCCCACCACAGTGGTGTCAACACTCTATCTTCTCCCCCTAATAGGGTTACAGCTTGTTGGTAAGCGGCATTATCTGCTTCTCTAAAAGAAGACGGATAAGGGAGTCTTTGTGGGAAGAATTTTATATTCGACGTTTTATAATTACTAGCCGTTAAATCTGGCAAGTTCGTTAAAGGATTTTCTATCGCCGGATTTTCGAAGAATGGTAATCCCAAACGACGCTGGTCATTCCATGATTCTAAAGGTAACCAAGGCATATTAGCAATATATTTCTGCGTAATAATCTTCGTTAACTGATCATTTTTAACGGTTCCATTTTTGTATAGGTTGTTGGTCGGGTAGGTGAACGATGTCGTTCCCTCAGTTCCCGTGTAGCCATCTACATATTTCATGGTTACCGAAGCGCTCGGCTCTGCAGTATGGGTGAATTTTGCTGAAGTTCCTGCACGGTTGTAGCTGTCCGATCCTAAATAGGCGTCCGCAAACTGGCTAACTTTCCAATAGGTGAAATTGGCACGTACGCCATTTTCATATGCCGCCTGTGCTGTGGTGCCACTGTTCCATCCTCTTACCGCTGCTTCAGCTAATAAGAAATAAGATTCCCAGTTTGCAAAGAAAATACGGGAGCTTTGGCTCGCTCTAAAATCTTGCGATAGGCCAGGGATTTTCCCTACAATTGTGGTGCGTAACTGGTTGGCAGTACCTTTTGCTCCCCAATCTCCTACAGCGAAAGAGTTCCATGTATATTTAGCATCAATTTCGATATCTCCAGCTTTACGAATTAACTTTGCTTTCGTTGTTTTCGCATCATTCGTCCAAGAAGGGTACGAAGAGAAATTAGAATTAGTGATATCTCCAGGAATAAAAAATGCTTTGTAGGCACGAGGGTCAATCGCATTAGGAAGACCATCTAACCAATATCCCGCAGAAGGGTCATTGGTCATGCTGCTGAAGTGTTCTGTAAAGCGCTTTCCAATGTAATCTGCCGGTTTGATTTGACTCTGAAAGGCTGCACCTAATTGATCCGCTGATTTTACACCCCCTAAACCTAAATAAAGGTTATTTAATGTTGCAGAAAGGCCTTGAGAGTTCCATTCGCGGCTCATTACACCCGTTAAAGCATCCCATCCTGGTTTTTCTGCTACCGTAAAGTTGTCCGCAGCATCCGTAATAAATAATTTTGTAGCTACAGCGGCTTCAAATTCTGTTTTAGCTTTTGCGGCATCTACCTCTGAAAGTCTCATCGCCAAACGCATGCGCATTGAATTGGCATATTTCTTCCATTTAGTTGTATTAAATTTATATGCGGGATCAAATTTACCTAAATCATTAGGAATGGCATTTTCATCCATTTTCGCCGTAGCATCTTTTAATTCATCAAGAAGATAATAGTAGATATCTTTCACAGAATTAAATTGCGGATTTACGCCTTCAAATGCGACGATCGGTAGCGGTCCAAAGTTATCGGATAATTCACTGATAAGATAGGCACGCCAGATTCGTGAAATTTGAATTAAGTTATTCGTGTAGGTCTTACCATTTCCTTTGCCAACTTGTTTTTCAGCAATTTGTATACCTGTATTAACGGCATTTAACCAGTTTGCCGAATAGCTCCAATATTCTCTCGACCAGTCGTCGTTATTTGTTCCACCAGCGATACCGGTGGTAAAATGCTGTCTTCCTGCCGTCTTCCAATACAAGACAAAGACACGCTCTGCGATATTTGGATCTTGCTGTGCACCGGTGATCGCGTTATTGATAAAATATTCAATTTGTACTTGATCTTCGTTTGCAGCTGTTGGTGAGGTATTAATTTCCTCAAATTTTTTACATCCACTTAAACTTGCAGTAAGCGCAAGGGCAAGGGCTATTTTTGAAATAATATTTTTCATAATTCGTAGTACAATAAGGATTAGAAGCCTAATGTCAAGTTAAAGAAATAAGATCTAGAAGTCGGTGTTGAGAAGTTCTCAAAACCTACAGCATTCGTGTTAATAGCATATACGGATTCGGGATCGATTCCTTGCGCATAACTCTTAATCATCCAAACATTATTTACAGTAAGACCAACTTTTGCTCGTTGAATAACTTTATTATTTTTAATTGGAATATTGTAATTAAGGTTTACGTTTCTCAAGCGGAAGTTTGTCGCATCGTATAGGTTGGCTTCAGAAATTCCGAGGTTCCCAAGGGTTCCCACTTGCGTCCAATATTGTTGCGGAGTGATTGATTTATCATTTTTAACAAATGTAGTACCCGATGCTATTACACCACCAAGAACCATATTTTCACGGGCTCCGTTAACAACGGTATTTGCTGACGATCCATTTGCTTGTAAGTTTACATTCGTTCCAGAGAAGAATTCACCACCAATACGTCCATCCACTTGGAAGGAGAAACCGAAGTTTTTATACGCGAAGGAATTTGTGATACCTACTAAAGCTTTCGGAGCTTGATTACCAATTTTTTGCGCTGCTGTAGCTTGAGGTAATCCTGCGCCAGTGAGTAGCAGTTGACCATTGAATTCGGAGTTAGCATCTGCTACACGTAAGAATTTAGTACCATAAATCTCCCCATACAATTGTCCTTCAATAGCACGTACACTTAAATTGTCAAATCCACCTAATTGAAAACTTTTCACATTGTCAGTTAATGCTACGATGGTGTTTCTATTCTTTGAAAAGTTAACCATTAGATTCCAGGTTAATTTTTCCGGATTTGTAAGGATTCCAGCATTGGCTGTAATCTCAATACCTTTATTCTGAATATTACCCGCATTCACCATTTCCGAGCTGTAGCCACTTAATGGATTCAATGGAATCGCTAATAATTGGTTGGTAGCATTTGTCTTATACCAAGCAAAATCTAGGTCTAAGCGGTTGTTAAATAATTTGACATTTGCCCCAAATTCTACTGTTTTAATTAACTCAGAAACGACATCAGGATTAAATTTCGTCGTGTTACGGCTAGCTGTCGTATTTGAATTTGGATCTTTTCCAATATTATATACATTAAACAATTGGTAGGATCTTAAATCGTTACCAACGGCTGCATAGGAACCACGGATTTTTGCGAATGATATTAAATTAGATGTGCCACCACCGTTCTTGCTGATTAGGTCTGTTAATACTAAGGAAGTACTTACTGATGGATAGAAGAAGGAGCGGTTATTTTGTCCTAATGCTGAAGACCAGTCGTTACGTCCTGTGAAGTTGATAAACCAGTAGTTGTCGTAGTTTAATTCAGCCGTCGCATATAAGGAGTTTATTTGCTTTTTGTAGAAGCTTTCAGAAACACCAGGTGTAGACACCCCATTAGTTACTGTAAATAAATCCGGCACTTCTAATTGCCCTGCATTAACTGAAACTCCTGTTTCCTTGGTATTCATAATTTGTCCGAATACAGAGGCCGATCCACCCCATTTGCCCGCTAAATTATCTTTACGTGCATGTAAGGCGAATATATAATTATTCTCGAAGAAGGTACTTTTACCAATAGAGTATTGACCTGTAGTTGACAATGGACTTCCGCCATATGTTCTATTGGTGTAGTTGGTCGTATATCTATCGGAACCGAAGCGAGCTTCTGCGTCTAACCAATCCGTAAGGGCGTATTTAAGATTACCATTCATTAAGAAACGATCTCTCGTGTCTTCATTTAATCTATATTTAGCTAGCCAGTAGGGATTTGTAGAGTTGCTAGTTCCATACCATTGCATTTTCTTGTTTTCATCCAAAGGATTCTCGAAATCTAAGATATTTAGCGATCGAGGCATTCTGAATAAGGTAGAATAAACGTTGTTATTATTTTGTCCGGAGATCGGTCTATTATTAGCTTCCGTATTCATATACTGAACTTTAATATCCGTATTCCATCTTTTATTAGGTCCAAAAGTTGTGTTTATTTTGGACATTAAGTTAATCCGTTGAAGCGAAGCTCCAGGGATTTTACTCTTATCATTTAAGTAGGTCGCCGAGGTATAGATATTGGTGTTTTCACCTACTTGTTGCTGGAAAGCGATATTTTGAATATGGTTAATACCCGTATTAAAGAAGTTGTCAATATTGTCATAGGCTTTCATATTTTCTTTCTGCCCTTTCCAATTGGTATATTCTTGACCTTCAATTTTAGGACCCCAGTTTTCAGTGGAGATTGCATTAAAGATTCCATCTCTACCTTGACCAAATGAATTCTGTAAATCGGGTTTTAAGAATAAAGTTTCTAAGCCGAGTGTGGAGGAGAATGTTATTCCAGAACCTTTTTGTTTTCTTCCAGATTTTGTAGTAATTACAATAGCTCCATTACCCGCACGAGATCCATATAAAGCGGATGCCGCACCTGATTTTAGGACAGACATACTCTCAATATCTTCTGGGTTTAAGTCACCTAATCCAGAACCCATATCTGTGGCAGGGTTCCAAAAGTCATTATTTCCCGCACCTAAGAAATTGTTTACAGGAACTCCATCGACAATAATTAGGGGTTGGTTATCCCCTGTTAGGGAGTTGTTACCACGTAGGGTTAATTTTGAAGAACTCGCAGGGCCACTTGACCCTTTGATTACCTGTAGTCCAGATACCTTACCTACCAACGCATTGGCTATATTTGTCTCTTTGGCATCTGTAAGCTGCTCACCTTTTACTTCTTGAAAGGAATAGCCTAGGGCTCTTTTTTCTCTTTTGATACCCATCGCTGTTACGACTACCTCTTCAATATTCGTAGCATCTTCCGTCAGTGAAACAGCTAATGTTTTGGAATTTCCAACAACAATTTCTTGTGTTTTATATCCAACAGCTGTAAATCTTAATGTTTCTCCTGGATTGGCAGCAATATTAAAATTACCATAAAGGTCTGTTTGGGTTGCCTTTGTTGTTCCTTTAACAGCAACACTTACGCCAGACACATTTCCTTTTGCATCACTAACTCGTCCAGTTAGTGTCTGCTGTGCCATCGTATCTGCAAATGAAGTCAATGCTATTGCAGAAATTACAGCACATTTTAAGTAATGTTTACTCATACTTTTAGTTTTAAAATGTGTTAAAAATTGGTTTTTTTTTACACCTTGGGAAAATTTGATTTTTCCACTACTAAGTAGGTAGTACCTAGTAGTTGTGCATGTATGTTTAATTTAGATAATTCGATGTTTGTATAATGTGCTATTTGTGGAATTGCAAATTCATTGACCGCAGACTGTACCGTGGGCACTATAATGCTTCCAGCGATGGCCCCTCTTCCCGAAAGGATTATTTTTTCAGGATTTAGGATATGAATCAGTGTAGCTACTCCTTTTCCAATCATATAGGCGCTCTTATTTAAAGCTTTGATGGCTAGTTGATCACCCGATAGGGCGGCTTTCAATAGGAAGTCACCGTGGGAGAACTCCTGCAGCTCACTAAGGTGCTGAAGGGAGGAGTGTTCCCCTTTCTCAAGTTGTTCATTCGCATATTCTAGGGCAGCTATTAAGGAAGCTTCCACTTCCATGCAGCCTCTTTTTCCACACGAGCATAATTTTTGAGTATTGGATAATGGGATATGTGAAAATTCTCCAGCATAGCCAGAGTGTCCTCTGAAAAGCTGATTATTAATGATCATACCTAATCCAACACCCCAGTTCATATTTATGATTAAGGCATTCTGTGAACCCTTTGCTGCGCCTAATTTATGTTCAGCAATCGCGATAACAGCCGAGTCATTTTCTAAAAATATAGGAACGGAAAATTCCGCTTCTAATAGATTTTTAATCTGATGAAGTTTGCTCCCTTCCGGGTAAGAGCCATTGATCCCTAATTTTGAATCCACAAAGCCTGGCATAGAAATACCGATGCCTAAGCATTTTTTAGTCTTGAAAATGGGACTTTTTAATAGATTTTGTATAATAAGCTTGATGTTGTCAAAACTACTATGCGCTTGGTCTAATTTATTTTCAATTGTTTGTAAGGGAATAAGTTCCTTATTTTTCAGTGATAGGATCCCTGCTGTGGTGTAGTACTGATCGACAGCTACAGCAATGACAGCCTGATTAAGTTTTCCGTGAATTGTATATTGTACGGCACGTCTACCTCCCGTTGAAGGGGCGTAGCCTTGCTCTTCAATACATTGCGCCTCCATGAGTTCATTAATTATTTTGGTGATATTAGGAACTGATTTTTTCAAGAGTTTGCTAATATCTGCAATAGATAATGACTGATGTTGGTACAATAGTTTGAAGATGTCTTGCTGTAATCTATTGTCAATTAGGTCCTTCACGGGCTTTATTTGCGTTTAATAATTGTTTACTATAGGTTTTGTAGCTGTAAAAGTATAAAAACATTTTATTTTTTTTTAAAAAGTTTTAACAAAATGGCTATTCTGCATAATAAGTTTATACAACTTATGTTTTTTTGGCCAATAAAGCCTTTTTTTTTAATAGCGGCAGCTGCTATTGAACGCGGTTATGAGCTAATCTTTGTAACAAATAATATGAAGTACAGGGAGCTCTGAAGGAGATTAATTGCTTGTTTTTGCGCGATTCACCTTTATTATAGCAAGAATAAACATTGATCGACCTCTTTTACTCCTATATTTTTAATATATTCGTCATGAAATTGAACCCTATGAAACCACGTTACTATTCATTAGATGTCTTCCGTGGTGCAACAGTGGCCTTAATGATCATGGTGAATAACCCAGGATCATGGGCACATATGTTTGCACCCTTAAAGCATGCGCCATGGCACGGCTGCACACCTACCGATCTTGTTTTTCCATTTTTCCTCTTTGCCGTAGGAAATGCGATGTCCTTTGTAATTCCAAAATTACAAGAAGCAGGACCTGCAGAATTTTGGAAAAAAGTCATTAAGCGTACCATTTTAATATTTGCAATAGGCTTATTTTTAACTTGGTTTCCATTTGTAAAATGGGCAGGCGATAGCTTGGTGTTTAAGGAGTGGGTATCTTCCACAAACCCAGAATCAGGCATCCGCATTTTTGGCGTTTTGCAGCGTATAGCATTGGCTTATTGCTTTGCTTCCATAATAGCCTTTTACTTTAAGCCAAAAGCTATCATTTGGATTTCCACCCTTATTTTATTCGCGTACTGGTTTTTATGTATGTTCTTAGGCGGAGCAGATCCATATAGTCTAGCAGGTTGGTTTGGAGCAAGCTACGATATTGCGGTGTTAGGTGTTCCACATATGTATAAAGGGGAGGGAGTACCTTTCGATCCGGAGGGCTTAATGAGTACCTTACCAACGATTGTTCAGGTTATATTTGGTTATTTAGTGGGAACATTTATCCGTAACCAAGGAGAAGTATCGTGGATATGGACGAAAGTTCCACCAAGTAAAGAGCCTCATTTTAAATTGCTAGCGGGTTTGCTAGTAACGGGATTTATCTTAGTGGTCTTGGGCTGGATATGGTCGTTAGGCTTTCCAATAAATAAAAAGATATGGTCTAGTTCTTACGTGTTGTACACCACAGGATTGGGGATGTTGACTATTGGGGGGATGATTTGGTTTATCGAAGTTCAAGGCGTTCGGAATGCGCTCACAAAATTCTTTGATGTATTTGGTAAAAATCCCTTATTTATCTTTGTGTTAAGTGGGATATTACCCCGTTTTGTGGCCTTATGGCGTATTGAAGACGGAGTAAATGATGCTGGTGAGCCTCTTTACACATCCGCATTTTCATGGTTTTACAAATATGTATGTGCGGATATATCGACGATTCCGGAGGTAGGATCCTTTATTTACTCGCTTTGCTTTTTAGTAATTATGTGGGGGATATGCTATCTGCTTGACAAGAAAAAAATATATGTAAAAGTTTAAGATTAAAACTTGCAGGCTCGGCTTACTTGTAATAACGAGATTTAAAATGTAACTTTGCCTGCAATTAACAAATTTTTACACAGCTTTAATATTATTCAAGAGATGTATTTAAGTAAAGAATACAAAGCAAATATCTTCGCGGAATTTGCTGGAGCAGACACTAACACTGGTTCTGCTGAAGGACAAATCGCTTTGTTCACTAAAAGAATCGCTCACTTAACAGAGCATTTGAAAAAAAACAGAAAAGATTACTCTACACAACGTGCCCTACAAATGTTAGTAGGTAAACGTCGTTCATTGTTAGCTTATCTGTACAAAAAAGATATTAACCGTTACCGTGCGATCATCAAAGGTCTAGGTTTACGTGATATCATCAAATAAGCTTTTAGTAAAAAAACTTTTGAAAAGCCATCCCAATATGGAGATGGCTTTTTATTTTTGTTTAAAATTTTAGTAAGTTTAAATATAAAGATGTGCGGCCACCCTGTCGAAGCGTACATCACAACAACAACAAGATGAGTTATAACGAAATCAAAACAGTAATCGATATGGGCAATGGCTCCCAGATCGAGCTTTCTACTGGAAAATTAGCGAAACAAGCTGATGGTTCAGTAGTATTAAAACAAGGAGATACCATGCTTCTTGCTACTGTAGTTTCTGCCAAAGAGGCAAAAGCTGGAGTAGACTTTTTACCATTATCCGTAGATTACCAAGAGAAATATGCGTCTACAGGACGTATTCCTGGAGGATTCTTACGTCGTGAAGCACGTTTATCGGACCACGAGGTGTTAATCTCTCGTTTAGTAGATAGAGCTTTACGCCCTTTATTCCCTGAAAATTACCACGCAGATACCCAAGTATTAATTTCATTAATCTCTGCTGATAAAGATATTATGCCAGATGCTTTAGCTGGTTTAGCTGCTTCAGCAGCAATCGCTGTTTCTGACATCCCTTTTAACGGTCCAATTTCTGAAGTACGTGTTGCTAAGATCGATGGTCAGTTAGTAATCAACCCAGGAGTTGCTGACTTAGAAAGAGCAACATTAGAATTTATCGTTGCAGGTTCGGCTCAAGATATCGGCATGGTAGAAGGTGAAGCGGATGAAATTTCTGAAGAAGAAATGGTTGAAGCTATTGCTTTTGCACATGAAGCTATTAAGAAGCAAGTGGCAGCACAGGTTGAATTAGCAAATTTAGTAGGTAAATCTGTTAAACGTGAATACAACCACGAGCCTACAAACCCAGAGTTAAGAGCAGCAGTCTTTGCAGCTACGTACGATAAAGTGTACGCTGTAGCAAAATCTGCTTCTGCGAAACACGAGCGTACTGCGGCATTTGCAGCGATCTCTGATGAGTTTAAAGCTACACTTCCTGCAGAATTAGATGAGGATACTAAATTCTTATACAAAAAATATTTCCACGACGTTCAATATGACGCTGTACGTAACTTAGTCTTAGACGAAGGTAAACGTTTAGATGGTCGTGATGTACGTACGGTACGTCCTATCTGGTCAGAAGTAGATTACTTACCTGCAGCGCATGGTTCAGCCGTATTTACACGTGGTGAAACGCAAGCCTTAACTTCCGTAACTTTAGGAGCGAAAGATGATGAGCAGATGATTGATGGTGCATTCTTCCACGGTTACAATAAATTTATCTTACACTACAACTTCCCAGCATTCTCTACAGGTGAAGTAAGACCTAATAGAGGTCCAGGTCGTCGTGAGGTAGGTCATGGTAACTTAGCAATGCGTTCATTAAAGAAAGTATTGCCTACAGATGAAAACCCATACACAATCCGTGTTGTTTCTGATATCTTAGAGTCGAATGGTTCTTCTTCTATGGCTACCGTTTGTGCGGGTACTTTAGCTTTATTAGATGCCGGTATTAAATTAAAAGCGCCAGTTTCTGGTATCGCTATGGGTTTAATCACCGATGAGTCTACAGGTAAATTTGCCATCCTTTCGGATATCTTAGGTGATGAAGATCACTTAGGAGATATGGACTTTAAAGTGACAGGTACTGAAAAAGGTATCGTGGCTTGTCAAATGGACTTAAAAATCAATGGTTTGAAATGGGAAGTGTTAACACAAGCCTTAGATCAAGCTAAAGAAGCTCGTTTACATATCTTAGGAGAGATGCAAAAAACTATTTCTGCTCCTCGTGAAGACTACAAACCACACGCTCCTCGTATTGTAAGCTTAACAATCGATAAAGAATTTATCGGTGCTGTTATCGGCCCAGGCGGAAAGATTATCCAAGAAATGCAACGTGAAACTGGCGCTACGATCTCTATTGAAGAGGTGGATGGTAAAGGTATCGTTCAAATCTTCGCTGATAATAAAGCGGCTATCGACGCTGCTTCAGGTCGTATTAAAGCGATCGCTGCTAAGCCTGAAGTAGGTGCTACTTACGAAGGTAAAGTGAAATCTATTATGCCTTTCGGTGCATTCGTTGAGATTATGCCAGGAAAAGACGGTTTATTACACATCTCTGAGATTGACTGGAAACGTTATGAAACGATGGACGGTATCTTCACAGAAGGTGATATGGTAACGGTTAAATTATTAGATGTTGACAAACAAGGTAAATTGAAATTATCGCGTAAAGCGTTACTTCCAAGACCTCCACGTGAAGATAAGCCAGCTACAGATGCTTCAAGCAACTAAAGCATAGGTTTTCCTAAGTGAAGCATAAAAAAAGGCCTTATTTACAAGTGTAAATAAGGCCTTTTTATTTTACTAATTTATAAGATATTATAACATAATAACACCTTTAATAGCAGATACCTGCTTGTAATAATCGACTACAGCGTCCGCATTTTCCAAGTAGGTAACTACAGTTAATGATAGATACTTACCTGTTTTGGATTCCTTATTCGTGTATTTAGTCTTGTCTTCAGGGAATATTTTCTTAATTTCCGCTTGATGCTCTCCAGCTCCAGGGATAATAAATTTGAACGTATAATCCGAAGGAAAAGTCTCGATATCTTCTAATCTTTCTTTAAATACTTTGTAGAAATCTTCTTTGTTATCTGCTCCATCTGGAACGTCTTGAATATTAATATTTGACATTTTTTTCTCCTTTTTTATTTATTATAGGCAATAACTATACCGTTCTATAGGATGCCGTAGAATTCCAATTTATGCTGTTCTTATGCTGACAAAATGACTTATTGTGCAGACCTTTCGGCGATATTCTCAAAAATACGGGCAATAATTTCTGCTCCAGGGTCTACGACATTTCTTAAGGTGTCCTCATTTAAATAGGATGATCTACCAGAAGTTGTTTTCGTAATATTTTTCGTGTTTTCGGCACCTTTTCTTGCTGCGGCGGCAACCTCCGAAAGTGACTTGGATTCTGCCAGGGCTTTGAAGGCTGGACTCAGGGCATCAATCATCGTGCGGGCACCTTCTTGGGCACCTCCATAAGCCATCATCTGCTGTAGGCCCGCTTGTAAGGCGGTGCCGAGTGAGGTGTCTCCCTCGTAAGCTTCAGCAGCTTTGGTAAATAGGATGGAAAGTAAGACTCCGGAGGAGCCGCCAGCATCCCTTGCTGTAATACGTCCCACTGTGGCTAATAGAGCTTGAACATCTGCATAAGGGAGCTGCTCTTTATAGCTTTCAAGCTGCCTGCCAATCGTGGCAAAAGTCGTTCCTGCATCGCCATCGCCCACTAACTCATCGATTTTATTTAACTCTTTCTCCAAGGAGATAAGTAATGCTGAAATATCTGCAACTAAAGCGGCATGCTGGGGATGATTCGTGGGCGTAGATTGAATAATTAAAGGTAATTTTGGCGCTTTAAGATAGCTTGCTTCCTGAATTTTTTGGATCCCCTGCCACTGATTAATTGCCACTGGCGCTTTTAAAGCTTTTTTTATTTGCTTACTTAATTTTATTAAGGTAATGGAGATACCCTTCATATTGAGTGCCGTCATAAAAGCATGTGGCCCCATCAGGTGACTTACTTGTTTTTTAAGATTATCTTCTTTTAAGAGCTCATGCAGCACCACGGAAAGCTCTAAAGATGTGACTGTTCCCAGGTTATTGAGGAGTAGAGCATAGCTGGTATTTTCCAGTAGGTAAGGCTTCAGTAAGCTGACGGCTTCTTGAATAAGTGTTTCTGCTTTGGCGTATGGAATGGTCATTACCCCGGGCTCACCATGGATTCCTAAGCCTAATTCTACTTGATCTTCCGCTAGGCGCTCGAGGTGCTCGGTGTCGAATTTTTGGCAGGATGTCAACGACAGGCCTATGGTAAATAGATTAGAGAGCGCCTTTTCCACAATTTTTTTGATCTCCGCTAAAGACTTTCCCTTTTCAGCATAATAACCCGCTATTTTATGCACTAAAACGGTGCCCGCTAAGCCACGTCGCTGCCCTAAGGTTCCTAAAGCGATGTCATCGCCTACGATAACGGTCTCCACCTGATAGCCCAACGCTTTAGCCTGCTCTGCGGCAAGTCCAAAATTAAGCCTGTCACCGGTATAGTTTTTAATAATTAATAAACATCCAGCCTCCCCCGTGGTGGCGATAATTGCCGCTAACACAGCATCTACAGAAGGGCTTGCGAAGACATCTCCACAGACGGCAGCGGTGAGCATGCCCTTGCCTACAAAACCAATATGTGCCGGCTCATGGCCCGAGCCTCCACCGGAAATTAACGCTACTTTCTTCTTTTTCCAATCGGAGCGTAAAACAACATTTATTTCCTCGGATTTGATCTTCCGTAAGGGATTCTGGAGCAGGGATACTTGGATCGCTTCCTGAATAATATGTTTGGGATTATTGATGAAAAACTTCATACGAAAAACTATTTATAGAAACTAAAAATAAGTTTTTAATTCTCAAATCCCATCTCAATTATTAAGATATGACAATTGTATGCCTAAAAAAATGGAGCTTCCTAAATGAAAGCTCCATGTAATAAGTATATGAAAATAGTTTACATACCCCTTAATTTTCCATAGAAGAAGGCCATGTAGCCTTATCTTTTCCGAATTTTTTGTTAGGCTTAGCACCCATCTTGAAGATTAGTTCGCCCCCTTTTAGGAGGTCTTCATGACGGATGAAGGTTTTGCTATAGGCTTGTCCATTTAAGCGAATCGATTGAATGTATATATTCTCCTTGGAATTGTTTTCCGCCTTGATGGTAAATTTTTTCTGTGGCCCCACCTGAATGGTCGCTTCGGTAACAGTCGGACTTCCAAACACATATTCACCACCCGCAGGAGCGACAGGGTACATGCCAATCATCGACCATACTGCCCATGCAGACATCTGTCCGGCATCCTCATTTCCAGCATAGCCATCTGGACGGTCGTGATACATGGAATCTACGATAAAGCGCACCTTTTCTTGCGTCTTATAAGCTTTTCCTAAATAGCTGTACATATAAGCTATTTGATGAGAAGGCTCATTTCCGTGTGCATACTGGCCAATAAATCCAGACATATCTGGAGACGTATTCTCTCCTTTAATAATCGAAGGCGCGACAAAGAGTTCATCAAGCTTCTTTTCTAAACCATCTTTCTGCGGGAATAATTTTGCTAGCCCGCGTACATCATGAGGAACGTAGAAGGAGTGTTGCCAAGCATTCCCCTCGATATATTGGCTCTTATCGAAGTCATGCTCCGAGTAGAAGGGATCGAAAGGTTCTATGAAATCGCCTTTTGTAGTCTTAGCGCGCATAAATCCTGTCTTAGGGTCAAACTGATGGATATACCCTTTAGCACGCTTGCTGAAAACGGCATAGTCTTCCATTTTCCCGAGTTTCTTAGCAACCAAAGAAATGCAGTAGTCATCAAAGGCATATTCCAAGGTCATCGTTACCGAGCCTCCATGGATATCCTGCGGCACATAGCCATATTTCATGTAAGCTGGCACACCACGCACAGCTTGAGTTGCGGAAGCTAACATGGCTTTATAGGCACGTTCTGCATCCAGGCCAGGCCAGTCTTTTAAGACCGCGTCAGCAAGCACTGGAATGGCATGGTAGCCTGTCATTGTATTGGTCTCCGCCGTACTCAAATCCCAAACGGGCAGTAAACCATTTTCATCATAAAAAGCTAGAAGGGAATTTAAGATGTCCGCATAGCGGTCCCGTTGGGTAAGGGTGAATAATGGATTCAGCGCACGATAGGTATCCCACAGAGAAAATAAGGTGTAGCGCTGCCCTTGGTTGGCCATCGTTAAATTTTTTCCTTGTGCATTCTTGTAGCTTCCATCGGCATTGGAAAATAGATTAGGTGACAGCGCGGTATGATATAATGCAGAATAGAAAATACGTTTTGTGCGTATATCTGCTGATTGAATTTTAATCTTTTGAAGCTCTGCTTCCCACTGGCTGTCGGCCTCCGCCTTGACACGCTCAAAATTCCAGTCAGGAATTTCCTGAAGGGCAGCTAATGCCTGTAGCTCATCACTCGTAGAAAGGGCTACTTTAAAATATAATTCCGTTGCCGGTGCGAAGATAAGCTGCGCATTCACACCTTTACCTTTTGCATTAATGCTAGGAAGCGCTGCTGCTGTTGGAGCTCCATTTAAAAGGAGCTTCGTAATCGCCTTATTCGTACGCAAGGCAAAATAGATGCGTTGCACGGAAGCCCAACCTTTGGAGTAACGGTAGCCGATGAGGGTGCTATCATTTAACTGACGTATTTCGGTATCCGTGGCTTTATCCCAATTATAGGCTGCATCTAAGTCTAAGCGTAGGGTGGGCTCCTGTGTTCCCTGAGGGAATTCATAGCGGTGGAATCCTACACGCGCTGTCGCGGTCAGAGAAGCACGGATTCCATTGTCCAAGGCTACCTGATAAAATCCTGGGGAAGCCTTTTCATTGGCATGGGAGAATTTCACCTGTGTAGCGACCTGGTTCGTGGCAATGGGTTTCCGTAGGGGCATCACAGAAATATCGAGCCAGTCACCAATGCCGGTTCCCGAGAGATGCATATGGGAGAATCCCGCAATCAAACTGTCGGAATCGTGGTAGCCCGATACCCAATCCCAACCACTGCGCCCATTGTCGGGGCTCAGCTGTACCAAGGAAAAGGGAACTGTGGCGCCAGGGTAGGTGTGACCATGACCTCCGGTGCCGATAAATGGGTCTACGTAGGACGTTAATTTTTCTTGTGCAATCAGGCTACTTCCCAGTAGACATGCAGACAGTGTTAGTATGGATACCTTGAATTTCATCGTAGATGAAGTTAGTAATTAGTTAATTATAGTTTATATAGGAGTCTAAAAGTATTAAATAAATCCTTTTAGCACAAGATTTTTCTAAGTTTTTATTGAATTGTCGTAAAATTCCATAGCTTAGTATTCTATAAGCCCTTATAAATACGATGAAGAAACGTATACTAATCTCTGATATTGCCAAAGCATTAGGCATTTCCGTAACAACGGTGTCTTTTATTTTAAATGATAAAGCCAAGGAAAAGCGTATTTCTGAAGCTTTGACTAATCGGGTATTAGCCTATGTGCAGGAAGTCGGTTATAAGCCCAATGAGCTTGCTAAGAGTCTGCGTACGGGAAAGACTAAAATTATCGCTTTAATCATTGAAGATATCTCGAATCCATTCTTTGCTAACATCGCGCGGTTAATCGAGACGAAGGCCTATGCGCAAGGTTACCGTATTATCTACTGCAGCACGGACAACAGGTTGGATAAGACTCAGGAGCTTATCGAGTTGTTTTACGACCGACAAGTAGACGGCTTTATTATTACGCCTACTGTCGGCTTAGCACCTACCATTCAACGTTTAAAGGATCATGCTGTTCCCCTGGTGTTATTTGATCGTTTCTTAGCAGATGTACAGACTAATTTTGTGGTTGCTGATAATTTTACGGGTGCCAATGAAGCGACGACACACCTATTTGAGCAGGGATTTGAGCGTGTTGGTTTTGTAAGCTTACGCTCTGAGCAAAGCCAGATGATGGATCGTTTGACAGGCTATAGCACGGCGGTGGAAAAGCAAGCAAAGGAGCGCTATACCTTGGAAGTAGCTACGGACTCTTGGGAGCAGGATATACAGGATAAGCTGGCTGACTTTATAAAGGAACATCGGATTGATGCCTTGCTATTTGCGACTAATTATTTAGCCATCTCAGGGCTGAAGGCCGCCAAGGCACAGCGCTTTAAAATGCCTGCTATGATAGCCTATGATGATCACACCTTATTTGAGATGTATGAGCCGAGCATATCGGTGGTATCTCAACCCGTTGAAGAGATTGCGGATAAGCTTATTTCGATTTTATTAAATCAAATGCAAGGTAAATCGAAATCCTTACGTGAAGTCGTCTTACCTTGTCAATTAAAAATTCGGGAGTCCTCGCGTTTTATTTCTTAGCAGGAATAAAGCGCATGGAGATGGAGTTTACGCAGTGGCGTGTGTTCTTATCGGTGAATCCTTCTCCCGTGAAGACATGCCCTAAATGCCCTCCACATTTGCTGCAGGTTATCTCTACCCGGTAGCCATCGGCGTCGCGCGTCTTAGTTACGGCCCCAGGGATCTCATCATCAAAGGATGGCCATCCACATTGGGAGTCAAACTTATCATCCGATAGGTATAGGGGATTATCACATTGGCGACAAACATAAACACCTTTTTCTTTGTTATCCAACAAAGCGCCCGTATATGCGCGTTCTGTTCCTTTATGAAGAATAATATATTCTTCTTCTTTCGTTAGGGGATTGTATTTGATGGAGTCATTCATAGTAGTTGATGCTGATTGTATAGTCTTTATTTTTGAATCTGCTGTTCCTGTCGTTGTGTTGGAGCTGTCGAGCGTTGTTCCACAAGCATAGATGATGCTTAGTAGGACAACTAATACGGCGATTGTTTTCTGCATGGTAGCCATTTTGTAAAACGATTATATTCTTCCGAAGCTAAAATTACATAAATACGAACCAATTCTTGTAGTGCGCAGGTCATATTATTAACCGATAGTAAGATTTTTTTTAGAAATAAACTCTGTAAAATGGACGCTTTAAAAATGGCTTAGCAAGGGAAGGGTAGCTGGCCTTGAAAATTCCATTTATATGCAAAATAAAGCCATTTTACAAATTTATTTAGAACGATTATAAATTGATAATTTAAGTCACGAAATTGTCAGGGATATAGTAATAAGTGCTACTTTTGTGACAATGTTTGGAGGGGTGCGTCCTTCTAGCAGATGATTCTTAAATTTTTATATTCACAAATAAATAGTATAAAGTGCTAAATATGAGAAATATCTCATCCGTTTTGGGAAGACTTGCGAAGTCAATATCGGTTAGCTTGGTATTGTTATTTGCAGTAACTACGTTGCATGCGCAAGATGTCAAGGAAGGTGAAAAGATCTTCAAATCGAAGTGTACCACCTGTCACGCTGTTGGCAGGAAGGTTGTTGGTCCAGCTTTAAAGGGTATGTCAGACAGACATTCCGAAGAATGGTTGATTAAGTGGATTAGAAACTCAGGGGCGTTAATCGCTTCGGGTGACGCTACTGCAATCGCTGTTTTCGAGGAATACAATAAGTCTGTTATGACCGCTTTTACAGACTTGTCGGAAGACCAAGTTAAATCTGTAATTGCCTATGTTAAAGATGAATCTGTAAAGGCGGATAACCCAGCGACAGCTGCGGGAGAAGCTGGAGCTGCAGGCGCTGCGAAAAGCAACGATGCAAACAACTTCATGATTTTTGGTCTAATAGCAATCGTGGTGTTAGCCATTGTTGTTATCGTGGTATTAAACCGCGTGATCCGTACCTTAGAAAAGGTAATCGCTAACAATCAAGCTGCAATTGCCGCTAATCAAGAAACAAAAACTAATAGAACATTCTTAGCAGTAGCTCAGAAATTAGTTAGAAACAAAAAATTAGTTGGTTTTACAGTTTTAATGGTTATTGCATTATTAGGTGTTGTCGGTACAAAAGCTATGTGGAACGTCGGTGTTCACACGGGCTACCAACCTGTTCAACCGATTAAATTCTCCCACCAATTACACGCAGGTGTAAACAAGATTGAATGTCAATATTGTCACGGTGGAGCGTTTAAATCTAAAAATGCGTCGATTCCTTCAGCTAACGTTTGTATGAACTGTCACAACACAGTAACAGGTTCAGAACAATATGATGGCGAGATTTCACCAGAAATCGCTAAAATCTACAAGGCTTTAGATTTCGATCCAGAGACACGTACGTATGGTAAAAACCAACGTCCTATTCAATGGGTTCGTATCCACAACTTGCCAGATTTCGCTTATTTTAATCACTCACAACACGTTACAGTTGCTGGTGTAGAATGTCAAACTTGTCACGGTCCGATTGAGACTATGGAGGAAGTTTACCAATACTCGCCATTAACGATGAAATGGTGTGTGGATTGTCACCAGAACACGGAAGTGAATGCTGACAACAAGTACTACGAAGACTTAATCGCTGCTCACGATAAATTGAAAAAAGGTGAGAAAATGACAGCGGCGATGATCGGTGGTCTTGAGTGTGGAAAATGTCACTATTAATAATTATTTTTTAGGAAATACGCAATCTTATATACAGCTTAAATGGATAGCAACAAGAAATATTGGAAAGGTTTGGAAGAATTGCAACAAACACCTGCTTTCGTAGAAGGAAGTAAGAGTGAGTTTGCCGAACCAATTCCTGTAGAAGATGTATTAAACGAAGAAGGCCTGAGTACAAAAACTCCGCGCCGTGACTTCTTAAAAGCATTAGGCTTTGGACTAGGTGCTGTTTCTTTAGCAGCTTGTCAACGTACTCCAGTACACAAGGCAGTCCCTTATTTGATTAAACCTGAAGAAATTACTCCAGGTATTCCTAACTTCTATGCTTCGTCTTTCAACGGTCAGAGTATATTAGTTAGAACACGTGAAGGTCGTCCTATTTCACTAGAGGCAAACCCTAATGGTATCGGATTAAATCAAGGTACGGACGCTACAACTGTAGCATCGGTCTTAGATTTATATGATATGTCTAAATTACAGAACCCTCAGATCGCAGGTAAAGATGTGGAGTGGTCAAAATTAGATGAAACAGTTATTGCTGCGTTAAATAAAGCTGCTGCTGCGGGAAAACAAATAACATTGGTTTCCAACACGGTAAACAGCCCTTCAACGTTAGCAGCAATTGCTAAGTTAACAGCGAAATATCCTACTACGAATCACGTACAGGTAGATGCTGTTTCTTATGCAGGTATTATCGAAGCAAACAAAAATACCTTTGGTAAAGCCGTTGTTCCTTCTTACAACTTTGAAAAAGCAAATGTCGTAGTTTCCGTTGCTGCTGATTTCTTAGGAACTTGGTTAGCAGGTGAGGAGCATACACAACAGTTTATGAAAACTCGTGATCATAAATCATTGAAAAATGGTAAAATGTCACGTCATATTCAATTTGAATCAGGCCTTTCGTTAACAGGTACTAATGCGGACGTTCGTATCGCTATTAAACCTTCGGAAGAAGCTGCGGTATTAATCTCTTTATACAACGCAATTACAGGTTCTTCTGTAGCTGGTGGTGTGGCTTCGAAAAAAGCAGCAACAGCAGTGAAGTTAACCGCTCAAGAGTTGCTTGCTAATAAAGGTAATGCCCTTGTCGTAGCTGGTTCAAATGATGTAAACGTTCAAACATTAGCTAATGCGATTAACGTCGCTATCTCCGCTTATGGAACGACGATTGATTTAGATAATTACTCGAAACAATACCAAGGTTCTGACGCTTCTTTTGCAACGTTCTTAAACAATGCGAAGGCAGGTCAAGTTGGTGTAGCATTATTCTTAAACAGCAACCCTGTTTACGATTACTTTAAAGCAGAAGATGTGAAAGCAGCTTTAGCAAAAGTTGACTTCACCGTATCATTCGCACAACGTGCTGATGAGACAGCTTCAGAATTAAAAGCAATTGCTCCGAATAATACATTCTTAGAATCTTGGGGTGATGCTTCCGCAAAAGATGGTTTATACACAATCGTTCAACCAACGATTAACCCTGTATTTAACACACGTCAAGCGGAACAATCCCTATTAATCTGGGCTGGAGATACCACGGATATCTACACATTCGTTAAGAATGTATGGAATACACAGATTTTAGCAGGTTCTGCGAAAAACTGGGATGCGGTACTTCAAACAGGTTTTGAATACAAAGGCGCTAAGACAGCAGCAGCATATACTTTCTCAGGAGATGTAAACGCAGCCGCTGCAGCAGCACTCGTTTCTGCGAAAGCTGTTCAAGGTGAATTTGAATTGAAATTATACGAGCCAGCAGCAATGCGCGATGGTCGTTATGCAAATAACGCCTATTTACAAGAGTTGCCAGATCCAGTTTCTAAAGTAACTTGGGATAATTACGCTGCCTTAAACCCGAAAGATGCTGAGAAATTAGGCTTAGGGGAAAATGCAACTGTAACAGTTGAAGCAAATGGTTATTCAATTGAATTACCTGTTATTCAACAACCAGGTCAAGCGCTAGGAACCGTTTCAGTAGCTGTCGGTTACGGACGTACGAAAGTAGGTAAAGCGGGTGATAACGTAGGTAAAAATGCATACCCTTTTGCTTCTGTCGTAAACGGTACCGTTCAATTCGCTGCGAAAGCTACTGTAGCAAAAGCTTCTCGTATCTATCAATTAGCACAAACACAAACACACCATACAATTGAAGGTCGTAACATTATTCGTGAAACTTCTTTCGCTAAGTATTTAAAGAACCCAAGCTCGGAGTCAGGTCGTTTTGCAGATAAGCATAAAACGTATGATTTATGGAATAAGTTCGAACAACCAGGTCACAAATGGGTGATGGCAATCGACTTAAACGCTTGTACAGGTTGTGGTGCTTGTATCGTTGCTTGTAACGTTGAAAATAATATTCCTGTCGTAGGTCGCGCAGAGGTTATCCGTCGTCGTGAAATGCACTGGTTACGTATTGACCGTTACTACACTATTGAAGAGGATGGAAAAGAGTATACAAAAGAGAAAGAAATTGCTAACATCAATGATTTCGAAAATGTAACTGTTGTTCACCAACCAATGATGTGTCAGCACTGTGAACACGCTCCGTGTGAGACTGTATGTCCTGTGTTAGCAACCGTTCACTCTTCGGAAGGCTTAAATCATATGGCGTATAACCGTTGTTTCGGTACACGTTACTGTGCAAATAACTGTCCTTATAAAGTACGTCGTTTCAACTGGTTTAACTACTGGAATGATTCACGTTTCGATAACTACTTAAACAATGAGTTCACACAATTAGTATTGAACCCAGATGTAGTAACACGTTCTCGTGGTGTGATGGAAAAATGTTCGATGTGTATCCAACGTATTCAGTCAGGTAAATTACAAGCGAAAATGGAAAACCGTAAAGTAAAAGACGGTGATATCCAAATGGCTTGTTCTCAAGCATGTTCTGCAAACGCAATTATCTTTGGAGATGCTAATGATCCAGAATCAGAAGTTTCTAAAGCGTTACGTAATGAGCGTGTATACTATGTACTGGAAGAGATCAACGTACAACCAGGTATTGGTTATATGACGAGAGTTAGAAATACATTTGAGGCGTAATCTTGTTGAATATTTGAAATTAAAAAACTATGTCATCTCATAACGAATCAATATTAAGAGAACCATTAATGACTGGTAAGAATATCACCTATGCCAAAATCACAGATGATATTTTACTTCCAGTTGAAAATAAACCAAATAAAGCATGGTGGATCGGATTCATCATGGCCCTTTGTGGTGCTTCAATTTGGTTAATTAGTGTATCCTATACCTTTTGGACAGGTATTGGTGCATGGGGTCTGAACAAAACCGTAGGTTGGGCTTGGGATATCACCGACTTCGTATGGTGGGTAGGTATCGGTCACGCCGGAACCTTGATTTCAGCCGTATTATTATTATTCCGCCAAAACTGGCGTAACTCCATTAACCGTTCCGCGGAAGCGATGACGATCTTTGCCGTAATTTGTGCGGCGACGTATGTCGTAGCTCACATGGGTCGTCCTTGGTTAGCGTACTGGATCTTCCCATTACCAAATCAATTCGGTTCATTATGGGTTAACTTTAACTCACCTTTAGTATGGGATGCCTTTGCGATCTCTACCTACTTCACAGTTTCCTTAGTATTCTGGTACTGTGGTTTATTACCTGATATCGCTACAGTACGTGACCGTGCTACAGGCTTACGTCAAAAGATTTACTCTGTACTATCTTTCGGATGGAATGGTTCTGTAAAATCTTGGCAGCGTTTTGAGATTGTTTCGTTAATCTTAGCGGGTATCTCTACACCTTTAGTACTTTCGGTACACACGATTGTATCTTTTGACTTTGCAACTTCTGTTATCCCAGGATGGCACACGACGATCTTCCCTCCATATTTCGTGGCTGGAGCGATCTTCTCAGGATTTGCGATGGTACAAACCTTATTATTGATCTTACGTAAAGTAATGAACTTTGAAGATTATATCACGATGTTCCACATCGAGTCTATGAACAAGATCATTATGACTACGGGTTCCATCGTAGGTGTTGCTTACTTAACGGAGTTATTTATGGCTTGGTACTCAGGTTCTGAGTATGAGATGTATGCTTTTGAAAACCGTATTGCAGGTCCATATGCATGGGCTTACTGGTCGATGATGACATGTAACGTTATCTCTCCACAATTATTCTGGTTCAAAAAGATCCGTACATCGATTCCTATCTCATGGGTACTTTCCATTGTCGTGAACATTGGTATGTGGTTTGAACGTTTCGTAATTATCGTGACTTCCTTACACCGCGATTACTTACCATCTTCATGGGCTATGTTCTATCCAACATGGACTGACGTAGGTATCTTCGTAGGTTCCATTGGTCTATTCTTCGTATTATTCTTATTATTCTTACGTTTCTTACCAGGTATCGCTATTGCTGAGGTTAAGTTGTTATTGAAATCATCAAGTTTACAACATAAAACTAAATTAGTGAAAGAAGGTGCATTCCCTGCTGAGCAAGTTCAACACTTCGCAGACTCGTTAGAAAAATACGATTCAGTTTCAGAACAAGATATTAAAGAGTTAAAATAATAGCAATGAGCAATACAAAATATATATTAGGTAGTTTTGCTGACCCAGATGAAATGATGGCTGGGATTGACAAATTGCAGAAAAATAATATCAGCATTTATGACTGCTTTACACCGATGCCCATTCACGGCATCGAAGCGAAGCTAGGGGTTGCACCTTCTAGACTTCCCTATGCAGCATTTGGCTTTGGCGCTTTAGGTACCGTTTTAGGTTTCAGCTTATTGTACTACACAATGGTACACGATTGGCCGATGAACATTGGTGGTAAACCATCGTTCGCGATTCCTAACTTTGTTCCAGTAACATTCGAGGTAACTATTTTAATCTGTGCCTTAGGTATGGTAGCAACATTCTTCTACCGTAACCACTTATTTCCAGGACGTACACCACGTGTGATGGACTTAAGAGCAACGGATGATCGTTTTGTTATCGCCATTGATGCTAAAGAGAATACAGACCACGCTTTAATTGATGGATTATTGAAAGAAGCTGGCGCAGTAGAAGTTAAATACAACGACAGAAAATATGTTAGCTATGAATAAGAAGAATTTTCTAGGAACTGTATGTGCGGCTGTAGCATTTGCAGCTGTCGTATCTTCTTGCGGAGATAAAACTACTCGTAGTACAGGTTTAGAATTTTCTCGTAATATGTATGATCCAATTGCTTTTAATCCGGATCAACCGAACGAAAATTTTGACAATAAGATCACGGCTCAAACGCCTCCAACGGGTTCTAACCCCGTAGGTTTTGACCGCTTCGAGTATGAAAATTCCCTAGCAGGTTATGAATTAGCTTCGAAAGAAGTGAAGAATCCTTTAATTGTAAATGCACAGAATCTAGAGCATGGAAAAGCATTGTTTACCACCTACTGTGCAGTATGTCACGGTCCGGAAGGTAAAGGTGATGGTCCCATTACACAAGATCGCCAGCTTACAACAGAACAAGGAACGCGTAAATTAGAGAATTTCCCAACTCCTCCATCGTATGCTAGATCGGATGCTTCAAACTCCTCACGTGGTGGTTTGATGGCTGACTTAACAACTGGTAAGATTTATCATACCATTTATTATGGGCACAACTCTATGGGTTCTCATGCTTCCCAAATGTCTCCTGAGGAGCGTTGGAAAGTGGTTATGTACGTTCATGAATTACAAAAGAAATAATCTAACATCAGAATAATTTATAAATGGGAAATCACAGTCATCATCACAGTTATAATTTCGACGAGCGTTTTGAATTTGCTGGGAAAGCAAAGATGTTTAGCATCATCGCTGTCGTTGTTGGATTAGCTGCTATTGCCTTCGGTTTACTTTCAAGTGAACATGTAATCGTTGAGCGTACGTATGCTAACTTATTATTGATGGGTTATTATTTTACATGTGTTTGTGCTGCCGGAGCATTCTTCTGTGCCTTACAGTTTGTTACGCAATCAGCTTGGTCTGCAGGATTAATCCGTGTGCCCCAAGCAATGGCAAGTATCTTACCTATTGCCTCAGTTATTTTATTAGTAATCTGTGGTTTAGGTTTAACAACACATAATTTATACCATCACTGGAATGCCGATGGTTTAACAGACCCTAACTCACCGAACTACGATGCGTTAGTAGCTGGAAAATCTGCATTCTTAAATGTACCAGGATTCTTAATCCGTCAAGTAATTTTTATGGGTACTTACAGTATCTTTGCAATTACTTTCGCTAAATTATCTTACAAAGAAGATTTAGAAGGCGGCTTGACTTCGTACAAAAAAAGCTTTAAATTGTCAGCTATTTTCTTAGTAATCTTCGGATTTACTACGCCTATCTGGTCATTTGATACGATTATGTCTTTAGAGGCACACTGGTTCTCGACCATGTTCGGTTGGTATAACTTCGCAGCAATGTGGGTTTCTGGAATCTCTGTAATCACTATCATCGTTATCGCGTTGAAAAAAGCAGGCTATTTAAATTGGGTAAATGAGAATCATTTACACGATTTAGGTAAATTAATGTTCGGTTTCTCGATCTTCTGGACTTATGTATGGTTTGCACAGTTTATCTTAATCTGGTATTCCAACATTCCTGAGGAAACAGTTTATTTCTATAAACGTTGGGAACCTGAATATAAACCTTGGTTTTGGTTAAGCATTATTATTAACTTTGTAGCGCCTTTACTATTATTAGTAGATCGTGATGCGAAACGTAAGCAGAATTCTATGTTATTCGTAGCTATTGTGTTACTTTGTGGACACTGGTTAGATTATTACATCATGATTATGCCTGGTACTGTAGAATCACACCGTGGTTTTGGTATCATTGAAATTGGAACGGCTATTGGTTTTGTTGGATTATTCGTTTTCTTAGTGATGAACAAAATTAGCAAACACCCGTTGGCTGCTAAGAATCATCCTTTCTTAGACGAGAGTTTAAATCACCAAATATAGTTTCATAATAGCTAGATATTACGTAAATAACGTTATAAAAGAAATGAGCTTTAAATTAAATAACAGATTCAAATCCATCATGGGTTTTGTACTTGTAGTCGGATTATTCTTTGCAGTTCCGACAATGGCAAGTCAAGATACAGTGGCGGTAGATACTACTACATCAGTTGCAGCGGCAGCTGATGTAGTAGATTCTGCTACTACGGCAGCCGTAACAGACACGACCGTAGCAGCAGCTTCATCTAGCCCAACTGTTACTGCAGCAAAAGCAGCGGTTGAAGAGGTGAAAGAAGTTGATCCTCAGGTATACAAGAATATGATATATTATATCTTATTATTCTTAATCATCTGTACTGTAGTTGCTGTAATTGGTAAAGTTATCTCTATCTATGAGTTAACGACAAAAATGAACGGAAAATACAATAAATTAGCTGGTAACAACTTCCAAGCTACTTTATTACTTGTCTTCTTAGTAGTTTTCTTATACGGTGTATACTGGTCATACGCGAATCACGGTGCCATGGCATGGAGAGACGCTGCGACAGAGCACGGTGCGGAAATTGATACCATGTTTATTATTACAACAGTAATCACTACGCTTGTATTAGTATTAACACATATTTTATTATTTGTATTTTCTTTCAAATATAGAATGCGTGAAGATAAACGTGCATACTACTACCCACATAACAATACAATTGAGAAAATCTGGACAATCGTTCCTGCTATTGTATTAACAATCTTAGTAATCTTCGGTTTCTTAACTTGGAGATCTATTACAAATGTTCCTGAAGACTTACAGAAATCCGCTATTCAGGTAGAGGTTTTAGGTGAGCAATTCCAATGGAATGTTCGTTATGCAGGTGCTGATGGTGTTATTGGTAAACGTAACTATAAGTTGACGACACCAACAAACCCATACGGTATTGACTTTAAAGACAAGACTTCTTGGGATGATATCCAAGGTTCAGACATCGTGTTACCTGTAGGTAAATCTGTCCGTTTCCATATCGTTTCTAAAGATATTATTCACTCGTTCTATATTCCTGACTTCCGTGTTCAGATCAATGCGGTACCAGGTATGACGAATTATTTCCAATTCACTCCGACAGTTACTACGGAAGAGATGCGTGAGAAAATGAATGACCCTAAGTATGATTTCGTGATGTTATGTGCGAAAATCTGTGGTTCAGGTCACTACAACATGCAGAAAAAAGTGGTTGTTGTTTCTGAAGAGGAATACAAAGAATGGTTAACAACTCAAAATAAATACTTCAGCGAAGATTTACAAAAAGAGTACGCTAACACGCCAGCAACTGAAGAAGTAAATAAATCGGCTTCTTTAAATTAATTTGAACTAGAATATTAAAAAAGAATATGTCAAGTACAGTTATATCGCACGACGCTGCACATCACGATTCGCACGGGCATCATCAAGAGTCGTTCCTATCTAAATATATTTTTAGTATGGATCACAAGATGATCGCTAAGCAATTCTTGATCACTGGTATTATTATGGCCGTTTTCGCCATGGTATTATCGATTCTTTTCCGTATCCAATTAGCTTGGCCGGATAAAGAATTCCCTCTATTAGAGGTGTTTTTAGGAAAATGGGCTGAAGGAGGCCGAATAAAGCCCGATTTCTTCCTTTCCCTAGTCACCATACATGGTACCATCATGGTATTCTTTGTATTGACAGCAGGACTTTCTGGAACGTTCAGTAATTTATTAATTCCTTATCAAATTGGAGCACGGGATATGGCTTCACCTTTGATGAACATGTTATCTTACTGGTCTTTCTTAATCGCTTGTATTGTTATGGTCGCTTCTTTCTTTATTGAAAGTGGTCCTGCATCCGCTGGTTGGACAATATATCCGCCACTATCTGCTGTGCCAACATCAATCTCCGGTTCTGGTCTAGGTCAAACTTTATGGTTAGTGTCTATGACTTTCTTTATCGTATCACAGGTTATGGGTGGTGTAAACTACATCTCTACAATCTTAAATATGCGTACTGAAGGTATGGATTTATGGAAAATGCCTTTAACAATTTGGGCGTTATTCTTAACTGCTATCGTAGGTTTATTATCCTTCCCAGTATTAGTTTCTGCGGTTGTATTATTAATCTTTGACCGTTCATTCGGTACATCATTCTACTTATCAGATTTAGTAGTGCAAGGTCAAATCCTACCGAATGAAGGTGGATCTCCGATTTTGTTCCAACACTTATTCTGGTTCTTAGGTCACCCAGAGGTTTATATCGTTGTAATGCCTGCATTAGGCTTAACTTCGGAAGTAATCTCTACAAACTCTCGTAAGCCGATCTTCGGTTACCATGCGATGGTTTACTCTTTAATCGGTATTACTGTATTATCATTTATCGTTTGGGGTCACCACATGTTCGTAACGGGTATGAATCCGTTCTTAGGTGGGGTATTTATGATCACAACGTTAATTATTGCCGTTCCTTCAGCAGTAAAAGGCTTTAACTACTTAGCAACATTATGGAGAGGTAACATCCGTTTCACTCCAGCGATGATGTTCGCGATTGGTTTAGTTTCCTTCTTTATCTCTGGTGGTTTAACCGGTTTATTCTTAGGTAACGCAACATTAGATATTAACTTACACGATACGTACTTCGTCGTAGCCCATTTCCACTTAGTAATGGGATCTGCATCGATCTTTGGTATGTTATGTGGTGTTTACCACTGGTATCCAAAAATGTTCGGTCGTATGATGAACGCTAAATTAGGATACTTACACTTCTGGTTAACGTTCTTAGGAGCGTACTTGGTATTCTTCCCAATGCACTTTATGGGTATTGATGGTGTTCCTCGTCGTTACTATGCTTTCACTGAGTTTCCATTTATGGAAAAATGGGTTTCTGTTAACGTATTAGTTACTTGGGCAGCAATCGTAGCTGGTTTAGGTCAGTTAGCTTTTATTTACAACTTCTTCTCGTCGATTTGGTTTGGTAAGAAAGCGACACAGAATCCTTGGAACTCGAATACATTAGAGTGGACTACACCAGTTGAACATATTCACGGTAACTGGCCAGGAGAGATTCCAGCTGTACACCGTTGGCCATATGATTACAGTAAGCCAGGTGCTGAACAAGATTTCATCCCTCAAACTGTACCATTCTCAGAAACAATGAGCTCTAACATGCCTCACGATTTCGAAGGTAATGAAGAAGCTGAGCGTATCCAAGAAGAGTGGAACGCAAAAAATAAATAATAACAATATTGTAGAAGGGTAAGCGCAATGCTTACCCTCTTAATAATCTTTAAACTGTAATATTTAACTATGTTCCCTGCAGCTGAAAAGCGTTTTATCAAAATTAATAGACTAAGTATCTTAGTTTTATTTTTAGTTATCCTAGCAGGTGGTGTAGTACGTAGTACAGGATCTGGTATGGGATGTCCAGATTGGCCTAAATGCTTTAACCGCATCATACCGCCAACAGATATCGCGCAGCTACCAGCAGATTATGAAACACATTTTATTGAAGGTAGAGTAAAGAAAAATGAGCGCTTTGCAAAAGTAATTGATGCTTTAGGTTGGAAGGACTTAGCTTATAAAATTCGTACTGATGAGAGTATTCGCTCCCACGAGGAATTTAATGTAGCAAAGACTTGGACAGAATACATTAATCGCTTAGTAGGGGTGGTCGCAGGATTCTGTTTATTATTTACAGCAATCTTTTCCTTTACGTATATCCGATCTAAGAAAACGATCTTTATTTGGTCTGTTGTAAACCTGTTCGTTGTTGTATTTCAAGCGTGGTTGGGTTCGATCGTGGTATCGACTAACTTAACACCTTGGGTTATCACGATACATATGTTGCTAGCCATCGTTATTGTATGTATAAGTATTTATACCTACTTTATAGCGACCTCGCTACGTGATAAATCTATCTTAATAAACCATACAGCACAATCCGTTCAGTTTATAGCTTTTCTATCTATAGCCTTACTCGTAGTTCAAGTAGTTATTGGTACCGGCGTTAGAGAGGAGATTGATCATCTAGGAAGCATTGATACTATTCGTTCAACGTATATTGCACGTGCAGGTCAGGTATTTGATATACACAGATGGCTTGCTTATGGTTCTTTGATTTTTAATGTAGGGTTGTTCTTTATCATTCGCACACGTTTCTCCGGTTTATCAATACAAGCACGGTATGCATTAATTTCACTAATTTTAGTAGGGATTCAGATGCTTTCGGGAATTGTACTCTATCGGTTTGATGTACCAGCTTTCGCACAGACGACACATCTTGTCGTGGGCTGCCTTTTATTTGGCGCTCAATTTTACCTGATGCTATTACTTGGGAAAGCTAAGCGTTAATTACAGAAATTAAGATGATGTTAATAGATAAATTCGTTGGAATAGTTCATTTCCAAGATGATGTAAGTGCGGAGGGCTTTAGGAAATAATGAAGCAATTTATCGCAGATTTTAACAAATTAGTTAAATTAAGATTAACTTTAACGGTCGTATTTTCAGCCTCTATCTCCTTTTTAATAGGAGCGAAGGAGCAAGGAGAGATTATTTGGATTAACTGGTTGATCCTTACAATAGGCGGATTTTTAATTACAGGTTCAGCGAATGGTTTCAATGAGATCATCGAAAAGGATTTAGATAAGTTAATGACACGGACTGCAGATCGTCCACTTCCTTCAGGAAGAATGACGACGGGGCAAGCGCTAGTACTTTCGGTATTTATGGCTATTGCTGGAACGTTGGTGTTGTTAAGATTGAATTTCGTAGCAGGATTGCTCTCGGTATTCTCGATTATTTTATATGCTTTTATCTATACACCTTTAAAACAGAAGTCTCCAATTGCTGTATTTGTCGGCGCATTTCCAGGGGCATTACCCCCACTAATTGGGTATTATGCTGCATTCACACAAGATGACTTAGCTTTATATAGTCAGACGAATGAAGCAGCAATTATTATAATTCCATTAGTATTATTTGGAATTCAGTTTTTATGGCAGTTTCCACATTTTTGGGCGATTGCTTGGGTAGCAGATGATGATTACCGCAAAGCTGGATTCAGATTATTGCCAACTAAAGAGCGAGATAATATCTCGGCATTTATGGTATTAATTTCGGCAATTATTATGATACCTGCTGGATATATACCCTATTACTTTGGATTTGGTGGTATCCTATTTACCATTGTGTCTATTATCGGGGGGCTTATGTTTGCTTGGTACGGTTATAAATTCTACCAAACACAAGATATCCCTTCAGCGAAGAAAGTGATGTACGTTTCATTTATCTATCTTCCGGTAACGCAATTGGTATTATTGTTTGACTTTTTACCTTTGAAATAATGGTAGGTAACACAGAAAATACAGACTTAACTAGAGCAAAAAAAGCACAGAAGTTTAATTTGTGGTTAGGTCTTATAGGGATGTTTATGATGTTTGCGGCACTTTCTTCAGGCTATATTGTATATACAGCTTCGGGAATTGACAAAGGCTTAAAAACAACGCTTCCAAATACTTTTATATTAAGTACTTTGGCCATTGTAGTAAGTAGTATCACGATACAACTTGCTTTCAATGCAGCAAAAAAGAAGGATAAACCAAAGCAGAAGTTATTTTTACTAATAACGATGGTTTTAGGAATCGTATTTTTTGCCTCGCAGATTCATTCTTGGAATGTATTATCCGAGAGAGGGATATTTTTCGTATCGAACAATGCTTCTCAATCGTTCTTATATATTTTCACAGGAATGCACCTTGCACACATAATTGCGGGATTAATCGTATTAGCACGTGCTTATTTTGGAGTATCTTCGGACATTCCAGCTGAGAAAAGCTATTTCCGCATAGAACTTGCCAATATATTTTGGCATTTTCTCGATATCTTATGGATTTATATTTATGTTTTCTTACTTTTGAATCAATAATAGTAAACAATGAGTACAACTGTATCAGAATTGGATAAGGTAAAAGCCGGTCCTTGGAGTGGTGGTAAGTCACCTTGGAACATGGAATATGGAAAAATCATGATGTGGTTCTTCCTGGTTTCCGACGCGTTCACATTTTCAGCCTTCTTAATTTATTATGGAGCGCAACGTTTTTCACACATTACTTGGCCTGATCCGGATAAAATTTTCCAATCAATCCCGTTTGTTGCTGAGCATGGATACCCATTAGTCTTTGTCGGTATCATGACCTTTATTTTAATTATGTCTTCGGTAACGATGGTATTAGCCGTAGAAGCTGGACACCGTAATTCTAAAAATGAAGTCGTAAAATGGATGTTATGGACTATTTTAGGTGGACTATGTTTCATCGGTTGTCAAGCGATTGAGTGGTCTCACTTACATCATGCTGGTTTCTGGTTTGGAACAACCCCTGCTACTGGTTTAGAAGGTGATGCTATTAAAGAGGCTTTACAGCCATACTTTACGCATGATATTTCTCAAACATCAGCTTTACAGTTTGCTAACTTATTCTTCACCATTACAGGTTTCCACGGATTCCACGTTACTTGTGGTATCGTTTTAAATATTATTATCTTGTTTATGACAATGAATAATACATTTGAGAAACGCGGAACTTACTTAATGATTGAAAAAGTTGGTTTATACTGGCACTTTGTGGATTTAGTATGGGTGTTTGTATTTACATTCTTCTACTTAATCTAATTGTTCTAATCTATTTTTATATTTAAAAAATATGTCAAATCACGATCATACAGCTGGACACGATGCCCATGAGCACGGAGAAGGAATGGACAAAAAAGGTATCTGGAAGATTTTCTTCATTCTATTAGCCTTAACTGCGTTAGAATTTTTTATCGCTTTAGCGTTAGTACATAAAGGAATTTTAGCTAAAGGTGCTTTAGTAAACACGATTTATATAGTTTTAACATTAGTGAAAGCTTATTATATTGTCGCTTATTTTATGCACTTGAAATTTGAAAAATCTGGATTTATTATCACCTGTGGTATAGTATTTATATTTATTATATATTTCATTATCCTGATGTTAACGGAAGGACACTTTTTATTATCTGCTTTCCAAACGCACGAGATATTTCCAAATAACTAATCTCATTCAATGAATAATAATACTGGAAGAAATAAAGGTATTAGCACATTTTTAATCCTGGTTATCATTTTATTGGTACCAGGATTTTTGTATTTTTTATTAAATAAAAATGGCTCTAATACCTATGTTACTCTACCCATATTTGGGGAGAAGGAAGTGCCTGGCACCACGCATCGTAAATGGGGGCGAGACATTCTAGATACGATTTATCATCAGGTACCATCGATTAAATTTTTAGATGTTGATGGTAAGGAAGTAGCTTTCTTAGCAAACGACAGCATTATTTCTGTCGCTCACTTAATGTATAGTAATGACTCTTCATTTTCTAGAAACATGGTCGTTTCTTTAGATAAGGTCGTGGAGCGTTTCGTAAATAATAAGAAAGTTCATTTCTACTCTATTTCCGTAGATCCGAAGCATGACACGCCGGAGCGATTGGCAACTTATGCAAAGCGTTTCCGCCCACTGAATAGAAAGTGGCATTTTGTGACGGCACCACAAACGGATATTTTTAAGTTTGCCAAGGAATCGTTATTGGTAGATGCGATGCCTATGCCTGAAAATGATGCGAAGTTTATTACAAGCGCTAGTTTTATATTACTCGATTCTCAGGGACGTATTCGTGGCTATTATGATATCAATATGAAACCTGAAGTAGATAGATTGGAAGATGAAATAAAACTCCTATTGGTCGAGGAAATTCGGAATAAACCCTTAAAAATTCAACAAAAATAATATGGAAGCTTCTGCAGCAGAAAAAAAATATAATAAGTGGATCATCCTTCTTTCAATCACTATTCCTGTGGTTGTAGCTATCTTATTTGGTGTTAATTTACGTCGTTTAGGATTTGACGTTCAGCCATTATCCTTTCTACCGCCTATCTATGCGACGGTCAATGGATTTACTGCAATCTTATTATTCGCCGCTGTTATTGCGATAAAAAAAGGTAATCGTAAACTGCATGAGAATCTTATAAAAATCGCTGTAGCCTGTTCTGTAGCTTTTTTAGGGATGTATGTCGCTTACCATATGACTTCGGATAGCACCCCATATGGTGGGGAAGGGTTTATTAGATATGTATACTTCTTTATCTTAATAACACATATCATCCTTTCCATTATTATTATCCCTTTTGTGTTAATAACCTATGTTCGTGGTATCACAGCATCCTATGAACGACATAAAAAAATTGCCCGTATTACATACCCTTTATGGTTGTACGTGGCTGTGACAGGAGTTATTGTTTACTTAATGATTTCACCGTATTACGTACATTAATTTTATCAGTATGGCTAGAGTCTGGATTTACCAAGCAAATAGAATCTTATCGGAAGGGGAAGTGAATTACATCAACACGAAGTTGGTTGACTTTCTTGCTGATTGGAATGCGCACGGTGCAGCATTGACAGCTACGGCAGAAGTGCGCTATCAACTATTCGTCATCCTTACAGTCGATGAATCAAAAACTCCTCCTTCAGGATGTTCCATTGATAAATCGGTCTATATCATGAAGGCCATTGAAGAGGCTTTAAACATTCAGCTGTTTGATCGTTTCCAACTTGCTTACCGCACCGTTGAAGGCGATCTCCGTGTCGCTGATAGAGCATCCTTTGAAGCTTTAATTAAACAAGGTCTTATTTCAGCGGATACCATTGTGTTCAATAATTTAGTGGCCGATACAGCGGCATTAGCGACCCAATGGGAGGTTCCTTTTAATAGGAGTTGGCATCAGCAAGTGTTCGGATAGAGCAAGGTTATGCTACGCTTTTATAGAAAAGCCCAAACGAATTCGTTTGGGCTTTTTTTATTCGGGTACCTTATAATGATCTAAATAGCGTACGATATTATTTGCTCGTCGGTTAACATAAGCTGAGGGATTGCGGGCATCCCATTTTCTAGGGTTTGGCAAGATGGAGATTATTAATGCAGCCTGCTTTTTAGATAATGAAGAGCCAGACTTATAAAAATAGTATTGGGAAGCTGCTTCGGCACCATATACGCCAAGTCCCATCTCTATCACATTGAGGTATACCTCTAGGATTCTTTTTTTCGACCAGCATAATTCTATTAATACGGTGAAATAGGTCTCAAATCCTTTACGTATCCATGATCTTCCAGGCCATAGAAATACATTTTTCGCTACCTGCTGTGAAATTGTTGACCCGCCGCGTAAATTTTTCCCTGCCTCATTTTTTTCTAAGGCTATTTGGATTGCTTCGGTATCGAACCCCCAGTGGGTCAGGAAGTGTGCATCTTCACCAGCAATAGCTGCTTTCTTTAAATTCGTAGAAATAGCATCGTAGGCTAACCAATCTTTTTCTATTTTCCATTCCTTTCCTTCAGCCTTACGCTCGTATGCTCTCTGAAGCATAAGCCATGTTACCGGAGGGTTGATAATTTTAAGGAGCAGAACCCAGCAGATTGTCACTGCAAAAAAACCACCTACGATGCGCAATGCCCATCTTAAAAATAGGTGTTTGATATTTTGTGAACCTGTTTTTGTGTGTGTTCTCTTAATAGCCATTTCTAATGTTAGATTTCGCTACAAACTTACTGCATTAAATTTTACTTTCCGAGTGTTCGGCTTGTCAAATCGCATATATTGTTCTATTTTTACAATCCACTAAAAAATTAGACATTGGCAAAGGCAGTGAAAAAGGAAACCCCATTAATGCAGCAATATAATAGCATCAAGGTCAAGTACCCTGGCGCATTATTATTGTTTCGTGTAGGAGATTTCTATGAGACATTCGGAGAAGATGCCGTTAAGGCAGCAGGCATATTAGGAATTGTGTTGACAAAGCGTGGTAATGGTACGGAATCCGAAACAGCGCTAGCAGGCTTCCCTCATCACTCCTTAGATACCTATCTTCCAAAGCTTGTGCGTGCAGGAGAGCGTGTAGCCATCTGTGATCAACTGGAAGATCCTAAAATGACGAAGACGATTGTGAAAAGAGGCGTTACGGAATTAATAACTCCGGGAGTTTCTTATTCCGATACGATGATACAGCAGAAGTCTAATAATTACTTGGCATCGCTGTACGTTGAAAAAGGTACCGTAGGGATTTCCTTTTTAGATATCTCCACCGGTGAATTTCTAGTAGCACAGGGACCTATCACCTATATTGATAAACTGCTGCAGGGCTTTAAACCTACAGAAGTTATTATGCCTCGTAAGTTTGCTGCCGAGTTTACCACACACTTTGGAACACAATACTATACTTATCACCTGGATGAATGGCCTTATACGGGCGACTATGCTGGGGAAATGCTGCTAAAGCACTTCGAGGTAGCTTCTATGAAAGGATTTGGTGTAGACCGTCTACCTGTAGGTTTAGTGGCCGCAGGGGTGGCGTTACATTATCTGAATGAAACGGAGCACCGTAATTTAAAGCATATTTCTGCGATAGCACGTATAGAAGAAGACCGCTTTATGTGGTTGGACCGCTTCACGATTCGTAACCTCGAACTTGTGAGCTCACCCAATGAAAATGCCATTACCCTTTCCGATGTCCTAGATCATACAGCCTCAGCAATGGGAGCGCGCTTGTTGAAGCGTTGGATTGTGATGCCTTTAAAAGAAAAGAAAGCCATTCAAGATCGTCTTAATATCGTAGAATTTCTTTATAAACAGCAGGAGTTGCGTGCGTCCTTAATTGAAGAAATTAAGCTCGTAGGGGATTTAGAACGATTAATTTCAAAAATAGGCCTTCTAAAGGCTAGTCCCCGTGAAATCGTACAGCTGAAACGTTCTTTATATGCCATCGAAAAAATTAAAGCGCTCACCACAGCGACGGAATCTACCGCTTTAACGGATATTTCTTTAAAATTAGATTGCTGTGAAACAATAAGAACACAAATAGCCCAAGAGGTAGTGGCTGAGCCACCTGTAGCCCTAGCTAAGGGCAATGTTATTGCCGAAGGTGTAGATGAGGACTTAGACAGGTTGCGCAAGATTGCTTTCGGTGGAAAAGATTACCTCTTAGAAATTCAACGTCGCGAAGCTGAGGCGACGGGGATACCGTCCTTAAAGATTGCTTTCAATAATGTATTTGGCTACTACCTAGAGGTTACAAATACACATAAAGATAAAGTTCCTGCTACTTGGCAGCGTAAGCAAACACTCGTCAATGCTGAACGCTATATTACGGAGGAGCTCAAGGTCTATGAAGATCAAATTCTAGGTGCTGAAGAGAAGATTCAAGTTATTGAAAATAGATTATATGCTGATTTGCTACAACGTATTGCTCAGTATATAAAGCCTATCCAATTAAATGCGCAGCAAATAGCAACATTGGATGTCCTTCTTAACTTTGCTGTCGTAGCGGAGAAGAATTTCTATGTAAAACCTGAGATATCAAGTACTCATGTGCTAGATATCAAGGGCGGGAGACACCCTGTAATAGAACAAAATCTACCCATAGGTGAAGATTATATCACCAATGACGTATTCTTAGATAATAAGACGCAGCAAATAATTATTATTACAGGACCCAATATGGCGGGTAAGTCTGCGCTCTTACGTCAGACGGGATTAATCGTATTAATGGCACAGATAGGTTGTTTTGTTCCTGCAAAGAGTGCACATATAGGTCTTGTCGATAAAATATTTACCCGCGTCGGTGCATCGGACAACCTCACAACTGGGGAATCAACGTTTATGGTGGAGATGAATGAGACGGCGAGTATTATGAATAATCTCTCTGACCGTTCTTTAATATTATTAGATGAGATTGGTCGGGGGACGAGTACTTATGATGGGATTTCCATCGCTTGGGCTATTGCAGAGTACTTACACAATCACCCTGCAGCCAAAGCAAAGACCCTATTTGCTACGCACTACCACGAGCTCAATGAGCTGACGAGCTCTATGCCCCGAATTAAGAACTATAATGTTACTGTTAAGGAAATGAATAATAAAATTATTTTCTTACGTAAGCTTGTTCCTGGAGGCTCAGAGCATAGCTTCGGTATTCATGTAGCTAAATTAGCAGGCATGCCAAACAAGCTCTTGAACCGTGCCAATGAAATACTAAAGCGCTTGGAGCAAGAGCGTACTGGGGGTGAGCAGATTAAAGATTCTATGCGTAAAATGCAAAAGCAAGCTTATCAATTGCAGATGTTTGCGATCGATGACCCTGTTTTAGAAAAGATTCGCGATATGCTTAACAATTTAGACGTTAACACCCTCACACCGGTTGAAGCGCTAATGAAATTAGATGAGATTCAACGGGTCTTAAAAAATTAAGATGGGCACCATTTTTCAGTTCAAGCAATTTGCAGTCGATCAGGCCGACTGTGCCATGAAGATTAATACCGATGGGGTGCTGCTAGCAGCGCAGGTGGCGCCAGCTTCGTATACACGGATATTGGACGTCGGTACGGGTACTGGAGTGATAGCCTTAATGCTGGCACAGCGCTTTGAAAAAGCCTATGTGGACGCTGTAGAAATCGATCCTGCGGCAGCATACCGTGCAGCGGAAAATTTCAAAAACTCCCCCTTTAAGGAGCGCTTAAAGCTGATAGCTCAATGTTTTCAGGAATTTAAGCCTTCGTTGAAATACGATTTAATTATTGCTAATCCTCCTTTCTATACCGATTCGCTAAAAAATCCAGACCTTCGAAAGACCCTAGCACGCCATACAGACCTGCAGTTTTTTGAAGAGCTGCTAGCCTTTGTTGCCCGCTATGGTACCAAAGACTGTTCTCTACAGTTAATACTTCCTGGAGCCCTCGCTGATCAGGTTGTTAAATTAGGTGAAGGGCGGTTTTTCCTACATGCCACGCGGCATATATCGTCCTTTGAGGGGCAGGAAGTCTTTCGTAAGATTATTGATCTACGTCCCTATGCGCCCAGCGCAGCAAAAGATGAAAACCTCGTTATTTATCAAGAAAGAAATTGCTATACCGAAGCCTATAAGCGTTTATTGAAGCCTTACTTCTTGGCCTATTAAAAGCGCTTGATGACAGATTAATATTTCTTAAATTTAGGAACTATGAAGAAGATTGGTTTAATTTCTGATACACACTCTCATCTAGATGAAGCGGTATTTACACATTTCGCAGTATGCGATGAGATCTGGCATGCTGGAGATATTGGGGATCCCGCGGTAGCTGCTCGCTTAGCGGCATTCAAACCCTTTAAAGCGGTTTACGGAAATATCGACGGTAAGGATATACGTATGCTATACCCTGAAAATTTACGTTTTTTCTGTGAAGATGTGGACGTGTGGATCACCCATATTGGCGGATACCCCGGACGCTATTCTACGCTTATTAAAGAGGAGATTACACGAAACCCACCCCAACTTTTTATTTGTGGTCACTCGCATATCCTCAAGGTGCAGTATGATGGAAAATTGAAATGCCTACATCTGAACCCTGGAGCTGCAGGAAAACAAGGATGGCATAAAGTACGCACCCTCATGAGGTTTGAAATAAATAAGGATAAAATTGAGAATTTAGAAGTAATTGAGTTAGCGATACGATAATAAATGTTTATATTCATCGCAAATATAAACTCGCATGAATACATTCTTAACCTTAGGTCAATTTATTGTTGAAAATCAAAAAGACTTCCCTTATGCTAAGGGAGAGCTTTCTCGCCTTCTTGCTGATATCGGTATCGCCGCCAAAATAGTTCATAAAAAAGTTAATAAAGCAGGATTAGTAGCCATTTTTGGTGACGCTGGTTCAATTAATATTCAAGGAGAGGGCCAAAAGAAGTTGGATGTCTTCGCTGATGAGCAGTTTATTCAGGCATTGACCTCCGGAGGTGAGTGTTGCGTCGTCGCTTCTGAAGAACATGAAGAAGCGATTTATATTCCCGCTAAGAATGCATCTCAAGCTAAGTATATCGTGTGTATAGACCCCCTTGATGGCTCCTCAAATATAGATGTTAATGTTTCTGTAGGTACTATATTCTCCATCTACAGAAGACAGGTTCAGGAAGGTGTCGCTCGGCTAGCGGATATTCTTCAAACGGGGGATCAGCAAGTTGCCGCAGGCTATATTATTTATGGGTCCTCCACCATGTTAGTATATACGACAGGAAATGGTGTTAATGGCTTTACCTTAGATCCTTCCATTGGCGAGTTCTGCCTCTCGCACCCTAAGATGCAGATTCCCACAACAGGCACGATCTATTCTATTAATGAGGGTAACTACAGTAAATTTCCGGAAGCCGTAAAGAAGTATATAAAATATTGTCAAGAAGTAGATGAGGCTACAAATAGGCCGTATGCTGCACGCTATATCGGTTCTATGGTAGCAGATGTTCATCGTAATTTAATTCAAGGGGGAATCTTTTTATACCCTTCAACGTTAAGCTATCCGCAGGGGAAGCTACGCTTGCTTTATGAGTGCAATCCCTTAGCGTGGATTATGGAGCAAGCTGGGGGGCGGGCTACGGATGGAAAGCAACGAATACTATCCTTAAAGCCTTCCTCATTGCATGCGCGAACACCTATTTTCCTAGGTTCCAAAGATATGGTAGCGCAGTTTGAAAAGATTGCTCAGCAGCTGGAGGACGGCGAATAGTTGTTGGAAAATAGTTGTTGGAAAATAGTTTACTATAAGCTGTCGCGCACTTCCATCAGGAAAGATTTCAGCTTTTCAAGAGAGTCTACGACACGTTGATTCTCTCTAGCTTCGTTTTTATTAGCTTTCAGATAATCGCGGGCTCCTTGTAGGGTATAGCCCTTGTCCTTTACGAGGTTAAAGATAATCCTTAGGTTGGCGATATCTTCTTGCGTAAAGAGGCGGTTTCCTTTTTTGTTTTTCTTGGGTTGTAGAACTTCAAATTCACGCTCATAAAAACGAATTTGGGAAGCGTTGACATCAAACATTTCCGTCACTTCGCCCATGGTAAAGTATAATTTATTTATTTCACGATCTTTGTAAGGCATATTTCCTATATTACTAGTTCTTACTAACAAATATACAATGTAAGTTTGATAATCTAAAACCTGAAAAAGATATGACTGCCTCAGGACTTGAAAGATACTGTTGTTAACTCTATAAATTCATAAGATCATGCCTATAATCGTCAGTAAGATATGGACTTCCTTATTTTCCTTGGGGCGTGCTAATGCAATTACTATTTTCCCATTTATATTGCTACGGAGTGAAAAGTTGAGGCATGATCGGGTACTGATTAATCATGAACGCATACATTTAGCACAAGCTTTGGAGCTTTTGATAGTGCCCTTCTATCTTTTTTATCTACTCGAATTTGGCGTTCGCTTGTTACAGTACAGGGATTTCCAGCGTGCTTATAGGAATATTTCTTTCGAGCGGGAGGCCTTTTTCTGGGAGCATGATCTCAGCTATTTGGGGCGGCGTAAACGCTGGAATTTTCGCAGGTACTTGGTGAAAAAAGCTTATTAGCTTCAATTATAAAAAAAGCTTGATTGTTGCCAATCAAGCTTTTGGTATTTTATAGCTATAAAAGTAGACTGTTAAAAGTGTTAACCGACTAATTTTAAATAGGTAGCAACTTTTTGTTTTAGCTGACGACGGTCAACAATAAAATCTAAGAAACCGTGTTCTAAGACGAACTCTGAAGTTTGAAATCCTTTAGGTAAGTCTTTTTTGATAGTTTCTTTAATAACACGTGGACCTGCGAAGCCGATTAAAGCGCCAGGCTCAGCAATATTAATATCCCCTAACATAGCATAAGAAGCTGTAACGCCACCTGTCGTAGGATCTGTTAATAAACAGACATACGGTAGGCCTGCTTTCGCTAATAGCGCTAATTTTGCTGAAGTCTTAGCCATTTGCATTAAGGAGAATGCTGCTTCCATCATACGGGCACCACCTGATTTAGAGATCAACATAAAAGGTAATTTATGCTCGATACAGTAATCAATAGAGCGGGAGATTTTTTCCCCTACTACAGAACCCATAGAACCCCCAATAAAGGCAAAGTCCATACAAGCAATTACTAATTCTTGACCTTCTATCTTTCCGTGTGCACTGCGGATAGCATCTTTCAAACCTGTCTTTGCTTGACTATCTTTCAGACGGTCTACATAAGGTTTTGTATCTGTAAAATTTAAGGGGTTTCCAGAAGTTAAGTTTGGAAACAACTCCGTAAATTCATTATTATCAAATAGAATAGAATAATAAGCTACAGAACCGATTCTTAAATGATGTGAGCAGTATTGACAAACGTAGTTGTTCTCAACTTGCTCAAGATTTAATAATGGCTTTTTACAAGATGGACATTTATTCCACATGCCATCTGGTGCTTCTTTCTTATTCGCTGTGGCCGTACTAATTCCGACCTTTTCTCTTTTAAACCAACTCATACGATAGTACTAATTCGATTACAAATAAACAAAAAAATATTTTTATAGTTGCAGAATTCTAATAAATAGCGTTCAACGACCAAAGTTTTTACAAAATATAAGGGGGAGATTTTAGGCGGTTTGCGAAAATTAGAGCACAAAAAATGGGTAAGCTCCTTTTATCGCACCGCTCAACCAAATACCCTTGCTTTGTTCCCAACCTGGGGGAGTCAATGGGAGCTGGTCGTAAAAGACTTACCCGTCACAAAAGTAGAAAAAATAACTAGTTTATAAAAGAAAATATGCATTTTCCCCTTAGCCTACTGATTCTCAGTGAGAATAGTTTTTTCAAGGCTTAAAAACAAAGCTTTTTTAGCTGTTTTTTATGTGTTGAACTCCTAAAGGGCACGGTAATTCTTCCCCGGAAATGTCAAAATAAGGCTTAACATCTCCAAATTAATTAAATTTACAGCTAATTGATGCGCCGTAAGGCCCGTCAATTGCGCCAATTGCTGAATTCCAATAACCTTATCTTTCGGAATAAAACTATATACTAGCTCCGCCTGAGGGTCTAAGTTTGGAGGCATAAGATTTAATTGCTTGCTTCCTTGTTGACTAACCGAACCCCAATTCATTAAATACAGGATATCTGCAGCATCTCGTACGAGCTGTGCACGATGCGATTTAATTAGGTAGTTGCAGCCTGCAGAATAATGCTGATCCACAGCGCCAGGGAAGGCACATACCTCCCTGCCATAGCCATTGGCCAACTCCGCCGTTATTAAGGCTCCACCATTTTCAGCGGCCTCCACCACAATAAGTAGGTCTACCATGCCTGCAATGATCCGGTTGCGCATCGGGAAATGTACACGTTCTGGAGGCGTCCCTAGAGGGAACTCTGTGACTAAACCTCCTTGTGAAAGCATGTCTTTCGCTAGTTGATGGTGGGCGTAAGGATAAATACGGTCTAAGCCATGTGCTAAGACGGCAATGGTGGGAAGCTGATGCTTTAAAGCTTGACGATGGGCGATGCTGTCAATGCCAAATGCAAGACCTGAGACTATTTGAATGTTTAATGCTTTAAATGCTGCCAGCAGCTCCTCACAGATGCGTGCCCCATAAGCCGTAGCGCGGCGCGTGCCGACGATAGCTACTGTATACGTCGGGTTTAAGTCCGTATTCCCTTTGGTATATAATAATAGGGGAGCATCGCTGCATGCTGCCAAACGATGTGGATAGGTAGCTTCCGTGTACCAATGACATTGGATAGCCATTTTTTCGATTTGTTGAAGCTCGCGCTCTGCGAGCTTCAGGTAGTTCCCTTCTTGCAGTGTTTGTATTGTAGAGGGTCCTATTTGAGGAATCTGTAACAATTGCTGCTTGGAAGCTTTAAATACACCTTCTAAGGTTCCGCAATGTTGCATTAATTGGCGCGTAAGGGTAGGGCCAATGCCCTTCATCTTACTCAGCGCAATTTGATAGATTCGCTGCATACCTAAAGATACGTAATCTCTCAGAAATATGTAACTTTACAGCTTTAAAAAATAAGACTATGGAAATGAAAGAACCTTTCGATATCGAAATTGCGGGTGTTGAATATGCTGTATTCCCAGAAGAAGAAGATACATATACCATCTTTAAGGACGGTAAGGAGTATGTGCAAATTATAAAAGATACGGATACACAGTGGTTAAAATTAAGCCCTGAATCAGGCCTACCTCTTTTTGGTATGGATGAGGAAGTCGCTTTATTGGGGGCTGAAATAGTAAAAGTTCAGGGTTAAAGAAACCCTTTGCAAGCAATTAACGGATATAATTTTTACGGTAATCCTCTGCCGTAAAATCCGTTTCCTTCTTAAAGAATTTCGTGAAATTCGTGGGTTCATTGTATCCTAAAAAATAGGCCACCTCCTGAATTTGTAAGGTCTGATTTTGTAAAAGTTGCTTAGCCTTTAAAATCAACGCTTTTTTTAAAAACTTTTTAGGGGATTCTTTAAAGCTAATTTTCATGGAATCTTGCAATGTCTTTACAGCCACATTTAATTGATCAGCGTAGTATTGCACATTGTTTTTTGCATGGATATTATTAAATACAAGAATCTTAAATTCAATAGAAAGTTTTCGATGTTTATCCATATAGGGAGCGACCCCACCGCTGTGCATTTCTCGGTCGATAACGAGTAGAAATGCCGTAAAGAGATGCTGTAATATTAAGGCATTATTTTTATGGTAATCGCGGTATACCTCCGCCCAAAATAACATGCATAGATGACATATCGTGGCGAAATTAGCATTCCCTAGGGAAACTTTTTCAAACGCTTGAAAATTGAAAATAATTGCTAAGTTTCGCTGAAAATTAACTGTATTTTCTACTTCAAATAAAAAAGTGTCTTTAAAACTGATTACATACCCCTTCACGCCCGTATATTTCTTGAAACAATGAATTTGTCCAGGAATTAAGATCGTTACATCCCGAGCATCTAAGTGCAGTATATGCTGGTCAAATTCATGTTCTGCATGCCCATCGAAAATAACTATAAAAAGAAAAAATTTAATACAATGGGGCTGACCTATTAAAGGCGAACTATTCGCTATAAAATCTTCAATAGATCGAATCGTAAGTTGTTGCTCATTCTGGGCTGGAGAAGTATAATTATACGTAATAATAGCTTTGTCATCTGTATGCATCGTAATAATAAAAAAGTAACGTCAGAATATTTTAATGTGCAAACATACAAATTAAATCCATCGCTCTTTTTTAAATAAGTGGCTATTTAATAGCTCCCTATCCTAAAAGAGCGGAATTCTTAAGCCTTGCCTCTTCTAGATCCAAGCTATGTTCCACCGATCGTACGACTTCATCATCATAGATTACATGATGACATAGTTGATAGAGCTGTGATCTTTTCTTAGCGATGATATCCATACGTATCGCATAGTAAAGCTTATAGTTTAGGGTATAACGTTCTTTATTCTCGTCTTCTTTCTCTTTTTCTAAAATAGCAATATTTCGGATCGTACTGTGCTTAACTCTGTTAAGGATACCGTCAGCGTCCACCAATTGTTCGTAGCTATCTTCTAAATGATGTAAGGCATGCTTAGCTAAGCTCAACTGTAAATCTTTAATCTGCTGCTCATGAGGGATATGATCATCTTCTTCTCGTAAATCTAATTTACGCATGATAAGCGGTAAGGTTAATCCTTGAAAGACTAAGGTTATCAGAATCACCGTAAAGGTGATAATTAGGATTAAATTCCTAAAAGGAAATTCCTTTCCTTCTAAGTATAGTGGAATCGCAAGCGCGGAAGCTAGGGATACCACACCGCGTAAGCCCGCCCATCCCATAACAAATGCAAGCTTCCAATTCCTTTTTTCTGAATTATTGTCCTGATTGAAAAATTGAATAATGCCAACCCAGAGGAGTCGAATGACAATGACAAGAGCCGTAATAGCCAATCCATAGCTGATAGCCTGCGCTGTGGAAAAGGATTTTATATCCTGCATAATAACTGGAAGCTCTAAACCTATTAGAATAAATACAAAACCATTTAAGAGGAAACTTACGGTAGCTAATACCTCCTTGGTCTGTATCCGTGAGCCATAGGTCATGAAATCTCGTGAATAGAAGGATAGAAATAACCCCCCACTAACGACCGAGAGCACCCCGGAGCAATGATAATGTTCTGCCGATAAATACATGAGATAGGGCGCTACCAAGGTGACAGGGGAGATAATCTTAGGAGCTTTTTTCTGCGCTATAAATCGTAGAAGACCATAGATTATCACAGCGATAAGTAGACCAATAAAGACCCCTCCTAACGATAATTTTAGAAAACTTAAGCTCACATCTACTGCTGCAAACTGACCCGATATCACGGAAACAAGTGCAAATCTGAAAATTGTCAGGGAGGCTGCATCATTGATTAAACTTTCCCCTTCTAAGATAGCAATCCCTTTTTTAGGCATACTTAAGCCTTTTAGGATAGAGGTCGTAGCCACGGCATCTGGTGGAGAGATAATGCCCCCCAGCAGAAAGCCCAAAGCAAGTGTAAATCCAGGTATCAGCCAGACGGCAAAGTAAGCAACCGATATGGAGGTGAAAAGCACCAGTCCAAAGCCCATAAGCACAATCTCCGATCGCCATTTATAGAAATCTATAAGCGAAGTATACCAAGCAGCCTCAAATAATAAGGGGGGAAGGAAAATTAAAAAAACTAAATTAGGGTCAATTTTGATAGCCGGCACTCCAGGGATAAATGAAATTAGGAGTCCTCCCAAGACGAGTACAATTGAAAAAGATACACGGATGCGCATCGATAGGATATACAAGGGGATAATACAGAAAAATAAAACAAGTATTAAAAATAGATTTTCTTCAATCATAAACTTAGATTCTTTAGTCAAAAACAGCTTTTTGGGGAAAATGTTTTTCGCTGTGTACAGAAGTTTTTAAACAAAAAAAGGTAAACCGAAGTTTACCTTTTTTAGCGCATTATATTTCCCTTACATAGGGACATAAACAACATATTTTGTCTCAAAGAAATCTTCTTCAAAAAAGTCAGTCAAGGAGTGCAATTCTGCCCTTAATTTAGCATCTTTTATCTCTTCGGAAAGGTCACCACCTTTTAAGTATAAGATGCCATTAGGGATGGCATTTTTATCTTTGCGTTCAAATTTGTTGCGTATCCACGGTGTGAAGTCAGCGAGTCTTGTCACAGCGCGAGAAACGACGAAATCGTATTTATCTTCAATCTGTTCAGCACGGATATGATCGGCTTCCACATTTTTTAACCCTAAGGCTGCGGCTACTTCACGAACGACTTTAATCTTTTTGCCAATGGAATCTACCAAGTGAAATTGTACTTCTGGAAACATTATCGCCAAGGGAATGCCTGGAAATCCGCCTCCTGTGCCAACATCTAAAATGCGGGTGCCTGCTGTAAACTCTCCAACAAACTTGGCAATTCCTAAGGAATGTAGGACATGATGCAAGTAGAGAGACTCAATATCTTTTCGTGAAATCACATTAATCTGTGAATTCCAATGTGGATAAAGTGTCGCCAACTCTGCAAATTGCTGCTTTTGCGTTTCCGTAATCTTCGGAAAATACTTAAATATAATGTCTACTGTAGGATTCAAAATATATAACTTAAAATAAAAAAACTTATTTCCAACGTACCGACTTCCGCTTCCGATTGAAGGCACCATTGATGCAAATATAAAAATAGTAAAGCAGGTCTAGTAAGGGTAACCACCAAATTAAATCAGGAACCTGTAATTTTTTGTAAATAGGCTTAAAGATAATCACCTGAGCGATTAATCGCAGCAAGTAAGCCGACAGTGGGATATACCAGTAGCTCGGGTAGGCAATGCTTACAGCTACTAATGCGCAATAAAATAAAAAAGCGGAGATTAGCTGTGTTGCAAGCATCCGTTGATGTCTTTTTTTATAAATTACCGAAGCTCCAGAATGACGTGCTTTTTGTGTGTAATAAGATTTCCACGTAATCTTAGGTAAGGATAGTAACTGTGCATTGGGATGGATATTTATCACCACATTGGTCGGGGTCGCATTCTGGTTTACAAAGAGGTCATCATCCCCAGATTTAATATGCATATGTTTTGCAAAACCCTTCGCTTGAAAGAATAAAGACTTACGATAGGCCATATTTCTGCCAACACCCATATAAGCATCTCCTTTTAAGGCATAGGATAGATAGCTCATGGCGGTATGCGATGTTTCAAACCTAATGAGGGCATTTAACAAGCCTGGAAGCTTGATATAAGGGGAGTAGCCCAATACAATATCTTTCTTGTCGGTGAATGAAAGTGCCATCTCCTGCAGCCATAGTTCCGACTGCGGCTGGCAGTCGGCATCTGTGAAAACTAAAAGCTCATTTTTTGAAGCTTTAATGCCAAGTGTCACGGCAAATTTCTTGCCATGTTTCAAGCGGATATGCTCCTTTATTTCCACCACTTTCAGGTGTGAATAAATTTCTGAAAGCCTCTTTAACTCCCATTCCGTATCATCTTCAGAGAAGTCGTTGACGAAGATAACCTCGTAGTTGGGGTATTCCTGATTCAGGATCTTAGGTAGAAATTGCGTGATATTATCTTGTTCATTTTTTCCGCATATAATTACGGAAATTGGTGGGTAATCGGTGACAGAGCTGTGCTCTGTAACTTTGTAAGCGGAAAGTTTACCATATACAAATAAAATGTAATAGAGCTGAATAAGAAAAAGAAGTCCCAGAATACCTAAGGAAATATAACTGAGGTATGGGATGATAGCGGTAAAGTCAAGCATAATTTGCTCCAAAGATAAGGTCTAATTCTTGGATTTAAAATTTATTCGTAAACCCTCGACTGTATACGGGATTTTAATGTATTTTTGCAACGGTTATGCGGTCTGAGCAGATCGCACTCAAAATTAGTTTTTTCCATGAAATTTACCCTACAAGTAAAAGATAAAATGTCTAAAGCGCGTGCTGGAGTTGTTGAGACTGCACACGGCAAGATTCAAACGCCCATATTTATGCCCGTAGGTACTGCCGCGACAGTAAAAGGGATACATCAGCATGAACTAAAGAATGATATTCACGCCCAGATTATTTTGGGAAATACCTACCATTTATATTTAAGACCCGGATTAGAGGTGCTAAATAAAGCAGGAGGTCTACATAAATTTATGAATTGGGATGGCCCTATCTTAACAGATTCCGGAGGTTTTCAAGTTTATTCCCTTTCCGAAGTACGCAAGATTAGAGAAGAGGGGGTAACATTCCGCTCGCATATTGATGGCTCAAAACATCTATTTACACCGGAGAATGTGATGGATACGCAACGCGTTATTGGCGCTGATATCATTATGGCTTTCGATGAGTGTACACCTTATCCATGCGATTATAAATACGCCCGTCGTTCCTTAGATATGACACACCGTTGGTTAAAGCGCTGTTGTGATCGTTTTGATAGCACAGATCCATTATATGGTTATGATCAGACACTTTTCCCCATTGTTCAAGGTTCTGTTTACAAAGACTTACGCGAGAAGTCTGCGGAAGTAATTGCTTCTTTTGGACGCGAAGGAAATGCCATAGGTGGTCTTTCTGTTGGGGAGCCTGCTGAAGAGATGTACGCCATGACAGAGGTGGTATGTAATATACTTCCAGAAGAAAAACCACGTTATTTAATGGGGGTAGGTACGCCCATCAACTTATTAGAAAATATCGCTTTAGGAATTGATATGTTTGACTGTGTGATGCCGACACGTAATGCGCGTAATGGTATGTTATTTACACGTCATGGAACGATCAATATTAAAAATGAAAAATGGAAGGATGATTATTCTCCTATTGATCCGGACTCGGATTTATTTGCCGATCAATTCTATTCCAAAGCATACTTAAGACATCTTATTCGTTCGCAAGAATTATTAGGTGCACAGATTGCTTCTTTACATAATTTACATTTCTACCTTTGGTTGGTGAATGAGGCGCGCGCTAAGATCATTGATGGAACTTTCTACGATTGGAAAGAGAAAATGGTAAAAGTGTTAGGCCAACGTTTGTAATTTACACTTTCAACAAGGATTTTCGATACTATGAATATCATCGACCGCTATATTATAAAAAAATATTTAACGACTTTTCTATTTACCATGGCTATCTTCACGGTGGTGATGGTAATTTTTGATATTTCGGAGCGGCTCGATGATTTTCTAAAATATAAAGCCCCATTATCAAAGATTATCTTTGAATATTATGCAGGGTTTATTCCATTTTATTTAAACTTCCTTTCTCCATTAATTAACTTTATAGCCGTAATTTTCTTTACCTCGAAGATGGCCGATCAGACGGAGATTGTACCGATCCTTTCTGGGGGTATGAGCTTCAACAGGATGTTACGTCCTTTTATGTTTTCTGCAGGGGTAATTTTTGCGGTAACTTTTCTATTCAATATTTATATTATTCCGCGTACCAATAAATTAAAAATTGGTTTTGAGAATGTCTATGTAAAGCCGCTTAAGGACAATACAAAGGTATCTACGCATATGCAGATTGATAAAAATAGCTTTGTGTATATCGACAATTTTGATAATAATAGAAAAGTAGGTTCTGGCTTCGTCCTAGAGATTTTCAAAGGGGACACCCTGCGTGAAAAGATGATGGCGGATCGTATTACTTGGGATTCTGTAGCCACAAAATGGAAAATAGAAAATTATACGAATCGTATTATTAATGGCTTAAATGAGCGTATGGATACGGGAGTAAGTAAGGATACTACCTTGGATATGACGCCACAAGATTTTGAGCTCTATGACAATATTTTTACGGCAATGAATACCGATGAGCTAAATGAACGTATTCATAAGGAAGAAATTCGAGGTACAGGGATGATGACGGATCTCAAGCTTGAAAAATACAAGCGCTTTGTCTATCCTTTTTCAGCTTTTGTATTAACCCTAATGGGGGTCTCTTTATCTTCTAAGAAGGTGCGTGGAGGCATTGGCTTAAGTTTGGGTATTGGAATTGCTTTAAGTTTTACTTACATCGTTTTCATACAATTCTCCACGATGTTTTCGCTAAAAGGTGGGCTTCCGCCGCTCGTGGCCGTACTGATTCCTAATGTGACATTTTTTGTGTTAGCAATCTACCTGATGATAAAAGCGCCAAAATAAAAAAAAACCTACCGATGTTTAATTTAAATGTTAATAAGAATATTCTTATTCTTCACTTCACTGTGCTTGTTTGGGGCTTCACAGGAGTCTTAGGTAACCTCATTACTATTCCGGCTTTACAATTGGTATGGTACCGCGTACTAATCGCATTTCTCGCTTTGGGCATCTATTTTCTAGTAACTAAGCAGTCTATTCGTGTTACTAGACGTCAGCTACTCCAGATTTTGGGTGTTGGCGTACTTGTTGGCATACATTGGCTACTGTTTTTTCATGCGATTAAAATTGCGACGGTATCTGTCGCTTTGGTAACGCTGTCCTCTTTAACGTTATTTACTTCGATATTAGAACCAATTATCAATAAGCATAAAGTTTCAAAGTTGGAATTGGGGGTAGGCTTACTTATTATTCTAGGGATCTATTTAATATTCAAATTTGAGTTCCAATATAAATGGGGGATTATTTGCGGTCTTTCATGTGCTTTTTTTGCAAGTATCTTTTCAATATGCAATGCTAAGATGGTGAAAAACTGTAGTCCTACGTTAATCACATTCTATGAGATGATCGGGGCGTGGATAGCGGTTTCCATTTTTATGTATTTTATGAATAGCTATAATTCAGCATTGATACTAAGCCAATCAAATTTTTATTATCTCTTAATTCTAGGGGTTGTATGTACGGCATTTGCCTATGTATTAGGTGTTGCAGTAATGAAGGAGCTATCAGCCTTTACGGTGGCACTGACGACTAATTTGGAGCCGATATACGGGATTATATTAGCGATGTTAATATTTGGTCAGCAGGAAAAAATGAGCCTCGGCTTCTACCTGGGGGCAAGCATTGTCTTAGGTGCTGTATTTCTATTTCCCTATATAAAAACAAAATTGGAACAACGGAAGTCAAAACGTTTGGATAAAGCTTAGTGATTGGTATAGAATTTGTTTCATACTTATAAACTATTAAAAACTTATAGGATCATGAGAAATTCACTGTTATGTCTAGCGGCCGCAGGGTTGCTATTTTCAGCTTGTCAACAAAATAATTCTACGCATAAAGCTACAGCTGGGACTGCGGCAGATTCCGCTGTCTCAGATGGACATACAGCGCAAAACTCGCTGGACTGGGCTTCGACGTATGAAGGCGTATTACCCTGTGCAGATTGCGAAGGAATTAAGACTACGCTTACCTTAAAAGAGGATTTAACATACTTACTTCGTGAGGAGTACCTAAAAAAGGATGTCGTCAATGAGGAGCAGGGTTCATTCAATTGGAATAAGGAGGGAACATCGATTACTGTAAATAGACAAGATGGTGGATTTCTGAAATTTTTCGTTGGGGAGAATCAACTTCGTTCGTTGGATCAAGCTGGTAAGGAAATTACTGGTCCTTTGGCGAGTTCATATATATTAAAACAGCAACCATAAGCTCACTTTATAAAAAAGCTGACTTACAATATATTTAATAAGGGTACCCGCTGCAAGTGGGTACCCTTATTTTTTTAGTCAATTACCTTTATAATTCATAGGATAACATCGCATCCTTAGATTCTAATTCAGAGTATCCCATTAAGTATTCATCTACCTTTCGGGCGCATTCACGTCCTTCGGATATTGCCCATACAACCAGGGACTGCCCACGACGCATATCACCGGCGGCGAATATTTTGTCGGCTGTAGTTTGGAAAGCTTCTTCCGTAGCTTTCACATTCCCACGTTCATCTACTTGCACTCCTAGCTGCTGCAATAGCCCTTCAAATTGGGGGTGTAGAAACCCCATCGCTAGGGTTACTAGCTCACAGGGAATTTCACGTATGGACGTTGGGACCTCTTTAAATTTTGTCGGTCTACCCAAGGCATCTGTTTCCCATTCCAGGTCCACCACTAAAGCTGCGCGAAGGTTTCCCTGCTCATCGCCTAAAAACTCTTTGGTGCTAATAGACCAGTGGCGGTTGCAACCTTCTTCATGTGAGGTCGTCGTCTTCAGTAACATCGGATAGCTAGGCCATGGCATCGCTTCCGTACGTGTTTTTGGTGGCTGTGGCATCAGTTCAAATTGCGTTACAGACTTCGCACCATGACGGTTTGAAGTACCTACACAATCCGAGCCTGTGTCACCACCACCGATTACAAGGACATTTTTCCCTGTAGCTAAGATTTCTTCGCTGTCTATGGGTGAATTTCCTACCCGTTGATTCTGTTGTTTTAGGAATTCCATGGCGTAGTGTACACCTTTTAGTTCACGTCCAGGAATAGGTAGGTTTCGAGGGATGGTAGCGCCTCCAGCAAGTATGATGGCATCATAGTGATTGAGTTCAAAGGCGGGGACATTTTTCCCTACCTCAGAGTTTACACGAAATTCTATGCCTGACTGTTGCATTATTTCTACCCTGCGGTCGATCACCGACTTTTCTAATTTAAAGTCTGGGATACCATAGCGTAGGAGTCCACCGACTTTATCATCGCGTTCATAGACGACGACGTGATGCCCCGCTTTATTTAGCTGCGCTGCTGCCGCTAAGCCCGAAGGGCCTGATCCTACAATAGCTACGGTCTTACCCGTTTTTATTTTACTGGTATTGGCTTTAACAAAATTCTTTTGAAAAGCGATTTCAATAATATGTTTTTCAATTTCTTCAATGGCAATAGGTGATTTATTTATCCCTAAGACGCAGGCAGCCTCACAGGGTGCAGGGCATATTCTACCTGTAAACTCGGGAAAATTATTCGTTGAGCTTAATATTTGATATGCTTCCTCCCATTTACCATCGTATACGGCATCGTTAAATTCTGGAATTACATTGCCTAGGGGGCAGCCCGAGTGGCAGAATGGAATACCACAATTCATACACCTAGCCGCTTGATTGGTAAGTTCGCCTTCCGAATAGGGTTGGACAAACTCCTGATAGTTTTGTTTTCTATTTTCCGCAGTATCTTTCTGTGGAAGAGAACGTTCAAATTCTTTAAATCCTGTAGGTTTTCCCATGATCTTTACTTATTAAGCTTCCACTAATTTATTACGTAACACATTCTTATATTCACGTGGGAATACTTTTATAAAATGGTCTTTTGCTTGTGACCAATTAGCTAATATTTCCTGCGCTATGGAAGAGTTTGTCAATAGAATATGACGTTTTAAGAGCGCTATAATTTCGCTTTCATCGGCAGATTCTAGGGGGTCTAAGTCGACCATCTCCGGGTTGCAGTTGGCCTTGAAGCTCCCTTGCGTATCATATATCCAGGCGATACCTCCTGACATTCCTGCGGCAAAGTTTCTTCCCGTGGGCCCTAAGATTAGGGCACGGCCTCCTGTCATATATTCACAGCCGTGATCACCAATTCCTTCAACGACGGCTGTCGCTCCAGAGTTACGTACAGCAAAGCGCTCTCCGGCTTGACCATTGACAAATAGGTGTCCAGAAGTAGCACCATAGAGTGCGACATTTCCAATAATGATATTGTCCTGAGCTACCAAAGGGGAGTCCTTTGTGGGGTAGATCGCGAGTTGTGCTCCCGAGAGACCTTTTCCTACATAATCATTGGCTTCCCCTTCTAATTCAAAAGATAAGCCTTTGGTGGAGAAGGCGCCAAAGCTCTGTCCTGCAGAACCTTCGAATTTATAATTTATGGAGTTGTCAGGTAGACCATCAGAGCCATAGATTTTCGATATTTCATTCGACAATAAAGTCCCAATAGTACGGTCGGTATTTTTTACATTGAAGGTTCCAAATACAGGTGTTTTACTTGTTATCGCTTCCTTTGCCTGCTTTAGCAGCCCCCAGTCAAGGATTAGACCCATACCGTGATCCTGCTCTTCCGTATTATGTAGGGACTGGCCTGCTTCCGTTCGTGCTACATATAAGATTCCCGAGAAGTCCACTTTATTGGCTTTCCAATGGGTGATATTTTCACGTTTTTTTAGGAATTGAGCGCGGCCTACCATTTCGTTGATGGTGCGGAAGCCCAATTCAGCCATGGTCTCACGTATTTCTTCCGCTAAGAAGCCAAAGAGGTGGACGATATCTTCCGGTTTTCCGGAAAATAGTTTGCGTAGCTCCGGGTCTTGTGTTGCCACACCTACAGGGCAGGTATTCAGGTGACACTTGCGCATCATAATACAGCCTCCAGCAATTAATGCTGCGGTGGCAACACCCCATTCTTCAGCCCCCAAAAGGGTAGCGATCACAATGTCACGGCCTGTTTTCATCTGACCATCCGCTTGGAGGACGACGCGTGTACGCAGTTTATTTTTTACGAGTGTTTGATGCGCTTCTGCGAGCCCGAGCTCCCAAGGTAGACCCGCATGTTTTACGGAGGAAATCGGGGATGCTCCAGTACCACCGTCAAAACCTGCAATTAGGATGACATCGGCATGTGCTTTGGCAACTCCCGCAGCGATGGTGCCTACACCAGCTTTGGATACTAACTTTACATTAATACGTGCAGCACGGTTGGCATTTTTCAAATCAAAGATTAGCTGTGCTAAATCTTCAATGGAGTAGATATCATGATGCGGTGGTGGCGAGATTAAGCCTACCCCAGGTGTGGAGTGACGTAGGCGGGCGATAAAGTCATTAACCTTATCACCTGGCAGCTGACCTCCTTCACCAGGTTTGGCTCCTTGAGCCATTTTTATTTGAATTTCTTCCGCTTGCGTCAGGTAGTTTGAAGTAACGCCAAATCTTGCTGAGGCTACTTGTTTTATCGCCGAGCGCATGGAGTCACCATTTTCCAGTGGCTTGAAACGCGCTTCATCCTCACCCCCCTCACCGGTATTGGACTTGGCACCTATACGGTTCATGGCGATGGCTAATGTGGAGTGAGCTTCCGAAGAGATGGATCCTAGGGACATGGCTCCCGTTGCAAAGCGGCGCATAATTTCTGATGCAGGCTCCACCTGATCCAATGGAATTGGCGTGCGGTGTTTCGCAAAGTCTAAGAGGCCACGTAGGGTAAACATACGCTCCTTTTGATTATTGATTAGCGAAGCATATTTTTTATAGGTTTGAAAGTCGTTTGTACGACAAGCTTGTTGCAGTAAATGTACCGTTTGTGGGTTCCAAAGGTGCCCCTCGCCACGGCGTTTCCATTGGTAGATTCCGCCCTCATTTAAGAGTACCTTATCACTGCGGCTTTCTTGAAAACCACGCTTATGCTTATTTAAAACCTCACGGGCGATATCATCTAAATCTAAGCCCCCGATACGGGATACAGCACCACAGAAGTACTTGTCGACGACATATTTGTTGATACCTAAGACTTCAAAAATCTGCGCTCCATGGTAAGATTGCAGTGTGGAGATACCCATTTTCGAGAATATCTTTAAGAGACCAGCACAGATGGCTTTTACATAGTTCTTCGATAATTCTGGCCAGGTGAGCGCCGTCTCAAAGGACTGTGTTTCCTTCATGGTACGGATGGAAGCTAAGGCCATATAAGGGTTGATGGCTGTCGCGCCGAATGCTAGCAGGCAAGCGAAGTGGTGTACCTCCCAGACATCGCCTCCTTCCACGACGATACCTACCGCACCGCGGTTTCCCGTTTTTATTAAATGGTGGTGTACGGCAGAGACCGCGAGAATAGAAGGGATGGCAGCATGCTGTGAATCGATAGCACGGTCGGAAAGGATAAGTACCTCGAAGCCGTCACGTACCGCATCATCGGCATAGCGACAAAGGCGCTCTAAGCCCGCTTCTAGGGAGCCCGCTTTCCCGTCGGCATTAAAATAGCATTGCAGCGTCTTCGCTTGAAATACACCCGTATCGATACTACGTAATTTCTCCAATTCCTTGGACGTTAATATCGGGTGGTCTAAGGTGACGCAGTGGCAGAATTTTTTATCTTCAATTAATATATTTCCTGCATTTCCAATAAATGTTGCTAAGCTCATCACCAATCGCTCGCGAATGGGGTCAATAGGTGGGTTTGTTACCTGTGCGAAGAACTGTTTGAAATACGAGGATAGGTGTTGTGGATGTTCCGAGAGAATAGCCAAAGGTACATCCGTGCCCATGGAGCCAATAGGTTCATAACCTGTGAGGGCCATTGGCGTTAAGATGGTTTCTAAATCTTCACGGGAATACCCAAAAGTTTGTTGATATCTAAAGACTGATTCCTTGGAAAGGTAGGTGTATGTCACGCGGGGATCCTGCAGCTCATCCATGCGGATCTTATAGTTGTCCAACCACTCCCCATAGGGTTGTTGATGGATTAATTCCCCTTTCACTTCCTCATCAGAAAGGATCTTTCCTTGCTCCATGTCCACTAAGAATATTTTCCCTGGCTGCTGTCTTCCTTTTTTGATAATAGTCGCTTCATCAATCGGAAGGGCTCCAGCTTCAGAAGCTACAATTACACGGTCATCCGACGTAATCGCATAACGTAGAGGGCGTAGGCCATTGCGGTCTAAGGTGGCACCAATAGATTTTCCATCGGTAAAACATAAGGCTGCGGGACCATCCCAAGGCTCCATTAACGTCGCATGGTATTCATAGAAGGCGCGCTTTAAAGGATCCATTTGTGTGTTTCCGTCCCAAGCTTCAGGAACAAGCATTAACATCACATGTGTTAAGCTTCGCCCTGCGTGTAATAATAGTTCGGCTACATTATCGAGGCATGCAGAGTCTGATTGACCTTTATCGACTACAGGAAGGAGGATTTGCATCTCTTCTTCCGTGAAATAAGGACTTGAAAGGCTGCGTAAGCCAGCATAGAACCAGTTTAAATTTCCTGTTAAGGTGTTTATCTCTCCATTATGCGCTAACATACGGAAAGGTTGCGCAAGGGACCATGAAGGAAAGGTATTGGTGGAGAAGCGTGAGTGCACTAAGCCAAAGGCTGAAATCACACGTGGATCACGTAGATCTTTAAAATAGGTACCTACCTGATACGTGGTTAATTGACCTTTGTAAATAATAGTCTTACACGATAGGGAAGCGAAATATAGGGGTAGTGGGTATTCCTGATAGGCTTTAATTTTTTGGATGATAAGTCTTCTTAAGACAAATAGTTTGCGTTCAAATTCTTCTGTATTCGAAACTCCATCGGGTCTAGCGACGAAGAACTGGACGATTTCAGGTTCTGCGCTTAGCGCTGTCTGGCCGATGCCATCTCTGTTTACGGGAACCTCTCGATAGCCTAAGAAGCGCATGCCGCGATCTTCTACAGCCTCATTAATGACCTGTCTACAGATCTTATTCAGTGCTTCATCCTTAGGTAAGAACAGCATTCCTGTGCCGTAGTAGCCAGGCTCTTCCAGCTGAATACCTAGATTAATACATTCTTCCCATAGAAATTCGTGCGGTAGTTGGATCATAATTCCAGCACCATCTCCACTTTCTGGGTCACAGCCACATGCTCCACGATGCTCCATATTCTCGAGCATGGTTAATGCATCAGCGACTTGAGCGTGGGACTTTAGGCCTTTTATTTGGGCCACAAAACCTACCCCACAAGCGTCGTGCTCGAAACTTGGGTCATATAGTCCTTCCGGGTTCATAGCGTTCTCTATCATTGTTTTTTTATCTCTCAAATGTAATGGTAATGCTAATATAGGAATTAAATTCGTTTTTTATTAACAATATTTAAATTTATCAAACATAAAGTTATGAAAACGGTAATTAAAAGCGTGTTTAAATCAAAATTTTGTTTATCCTACAGCCGCTTATTGTCCTTGTTTATAGTGAGCTTTATCTTTTGCCGCAGAAATAAGAATCTTTGTGAAGAGAATTAGAAAGGATTGTTAAATTTGCCTCTTTACAGCTAACACCTAAGAGCCATGAAAATTACTAAAATTGAAATTTACCGTTTAAGCATTCCTATGGAACCTTTTGTAATTGCTACAGGGACCATGGATTTCGCACAGAACACCTTCGTCAGAATATATACCGATGCCAATATCTATGGGGTAGGTGAGTGTTCAGCATTCCCTATGATTGTTGGTGAGACACAGGAAACCTGCTTAGTCGTGGCGCGGGAATTTGCGAAAATTTGGAAGGGTAAAGATGCATTGGCCTTGGAAGAGCGCCTTGGAGAGCTCGATTTATTTATCGCAGGAAATACGACTATAAAATCGGCTTTTGACATGGCATTATATGATCTTGCAGCGAAGCATGCAGGTCTACCATTATATCAGTTTTTAAAAGGTCATCCGCGCGATATTACCACCGATATTACCTTGGGTATTGCGAGTCCTGCGGATATGGCTGCTAAAGCATTTTCCTTAAAAGAGGGCGGAGCACAGATTTTTAAAGTGAAGTTAGGGAAAGATCCCTTGACTGATATCGCCCGTATTAAAGCAATTCGTCAGGCTGTAGGTTTTGATATTCCGATTCGTATAGATGCTAATCAGGGCTGGTCTTATGAGGATGCAATCGTGGCATTACAAGGGTTGGAGCCCTACAAAATACAGTATTGTGAGCAGCCTATGCGCAGCTATAACGATCACTTACTTCCAGCCTTAAGAACATTGACTATAGTACCAATTATGGCGGATGAGTCCGTTTATTCACATCACGATGCCGAGCGCTTATGTCGGGAAGATGCCTGTGACTATATAAATATTAAATTCTCTAAATCTAAAGGTATCTATGATGCTTTAAAGATTGCAGCCATTGCTGCGGAGTATCAAATTCCTTGTATGATAGGAGGGATGTTAGAGAGCAGGTTGGCCTTAGCGGCTAAAGTACATTTTGCTTATGCAGCGCCAAATGTGAAGTTTTTCGATTTAGATACCTGTATGGTAGGACATCTGGTAGACCCTGTTATTGGTGGTATTCAGTATGATGGCTACCAAATCAGCATCGCAGATACGGTTGGTATTGGCGCAGATATTTCTGAGGAATTTTTAGCGTCTTGTGAAAAATGGGAGATTTAATTTCCCATTTTTTTTAATGCGCTTTTATATTTTTTTTAATGCGCCTTTATACGGCTGCTTGAAGGAATTAAAATAAATAATAATGCCTATCTTTGTAACACTTATTTAAAAAATAATTAGCGATGAGTACACAAAAAGGTCCAATTAGTCAATTTATTGAACACAATTACCGTCACTTTAATGCAGCCGCATTAGTGGATGCAGCAAAAGGTTATGAACAACATTTACTCGAAGGTGGTAAAATGTTAATTTCATTAGGTGGTGCCATGTCTACGGCAGAATTAGGCGTTTCTTTAGCAGAAATGATCCGTCAAGATAAAGTACATATTATCTCTTGTACAGGTGCAAACTTGGAAGAAGATGTGATGAACTTAGTGGCGCACTCACACTACAAGCGTATTCCTAACTACAGAGATTTAACTCCTGAGCAAGAGCGTGAATTATTAGATGCACACTTCAACCGTGTTACCGATACTTGTATTCCTGAAGAGGAAGCTTTCCGCCGTCTACAACAACATTTAGAAGATGTTTGGGAGGCTGCTGAAGCTAAAGGTGAGCGTTACTTACCACATGAATATTTATACCAAGTGGTAAACTCTGGGGTGTTAGAGCAATACTATGAAATTGATCCTAAAGATTCATGGATTGTTGCTGCGGCAGAGAAAAACTTGCCGATTGTATGTCCAGGATGGGAAGATTCTACAACAGGTAATATCTTCGCTTCGAATGTTATCAAAGGAAAATTAAAAGCTTCTACAGTAAAATCAGGTATTGAATACATGATTTACTTAACAGAATGGTACCGTGCTAATTCGGGTGGTAAAGGCGTAGGATTCTTCCAGATTGCTGGTGGTATCTCTGGCGATTTCCCAATCTGTGTAGTACCGATGATGTACCAAGATTTAGAGTGGACAGATGTTCCTTTCTGGTCTTATTTCTGTCAAATCTCTGATTCGACGACATCGTATGGTTCTTACTCTGGTGCTGTTCCAAATGAGAAGATCACTTGGGGTAAATTAGATATTGACACGCCTAAATTTATGATCGAATCGGATGCTACGATTGTTGCTCCTTTAGTATTCGCATGGATCTTAGGTCAATAATAACTTCTTATGGCAACCTTACATAGCAATAATCCTTTTGCTTTGCAGGCGCTGATGTCGGAGACTATTTTTTCTTCAGGTGTCAGTGTTGCTATGCAGCAGGATGCTACTTCTGAGGTGGCCCCAACGATTCCTTCTGCGCAGTCTTCCGAGTCTGCACAGAAGGAATTCGTGTTTCAGGGTGGCTATGGGAAGTCGATATTGTTCCTTATTAATGATGAGCAACATCCCTATATGTCTACGGCAGCCTATGAGGCGTTTCTGAAGACTATCGGAGCCTTGGATATCGCTTTAGCAGATATTGCGCTATTAAATTTAGCAAGCCCTGGAAATGGGTATGACTTCAAGCGTATTATGGGAGGATTAAAGCCCCTAAAGATAATTTTATTAGGTGTAGATCCAGCAATTTTAAACTTGCCGGCTATCCCTTTTAATACCTATCAGCGTGGTAAGAAAGCGTCGGTATTTAATACCTTTAGTTTTGAAGAGATGTTATCGGATATCGCCAAGAAAAAAGCCTTCTGGGCAGAATTTAAAAATTTATAATACGTGATAGAATTAGTTTTTGCAACGAATAATGCTCATAAGCTTGCCGAGGTGCAGGCAATCGTGGGAGGCTCCTTTACGTTAAAGAGTCTTGCCGACATCGCTTGTACAGATGATATTCCGGAAACGGGAGTTACCTTTCAGGAGAATGCACAACAAAAGACCGATTATTTAGTCAGTAAATATGGCTTATATTGTTTTGGCGATGATTCAGGCATGGAGGTCGATGCCTTGGACTTAGCTCCAGGGGTTTATTCCGCTCGTTATAGTGGAACACGCGATATGGAGCAAAATATAAATTTAGTATTGACGAATTTGGGCGATACGACCAATCGTACAGCGCGCTTCAAAACGGTGATCTCCCTCTATTATAATGAGCAGCAATATTTCTTTGAAGGCAGTATTGAAGGGGATATTATTGCTGAGCGTCGCGGTGTTGATGGATTTGGTTATGATCCTATTTTTATCCCTAAGGGATATAGTGAGACATTTGCAGAGATGACTGCAGCGCAGAAAAATGCCATCAGCCATCGCGCTATTGCGGTGCAAAAGTTAGCTGATTTTTTGAAAGAACAGGGGTAATCTATTATCCCTAAAGCACAAAAAGCTGAATCCATAAGATTCAGCTTTTTGTGCTTTAGGGAAGCATTATTTCTTTTTAGTTGCTGGAGGATCTCCCTTTAAAATCTCTTTTTCAGGCTTAGCATCTATTTTAATATCTGTAGTTACCTCGCGTGTTCTATTTAATAAATCAAGTTTCGACTTCGGCCTATCTTGAGGTTTCCAAATAAATCCTGGAAGGAATTCATTTTCCGAGGTGACTTTTGAGAAGGGATAAATTTTTGATTCTACCTTTTGAATAGAGACATAGTTTTTAATGCGGCTATTCTTCATCAATATTTTTATTCGCGCTGAGCGATCATGGAATAACTCTGTGATGATATTCTGCTTATCATTTACGATAAAATATAAGCTTTCCGCATTTCCATCCACGAAAAGGCGGTCTAATTTATTATTGGTGAAGAAGGCTGTAATTTTTCTACCCTTTAACTGGTTATATTTTATGGAATCTAAGACGGAAGACACCATAAAGGCATTTTGCAGAAGGAGCGCATTTTCTAATTTTTGATTCTTTACTTGCAGATAGATGGTATCGGCTGAAATCTGCGATGATTCCGCCCAAATCATTGGTTTTCCCATAAAGCGAAACATGGAGTCTACCATACCATAATATACGGAGTCTGCGACGGCTTGGAAATCCGACTTAAATAGGCGTACATGGTGGTAAGCATTGACAATTCGGGTGCTACCGGTGTCTAGGGATGTTTGCTTTACGCTGTCCACCTGCGCTACAGACTGCTGCGCCTTCGTTAGGATGCTATCTACTTCGGTTCCTTTCGGGAAAATAGTTTTCTTACGTAACACGGAGTCAGCACGAAAATTCTTGTCTAGTTGCACTTTCGATTGGTTGATTACCGTGGGTGCTGACTTAGGCTTAATCGCTGTCACCGTTGATTTGGGTTTATTTATGGGCGTTTGCAATTTTGCCGCAGCGGCCTTCGTAGGTGCTTTTTTTAGCTCCGCTATAGCGTTATTTTTTTCTTTAAGTGCCGTCGTATCTTTAAGTGCTGAAAGTTTATTGGACAGCTTTGTTGTGTCTAAAGCCAGAGAGTCTACTAATAAAGAGTCCGTAGCAAGGCTGCTGGTATCTTCCTCATCGCCATAGTCAATGTCATTAGCATCTTCAATTTTCCCTCCTTCTCGATCTAAGTTAAACTGCTTCGCTTGGTACTCTTTAAGCGGTATAACACGGGAGAATAAGGTGTCTGCCGTCAGGAATAGGGAGTCGACAGAGGGCGCCATTTTGGTAGCTCCACTATCTGTAGGCAGCGTCGTGAGCCCTTCCTTAGCGACGCTCGTAGGCTTGGTGTTGCCCTCCTTTTGTTTCTCTTTTTTTGATAGTACGGCTTTACTATTCTCTTTCTCAATCGAATTAGCTGTATTTGCAGTATTCGCCGGGTTTACAGTATTCGTCGTATTCGCTGCATTTGGGCTAGGTAAAGAGCTGCCATTACTTGTAGAATCATTTTTCACAACAGAAACTACCAGCGGCTTATCGGTCATTAATATAGATTGATCGGCTTGTCTATAGAGTCCGTAGCCACCATAGGTATAGAATTTGTCCGCTGTATCGATAAAAATAACATTTTTAATAGCTTTTCCAATTCCTGCAGTACGGTCGTAATAAAGGGTATCACCTTTTAGAATCTTGGAGTTTTCTGTATAGATATTATTCTTTGTGAAACGTGCTTGACCACTGCCTGTATTATAAACGCCTTTTTGTGTATATAGGTTTTCACCTTTATTCCCCTTCATATTGGTCGCTCCAAAGAAGTAGGTATCCTTTGAGAAGGAGTTATACTGCATAGTGTCGGTAAATATCTTTACGGAAGGGCTACGTACGACCACTTTATTTTTAAAATAAGTATCTCCAGACTTCTCGTAGTAGTAGGCCGTATTACTGGTGATTGTATCCCCTTTACTGACAATACGACCTCCACCTTTATAGGTACCATGCGAATTACGCAGGTCATAGGTTAAGTAATTCGTCGTTAGTAAAGCCTGTCCATCGACCATCCGTACAGACTGCGTTAACGTAGCCAGTTGCGTGGAAGCTTCATAATGTAATTTGTCCGCAAAAATCTGTGTTCCTGAGGGTTGTGTTATAATGACATTACCATAGGCTTCAAAGAAGTCGCGTCCAATCTTATCGGAGTGTACATAGCCTGAATCCGCAGAAAGCGTGGATCCCTTATGTTCATAGACAGGACGGTAAAACATGACATTGCCTGTTTTAGAATTTCCGATGGAGTTGGAGGAAGAAAGTAACTTTAGTTCATCGCCTTGCTGTGCAAAAGCCCAAGTACTGAATAAACTAACTATGATTGCAATTAATAAATTTTGTTTCACAAAGCAAAAATATATAAATAAACACGAACTTCTTAAATATACCTTAACTTTGAATTATGAATATGTTAGAAAGATTAGATAATTTCATACAAGAACATCAATTATGTGACAAATCAGAGCGTATATTGTTGACTGTCAGTGGTGGGAAAGATTCTATGCTAATGGCTGACTTATTTGTGCGCGCTGGCTATAAGGTCATTATTGCACACTGTAATTTTAAGCTTCGGGCGGAGGAATCCGACTTAGATGAGGCTTTAGTACGCAGTTATGCTGAGGCACATACGATACCATTTTTTGTCAAGCATTTTGATACAGAAGGCTATGCGCTGGAGCAGCATATTTCCATTCAGATGGCAGCGCGAGCGCTCAGATACCAATGGTTCGACACTTTGGTGGTAGAGCAGAATTGCCAGAAAATAGCCATCGCTCATCATTTAAATGATAATATTGAAACTGTTTTCCTAAATCTATCCCGGGGAACAGGCTTACAGGGTTTGCAAGGAATAGCTCCTAAACGCGCCCATTTTATTCGTCCTTTATTGTTTTTAACGGCGACAGAAATCTCCGCTTATGTACGTCAGAATAAAATTAGTTACCGCGATGATTCTTCAAATTTCTCCACAAAGTACGCTCGTAACAAAATTCGTATTGATATAATTCCTCAATTCAAAACGATTCAGCCTGAATTTGATCATATATTCGCTCAGAATATTCAGAATTTCAGGGATTCATACCAACTTCTTCAGCAGTTTATTGAACCGCTTCGAAAGGCTATTTTTCAGCCTCAGGCTGAATATACAGTGGTTCAAAAGTCAGCTTTACGACCACATATCGATAATCTTCCCTTGTTATATGAGCTTTTTTCGGGGTACAACTTCCAGCAGAATGTGTTAAAAGATCTTATTGATGCTTGGGATAAGGACTCAGGAAGGATTTTCGAGTCTACGACACATACCTTGCTGCTTGATCGTACGTCTTTATTTATCCGTGAACTAACGGTTGCTAAGCCTGCATCTGTCAATATTTCTTTAGATACAGCGCAGCTTAAATGGAATGGTTATTGTTTCAAGATGCAGATCTCTACAGATGCCAATTGGAGTAGGCAGCAGCAGATAGCGCAAATAGATTTTGATAAACTAATTTTTCCCTTGACAGTACGTACATGGCAGGAGGGAGACGTCTTCGTTCCTTTGGGAATGCGAGGGAAAAAGAAACTCTCTGATTTTTTTATCAATCAAAAGGTTAATATATTTGAGAAAAATAATATCCCCATTATTCAAAATGGAAATGGTGATATTGTTTGGATAGCAAATTGGCGAATGGACAATCGCTATAAGATTACAGAAAAGACAAAAAAAGTATTTACATTAGTTTGTCAATAATAGCAACTATGAAGGAAGGTACATTATATTCTGAAAGTCAATATCTAGGACGTGATAAGACATGGATTTCGGTTCGTTTACTATTGGCAGTATTCTGTTTTGTAGCTTACTGGCTAAATTTTGAACATTTAGTCTCTAGACAATTGTTCTTTATTGTAGGGATTATTATTATTTGCTCCTCCGTAATTATGATGTATATGCTGCTCTATCGAATTGATGTGCATGCGGGATCGGTCGTAATTTCGGGTCTTTGGACGACGCGTCTAGTGAAAATAGACCTACAAAGCATCACCACAGTAGAAAGTAAAAGCTACAGCTCATACTCGTTCAATAATCCTGTTTATAACTTACATAAAAATGGTAAAATACGTTTTTATGCGGGCGGGAAGGATGCCGTTTGGTTGACAGATAAAGACGGCTTAAAATATATTATAGGGACACAGCGGCAGCAAGAATTAGCTCAAGCTATTCAGCAAGCGAAAGCAGCAGTACCTTTAATTCCTTAATTTTTTGTTAATTGATTTTTAACTGACATTTCAAGCTTATATTTATTGCTTGATTTTAGTATTTTTGGCGATTAGAAGGTAGATATTATGGCTGCATTATTGAAAATTTTAATTATTGTATTATTAATTTGGCAGGGGTTCAAATTATTTATGCGATTTGTGATGCCTTTTGCGATGCGCAAGTTGGCTGAACGCTTAATAAAAAGAGCTCAGAATCAGGCTGGATCTCCATTTGCGGGACAGGCAAGAAATGCTTCAGACTATACAACTCAACAGGAGAAACGTTCCTATCGCAGTTCTTCCCGCAAAGAAGGATCTGTTCAAGTAGATTTTGTACCGCCGAAAAAGGATAAATTTACGGGTAAAGGGTCTTCTTCAGCTGGTGAGTTTGTGGAATTTGAGGAAATAAAATAAGCCGATAAATCCTCGTTGAAAAGCATATCTTTGTGCCATGTGGCTGAAACATTTATCGGTTTTAAATTTTAAAAATTATACGGAATCTACCCTAGATTTTATTCCCGGCGTCAATGCATTTACTGGTGAAAATGGCGCCGGAAAGACCAATTTATTGGATGCTATCCATTATCTTTCCCTTTGTAAAAGTTACTTCAACCCCATCGATTCTCAACATATAAAGCAGGGGATGGATTGGTTTATGGTGCAAGGGACCTTTGAAAAGGAAGCAAATCAAGATCAAATTTCTTGTAGTCTCAAGAAAAATCAAAAAAAACAGTTTAAAAAAAATAAAAAAGACTATCCGCGTCTAGCTGACCATATTGGGCAATTTCCCTTAGTGATGATCTCACCCAATGATACCCTCATTATTTTAGAAGGTTCTGAAGAGCGTAGAAAGTTTGTCGATAACGTCATCTCTCAAACAGACGCCAAATATCTAGATACACTTATCGCCTATAACAAAATCCTTTCTCAGCGTAATGCTCTCCTGAAGCTAGCTCGGCAGACAGGAAGATTAGATCTTGGTCTCGTGGAGGTGCTAGATCTACAATTGGCGGAATTTGGAGAGCCGATCTTTATGAAACGTCAAGCTTTTATGGCTGATTTTATCCCAGAATTTAATAAACATTACACCTTTTTAGCTGAAGAAGCTGAAGCTGTTTCTCTCATGTACCTCTCCCCATTGATGGAACAGGATTTTAAGACTTTGCTACTGCAGAATTTAGAAAAAGATCGTGCTTTGGAACGTACTTCACAAGGTATTCATAAGGATGACCTTATTTTTACGATACACGGGCAAATGCCCCTAAAGAAATTCGGCTCCCAGGGGCAGCAGAAGTCTTTTTTAATAGCGTTGAAATTAGCACAGTATAGCTATTTCCAGCGAAAGAACGGCTTTAAGCCCTTATTATTACTGGATGACATCTTTGATAAGCTGGATGACAAACGTACACGTAAGCTAATGAAAATGGTGTCTGATGCAGATTTTGGTCAGATCTTCTTGACGGATACCAACGCAGAACGTATTCAATATATTTTTGATGAAATACAACAAGAGGTGCGTATCTTTGAGGTAGATAAAGGAGCAATTGATGGCTAAGAAATACTATAAGAGTCCAGATACCATACATGTAAAAGATGATATCAGTATTAAAGAAGCCGTAGAACGCTTATTAGATGTTTATAAATTACGTCGTAAATTCGATGAAACATCCATTATCTCCGCATGGCCTGAATTAATAGGTCCTGCAATTTCTAACCGTACGCAGCAGCTATTTATCAAAGAAAAAAAACTGTTTATTCGCGTAGAATCTGCGGTGATTAAAAATGAATTGGTGCTGATGCGTAAGACAATCCTAAAGCGTGTCAATGAATACGTGGGTAAAGTAGTCGTAGAGGAACTCGTAATTTTGTAATAGCACCCGCTATAAGCAGCATATACTTGTAAGCTTTCTTGAAGAACCTTGCGTAATGTATTTCCCATTACAAAATTATAATGGGAAATCTAGCTTATAAGAAGTCCGCTAGTTGGCCTTTTCCTTCGCGGATAATATGAAACTCACCAGCCGTTAAATCCACAACAGTAGAGCCTACATTGTCACCGTAGCCTCCATCGATCACAAGATCTACTAAATCTTCATATTTCTCATGTATAAGTTCTGGATCCGTAGAATATTCTAGAATCTCATCTTCATCGCGTATGGAAGTTGTCACAATAGGGTTTCCCAGTTGGCGCACAATCTCGCGCACGATGGCATTATCGGGAATTCGTATTCCTACTGTTTTTTTCTTGGAACTTAATAGTTTGGGGACTTCATTACTCGCGTTAAATATAAATGTAAATGGTCCGGGGAGGGCTTTTTTAAGGACCCGAAAAACCGACGTATCAAAGGGTTTCGTGTAATGGGAGATCGCCGTGAGGTCATGGCATATAAAAGACAGCATGGCTTTATCAGCTTTTAAGCCTCTGATTTCACAGACGCGCTCAATCGCTTTATGTTGCGTAATATCACAGCCTATACCATAGACTGTATCCGTAGGATAGATAATTACACCTCCCTTTTTAAGGATCGATACGGCCTGCTGTATGGCACGCTCATTCGGGTTGTCAGCATATATTTTAAGTAACATTTTATTTTTTATTAGATTAGGTTTATAAAAACTTACTGCTTCAGCTACAGCTTATCAGTAGTTTGCTTATCTGTGGTTTGCTAGTAAAAGAAAAACCGCCAAAGTTTTCAAGTAGAAGACAATTGGCGGTTACTATATGTTTTACACGATCGATTAAAATTCAGCATTATTTGGTGTACGTGGGAAAGGGATTACATCGCGGATATTAGTCATACCTGTAACGAATAATACCAGACGTTCAAATCCTACTCCAAATCCTGAGTGCGGTGCAGTACCAAAGCGACGCGTGTCTAGGAACCAGTCTAACTCTTCTTGAGGTACACCGACTTCTTGCATGCGGTTTAATAATTTCTCTAAGTTTTCCTCTCTTTGGGAACCTCCCACCATTTCTCCGATACCTGGGAATAAAATATCCATAGCGCGAACGGTTTTTCTACCATGCTCATCTACGTCATTCTGCTTCATATAGAATGATTTTATTTCTGCGGGGTAATCGACTAAGATAACCGGTTTTTTAAAGTGTTTCTCAACTAAGAAGCGCTCGTGCTCAGATTGTAAATCTGCTCCCCATTCATCGATTAAGTATTTAAACTGTTTCTTTTGATTCGGTTTTGAGCGTTTTAAGATCTCAATAGCTTCGGTATATGTAACGCGTTCAAAATCACTTGATAAGCAGAAATTTAGCTTGTCTATTAAGTTTAATTCTGAGCGTTCCGCTGCAGGTTTATTTTTTTCTTCTTCTAATAAACGGTTGTTTAAGAATTCGATTTCATCCTGACAGTTTTCAAGTGCATATTTTATGACATACTTCAACAAGCTTTCCGCTAAATCCATATTGTCTTCTAATTCATAGAAGGCCATCTCAGGCTCAATCATCCAGAATTCTGCTAAGTGTCTTGTGGTATTGGAGTTCTCTGCACGGAAGGTAGGTCCGAATGTATAGATATTTCCTAAGGCCATCGCTGCAAGCTCACCTTCTAGCTGACCAGAAACGGTTAAGTTTGTCGACTTTCCAAAGAAATCTTCTTTATAATCTATTTCCCCAGCTTCATTGCGTGGAATATTGTTTAAATCTAAGGTTGTTACACGAAACATTTCACCAGCGCCCTCCGCATCAGAACCCGTAATAATTGGGGTATGCATATAAACGAAATCACGCTCGTTAAAAAACTGGTGTACAGCGAATGATAGGGCATTACGTACTTTAAAAACGGCGTTGAAGACATTCGTACGGAAACGCAAGTGAGCAATTTCACGTAAGAATTCTAAGCTGTGTTTTTTCGGCTGTAAAGGGAATTTCTCAGGGTCTGAATCACCAAGGATAGATAATTCAGTAACCTTTACTTCGACACGTTGACCTTTTCCTAAAGATTCAATAAGTTGACCTTTAACACGTACCGCAGCCCCTGTAGTAACGCGCTTTAAAAGGCTGTCATCCGTATTTTCAAAGTCTACTACTGCTTGAATATTATGAATCGAAGAACCGTCATTAATGGCTATAAATTGATTGTTACGGAAAGTTTTTACCCAACCCTTCACAACGACTTCTTGCCCAAATTCGGAGGCATTTAATAATTCTTTTATACGAGTGTGTTCCATATGCCAAAAATAGCTTATAATTTATAAAATTCCTTATTTATTTAGATAAAATAAGTCTGGCAGCTTATTTTTCAAAATCGTGCTTAATTTTTTTAAAAAAGACCATAAAAAAACCTCCAAATAACTTTGGAGGTTTTTTTATAGCGTAAATAATCGCCGTAGGAGATTACTTATTTAATACTTTCGTTACTAATTCAGCAGCTTCTTTTAATAAGATTGCTGAGTATACTTGTAAACCAGAATCGTCAATTAATTTTTTCGCTTCTGCAGCATTTGTACCTTGAAGACGAACGATAATTGGCACTGGAATATTTCCAATTTCTTGGTATGCATCAATAACACCTTGCGCCACACGGTCACAACGAACGATACCACCGAAGATATTAATTAAGATAGCTTTTACATTTGGATCTTTTAAGATAATGTTGAAACCAGCTTTTACAGTTTCTGCATTTGCTGTACCACCCACATCTAAAAAGTTTGCAGGCTCACCACCAGCAATTTTGATGATATCCATTGTTGCCATTGCTAAACCAGCTCCGTTAACCATACAACCTACGTTACCATCTAATTTAACGTAGTTTAAGTTAGACTCACCAGCTTCAACTTCTGTCGGATCTTCTTCCGTAACATCACGCATTGCTGCATAATCTTTGTGACGGTATAAAGCATTCTCATCTAAGTTTACTTTTGCATCTACAGCTAAGATTTTGTCATCTGAAGTCTTTAACACAGGGTTGATTTCAAACATCGCTGAGTCAGTCGCATCATAAGCATTGTATAAAGCACCGATGAATTTCACCATTTCTTTATGTGCTGCACCTGTTAAACCTAAGTTAAAAGCAATTTTACGTGCTTGAAAACCTTGTAATCCTACTTTAGGGTCGATTTCTTCTTTGAAGATTAAGTGTGGTGTATGTTCCGCAACTTCTTCAATATCCATACCACCTTCTGTCGAGTACATAACGATATTACGGCCTGAAGCACGATCTAATAACACAGATACATAAAACTCTTTTGTCTCACTTTCACCTGGGTAGTAAACATCTTGAGCTACTAAAACTTTATTTACTCTTTTTCCTTCAGCACCCGTTTGAGGAGTGATTAACTGCATACCAATAATATCAGTCGCACGTTGAGCTACCTCTTCTAAGTTTTTCGCTAATTTAACGCCACCACCTTTTCCGCGGCCACCAGCATGAATTTGAGCTTTAATTACAACCCAGTCAGAATTGTAATCTTCTTTCAATTTTTTAGCAGCTTCTACAGCTTGCTCGGGAGTTTCCGCAACAATACCTTCTTGTACTCTTACGCCAAAACTCTTTAGTATTTCCTTACCTTGATATTCGTGAATGTTCATTGCAAAAATATTTGTCCGTAAAAGTATAATATCTAGGCTTATGAAACAAGTAAATAGCCGCTTTAAATGTGTATTATTTCAATAGTTTTGACTTTTTAGACTTAATTTTTGGCAGAAATGGAATAATATTTATAGGTTTTATTCAAAGCCTTGGTTTGTAAAAATTATTTACATTTGTATTATGATGTTAAAAGCTAAAGGAATTTATAAATCATACGGCGCACTTCCAATTTTAAAAGGCGTGGATCTGGAGGTTGAGAAATCTGAGATTGTAAGTATTGTTGGCGCTTCTGGTGCTGGAAAAAGCTCGCTCTTACATATTATTGGGACGCTCGATCAAGCGGATCAGGGCGAACTGTGTATTAATGACGTGCAAATACAGCAGCTAAAAGCTAAGAAACTGGCGGAATTTAGAAATCAACACATTGGTTTTGTTTTCCAATTTCACCATTTACTTCCCGAATTTACAGCCCTGGAAAATGTATGCATCCCCGCTTTTATCCAAGGTACTAGTAAGAAGCTCGCCGAGAAGCGTGCCCACGAGTTGTTGGAACTTTTAGGCGTTTCCCATCGTACTTCCCATAAGCCTACAGAGATGTCAGGTGGTGAACAACAACGCGTCTCCGTAGCCAGAGCACTTATAAATAACCCCTCCTTGATACTGGCGGATGAGCCTTCAGGGAATTTAGACTCTGAGAATGCCAATGCCCTACATCAGCTATTTTTTGATCTACGTGATCAGATGAAACAAACGTTTATTATCGTTACACATAACGAGGAGCTAGCGCGCATTTCCGATCGTACGATCTATATGCGTGATGGCCATATCGTCTTATAGAATATGAAGAAAAATATACTTTTAACCTTTGGTACGCGTGCTTTTGCACAGCGAATTGCCAAAATGCTTACTGCGGAATTCAATGTTTTTTTCGCCTCCGCAGAGGAAATCCCTACGGTACTGCTTGCCGCTGGAAATTATTTGAAAATTCCCGCAGGATTACTCCCTACTTATGCGCATGAATTATTGAAAATAGCTCTCGATAAAAAGATTGATTATATCTTGCCTTTAGGCATGCATGAAATACGTACCCTAGCAGATGCATCGATCTTATTCGAAGAATATGGTATTCAGGTGTTAAGCCCTCATCGTGATACCCTGGAAGATCAGGTGTTTTTGGAAGAACCGATGCGCGAGATTCCTACGTCCTTAGTAAGTCAGGGACGAGATTTATTAACGGGTCAGCAGCTTACAGATGCTACGATCTCAGGTTTAGTTATTGCCTCTGATGAAGGTGCAGCCTATGCTGTTGCTGTAGTCGCTACAACCAAATAACGCGTATGTCCACACCTATAGATATAGCGAACGTAACTAGTGCGAACGTAAACATCACAAACGATAAGCAGGTTTATGCTTTTGAGCTCGATAGTATTATTTATCCAAAACAAGATTACGATTTACAGGTTTATTATTTATTTGCCAGTTTTATCGAATTTACGGAGACATTCCCTCCGCAGGCAGAATTAATAGCTTTTAGTAAGACGGCTTATGAGCAACATGGTGCCGAAGGTATGTTTCAACGTTTTCAAGATGCTTTTGGTATTCCGGAGAAATATGGTGAACAACTTCAATATTTATATGCGAATGCTCAGTTACCTTTACCATTGTTAATGTATCCCGAAATGGAGCAATTACTCAAAGAGCTGGTAGCTGCCGGAAAGCAAATATGTATTTTAACAGCTGGAAATCCAATTGAAAAGCTTAATAAAATTAAGCATATACAATGGAATGGCCTTCAGCAGTCTTTGAAAGTATACTTCTTAGATGAGCTTAAATTCCGAGAATTAGAGCCGCTAAGTTTTCTGTCGGAATCTTACGAAGTAAATAGTGATCAAATTGCCTATTACAGCTCCAAGGATATAAACGGCCTCTTAGTAACTGATAATAATTAATAAATATGAAAAGAATTTTTAATATCGCCCTCATCTTCAGTGTTGTCTTCGTAATTTACAGCTGTAAGAAGGACCCTATTATTGATCGAGAAACGATCCCTCGAGAGACGGAGACGGATATTAATGATTCTAATGAAGATTTATTAAAGGACTCGGTGTATTATTACACGTATTTATATTCACTTTGGAGCCCTTCCTTAACGGCCCCTACCGTTGTCAATGGGGCTTTCGACTTGCGAAAGTTTTCAACTAATTATAAAACGGCTGAAGATGTCCTCAATTTTTTAATAGGGCAGACTCCTGTAAATAATGGTCGACCCATCGATCGCTTTAGTTTTCTAGATAGAGATGGAACTGTAAGTTCCGAATTACAAGCCGGTAATACCTTAGGGATGGGGATTCATGTAAGTTATATCGGGCAAGATCTTTATGTTAGCATGGTGGATGTTGGCTCGCCAGCAGATCGTGCTTCCCTAAAAAGGGGTTTTCAAATTACCAGCATCAATGGTAATGCCAACCTTTCTTACACAACGCAGGCAGCACAAAATTTCGACTATATCTTTGATGCCTTTGCCGGGGCCAACTTAGCGCTTGTAGTTAAAGATCGTGGCGGTATTCAATCCAGCAAACAATTGACACGTAGTATCTATCAGACAGAACCTGTGCTCAGTGATACTGTATTTCGGCTGACTAAGAATTCAGGGCCGGAGCTAGCTGTAGGCTATTTAGCCTTTAACTCATTTGTCGATGTCGGTACTGCTCAGAACCCCAATTATATGCGTCAACAATTTGATGCCATCTTTGATAAATTTCAATCGAATAATATACAAGAGCTTATTGTAGATTTACGTTATAATGGTGGCGGTATTGTAAATACTGCGGCCTTCTTAGCGAATAAAATCGCGCCTAAATCTGCAGATAAGCAGCTTATGTTTACCTATAAAACAAATAATTTCCTAAGTTCGAGCGCTGCTTTTAAAGCATCTTTTGCTACCGAGTATTTTGTGAAAACAAATGCTTTAAATTTGCCTCGAGTATATTTTCTAGTAACAAATTCTACCGCCTCTTCTTCGGAATTATTAATAAACTCCTTGAGTCCTTATATGGATGTACAACTCGTAGCTACGAATAATGGGCGTACCTATGGAAAACCTGTAGGCTTCTTTGGGCAATCTCTGGTAGACAAGAAGGCTGAAATTTTTGTTACTTCCTTTCAGTTAACAAATAGCCAAGGGAATTCGGATTATTTCAATGGTTTAGTTGCTAATAAGACGAATGCGAGGGAGGATTTCTTTAAAGACTTTGGCGATCCCGAGGAAGGAATGATTAAACAAGCCATTAGTCACATACAAACGGGGAGTTATTACAGCGCTAGCAGCGCAAATGCCGCTTCGCGTGGTGCTTCTAGTGGAGATCAGTCGATAAAACTTATTCAACACAAACGATTGAATAGAGATATGTTTATTTTAAAGAAAAAATAAGCCGCTTATTTGAATCGCTTCCAAATAAAAATGTTATTTTTACTTAACATTAAGGACTAACTATGAAAGAGGTCAAGCCAACGACTATAAAAGAAATTGCAAAGAAGCTTAAAATATCACCATCAACGGTTTCACGCGCGCTTAATGATCATCCAAGTATAGGCCTAGTAACTACTATGCGTGTTAAGAATATGGCCAAAGAGTTGAATTATGAGCCTAATCAGACAGCGATCTTTTTTAAACAGCGCAAGACATTCACCATTGGTGTCGTCCTTCCGAGCTTATCAGAACCTTTTTTCTCCTCGGCAATTTCAGAAATTGAAAATGTTGCCAGCGACCATAAATACACTGTTATCATGGGGCAATCGCTGGATGATGCGGAGAGAGAGCTGCATATCTTAAAAACCTTTAAATCACACCGTGTTGATGGTGTGTTAATGTCAATAGGTAAAAATACGCGTGATTTTGAGTTTATAACAAAACTTAAAGAAGCTGGAATTCCCATTGTATTTTTCGATTGTGTACCTGCGATACCCGATGTAAATAAGGTCGAATGTAATCTTTCCACAGGCATGGCTGAAGCAATTGATGCTTTTGTCGAACGTGGACATCAAAAAATTGCTTTAATTAATGGGCCTGAATTATTGTTTGCTTCTGCGGAACGTAAGAATGCTTTTGTCTCCGCATTGAGTAGAAATAAGATCTCTTTCGATGAAAAATATATTGTTCACACGGATCTTACTTCCAAGAGTAATGAAGATGCGATGAATATCTTATGCTCCTTAGCAGATCGTCCTTCGGCAGTAATTTCCTTTAATGATTTTGTGACCTTGGACATTATGAAATGTGCACGGGAGCGGGGGTTAATTTTAAATCAGGATATTCATTTTATCTCTTATGCAAACTACCCCTTATGGCAGTATATGGAAAATCCTCCCATGGGTTCTATTGAGCAGTTTCCAGGTGAGCAAGGGAAAAAGGCTGCAGAGATTCTATTTTCCATCTTAAATAATAAAGGAGAGGCGCTTCCTGCAGCACATTTCGTGCTGAAGTCCCGCTTAATCATGAAATAAGAAACATAAAAAAAGCTGAAGGAATTTCCTTCAGCTTTTTTTTATAGGGTTGCAGGGGGCTGTTATAAGTGAATAACTTCACCATAAGCATCTGCACAAGCTTCCATTATAGCCTCACTCATAGTTGGGTGTGGATGAATAGCTTTAATCATTTCATGTCCTGTAGTTTCCAATTTTCTAGCTACGACAATTTCGGCAATCATTTCCGTTACATTTGCGCCTATTAAGTGTGCTCCTAAGAACTCGCCATATTTCGCATCAAAGATAACTTTCACAAAACCGTCTTTAGCGCCAGAAGCCGAAGCTTTTCCTGAAGCTGAGAATGGGAATTTACCGACTTTAATTTCATAGCCTGCTTCCTTAGCCGCTTTCTCCGTATAACCTACAGAAGCAACTTCCGGAGAGCTGTAAGTACAGCCTGGGATATTGTTATAGTCGATTGGATCTACATGAAGACCTTTAATTTTTTCGACACAGGTAATACCTTCCGCAGAAGCTACGTGAGCTAAAGATTGCCCTTTAACGATATCTCCAATAGCATATACGCCTTCAATCGATGTCTTGTAGAAATCATCTACGACAACACGGCCACGTTCAGTCTTCACGCCAACTTCTTCTAAACCTAAGTTTTCGATATTTGGCATAATACCTACCGCAGATAATACGATTTCAGCTTCAATTACTTCGGTACCTTTTGCTGTTTTTATTTGAACTTTTGAAAGCTCAGCACTTGTATCTACAGACTGCACTTCTGCATTCGTAAGGATATTTATACCCGCTTTTTTCAAGCTTTTTTCTAATTGTTTAGAGATTTCTTCATCTTCAACAGGAACGATGCGATCCATAAACTCAACGATGGTCACTTTCGTACCAATAGCGTTATAGAAATAAGCAAATTCCACACCTATAGCACCTGAACCTACTACAACCATTGATTTAGGTTGGTTTGGTAAAGTCATCGCCTGGCGGTATCCAATAATTTTCTTTCCATCTTGCGGTAAGTTAGGTAACTCACGAGAGCGTGCACCTGTTGCTAAGATGGTATGTTTAGCTGTATATTCTTTTGTTGAGCCATCTGCTGATTTAACGTCAATCTTACCACCTTTTTTAATTTTCGCAGTACCCATGATTACGTCGATTTTGTTCTTTTTCATTAAGAACTGAATCCCTTTGCTCATGCCTTCAGCCACACCGCGGCTTCTTTTTACAATCGCATCAAAATCTGCTTCACCACCTTGCACTTTAATACCGTAATCTTCGGCATGGTTTAAATATTCGAAAACTTGTGCACTTTTTAATAACGCTTTAGTCGGAATACAACCCCAGTTTAGGCAAATTCCACCTAAAGATTCACGCTCTATAATTGCTGTTTTAAAACCTAATTGTGAGGCTCTAATCGCAGCAACATAGCCACCTGGACCACTACCGATTACAATGATGTCGTAATTCATATACAATATTTTATTTCTGTCTTTGGATTAAAATTTAGGGAGATACATGTCTATCTTTCCTAGTAGCTTCCCAAAAGTACATAAATTTTCTTAATCGAAAGGTATGCAAAGTTGCAATAATTTGGCTGTTCTTAATAATTAAAGGGGCTCTTCTTGGAGGACATGTCAATAAATAGTCAAACCTACTTCTTAAAGGGTTAAATAGGGTTTTAATTTCTTACTTTTGAGGTTGTAAAAAATGCCTATTTAGTAAAAATATTATGCTTAGAATATTTCGTCAAATCGCTTTGTGGGAGGGAATTTCCACTGTGTTATTATTTTGTTTAGCTATGCCTTTAAAGTATTTTGCAGACATTCCCGATGCTGTAAAAATAGCAGGCTCAATTCATGGATTTTTATTTATTATCTATGTGATAGCACTGCTTATTTGTTGGTCAGAATATAAGTGGGAAATGAAGCGAGGGTTGATTTATTTAGCAGCATCTTTTGTTCCTTTTATGCCTTTTTGGGTGGAGAAAGATTTGAAGAAAAAGTAATAAAAAATGGGAATGATTAATCATTCCCATTTTTAGTTTTTTCAATACCAATATAAGCATAGGTAATTTCTGTCTTACCGTGAGGTGCAGGTATACCTTCTTCATTTAAGTTTACGAATACCAGCTGATCGATAGAAAGAATCGTTTTTCTGGTGATCTTATTGCGGACTTCGCAACGCATGGTTAGGGAGGTGCGACCAAAGGCTATTGCCTCTATTCCCATTTCAAGGATATCCCCTTGTTTTGCCGAGTTAACAAAATTTATCTCCGAGATATATTTTGTTACGACTTTTGGGTTTCCAAGTTGGACAATGGCATAGATGACAGCCTCTTCATCGATCCAACGTAGAAGTGTTCCTCCAAAGAGCGAACCATTGGGATTTAGATCCTCAGGTTTTACCCATTTTCTAGTATAAAAATTCATGGATAGGTTGATCAAGTAATAAGTAACAAAGGGTAGCTTACTATGCGGTTACCCTTTGTTACTAAAAAGTTTATCAAGAAAATCAGGTTTTCTCTCAGCAAGTATTAAGCGTGAATTGCGCGGTTTGCTGTCGCTGCTAAAGCGGCTTCTTTAAGCGCTTCTGTATATGTTGGGTGAGCGTGACAGATTCTTGCGATGTCTTCTGCCGAAGCTCTGAATTCCATTGCTACTACAGCTTCAGCAATCATATCTGCCGCACGTGGGCCAATCATATGAACACCTAAGACTTCATCCGTTTCAGCATCCGCTAGTACTTTGACAAAACCATCAGTATCCATGGAAGCTTTAGCACGTCCAGAAGCTTTAAATGAGAATGATCCTGTTTTATATTTTTTGCCCTCTTCTTTTAATTGCTCTTCAGTCTTACCTACAGAAGCAACTTCAGGCCATGTATATACTACACCTGGGATTAAATTATAATCGATATGTGGTTTTTGACCTGCGATTAATTCAGCGACAAAGATACCTTCATCTTCAGCTTTATGCGCTAACATAGCACCTTTAACAACATCACCAATGGCATAAACACCTGGTACGATTGTTTCTAAATGATCGTTAACAGTAATTTTCTTACCACGTTCTTCCACTGTAATTCCGATATTCTCTAAGCCTAAGCCTTCTGAATAAGCGCTACGACCTACGGCAACGATACAGTAATCACCTTCTAAAGATACTAGTTCACCTTTGGCATTTTCTGCTGTCACAGTGACTACCTCACCAGCTGCAGTGGCACCAGTAACTTTGTGACCTGTGAAGAATTCCATGTTTAAAGATTTCTTTAAAACACGTTGTAATTCTTTTCCTAGGCCAGCGTCCATTGTGCCGATAATAGATTTTGCATATTCTACAACAGAAACTTTCGCTCCTAAACGTGCGTATACAGAACCCAATTCAAGACCGATTACACCACCACCGATAACGATTAAGTGTTTCGGAACTTCTTGTAAATTTAATGCTTCCGTAGAAGTAATAATACGTTTTTTATCTACTGGTAAGAATGGTAAAGCTGTCGGTTTTGAACCTGTAGCGATAATTACATTTTTAGTAGTTATTTGTTCTGATGTACCATCATCTTTCGTGATTTTGATGGTGTTTTTGTCTACGAAGGAACCTAAACCTTGGAAGGTATCAATTTTATTTTTTTTGAATAAATAAGTGATACCTGCAGTATTTTGATTGATTACATCATCTTTACGTGCGATCATTTTTGGTACGTCCACTGATAAGTTCTCTAAACTTATACCGTGTGCGTCAAAAGTATGCGCTGCATTGTGAAAATGCTCTGAGGAATCTAATAATGCTTTAGATGGGATACAACCCACATTTAAACAAGTTCCACCAAAAGTATTGTATTTCTCGATTACGGCTGTTTTTAAGCCTAATTGTGCACAACGGATTGCTGCTACATACCCGCCTGGACCACTACCAATTACTATTACGTCGTATTGCATGGATTACGTTTTTATTTTCGCAACAAAGTTAAGGATTATTACTTCTTCTCTCGGTAATATTTCTTAAAATATTACGCAAAATGATCTACTTTGGAAAATATCCCCTAAAATGATAAAGAGATCCTCGTGGAAAGTCTTTAAAAAGTATGTTACTTCTTAAAGACTTTCCACGAGGATCTCTATTATAATGTTAAAAGCTTATTATTCAGCAACGATCTTACCTTGCATTACGCCGTAATGACCTGGGAAGCTGCATAGGAAAGGATAGACACCTTTCTCCAGTGTAAATGTAATTTTATCAGACTCTCCTGGACCTAAAAGTTTGGAATGTGCTACGATTGATGAAGACGAAGTTTTAGGAATATATTCATCTGCCGCTGCAGATACAGCTTCGCCACCAAATGCTGCTAAGTCAGTACCTGATTTCAAAATAACAACGTTATGTCCCATGGACTCTTTCGGCATTGAGCCCGTATTTGTGAGTGTTAATGTTACAGGCTCACCCGCTTTTACACGAAATAATTCTTTATCGAACTTCATCGCGTCATTTCCAGCTAAGGAAAGGGAGTTTGTAAGTTCAATATTTTCAATGCCAGGCACGGTTTCTACAACAGTTTCCGTCGCCGCGCTGCTACTGTCAGCAGTCGATTTGGCATCGTTATTCCCTCCACAAGAGGAAAAAGAAATAGCTAATGCTAGAAGTGGAGCTACAAATATTTTATTCATCGTTTATTGTATAAGTTGCATACTAATATACATTAAATTTGTATTTAATTGTCAATTGTTAAGGGTTTTATTCCTTTTTTATCAAATAGCACTTTCTGAATCATTGCATACAGTTGCAGCGGATCAAATGGTTTTCCGATAACTTGATCAGCTCCAATTTCCAAGGCTTCTTGTTGCTCAGAAAGCATCACAGACGCAGAAATAGTGATGATAGCAATATCTCTGATAGCGGGGTCTGATAGGGAGCGAATTTGTTTGATAGCCTCTATCCCCGAGAGAATAGGCATATGGGTGTCCATCATAACAAGGTCAAAGTACTCCTTTTTTAAATAGTCTAAAGCTATTTTCCCGTTACAAGCAATTGCTACTTCGCAGTTCCAAGTTTTCAAGATATTTGTCAACATAAAGGAGTTGAGTTCATTGTCTTCGGCAATTAAAACTTTGAGATTTTCAAATTTTGGTAACTCCGAATAAAGTGCTTTCTTGGGCGCCGTCTTCTCGAATTGGTCGGTGGTATCAAACCAGCATTCAAAGGAGAATTCTGAGCCTTTTCCATAGTCACTTTTGGCAACGACTTTTCCACCAAATAGATTAGCCAGCTTCTGTACGATCGCTAGACCTAGACCTGTGCCTCCAAATTTCCGGGTGATGCCTTCTTCAGCTTGCTCAAAAGCAAGGAATATCTTCGTTAAAGATTCTGTAGGGATACCGATACCGGTATCTTTTACTGTAAACTTCAGATGTGATTTAACGTTGTTTTTTGCAAGCAGCTCAATGGTTAGGGATACGGACCCTTGGGCCGTAAATTTAATGCTATTGGCAATAAAGTTTATCAGTATCTGCTTCAGGCGTATTAAATCTGAGATAATATAACTTGAAATATGCTCATCAATTTTTATGCTAAAGTTCAGTTTTTTATGCTGTGCTTTATGGTAAAAGAGATTGTATAGCTCATCGGAAAGATCGTGAAGAGAGAAGGTGTCATTTTCTATTTTCATCATGCCGGAGTCAATCTTAGAAATATCGAGGATATCATTTATAATCGTCAATAAATCTTGGGAGGCAGATTCCAGCCGTTGGATCCAGTCCGTTTGTTCCTCACTGACGTGGGAATTTTTAAGCATTTGCGAAATCCCTATAATCCCATTAATCGGGGTGCGAATTTCATGACTCATATTTGCCAGAAATAATTCCTTAGATTTTCTTGCCAGCTCGGACTCTTCTTTGGCTTGAATAAGTTCAATTTTAGACTCTTCAAGTTGTATATTCTTCGCTTGAATTTCCTGTTGTGTAAATACCTGCTGCATAAAGGATCTAACCTTAGCGATTGTAATTGCGGTATTTAGGGGTTTATATAAATAATCTACTGCGCCAGAGTTCAACCCTTGCAGTAGGTATTTGTCTTCTTTAGAGATTGCTGTAACCATAATTGCGATAATATGGTTTGTCTTCGGATTTCCTTTAAGCATGGATACAAATTCAAATCCATTGATATTAGGCATCTGTACATCGACTAAAGCAATAGAAATATTCTCTTTCCAGCAGATGCGTAAGGCCTCATTTGGATCTGTCGTACTAAGGATATTCAGATTGTCAATCTCCTCTAATAGCGCTGTTAAACTGATAACGTTCTCAATTTTGTCGTCAATAATTAGCAGATTTAATTTTTCCATCAGCTTGTGTTAATTAGAATATGTCATTTGTATAATGATTTTTTTCAGTTCATTATAAGTGTAAATTGGGTGTGCTGGCCATAGGGTTAAGGCCGCTTGTGGCATGGTGGAAATTTCAGCTTCCACAGGGTCTTGCACCAGGCAATTTCCTCCAAACTCATGAATACGCATTAGGCCCTTGGCGCCATCTTGATTGGCTCCAGAAAGTAGGATACCACAGCAAAGATCTTGATAGGCTTCAGCTGCTGTTTCAAAAGTTACATCAATCGCTGGACGGCAAAAATTTAGCGGAGCAGAGATATCCAAAGAGAAAGTAAAGTCCGGTTCTATCAGTAAATGATAGCCTGCGGGAGCAAAATAGATGGTTCCTGCTTGAATAGCTTCCTTATCTTCGGCGACTTTAACACGGAGTGCTATCCGCTTGTCAAGATTTTCCTCAATCTTAGAATCATAACGCTCATTTCTATGGATGATCACCACTAAGGGAATTTGAAATTGAGTTGGAATCGTCGCTAGAAGATCTAAAATTAAATGATAGCTCCCTGCAGAGCCACCGATACATAGGATTTCGGGCTTTTTCATTAGAGCGCAATTTTCTGATAGATATTATACTTTTTATCGATTACCTTGTACTTGTGTAAGAGCCCACTATGAATCATACTCTCCTTGGATCCTAAGCATAAAAAACCAAAGAGGGCGAGGGATTTATCAAACAATTCAAACACCTTTTTTTGTAAATCTATTTCAAAATAAATCAGTACATTTCTGCATGAAATAAACTGAAATTCGTTGAATACGCCATCGCTAACTAAATTATGTGTGGAGAAAAGTATTTTCTCTTTTAACTCATTGGGCATACATGCCGCTTCATACATCGCGGTATAATAGTCTGAAAGTGAGTTTTTGCAGCCTGACTTCAGGTAGTTGTCAGAATATTCTTTAACCTTTGCCAGGCTATAAATGCCTTTTTTTGCCGTGTCTAACACGCGAGCATTGATATCTGTACCATAAATAAAAGAACGTTGATAGAGCCCATGCTCCTGTAGGATTATTGAAAGTGAATATACTTCTTCACCCGTGGAGCAGCCAGCACTCCATAAGCGCAATCTTGGAAAGCTAGCTAAGTAGGGCATGACCTCCGTATTTAGTAACTGGTAGTACTGAGGATCCCTAAACATTTCGGTCACATTTACCGTCAGCTCCATAATAAAGTGACTGTAGAATCCTTTGGTATTTATTAAAGCTGTTTTCAAACCTAATAAGTCCAACTTTTCCAGCTCCATAAATCGGATTACACGACGTTTTAGTGAAGCTTTGGAATAGCCTGAAAGATCCATGTCGTACACATTCTTTACGAGCAGAATAATTTCTGATAAATCCTCATAGGTTATCAAAGGAACTAACTTAACCATACGCGCATTAAGGAAATTAATTTTTCTAATTCAATAGGCTTAGAGATATAGTCATTGGCACCAACTTCGAGGGCTTTCTCACGATCACCTTTCATAGCTTTCGCTGTGACAGCGATAATTGGAAGTTTCTGATATTTACTCTGCGCTCTAATATGTGTAATAGCTTCAAAACCGTCCATTTCAGGCATCATAATATCCATTAGTATTAAATCTATTTGGCTGTTATCTTCCAGGATTTGTAGGGCTTCTAAGCCGTTATTAGCAATTTCAATATTCATATTATACGACTCAAATGCTGTACTTAGGGCAAAGACATTCCGCATATCATCATCCGCTAGCAGGATATTTTTTCCTTTTAGCACGAGTTCTAGGTTAATTTCCGTTTGATTTACAGCTTTATGCGTTAGTTTATTTTCATCTTCTTTTATTCTGTTGAGGAATAGATTTACTTCATCAATAAGGCGATCATTAGATTTCCCTGACTTGAGCACCATGGCCTGAGAATGTTGTAATATTTGATGTGTATTCTCCGAAGTTAGCTCCATCGCTGTGTTAATAATAATCGGCACATTTTTATAGGCTTCCATGGATTTAATTTCATCAAGCAGCTCCATGCCTGACTTATCTGGCAGGTGGATATCCAAGATAATACAGTCGTAGCTCGGATTCTCTTTCAGTATTTCTAGCGCTGATTTAGCGTCAAATGCCTGGTCTACAAGTGTATGTTGCTCATTGAGTGAGGATTTGATAAATTCACTTTGAAGCTCATGATCTTCGATTAATAGTACACGCTTAAGGGGTACATTTATCATTTCTTTGATGCGGGAGAATACCTCTTCTAAGGCTTCTTCCGAAATAGGCTTACGTAGGAATCCAATAGCCCCCTCTTGCAAGCTTTCTGTTTTCGTGAAAGTTGCTGCAGACATCATATGTACAGGAATATCTTTGGTGTTAGGGTCTGCTTTAAGTTTCTTTAAAATCGTCCATCCGTCCATATTCGGAAGCATAACATCTAAGATAATGGCATCAGGAATCATCGTTTGAGCTTTTAATAGCCCTTCATCCCCTTTATGACAAAGGAAGGTCGTGAAGCCATTTTCTTCGGCGTACTGTTTTAAAATTTCGGCAAAATTAATATCATCTTCAATTATTAATAAGTTTGAAGCGCCTTTATTCACCTTTTTCAATAGCGGCTGATCTACCGTTAAAGCTGTTTTTATGGGTTTCATGGGCGCCATTTCTGGTGCCAACACATTTTTTTCATTTTGTAGTACCGGTAATGCAGTTACTAATGGAAGACTTATGGAGAATGTACTACCCACCTGTTGTTCGGATTTTAGGCTGATGTGTCCTCCTAAGAGGTTGGCAATCTCTCTACAGATTGATAAGCCTAATCCTGTACCGCCATATTTGCGACTTGTAGAGCCATCTTCCTGTTTGAAAGCTTCGAATATAAGTGCTTGTTTTTCTTCAGCAATACCAATTCCTGTATCGCTGACTTGGAATGTTAAGTAATCTCCTTGACGGATGATAGCGAGTGTTACTTTTCCCTTACTTGGGGTAAACTTAAACGCATTGGAAAGCAGATTTTTTAGGACTTGCGCTACGCGGTATTCATCAGAGATAATTTTTTCCGGAACTTCGGCATCTATTGATATTTCGAAGTCTATTTGTTTTTCCTCAGCCGTTGTTTTGAATAACTCCCGAACTTCATCACTGAATACCTGGAGATGGATGGTATCTTTTTCGACCTCTACATTGCCGGATTCAATTTTCGCTAAATCTAGCAGTTCATTAATCAGATGCAATAAGTCTGTTCCTGCGCTGTGAATAACACGGGCATATTTAATCTGATCATCAAATAAATTCGCTTGTTTATTGTCTTGCAATAATTTTGCGAGAATTAAGATACTGTTTAGCGGTGTTCGTAACTCATGACTCATATTGGCCATAAATTCTGATTTATATTTACTCGCTTGTTCTACTTCTCGGATTTTGTCAGCAATTGAAAAACGTGCTTTTTCAAGATCTGCATTCTGTTGAGAAAGAAGCTGTGCTTTTTCCTCAAGCTCTGCGTTTGATTGGGAAAGTTCTTCTTGTTGTACGCGCAGCTCTTCTTCCGAAGCTTCCAATAGGTTTGTTTTATAGACTAATTCCTCATTCGTAGTACGTAACTCTTCCTGCTGTGCTTCAAGTTCTTCCGTTTGCTGTTGCAGCTCTTCAAAGAGTTCAGACATTTTACGGTGTGCTTTGGCTACAGTAAAGGCTACCGCAAGGCTACTTCCCGCTTTTTGAAAAAACTCTTTAAATAAGCTTATTTTTTCAGGTTCTATTTTCGTGACTAATTCTATAAAGCCTATGCTTTTGGTTTCGTAAACCAAAGGTATGATATAGATGTCTGTGGTAAATTGATCTGTTAAGCTTGATTTTGTTATCAGTGATTGCGAGCGTACATTGGGAATATATTTGATTTCTTTGGACGCAATTACTTCTTGGAAAACACCATGATCAGCCTGAATATAGGTGCTTAATTGAGACTCTTCCGCTAAGCCTTGTGCAGCTTGAAGCTTATAGGTCTGGCTGTCATCATCCTCCATATATAAGGTTGCCGCAATGGAGTTACTAATTTTTATATAAGAATCTAGTGCTACCGTCGCTAATTCTTTTTCCTTTAAATCACCACGTATATTATTATCGAATTCTGATATTTTCTTTAATAAGGTATTCGTACGTTCGATTTTTTCGGAGAGTTCTGTCAGCTCTAAATTAGACTGTTGCGCTGTTGCTATTGTGAATCTGAGTATTTTGAAAACGGCGACAATACGTAGAAATAAGAAGATTATAAATCCCAGCCCGATTGAAATCGAGATATATGTAAAATAACGAGTATCTTGTAAGTCTTGCTCTAATTCAAAAAGTTTATTTTTTCGTTGACTCACTAAATCAAGTGAAATAGCAGACATATGATTGATTAAGGAAGATTGAACACGTATATGCTGTTCCAGAACTTGCGAAGAGTTTATGTTGACATCTTCTTTAAAATTGGGAGGGTTTACAAAGTTATTAATTTCCTTTTCTAGCTTTATTAAGCTGTTTTGTTCAATACCAAAGGAGCCGATAGGTTTCTTGATGCTATCTAGTAGGGCGTTACATTGCTCTTGGATATCCATTAAGATAGCTAGGTCGCTAGTTTCCCTATTTAATATATAGTGTAATTTTTCATCCGAAGCATGTGTAGTTTCGATTTTTAGGCGATCGATGGCGTCGAATTTCTGCTGTATTTCTGCGATGAGCTTATTTCTTCGAGACGTATTACTATCTAGTTTATTAAAGAAATATAGGGCTGAAAATAATATCACCAGAAACGAAAAAATTACGCCAATGGTAACTTGGGTTTTAAACGTTTGTTTTTTCATTTTAAATGCAATAGGTTTGATGCTTCTTTAGATGTAGCTGAAGATAGTTATAAAGTTTGATTTAATAGCGCTTTTGGCTAAATCCAGTTAATCATGTAAAAATACTTATTTTACTAATCAAAAAATTTTTTTTGTAGCTAAAATGCTATGTTAAATTAAGTTTTGTAGCGAAATGGCTATAGTGCAAAAGTGTGCCTAAAAGGCGATTTAATTGCCTTTAAAAGGCTTTTTAATGAATAAATCTGTGCTTTTCGCAATAATTTTATTATATTTAGGGAAATAACCCTAAAAAATATGGATTCAAATATTTCTGTTTTATTAATTATTGTAGGTTCTGTTATTGCCTTATTTCTACTTTTGTATTTATTACCTGTAAATTTATGGTTCACGGCACAGCTTTCTAATGTTAAAATATCACTGCTAAATTTGGTGCTTATGCGTCTACGTAAGGTTTCACCTTCCTTAGTTACCAATGCGATGATTACCTCAACAAAGGCTGGTCTAAAAATTTCTACAAATGATATTGAGACGCATTATCTCGCGGGAGGAAATGTGAATAAAGTCATTAAAGCCTTAATATCTGCTGATAAAGCAAATATTCCCTTAGATTTTAAATTGGCTACAGCAATTGATTTGGCAGGACGTGATGTCTTTGACGCCGTTCAATTGTCTGTAAATCCACAAGTAATTAATACACCTCCTGTTGCTGCAGTGGCAAAAGATGGTATTCAATTAATTGCTAAAGCGCGTGTAACTGTACGTGCGAATATCAATCAACTTGTCGGTGGGGCCGGAGAGGAAACAATTCTAGCTCGTGTAGGTGAAGGTATTGTGACTACGATTGGGTCCGCACAAAATCATAAAGAAGTATTAGAAAATCCTGATAAGATTTCCAAGACAGTATTATCTAAAGGCTTAGACAGCGGTACGGCTTTTGAAATATTATCGATCGATATTGCTGATATTGATATCGGTGAGAATGTTGGCGCCAAATTACAAACCGATCAGGCAGAAGCGGATTTGAAAGTTGCCAATGCACGTGCTGAGGAACGTCGTGCCATGGCGGTCGCTAATGAGCAGGAGATGCGTGCCTTAGCGCAAGAGGCGAAAGCCAAGGTTATTGAAGCGGAGTCCCAAATCCCATTGGCTATTGCCGAAGCGTTTAGATCGGGGAACTTAGGTATTATGGATTATTATAAAATGCAAAATATCCAAGCAGACACAGATATGCGTACGACGATTTCTAAACCTAATCCAGGAGATAAGAAGTAATATTGTAACAATATTTTTGTAAAGTAACACAACCGATTGATTTATGAAATCAATCGGTTTTCTTGTTTTTAGCGCCGCTGCGGTCGCTATTACCTATTTTTAAAAACTTATATTCGCTCTACTTAATACCTAATATATGATGAAATACCTTTTTATTCTCCTGAGCTTGTTTGCAAGTTTACAATTGCAAGCTCAAGCTTTACGTATACCAATAGGTGGTAATACTTGGCAGTATAGTGATGGCGCGTTAGGTCGCGACCTGTTACGTAGCAACAGTATTAAAGGTTGGGATCAAACAACTGTTAGTTTTCAAACCTTTGTACGGTTTAGTAAAACAGGAAATATTAAGCTTTCCTTACAATTGGAAGCTGTAAATGATGGCGGCACATTTGAGGTTTCAATAGGGCAGCAGAAGCGTATCGTAAAGATTAAATCATCCGCTGCAACAACGATTGCTCTCGGAAAATGGTTTGTCCGCGATACAGGCTACCAGGTGATAAAATTGAAAGCCTTAAAACTCGGTAAATCATCCCCTGTTATCTTAGCCTACCAACTTGAATCCGGTATGGTGGAAGCGGATTTACACTATGTGAAAAATAACGAAGGTAATTTTTATTACTGGGGTAGAAGAGGTCCTTCTGTACACTTAGGTTACAACCAACCACAGAATGAATCGATCGAATGGTACTATAATGAAGTTACTGTGCCTGTAGGAAATGATATTGAAGGTTCCTACTACATGGCTAATGGATTCGGTGAAGGATACTTTGGAATGCAGGTTAATGGACCACAGGAGCGACGTATCCTATTTTCTGTATGGTCTCCATTCTCAACAGATGATCCTAAGGCTATCCCTGAAGACCATAAGATACTTCTAAAGGCTAAGGGAGAGAAGGTGCAGACGGGAGAATTTGGAAATGAAGGTTCCGGAGGACAGAGCTTCTTACGTTATAATTGGAAAGCTGGAAACACCTATAAATTCTTATTACGTGGGCATCCTATCGCGGATGGTTATACAGAGTATACGGCATGGTTCTTTATTCCTGAAGAAGATAAATGGCAGCTTATAGCGACTTTTCAGCGCCCTAAGACACAGACTTACCTAAAAGGATTTCATTCCTTCCTGGAGAATTTTAACCCTAATCAAGGGATTTATGAGCGTCAAGTGTTATTTGGAAATCAGTGGGTACGTACTGCTGGAGGAAAATGGATCGAAGCTACGAAGGCACGGTTTACAGCAGATAACACCGCAAGACAAGGCTACCGTATGGACTATGCGGGAGGACTAAATGGAAATCAATTTTATTTACGTAACTGTGGCTTCTTTAGCGACTACACAAAAATAATGACGAATTTTGAACGTAAACCTACGAATGTTGAGCCTGCAATCAATTTTGAATCCTTGGAAAAATAGTTTTTTCACGTCTGTTCAATAATTTTTATAATCCTGTTCAATAATTTTTATAATTCTTTAAAGACTTCGATTTTCGGAGTCTTTTTTTTTGAAATTAAATGGTGTTTTTAATGCTTTTTGGGCTGTAAAGTTTCATAAAAAAACAAAACCCTGATGATGGGCATCAGGGTTCGTTACTAACCAATTATAAACCTAAATTATGAAAAGACTTGTTAAAATGATCTTTATTTCTGCCGATCATTACGCTACAAAATTAATTATAAAAGATTGATTTATTGTAACTTAAATGTCATTACTTATCTTTGTTTTTCTTTTATAAAATTTTTAAAGAGCGATTGGATAACCTTAATTATCTTCAACAAAGATACAGCAAGAACCTATTATTTACCAAGTTTTTTTTGTAAAAAGTTGTGCATACAACTACCAAATGACATTTCTATGATTTTTTGACTTATTCCAATAATATTATGACTTCAACGAAATAATTTGGCCCTACAAATTGTTTCATTCCTGCTTCATAATTTCCTATTTTTGGAAAAAAAGATAATGATTTTCGAGAAATTCAAGCAGATTAAAGCCATCGTCTTAGATGTGGATGGCGTCCTGACCGACGGAAAGATCTTAGTAAATGAAGCAGGCGAACAGCTAAGATCCTTTCATGTGAAGGATGGCTACGCCATGCAGCTAGCGGTCAAGAGAGGCTTTCTGTTACTGGTAATTACAGGTGGGAAATCTCAAGGTGTCCTACATCGATTGACAGGTTTAGGAATACAAGAAGTCCATATTGGCGTAGCGAATAAGGTCGCCCTCTTAGATCAGCTGCTACAGAAATATCAACTTAGCTATCAAGATACGCTATTTGTCGGTGATGATTGTCCTGATAAACAATGTATGGAGTTAGCTGAAATTGCCGTTGCACCTGCAGATGCTGTCGCGGAAATTAAAGCAATAGCGGATTATATATCGCCCATCAATGGAGGACAGGGTGTTGTTCGCGATATTATAGAAAAAGTCCTACGCATCCAAGGACAATGGTTTGACGATACACATATAAAGAGTATATAACATATAAAGAGTATATAATATTAAAGAGTATATAATATTAAAGAGTATATAATATTAAAGCGTATATAACATGTTAGAGAATATTGCTAAGTATCCCATTATTTTAGGTTCAAACTCCCCTCGACGGAAGGAGTTGCTAGCTAGTATGGGCATAACTGCAACGGTGCTTGTTCGTGAAACCGATGAGTCCTATGACGCTAGTCTATCAGCCAGGGAGATCGTAACTCATATTGCGCGTCAGAAAGCGTTAGCTTTTGAAGCCGACTTTAGAGATTCACTCGTAATTACAGCGGATACCATCGTTGTGTCCGCAGCAGGAAGAATTATCGGAAAACCCGCTTCTAGGGAGGAAGCAATCTATGAAATTCAGCAGCTTTCTGCGGCCAAGCATAGGGTGATGACTGCGGTAGCCATCTTGCATTTAGGGAAAGTGCATACCTTTGTTGAGGAAACAGCAGTTACTTTTTATCCACTCACAGCGGAGGAGATAAGCTATTATGTAGATACCTTTCAGCCCTACGATAAAGCGGGTTCATATGGCATTCAGGAATGGATAGGCGCCATAGGGATTGAAAAACTTGAAGGGTCTTATCACACCGTTGTAGGCTTGCCAACAGCAAGACTTTATCAGTTGTTAAAGACCCTTTAAGTATTTAGCTAATTGTATAAGCTATTATATAATGAATAAGATTCCCTACAAGATATGGAATCTTATTCCTGTATAGAACATACGTCCTGTGAGTGGACCCCATACCAATGAGCTATCGAAGTAATCCCCAAAAGGTTGGTCTGCGGCAATAATAGGTGTTTTTTGAAAATAGTTTGTCAAGTTCTCCCCCCCAATATAAAGGGTAAAATTCTTACGCTTTCCTACCGTTTTGCTTACCTGCGCATTCATCGTTTGATAGGTCTTAGAATGTGTGCCTAGCTGGTATTGAGCTGGATTTTCGGCCGTTGAAGGGAGGCGCTTTTGCCCTACAATATGAAGTGTATAGTCCATGTTCCACCCGTTATTGGTTGCATAAGACAGATTTAGAAGACCGCGATTTTTGGCGATTAATGGTTTGCTGGCACGTCCCGTGTTATAGTCGGTCTGTACATCCATCCATTTGTAAGCCATTCGTAGGTCTAACCCTTTTAAAGGGGTATATTTCATCTCCGCTTGGAAAGAGTTAGAATAGGAGCTCCCCGCTAGATTATAAAAAGATACTTCACGTGGATTCTCATAATCTACGACCACTTGATTCTGGAAGTTTGTATGAAATAGTTCAAGGGAAATTCCCAGTGGACGTCCCAGTAAATTTACCTGCTGGTCGATGCTGAAGCCCATATTCCAGGATACCTCAGGAGAAAGACCATAGGCTTTAGTCAGGTCATTATTATGCTGAATGCGCCAGGTCCTAGAGCTTGCAAAAAGGGCGGTATTTTCAGCAAATATATTGGCTGTTCTTTGGCCTCTACCCGCGGAAACTCGTAAGTCTGTACCCATGGTTGGGGCATAGTGAAGCTGTATTCTGGGGGTGGCAAACCAGCCATAGAGGCTGTTGTAGTCCCCACGCATGCCTAATACGGCATCAAATTTCTCCGATGGGCTAAAGGTGTATTCTCCAAAAATTCCCGAAACGGTTTCCCGACGCTCATAAAGCTGTGCATCCACCTGTTCTGTGTATCTATCCGAGGTTAGGGAAGCACCGATGCGGTATTTATGTGCGCTGGATCCTATGATATCTTGAAAAAGTAAGTTAGCATAGTAATTCTGTTGATCAGCCTTATAGGAAGTTATACCAAAATAGCTCTTTTGATCGTAGTCAGAGGTGGAAAGCTGTAGGCCTATACTTCGTTGTTTCCTAGTAGGGAATATATATCCCAACTTAGCAAAGGCTTCCATCCGTTGGATATCAAATCCTAAACCATAGGTTGTTGTGCTGCCCTTATCTTCTGAAGGGTCGAAAGATATTGCGCCACCCGTACGGTCATCTTTTAGGTATTTAACACCAAATTGTGCCATAAACCCTTTGTCATTCTGATATGCCCAGCGGTTTATTCCTGAAAATAGATTCCCTGTCGGCAGGTCACGGAAGCCATTTTTAGTGACGTCCATATCTTTCTTCGTGGAGATATTATCGTGAAGAAGCACGCCTACAGACCAATTGTTGGATATTTTATGCGCTAAATTAAGATTGAAATCTTTTCTTCCCATGCTGTTGGCATAACTATTAAAGTATAGCTGCTCGGAATTTTGAGGTTTCTTAAGCTCCACATTAATTTGTCCGGCCATGCTTTCGTAGCCATTAGCAACAGAACCCACACCTTTGGAAACCTGTATAGATTCGATCCATGGACCGGCAATACTGTTTAATCCCAAAGGTATTGCGAGCCCACGAGGTCCAGGTAAATTCTCTACTGTAAGCTGCGTGTAGCTGCCACCAAGACCTAAAAGTTGTATCTGCTTGGCCCCCGATATGGCATCTGAAGAGGCAACATCTACCGTAGCATTTGTTTCGAAGCTCTCACTAAGGTCACAACAGGCGGCTTTTAACAGATCTTTTGCCGTGATTACTTCTATACGTAAGGGACTTATTTTTGATAAGTAAGCTGTCTGTCTATTCCCTTGAACAATTACTTCTTCCAGCACATTGTCTTTTGCTTGAATGACCAAGGTGTTTTTGATGTTTTTAACGGTAATACGTAGGGGCTGCATACCGGTATAGCTAACTACTAATATAGGTGATTCATTTGCTAAGGTAAGCTTAAAGATTCCTTCAGCATCCGTCTGCAAGGTGGCTGTTGGAAAACCTTCGTAGGCGATCGTTGCCCCCACCAGTGGCGTTAAATTTCCGTGGCTATCTGCTCGGACGACAACACCTAAGAGTTGATTGCTAGCCACTGTGGGCATTTTGGCATGCAAAGTATTTTCCTCCCCTAAGCGAGGGTATAAACAACAGCTGTGTAATTTATCGTAAACTTCTGTAGGAGCCTTTATACTGTCTACATCGTGCCCTACAGCGGCGATGGCCTGTCGAATATCGGATAGGGTTGTTTTCTCAGGTTGGAAGGTTATTTGCAGCTGCTGCGTCTCAGACTGCCATACTGCTTTTTTTACGGCAGGAAGGGAAAGGCTAGCTTTTTCAATGCGTTGTTTGCACATATCGCAGTTTCCTGCAACGTGTAAAAGTGCGGTGGTATCTGAAAGATAAGACGCCGCGTTAAGGTCAGCTCCATAAAAAAATAGGCTGCTTATTAGTAATAAGAGATACTTCATGTTTTAAATTATTTTCCTAGTAAATTGTCAAGCTTTTTAGCCTAGGCTAAAAGCTGTAAGCCTAATGTCCGCGACATTAGGGATGTTAACGGGAAAAGGAAATAATCAAATTCTGAAAATACAGTTCTTAAGATAAGGGGGGATTTGATAGATGTTTAATAATTTGTGCTCCAGCAGGGGAGTTTGTAAGTCCACAGCTAAGCGCTCAAAACATTTTCTTGAAAGCCAAGGTAAGGGGATACTCGTTGGAAGCATCGCCACAAAAGGTACAGCATGTGCGGAAGCTAAGTAGCTGTCGTCGGTATTCTTAAGGTCTACACGTACGTCGTTACATCCTTTTGAATGACATGATTTTGCTGCCTTATCGGCACATAATGGGCATTCAGCACGGTCTTCTTCCGTGGAGTCGCTAAGGGAGACCTTCGCTGTAATTCCTTGGCAATGGTGTATATATAGGGAAGCACTACTGGCCGTAAGACAGTAGAAAAATGCTAGTATATAGACGATAAATTGCTTCACACGATAAAGGTACTTAATAAATGTATAGTTCCCAGTATTTTATTCCCAAATTTTTCCCATTTCGGTAGCTTATATTTGTAGCATATTTAGTAACGATGAATTATTTACTTACGCTATTATCGATTTTCATGCTCTTTGGGCAGGCTGTAGCGCAGCGTATTACTGAAGATCAAGTTCCCGCTATAGTATTAAATAGCGTCTTACAAAACTTTCCAAAAGCGAAAGATTTAGCATGGAAGAAAAAGGAGGACAACACTTATAAGGTTGAATTTTATAAAGGTAAGCCTTGGCAGGAGCATGAGCTTCTACTGGCGTCCAACGGAGATATTTTGAAGCATAAGCAAAAGATTAAGGTCGATGATCTGCCTCCAGCGATTCCTGCAATAATTACGCGGAGCTATCCTTCTTACAAAATTGATGAGGTAACTTATGTGCGCTTTAAGGCTAAAGTCTATTATAAGATAGCATTGGAAAATAAAAATAAGTCTGTCACTATTTATATCCTTCCTTCGGGAAAAATTGTCGATAAAATTACCAGCTCCTAGTGGGTAAATAAAAAGGCTTCTTGAAGTCTACACTTCAAGAAGCCTTTTCGATTAAATCCTGTCTTTAGCCTTTTATTTCTTCTATAAAATCTTTGATACGCTCCATATAATTGGGGCTTGCTAATTGACGTACGAAAGCCGTCCCTATTATCGCTCCATCGGCAATATCTGTCGCTTTATCAAAAGTTTCCTTAGTAGCTATACCAAATCCAATCACTAGGGGATTTTTAAGATTCATATCTTGAATACGTTGGAAATATGCTGCTGTGCTTTCGCCTACTTCCAAGGTGCTTCCTGTCACAGAATTTGAAGATAATAGATAGATAAAGCTTGTCGAAAGTTTGTCAATCTTCAAAATACGGTCTTCCGATGTTTGCGGAGTCACAATAAAAATATTGCTGAGGTTATTAGCTTTAAAGATATCCGCATAGAGGTCTTCATATTCTGAGATTGGGAGATCGGGAATAATAACTCCTTGAACACCGACGGCTTTGCAAGCTTCACAGAAGCGTTGCACACCATATTGCAAGACAGGGTTGAAGTAACCCATTAAGAAAACAGGGATTTTCACTTCCTGACGTAAATCTTTTAATTGCTCAAAGAGTTTTTCTACACACATACCGTTTATTAATGCCTGTTCAGAGCTGTGTTGAATAACGGGTCCATCAGCTACAGGGTCGGAATAGGGGAAGCCGATCTCTAAGAAGTCGGCACCTGCGTTAGCGAGTTCTTTGGCAATTGGTAAGGTGCTGTCCAAGGTCGGGTATCCCGCGGTATAATAAATCGATAAAAGACGTTGTCCTTCTTTCTTTTGTATATTTTCCATCTTATAAATCAAAATATTTCATGTAGTTATCTAAATCTTTATCGCCACGTCCAGAAAGGCAAACAACGACATTATCTGATTTTTTAAAAGTCATTTTCTCTAAATATGCTAAGGCATGGGCACTTTCTATCGCCGGAATAATTCCTTCCAACTGCGTAAGGCGTAAGCCTGCTTGCATAGCTTCATCATCGGTGATGCTGACATACTTTCCTCTTCCGGATTTGAATAACCAGGCGTGCTGTGGACCTATTCCTGGATAGTCTAAGCCTGCAGAGATGGAGTAGGGCTCGACGACTTGTCCGTCAGCTGTCTGCATCAGGATAGAGCGTGAGCCATGTAATACGCCTTCTTTACCCAAGGCTGTTGTGGCTGCGGTCTCTCCAGAATCTACACCATGTCCTGCTGCTTCAATCGCAATAAGCGCTACTTGCTCATCGTCGAGGAAGTGGTAGAACATACCCGCAGCGTTGGATCCTCCTCCTACACAGGCTAGCACATAGTCCGGGCTGTCGGTACCTGTCTTTTCAAGAAGCTGTCTTTTCGTCTCTTCGGAGATAATAGATTGAAATCTAGCGACCATATCCGGGTAGGGATGAGGGCCTACTACGGAGCCGATGATATAGTGTGTGTCTAAGGGATTATTTATCCAGTCTCTCAACGCTTCATTGGTCGCATCTTTCAGTGTTTGGGAGCCTGAAGTTGCGGCTACCACCTTGGCACCCATCATCTTCATGCGCGCCACATTTGGTGCTTGGCGTTCGATATCGATGGCCCCCATATATACAATACACTCGAGGCCTTTTAGGGCACATACCGTCGCTGTGGCAACTCCATGCTGTCCGGCACCGGTCTCGGCAATAATACGTTTTTTGCCTAGGCGCTCAGCAAGCAGAATCTGCCCAATGGTATTGTTAATTTTATGGGCTCCAGTATGATTTAAATCCTCTCGCTTTAAAAAGATATTTGCACCATAGCGTTCTGATAGTCGAGGGGCAAGATATAAGGGGGAAGGGCGGCCTACATAATCTCTTAAAAGTTGATTATAGGCAGCTTGAAATTCGGGTTCTTCTATAATAGAAAGATATTGCTGGCGTAGCTCTTCTACATTAGGGTAAAGCATCTCTGGAATATAAGCGCCTCCAAAATTGCCATAATATCCTTTTTCATTAACTTGATACTTGCTCATCTCGAATGATTTTTAATGTATTTTCTAATAATTTTATATCCTTTACTGCGGGGTGTAGCTCAAACCTAGAGTTTAAATCTAGGCCTATAAAACGGGTGTCCTGCAGTTGTAAGGCTTGTTGTATATTTTCTATACGCAGTCCCCCACTCAAGAAGTAAGGGGTCGTTAAGGGGTATTGACTCAGCAGGTTCCAGTCAAAAGTCTGGCCTGTACCTCCATGGGCTGCGGATTTGGTGTCGAATAGTAGGCTGTCTACCTGTCCTTCATAGGCTTTCAACTGGTTCCAGTCAAAGGTGTCGTCGATGCCAAAAGCTTTAAATACCTGCAGTCCTTCTCCGCGTATGGCCGCACAGTCGGCAGCCGTTTCCTGTCCATGTAATTGGATGGTCTGAAAACCATAGGTGGCCACGGCGGCTAATATTTCTGGTAAGGGGGCATTGACAAAAACGCCTACTTTAGCAATAGGGAGTTCTTTGATGAAATTAGCCTGCTCGTGCTCAATATATCTTGGGGACTTGGAATAGCATATAAAGCCCATGTAGTCTACCTGAAGGTTTATTACATCTTGTATATTTTGAGGATATTTCATCCCACAGACTTTTATCAACTTCATGGTGTTAAGCGTGGATTAATTTCTTAAAAGAGTCGAGCGCACGTTTGCTGACCAAAGATTCCTCTACCTCGTAATAGCAGTCGGCAAAAGAGCGTGTAGGATGAAAGGTACGTAGGGCAAATGCGGCATTCGTAAGCACCACATTATTTTGAACCTCATCGCCGTCACCCATAAGAATATTCTTGAAGATGGTGGCGGCCTCTTCTACGGTATCACCACCGGAAAGGCGTGCTGCAGGAACTTTTTCAAACCCTAATTGGGGGATGGTATAATACTGTTCTCCGGTAGGCGTGATCACCTTAAAGTCGCCTGTCATAGCGATTTCATCGTAGCCATCTAGGGAATGTATAATGCTATATTCCTTGTCTGTTTGTTGGTACAAATAACCATATAAGCGAGCGAGCTCCAGGCTGAATACGCCTACAGCTTGAAACTTAGGGTTTGCAGGATTGGTTAAGGGGCCTAGCATATTAAAAAAGGTCTTTACGCCAAGGGCTCTACGAATAGGAGCGACCGTTTTCATCGCAGGATGAAATAGCGGGGCATGTAAAAAGCAGATATTTGCTTCGTCAAGCTGCTGACGAATTTTGCCCTCATCATTGGTAAACTGGTAGCCTAGATATTCCATGACATTCGATGAGCCACAGCCTGAGGAAACACCGATATTGCCGTGCTTTGCTACCTTATGGCCTGTTCCTGCGACGATAAAAGATGATAGCGTGGATATATTAAACGTGTTTTTGCCGTCCCCTCCTGTGCCACAGAGATCGATTAGATCGTAGCCTGAGAAGTCTAATTTTAGACATAAATCATACATGGCATCCCGAAATCCAGCAAGTTCTTCCACACGAATGCTACGCATACCATAGGCTGTCATAAAAGCAGCAATTTGATGGCTGTCGTATTTTCCCGTAGCGATATGGGTCAGTATTTCATAGGCTTGTTCCCGCGAAAAACTTTTATATTCAAACAAATGTGCTAATATCTTTTTCATATTTTACGTCATAAAAAAAGGCTTACCTAAAAAGGCAAGCCCACTATAAATTGATGTGTAAATAAATTCATGCAATAAGTGACCGCCACAACATTAACTGTTGTGCCACCACCATGCGTTATTTACTACGTTTTTTTTCATTGTTTTACTCAGATACACAAATATGGAATATAGTTTTTAGAAAAGCAAGATATATCCTATATTTTTCATTTTTTATAATAAAAATGTAGCTGTGTTGCTATTTTATTAATTTAATATAGCGCACCTTTAATAATTAATAAAGTGTGCGTACTCGCCATTCGATACCAAAGTAAACGATTTAATCTTTCCATCCTTTAGCAGCACGGGGAATACCAGCTTATCGCGGTATTTTATAAAGTAGATCGCTTGCGGATCGTTGCCTTCTAAATCAATGTCTCGGATATCTTTTTTTGGAAGTTTGATAAAGGGGATATACTCCAATTGGGAGAGATCTTTCTGCTGTATATTTAACCTTAATGTCGCAATGCTATAGCTGAGATATTCAAAGAACTCATCGGTTAATGGTTGCTGCAAAAGGATATGCTGACTTAAGATAACATCGTTCGCTAGGGCTGGATTATTTAAATCCTGAACAAATTTTTCAATTATTTGGCGGGCAGAATCTTGCTGTACCGTCGTGGTCTGCGGCATATTTCTTTGCGCCCAGGTGGAAGTACTTGTTGCAGTTAGCAGAAGTACAAAGATTAGCTGTAAATAGTTCATAGGCTAAAACTTTTAATGGAATACAAAAAACGCCTTGATTACCAAGGCGTTTTTTATTTAATACTCATCTTCGTTAAAGAAGAAATCATCTTTTGTAGGATAATCCGGCCAAATCTCTTCTATATTTTCGTAAGGCTCGCCATCATCTTCTAATCCCTGTAAGTTTTCAATAACTTCAACAGGCGCACCAGAACGAATTCCGTAATCGATTAATTCGTCTTTGGTAGCTGGCCAAGGCGCATCTTCTAAGTGTGAAGCTAACTCTAAAGTCCAATACATAATTAAAACAATTTAAGTTGTCAATTTTCGCAAAAGTATAATTATATCTGTATTATGCAAGTTTTTATGCTATTATTTTTTCTTCATAATCGCAAATCCCTGAATTTCAATGTTATAATATATTTTATAATTCTCCGGTTAATCTATTGGAAACAGATTTAATTTCTAAATTCGGGTTGTCAGACTCTATAAGTCCGTCACGCATACGCACAATTCTATGGGCATGCTGTGCAATATCTTCCTCATGTGTAACGAGGATAATTGTATTTCCCTGTTGGTGTATTTCCTCTAGCAGCCCCATAATTTCAATGGAAGTTCGGGTGTCCAAATTTCCTGTAGGCTCATCCGCCAAGATAATCGAAGGCTTATTTATTAGGGCACGAGCTACGGCCACGCGCTGACGCTGTCCACCAGAAAGCTCATTAGGACGGTGTTCCATGCGCTGCCCTAGACCGACACTTTCCAAAGCCTGTGCGGCACGTGCAGTGCGCGCTGTCTTGGAGATACCGGCATAGATAAGGGGGAGGGCGACATTTTCCAGAGCTGTACTTTTAGGAAGTAAATTAAAGGTTTGAAAGACAAAGCCTATCTCCTTATTTCTTATTTCCGCGAGCTCATCTTCTGTCATTTCACTCACTTGCGTCCCATTGAGTAGGTAGGATCCACGGGAAGGGGTATCTAGACAACCTAGGATATTCATAAGCGTAGACTTTCCAGAGCCTGAGGGCCCCATGAGTGCGACGAATTCCCCTTTATTAATGCGTAATGATACCGATTTTAGCGCTTCAATAGTTTCACTGCCAATGGTATAAATACGAGCGACATCTGTGATTTGCAAGAGTGCCATATCGTTCATAAGCTAAATTTTTGTTAAGTTACGTATATTCCATTGTTCCCAACAAGTATTCATTTGTTGGAAAATGGTTTCGCTCAGGTTTTCAAGATCTTCAGCACCTAAGGAGTCCGTTTCTACGGGCTTTAGCACGGTCATATATACCTTACCCGGCTTTGCGCCACTTTTTCTGCCATCATCCCAGAGTAGATCCCAAGCATTATGGATGACAACAGGAAGGATAGGAATCTTTCCGTCGATGGCTAATTTAAAAGCCCCCGCTTTAAAGGCTTGAAATTTTGGGGGGTAGGAGTTGTCAATTCCTCCTTCGGGAAAGACCACTAAGGAGTTTCCAGACTGCAATAAGGCTTCCGCTTTTTTCAGGGCACGGTAAGCGGCGATTTTTTGCTTGCGATCGACAGGAATGTCGATGCTTCGGAAGAATATTCCTGTCAGCGGGTTGTTGAGTAGTTCCACTTTTCCCAAGAAGGAAAAAGGTTGCCTAAAAAGGTAGTTTATAGCGGTAATATCTAAGTTTGACGTATGATTTGGGCAGATGACATAAGGTCTAGACCAGTCGATGGGGCTTTCGTACTTCGCCTGATAGCGGATTCCTGCCAAATAGGATCCCGTTACACTGAAGTAACGCCGTAACCGTACAAGACGCCGATAGTAGCGCTTAGGATTGCGAGCGGCAAATTTTATAAATGGATAGAGCGCCAGGAAGCATGCTATAACACATGCATAGTACCAGCGGCAATATAAATTTTTGAATACCTGTTTCATATGCTATGGAAAGGTAATCAAAATATCATAAAAAAGAAATGACAGCGCGCGCTGTCATTTCTTTTTTGTCTAGGAAAATTTATTTTTCTTCTTTCGCTAATTCAGCATAGTATTTATGGAATAATGGAATAGTTTCAATTCCTTTTACATAATTTTCTATCCCATATTTCTCATTTGGAGAGTGTAGGTTATCTGAATTTAAGCCAAAGCCTAATAGGACAGTTTTTAAGCCTAAGACTTCTTCAAAGAGCGCAACGATAGGAATTGATCCTCCGCCACGTGTAGGAATAGGAGCAATACCAAAGGTATCTTCTAAGGCTTTCTCTGCAGCTTTATAAGCAATTCCGGAGGTAGGCGTCACTACGGGCTCACCGCCGTGGTGCGGTCTTACAGTAACTTTAACGTAAGGAGGCGCAATTGCTTCGAAGTGTTTTACAAATAATTCTGTGATACGCTGTGAGTTTTGATTGGGCACAAGACGCATTGATATTTTTGCTTCCGCTTTGGAAGGTAGCACTGTTTTGGCACCTTCTCCAATATAACCGCCCCATAGACCATTGACCTCTAAAGTAGGACGGATACCTGTGCGTTCAATCGTGCTATAGCCTGCTTCACCCCAAACTTCATCCACACCTAAATCTTGCTTATACGCTTCAATATCAAAAGGAGCTTTGTTCAATGCTTCACGCTCTGCGGCTGATAACTCTACCACATCGTCATAAAAACCTGGAATAGCGATGTGATTATTTTCATCGTGTAAAGAAGCGATAAGCTTCGCTAATACGGTTGCAGGATTTGCTACCGCTCCACCGTAAACACCTGAGTGTAGATCGCGGTTTGGACCGAGGACTTCGACTTCAATATAAGAAAGGCCACGTAAACCTGTCTCAATAGAAGGCTGCGTTAAGCTAATCATGGAAGTATCTGAAATAACGATAATATCCGCTTTAAGACGTTCTTTATTTTCACGCACGAAAGTGCCTAAATTTACCGATCCTATTTCCTCCTCACCTTCAATCATAAATTTGACGTTGCAAGCTAGTGTGCCCGTTTCAATCATGTATTCGAAGGCTTTTACGTGCATGTAAAACTGACCTTTGTCATCTGCAGCCCCACGTGCATAAATCTTACCATCACGAATAGTAGGCTCAAAGGGTGGTGTATCCCATAATTCAATGGGATCAGCAGGCTGCACATCGTAATGACCATATACTAATACCGTTGGTAAACTTGCATCTATAAATTTCTCTCCGTAAACAATTGGGTGACCTGCTGTCTGGCATACTTCCACGTTATCGGCTCCGGCTTCCGTTAATTTTTTCGCTACGAATGTTGCGGTGTTACTAACATCGCCTTTATATTTCGGGTCCGCAGAAACGGAAGGGAAACGTAACAATTCAAACAATTCATCTAAGAATCTTTGTTTGTTTGATTCAACATATTCTTTTATAGTTTGCATAATATTGCTGGGTTTAACACAAAATTACGTAAAACATATGAAAGTTTGCAGCAGGAAAGTCGTTTGCATTGCTAAAAAAGAGGGTTTTAAGATATTTACTAATGGGTGATTTACATCTAGTAATCAGGTGGATAATATGGGAATTTAACTTAATGTTAAATATTGTCAAATATTATAAATGTTACTAGATGCATCGGAATATTATCGCTATTTTTGATTGATTACTAACTGAAAATACCAATTTATGAATTATTATAGGCAGCTTTTATGTCTTACTATGCTCGTTATGGGCGTAAGTTCTCTTTTTGGGCAGACCAAAATATCAGGAACTGTTTATGACCAAAAAGAAAATCTGAAATTAGCCAACACATCGGTTATGCTGTTGCAGGCTAAGGATTCCATTTTAGTTACTTTTGGACGTACAGATGCCCAAGGTAGCTTTCAATTTCCTGCGGTAAAGCCTGGGGACTATCTCTTTATAAGTTCTTATCCTAATTATGGTGATTTCTTTAAAAATTTATCCATCACGGACACTCCTGTTGATTTGGGTGTAATTAATATGCAAAGTCGTGCAAATCTGCTGGAGGAAGTTATCGTCACCGGGCGTATCCCTGTTGTTATTAAAGGCGATACGACCGAATTTGATGCGGGCAGTTTTACCGTAGAAAAAAATGCGAAAGTGGAAGATCTATTAAAAGTCCTTCCTGGCATTACCGTTGATGCTTCTGGGAAGATTTCTGCCCAAGGAAAGACTGTTGAGAAAGTTCTTGTCGACGGAGAGGAGTTCTTTGGTGATGATCCTACCTTCGCGACGAAAAATCTTCGTGCTGATATGGTGGATAAGGTGCAGTTATATGAAAAGCAATCTGATCAAGCTGAAAAGACGGGAGTAGATGATGGTCAGAAAATTCAAACGATAAACTTAACCTTGAAAGAAGATGCTAAAAATGGGATGTTCGGAAAACTTTCAGCAAGTGTCGGAAATGATGGCTATTATGACGGTCAGGCGATGTTAAATAAGTTTAAAGGATCGCAGAAAGCGGCGGTTTATTTTGTCGCTGGAAATAATGGTACCAATGGCTTAAACTGGGCTGATGCGAGTAAATATGGTGGTGGTGATAGTGATGATATGATGTTCGATGAAGGATCCGGCACCACATATTATATCAATAGTGGACAGGGTTCTGGGGTGCCAACATCGCTCGTAACGGGATTTTCTTTTTCGGATAAATGGAATAAAGACGTTCATAAATTCAATGCAAATTACAAGTATGGCGCAGTACAGTGGGAAGGTTTTGAGGATGTATTAAGACAGAATAATTTACCTCAAGGGCGCTTGAATACAGACTCCTATAAGACATTTAATACCGATGAGCGTAAGCACCGTATTAATATGAAGTATGATTGGCAGTTAGACTCACTAACGACCTTAACATTTAATGTTACAGCCAACAAATCGAAGACTTTATCTAACTCGGATTTTAAATCTGAAATGACCAATGAGCTTGGGGAGTTGGTCAATGCGAATATCAATAAGCAAAATGGAGAACAGGAAAACGAATCATTAAATACAAACTTCTATTTAGGGCGTAAATTCATGAAAAAGGGCCGCTTCTTAGGTGTTAGCGCTAGGTTTAATGTGAATAATAATGAGGGTGATTCCTACTTAAATACGAAGACGGACTTTTATAAAGCTGGTGTGATAGATTCTGTCGGACTTATTAACCAACGGAAATTATCCTCTTCAGAAAATACAAGCTATGGTGTTGGTGCAACTTTTACAGAGCCGATTTCAAAGAAAGTAAACCTAACAGCGGGCTATAGTTTTGATAAAAATAATAATACCAATATCTTAGACTCTTACAATGACCCGAGTGATACAGGGAATTTCAATGAGTTAGATTCTGTTTTTTCTAATGATTATCTATTTAACCGCTATAGAAACTCCTATACGTTAGGCGTGTTTTATAAAGAGGATAAGCTAGATATGACACTTACTAACCGCGTTTATAACGATGAGTTATCACAGGAGAATCGCTATAATGGTTTAGGACTGAAACGCTCTTTTATAACCTACAATCCATTGTTCCGAGGGACTTACAAAATCACTAAAAATAAGACCCTACGTGCTAATTACTCAGGTTCAAATGGCATTCCATCTTTAACGCAAATTCAACCTTTACGGAATAATATAGACCCCCTAAATATTTATTTAGGAAATGAAAATCTAAAACCATCTTTTACGCATAATGCAGGGCTTACTTATCAGTCTTTCTCAGTACTTACTATGCAGTATATGTTTATGGGTTTAAGTGTGAACGCCACATCGGACGCTTTAATTCAGAATATTAGTACCACTGCCGAAGGGGTGAGTACCTATAAGTGGGAGAATTTGCTATCAGAGCGCAACGCTGGAATTTCACTTTACGGAGGTATGAGTCATAATATTAGTAAGAAAAAAGATATTAAAGGCGAAATCTGGTTAAATGGTTCTTACAATACATACTACAATTTTGTGGATAATGAATTGAATAAATTGAATTCCGGAAATTATAACCTAACATATTCCTTTAAGCGTTCTAAAGCTTCTGGTTTTGATTTCGATATCTCGCTTACTCCAGGTTTTCAAACGATGAAATCTAGTTTACAGCCTGAGACAGATAATAATGGTTTTACCTTTGGCTCTTACTCTAACCTAGCTTATTATTTACCAAAGAAATTCAAGTTGATGTTAGGGGTAAATTACAGCTATCAGGCGCCTACAAAAGCATTTGATCAGAAATTTGAAGTGGTGCTATTAAACCCTTCCATCTCGAAGAAATTCTTGAAGTCTGAGGCTTTGGAGGTGACTTTGCGAGTGAATGATTTATTAAACCAAAATGTTGGTTTCCGTCGTACGCAGTCTTCTTCTGTGTTTCAACAAACTCGCACAAGAACGATTCAACGCTATGCGATGTTGAATGTAGCTTGGGATTTCAATAAAATGTTTATCAAAAAATAAGAACTTATGCGCACTAAAATATTATGTTTCCTATTCTTTGCTTTCCTATTTTGTGGGAAAGCATCGGCTCAATATGCACAGTTCCCAACTGCGGGAACGATCTACTTCGATAAGACTGTATACCTAAAAAATGTGATTCTGAAGCGATTCCTGCCGCTATCAGATGAGCGTTCAAAATCTTGGTACGAAAATATTCGTAGCAAGATTCCGGAGTCTGTAGTGCTAAAGCGAAAATTAGTGTTCTCCGGTGATCAGTACACTTTTTCTGCGGAGAAGAATGAGATGGAGCCCTTTGAAAAAGGACTTATGGAGCAGCATGCTTTAAATTCTGAAGGAACGACCTTCGTCGATTTATCGAAAAAGGAATTTAAGCGCTTAGCAGATTTAGGGGGGGAGAATATATTACTTATTGATAGCCTTCAGGATGTAAAATGGAAGATTACCAATGAATACCGGAACATCGCAGGTTACGAATGCCGACGTGCCAATGGCCTGACCGCAGACTCCATCTATGTCGTTGGTTATTTCACGAACAACATTCCTGTCTCTGCGGGACCTGAGTCTGTACAAGGGCTTCCTGGGCTACTCCTAGGGCTTGCTATCCCGAGTATGCACATACAGTACTTCGCTACGAAGGTCGAGATTTCAAATGTTACTGTTGAGGGAAATATTCAAGGAAAGAAGAAAACGCCAACGATGACACGAAAAGAGCTTCATACGATGATTAATAAGAACTTAAGTTCTTTTATGAAGCCTGATTTATTGAATTATATTATGAAGTTGTATTCGCTCTAGCGTAAGAAGCTTAGAAACACCGCATAAAATAGCTCTATAAAATAGCTTGACATAAAAAAAGGCTTTCCCTCGGGAAAGCCTTTTTTTATGCTAACAACTAGTAAGACTATTTGCCGTCATTTTTCTTAGCAGTAACTTCGTTACGAATTTCTTGTGCTAAAGTTTTAATGTCTTGTAAACCTTTGCGTACGCGCGTACCAGCTGCAGAGTTACTGTTGTTAAAGAATTTGTCAGCATCAGCTTCAATCGAAGCAACTAGCTCTTTTAATTTTACGTAGTTTTCCATTTTAATAAATTATAATTTTAGTTTTTGGTTTCCTCCAATTTATTCGTCTACTTGAGTATAAATATACAAAAAGCTACGATATGGAGAATATTTTTACAACCTTTTATGGTAAAATACCTATAAAAAGTGGTTATTCAACAATTTTTAGCTCTTCAATGATATTCGTTGCGCCGGCAAACTTATCAATGATGAATAATACATAACGGATATCGACAGAAATCGTGCGCTGCAACTTGTGGTCAAAGATTACATCCCCAGCCATTGCCTCAATATTACCATCAAAAGCCAAGCCAATTAATTCACCCTTCGCATTTATTACTGGAGAACCTGAATTTCCACCCGTAATATCATTATCTGATAAGAAGTTTACAGGTAAGTGTCCCGCTTTATCGGCGTAGCGACCATAGTCTTTAGCTTCATAAAGATCGATTAAGCGTTTCGGTAAATCAAACTCTTCGTCATTCGGTTTGTATTTTGCGATGGTACCTTTCAATGTTGTGAAATAGTTGGAAGAAGCATCGTTACGTGGATCTTTTGGAAGACCGATAATCTTACCATAAGAAAGGCGTAATGTCGAGTTTGCATCAGGGTAATACTTCCCTTTAGGGTCTGAAGCTAAGATACCAGCAACGAGTTTCCGATATGCCGCTTGGAAGTTTTCATCCGCTATTTTCTGCGCAGGAGCATTCTCTCTATACTTGTTCATAAGGGCAGAAGAGATCAGGTATAACGGATCATTTGTCAAGGCTAACTCCGAAGGGTTCTCTAAGAAGTTCGTCAAGCGGTCTGCAGAAGCAAAGATGGAGTTTGCTGCAGCATCTTGTACTGTTTTAGTAAAATCACCGTTATTTTTAGCCGCTAGCTCAGCGATATATGGTGCGATGTTTCCAGCTTTTTTGGCGTATAGCGTTAGTTCATCCGTAAGGACGTCAATTTCTAAAGGAAGATGTAATTTCTCGTAACTTCCCGCAATAGCAGTAAGAATACGGAGTTTTAGTTCTTCACGTTTCGCTTCATTTGCTGCGGTATATGTTTTTAGGGCAGTACCAATTTGTGCAGGGAGGGTTGCAAAGTTAGCAGAACGCACCATGCCTGTGAGGTAGTTGTCATGCTTAGCTTTCTCATTCGTTGCCGCATAATAAGCATTTATTGTTGCGATAACATTTCCATATTCCGCTTTATTTTCCTTTTTATTGGCCCATTTGTTGAATTTAGACTCCGCTTTAGCTTTTGTTAAGGCTGTTTTATGTGCAGAAAGAGCATCAATCATCCCTTGTCTATTCTTCCAGTAATTAGCTACAGAAGAGTATTTCGAGGCGTAGTTTAATTTTACGGCTTGATCTTTATCCATATGTTTTTTCATGGCATCCATTCCTGTTTTGGAAGATTCTACCCATGCTGGATAAGCGAATTTCACATTTTGATCAATTCCTCCAGCAGGCATCCAACGATTTGTACGGCCTGGGTATCCTAAGATCATAGCGAAATCTTGCTCTTGAATTCCTTTTAATGAAATTGGTAGAAAATGCTTTGGTTTTAACGGTACATTGTTCGTGCTGTACTCCGCAGGATTTCCGTCCTTATCTGCATACACGCGAAAAATTGCGAAGTCACCAGTGTGACGTGGCCATTCCCAGTTGTCTGTATCACCACCAAATTTACCGATGCTATTTGGAGGCGTACCTACTAAGCGTACATCATTATAGTCTTGGTATACGAAGTAGTAGTACTCATTTCCATTGTAGAAGGACTTTACGGAAACGGTGTATTTACCATTTTCGGAGTTTTCTTTTTCAATTTTTGCAATTTCTTGGTTGATTGCTTTCTCGCGCGCACCCTCGGACATCTGATCGTTTACTACAGCAAGTATACGTTTCGAAACGTCGTCCATGCGTACGAAGAAACGTACAGATAACGCTTTAGGTTTTAGCTCCTCAGCTTTCGTTTTTGCCCAGAAACCATTTGTTAGGTGATCATTTTCCGGTGTAGATAATTCTGCAATAGCACCATATCCACAGTGGTGGTTGGTAAATACCAAGCCTTGATTAGAAACGATTTCGGCTGTACATCCACCTGCGAATTGTACAATAGCGTCTTTTAAGCTCGCATTATTAACACTGTAGATTTCCTCCGCTGTTAACTGCAGTCCTTTTTTCTGCATATCCACTTCATTCAAGCGTTTAATATGCATTAAGAACCACATGCCTTCATCGGCAAAGGAGTTTAATTTTACTGCTACTAGCAGTAATAGAATCCATAATTTTTTCATATATACCTTAATTTTAATTTGGGTAATGTATCACAAAGTTGCTTTAATTAACGGTTAATTCAAAATATAAGCCAAATTTTACCTGTTTTGACATAGGATATAATTTATCTTGTGGCAATAAAATGGCAATAATAAGACGGTTCAGTTTTTTATTTCTCAGCTGCATTGAATGGTTTTCTTTATCTTTGTGCCATGCAGCATACATTTGAAGATTTTAAATTCAACAAACAACTTTTAAATGCTATCGCCGAAGCAGGCTATAGCACACCAACAGAAATCCAAAAAAAGGCCATTACGCCAATTTTAGCGGGTCAGGATATTATGGGAATCGCACAAACAGGTACAGGTAAGACTGCTGCATTTGTATTGCCCTTATTAATGAACCTAAAGTACGCACAAGGAAATGATGCACGTGCGTTAATTCTTTCGCCTACGCGTGAATTAGCCATGCAAATTGAAGAAGATATTCAACAATTTTCAACCTACTTAGATTTACGTACGGTTGTCTTATATGGTGGTTTAGGCCCCAAAACGCAAATTGAGAATCTCGAAAAAGGAGTAGATATTATTGTCGCTACACCGGGACGTTTCTTAGACCTTTATTTAGAAGGACATATCAACGTGAAGTCGCTAAAATGTCTTGTGATGGATGAGGCTGATAAAATGATGGATATGGGCTTTATTTCAAAAATCCACCGCATCTTAGAAGTCGTTCCTCGCAAACGTCAGAATTTGTTATTCTCAGCAACGATGTCTGAGTTAGTACGTAAAATTGCGGGTGACTTCTTAGCTTTTCCAACAATTATTGAAGTTTCGGAGCAAGCGACACCAGCTGCAACAGTACATCAACAAGTGTATTTTGTGCCTAACTTAAAGACCAAATTACATTTGTTACAGCATTTATTAAAAGATGATGAGTCCTTCCATCGATTAATTATCTTCTGTAAGACACGTACTATTGCTGATAACGTATTTGCCTTTGTAGAACGTAAATATGGGAAAGAGCAAGTGCGCGTAATCCATGCTAATAAAGGGCAGAATACACGTATTAACTCTATTAATTCCTTTAAAGAAGGGAATGTACGTATTCTTGTGGCAACAGATGTCGCAGCACGTGGCTTGGATGTTTCCAATGTTTCCCACGTTATTAACTTTGAGGTGCCTATTATTACCGAAGATTACGTACACCGTATCGGACGTACAGGACGTGCTTTCAATAAAGGGATTGCGATTACTTTCTGTAATGAGGCTGAGCGCTATTACTTCCGTAAAATTGAGAAGCTTATGCGCCAATCTGTCGATGTAGAAGCAATTCCTGCGGATGTATTTATCGAGGAAACACCTTACCTAGAGCGTCAGATGATAGCTAAGGAAATTGATATGCAGAAGCGTAAAGAGGATCCTGACTTTAAAGGAGCTTTCCATGAGAAGAAATTTGTCATTAAGCAGAATGAAGCCAAAGCAGCACAACGTGCTGGGGGATACCGTTCGAATAAACAAGGTGCTAAAGGTTCCACAAAACGTAACTTCAGAACAAAATAATTGGCTTAGTCCATTTTTGGAAAAGCCCCCGATAAAACTATGCGTTTAACACCGATAAATATTGCGGTTGCCTGTGTCCTGACTTGGTATATAACGGAGTCTCGTAGTGACAAGCCTTTGTTTTCAATAGGTTTATTGCTGCTATGGATCGCTATTTTCTCCGTTGTCGATGTGTTATTCCGCCTACGAATTAAAGAAACTCAAAAACTATGGTTTATGCAGCTTGGCTTTATCCTGGTCGTATCCATCGGCTCGGTGTTAATCAAGCTCTATAGCTAACTATACAAATAGAAATGAAAAAAGCAGAAATTAAATTAGAAATCGAATTAGACGATAACAACGTTCCAGATACCATTAACTGGTCTTCAACAGATGGAGAGTCTTCAGATTTGTTACCTGCTAAGGCTATGTATTTAGCTTTGTGGGATGCACAATATAAAAACTCTTTACGTATTGACCTTTGGACAAAAGATATGCCTTACGATGAGATGAAGCGTTTCTTCTACGAGACACTACAGACCTTAGGAGATTCTTTTATTCGCTCTGCGGGTGGGGATCCGATGGCTGAAAAAGTAATCGCTGATTTACGCGACTACTGTGCTCACTTCGCTGATAAAATGGAAGTTTTAGAAAAACAAAATTAATAGCAATTAGCCATGAATTATTTTTTAGTCAAATCCGAACCCTTCAAATATAGTTGGGAACAGTTTAATAAAGATGGGCAGACCTTTTGGGATGGCGTACGTAATTATCAGGCAAGAAATAATATAAAGGCGATGCGCGAAGGCGACTTAGTTCTTTTCTATCATTCGAATGAAGGGAAGGAAGTTGTCGGCGTAGCTAAAGTTATTCGTGAATTCTATCAGGATCCCACAACTGAGGAGGATCGCTGGGTCGTCGTAGATCTTGCACCTGTAGAAACACTTAAGAAGCCTGTGAGCCTGGAGACAATAAAAAAGGATGCACTGCTTCAAGATATTGCTTTAGTGCGTCAGGGGCGTTTATCTGTGATGCCATTAAAGGTGGAGGAATTCGACCGTATCCTGGCTTTAGGGAACGAATAAATAACTAACAACAAAGGCTAGCACCATGTGCTAGCCTTTGTTATATAGGAGTTAGTTTTTGATACCAAAGGTGGTCAGTATATTTTGAAGTTCAGTCGCATCCTGTGGCTTCATCTTCCCGGAGAGGATCAACCTTAATTCCCTCCGCTGTAAAGCCCCATTAAATAAAATCATTTCTTTTTGAGTTTCAGGTACCGTTTCAGGTACTGCGCGTGGTCTTCCTTCCGAGTCAATAGCAACGAAGGTATAATAAGCCTCATTTGTTTTTATTTTTGTCCCTTCCGGTAAGTTTTGCGCATAGACTGTCATGCGTACTTCCATGGAAGAGTTAAAGGAGCGCGTAACCTGTGCTTCAATGGAGATCACTTCCCCTAATTTTACGGAGCGCTGGAAGGATACATTGTCCACTGATACGGTTACAACAATACTATTGGAGTGCTTCTGTGCAGCCATAGCCGAACAGATATCCATCCATAATAATAATTTCCCTCCCATCAAATTATTCAAGGTGTTGGTGTCATTTGGTAACACCAGTTCGTTCATCACCGTGAATGATTCTTTCGCAAATTTTTTCGCCATACTACTTTTTTTTACTCGTATTGAGTTATCTATATTTATCCATTATTTGAAAGCTTTCAACTAAGCTATGCGGTTGAAAGCCTAATATTGTTGCTGCCTTTTCTATTATAAAGCCTGTTTTCTGAGGCCTTAGTTCTGCCGCAGCCAAAGATTCCGCATTGATAGGATCTATTAGGCGCTGATCTAATTTCCAGAAGTTGGCTACCTCACATGCAATTTCATAGATGGAGTACATCTTATCACTAGAAATATGGAATATTCCTGTGGCCTGTTTTTGTATCACTAGCAGACAAGCTTTCGCTAAATCTTCCACAAATGTAGGCATACGCCATTGATTATCTACTACCTGAATACGCTTTTGTTGCGTTAAGGAATTCTTAACCCATAGGATAAGATTGGATCTATTGGGGTCTGTCTGGGTGCCATAAACTAAGATTGTACGTAGGATAGCCGCTTTGCAGCCACTGTCAAGAATAAACCTTTCTGCGGCAACCTTTGAGAGCCCGTAGGCATTTATGGGGTTTGTGGGTGCTGTTTCTTCATAAGGGCCATTGCGGCCATCAAACACGAAGTCTGTGGATAATTGGATGAGGAAAATGTTTTGCTCCGCACAGATTTCCGCCATATGGCGTACAGAGTCCGCATTTAAGGCGAAGGATTCCTGAGGAGCTGCTTGGCAGCTATCTACCGAGGAGTCCGCCGCAGTATTGATAATGAAGTCAGGCTTAAATGCTGCTATGACCTCGCCAAAAAGGGTGTAATCTGTTATATCCACTTGCTTAAATTGCGCCGCTGGTAAGAAGGGATTTCTATTTTCCGAGCGCGAGGTAGCACAGATGTTGAACGTGGGGTCGGATTGAAATAAAGACACTAACTGACGCCCTAAGAAACCATTGGATCCAGTTATAAGTACACGGGAAATATTCATCTATTGTATAATATTAGCTACTTAATTTGTAAACTGGAAGTCGAATTTATGCTGTATTTTCAAGATATTATGAATGATATCTTTCTCTAAATTTATTATCGCTTTGAGGGCTACATAATCTATTTTCTCCGCATCATCACCTGTAGCATGATAATCGGGATGCCCTCCTGTATGGAAGAATAATACCGGGATATCTTTTTTGTAGAAGGATGTCTGATCAGAGCCTCCATTACCATCCTTGGAAGTGTAGAATTTAATAGGCGCTTTGAGGGATTCAAATACCTGAGGCCAGGCCGAGGAGGTGCCATAGCCTATGATCGCTAAGCCATTTTCAGGGTTGTATCTACCGATCATATCCATATTGAGCATGCAGTTAATTTGAGCGATTGGAATGGTGGGGTTGGCACAGAAATATTTCGAGCCCAAGAGGCCTAATTCTTCCGCCGCAAAGGCAATAAATAGGAAGTTATAAGTTTCCCGTTGTTTATTACCTGCATAATATCTTGCCAGTTCCAAGAGTGCAGCGACGCCCGAAGCGTTATCATCTGCGCCATTGTGTATATTCCCCAGTGGATTAGCATCCCTAGAAGAGCCTTGATAGCCGAGTCCTAAATGATCGTAATGGGCGCCAATAACTATGGTTTGGGCGGCATTATTGTCAATATAGCCGATGATGTTTTCTGCCTGACGGAGGCTATCTACCACTTTAACGCGTGTAACTTTTGCTGTGAAAGATTGACGGTACCCTTGCGTACCTTTTGGCTGTAGACCATATTTTTTAAACGCTTTCTCGATATAAGAAGCCGCTTCTTTTAGCTGCTTGGAGCCTGTTCCGCGCCCCTGCATACGGTCGTCAGCTAAAGTGTAAATATGTTTTTTTAGTAGCTTTTCGGAGGTTTCCTGCGCATATAAGTGTTGGTTAGCACTGCATAATAGGCCTACAAGAAATAAAGTTTTTAGTAAGTTCATACTTTCAAATATACTTATAATCCCTGAAAATAAGCGCTTCCTTTGCGGTTTGAAATCTGTGTAAAAGGAATTTGACAAGAAATGAAAAATGCCCCCAGAAGTGTCTAACTTTTTGGGGGCATTGTATAATAGGGTATCTTTTATGAGTTTTGAAGCCTTAGATAAAGGATCTTAGCTCCTTAGTATTTATCTTCGTAACTACCGTTATTTATTTTCGTAACTACCGTTATTAATCTTCGATAATTTCGGAGTTTATGCTTTCTTTTTCAAGGTGCTCTTCCTTAAAGTATCTCTTTTGGTACAGTAATATTAATGCTACACCGATGGAGATTGCGGAGTCAGCTACATTGAATACAGGTCGGAAGAATAAGAAGTCTTGTCCTCCGAAGAAAGGAATCCAAGAAGGGTAATTTCCAGCAAATAGCGGAGCGTAGAGCATGTCTACGACCTTTCCATGGAAGATCGATGCATAGCCTCCTTCTGCGGGAAATAACTTAGCGGGCTCATACCAGGAGCTTTCAGAGAAGAAAATTCCGTAGAAAGTAGAGTCGAGGATATTTCCTAAAGCGCCTGCAAATATTAAAGCGACATTTAGGATAAACCCGCGGTTATACTTATTCTTAATCATATAGGTAATACCGTATCCGATTCCAATAACAGCAACGATGCGAAATAGGCTTAGGAAAAGCTTTCCTGCTTCACCGCCGAATTCCATGCCAAAGGCCATGCCATTATTTTCTGTGAAATGGATCATTAATTTATGGCCTAGAATATTAAATTCTTGGCCCAAGGTCATATTTAACTTCACCCAGATTTTTGAAACCTGATCAATTAATAGGACGATAAAAATAAGTGCTAGTGGTTTTGTGTAGCCTTTCATAAGCGTAAAAAAATGGTCTTTGTTGCCAAAGACCATTTTAGGTATTTTTGAAAAAATTAATATTGTTTATTTTTTGCTTCAATACTTAACGTGGTGTGAGGAACAGCTTTCAGTCGTTCTTTTTGAATTAACTTTCCCGTTTCTCTACATACGCCATAAGTCTTGTTTTCAATGCGTACTAAAGCTGCGTCTAAATTATCGATAAACTTCTTTTGGCGTGCTGCCAATTGATTCGTTTGTTCTTTTTCTAGCGTTGCAGAGCCATCTTCTAATGTTTTGTAGGTCCCTGCAGTGTCATCAGTTCCGTTTGCATTGCTGTTATTTAGCGATTGCGTCAACGAAGAAAGTTCCTCTTTAGCTACACGTATTTTTTCAAGGATAATACCTTTGAATTCTTGTAATTCGGCATCGCTATAGCGTGTTTTCTCGTTGTTGTTTGTCATAATTTAATTTTTTTCGATTAATATTTGTAGTTGAATTCCGTCGATCTCCACAGAGTCACCATTGGTTAGAGTCTCCTCAAAAATGAAGGAATCAGCTAGAATTTCGGTACAAATATACGATAAATTTTCATTGGCTGCATTTGCAATCTCTTGATTGTGTGTTACCTTTACGTTAATACGGTCTGTAACCTCAAATCCTTTATCCTTACGCAGATTCTGAATACGGTTGATTAATTCTCTAGAGAGACCTTCTTTCTTCAGCTCTTCAGTAATCTGAATATCTAAGGCAACCGTTAATTTACCTAGATTTGCTACCTGCCATCCTGCAACATCTTCAGCGATGATTTCCACATCTGCCGTAGAGATTGTATAGGGCGTATTTTCTAGGGCTAATTCCCCCGCATTTTCCAAGGCAGCAATCTGCTCAGAAGTGAAAGCTTGAATCGCGGAAGATACTAACTTCATATCCTTACCAACTTTCGCGCCAAGGGCTTTAAAATTCGGTTTTATTTTCTTTTTAATAATACCCGTCGTATCAGAAATAAATGCGATGTCTTTAATATTCGTTTCCGAAAGGATTAAATCTTTCACCATTTCAATCTGCGTTTGGAAAGCTGGATCTAATACAGGAACTAAAATTTTATTTAGTGGCTGACGAACATTGATGCTTGATTTCTTACGTAATGATAAGGTTAAGGAAGAGATATTTTGCGCTAAGGCCATACGCTCTTCAAGATCTTTATCTACGAGATCAGCATGGTATGTTGGGAAGTCTGCTAAGTGTACCGACTCAAAAGATTCTTTTCCTGTAGCCGCATTTAAATCTAAATACAAGCGATCCGAGAAGAAAGGGGAGATCGGGGACATCAATTTCGCAATCGTATCCAAACAGGTGTATAATGTTTGATATGCGGAGATTTTATCCGTCGTATAGTCTCCTTTCCAGAAGCGACGACGACATAGACGTACATACCAGTTACTTAAATGCTCATCCACAAAATTTTGAATAGCACGCGCTGCTTTCGTAGGCTCATAGTCTGCTAAATAGCCGTCTACTTCTGCAGTCAAACTATTTAAAACTGAGATAATCCAACGGTCAATCTCTGGGCGCTCTGATGCCGCAACATCCGGTTCAGCATACGAGAAGTTGTCGATATTGGCATATAATGCAAAGAATGCATAGGTATTGTAAAGTGTACCGAAGAATTTACGGCGTACTTCATCTAAGCCTTCTACATTGAACTTTAAGTTGTCCCATGGTGAGGCATTAGAAATCATATACCAGCGTGTAGCATCGGCAGAATATTGATCTATGGCAGCAAAAGGGTCTACGCCATTACCCAGGCGTTTAGACATTTTGTTTCCGTTTTTATCAAGTACTAAGCCATTTGAAACAACATTTTTGAAGGCAATAGATTTACTGATCATCGTTGATATCGCATGTAGCGTGAAAAACCAGCCACGTGTTTGATCAACTCCTTCAGCGATGAAGTCTGCCGGGAAAGCAGCGTCAAAGCCTTCGTTAAAAGGAGATGGGTCGCCAGCAGCAAGCTTCTCATGGTCTAATCCCCACTGTGCATAAGGCATAGCGCCGGAGTCAAACCACACATCAATTAAATCAGGCTCACGGAATAATTTCTGCCCTGCATCCGATACTAAGATAATATCATCTACATAGGGACGGTGTAAGTCTAAGGACTCCGTGCCGAATTTATCTAAATAGGACTTATTGGTTGCTTTTTCTGTTTCCGATAATACATCTGAAACTAAAGAAGCTTCTAATAACCCTTTTAATTCCGGTAGTGAGCCGATACAAATTTCTTCATTCTCATCCGCAGAACGCCAGATTGGCAGCGGGGTACCCCAATATCTGGACCGGGATAAATTCCAGTCTACTAAATTCTCTAGCCAATTTCCAAAGCGACCTGTACCCGTAGCTTCAGGTTTCCAGTTAATAGTCTTATTTAAGCTTACTAAATCTTCTTTAACGGCTGTTGATCTTACAAACCAGCTATCTAATGGATAGTATAATACGGGCTTGTCTGTGCGCCAACAGTGTGGGTAACTGTGTTCATACTTCTTAACGTCAAAGGCTTTGTTATCTTCTTTTAATTTGATGGCAATAAGAACATCCGTAGGGCGGAAGCTTTCTGCAGCACGCTCCGCATCGGAATAGTACTCTTCTTTCACATAGAAGCCTGCAAAATCTGTGATCTCAGCAATAAAGCGTCCTTGTTTGTCTACCGTAGGAACATCTTTTCCATTTTCATCTTTCACTAAGATTCCAGGAACACCATTTTCCTTACAAACACGAAAGTCATCAGCACCGTATGTTGGCGCAGCATGCACAATACCGGTACCATCTTCTGTGGTTACAAAATCTCCTGGGATTACTCGAAATGCTTTCTCTAGTAATTCAGGTGTCGTGATATAGGGCAACAGCTGTTCGTAGCGTAAATCTACGAGTTGCTCCCCTTTAAATTCCGCGGCTACCTCCCAAGGGATCAGTTTATCACCTAATTTATAATCTTGGAAAGAAGCATTCTCTGCTTCCCCTTTGAAGTGTTTCTTGACTAAATCCTTCGCAAGGATTACAGAAACGGGTGCTCCGGTATATTGGTTGAATGTCTTAACTTTTACATAGTCAATCTTCTTGCCTACTACTAAAGCCGTATTGGAAGGTAAAGTCCAAGGTGTTGTAGTCCAAGCGATAAATACCGTATCTTCATTGGCATCTTCTACCAATGTTTCCATTAAAGGATGGATCTGTGTTTTATCTAAACGGAATTCAGCCACGATCGTGGTATCCTTCACATCCTTATAGGTGCCTGGCTGGTTAAGTTCGTGCGAGCTCAATCCCGTTCCTGCAGCAGGGGAGTAGGGTTGAATCGTATAGCCTTTGTATAAAAGGTCTTTTTTATATAATTCCTTTAATAAATACCAAAGGGTTTCTATGTATTCTGTTTTGTAGGTGATGTAAGGATTTTCTAAATCTACCCAATAGCCCATTTTTACTGTTAAGTCATTCCATACATCGGTGTATTTCATGACCTCCTCACGGCAGGCATTATTATATTCTTCTACGGTAATTTTCTTACCAATATCTTCTTTTGTGATCCCTAATTTTTTCTCTACAGCTAATTCAATTGGCAGACCGTGTGTATCCCAACCACCCTTACGTTTAACTTGAAAGCCTTTTAAGGTTTTATATCTACAGAAAATATCTTTTATAGAGCGTCCCATTACATGGTGTATACCAGGCATTCCATTTGCCGAAGGGGGTCCTTCGAAGAACGTGTATGGTTTGTTTGCAGGACGGTTCGTGATACTTTTCTCGAAAATATTTTCCTGTTCCCAACGGGTTAAAATTTCTTTACCAATTTCAGGTAAATTAAGTTGCTTATATTCCTTGTACATCAGTCTCTTGAGTTCTATCTAAACAGTCGCTAAGTTAATTAATTTTAACAAAAATAGTCACTTTATTAGCGATAAAGTGACTATTTAAATATGATTTGTAGCGGATATTATGCGGAAAAAGAGCTTCCGCAGCCGCAGGTACTTGTTGCATTGGGATTGTTAAACGTAAATCCACGGGCATCCAAACCTGATTTAAAGTCTACTTCCATACCTGCTAAATACAGGCCATGTGCTTTATTCATAAAGACGCGAATACCTTCAATCTGATATTCTACATCGCCGTCTTTCTGTTGGTCAAATCCTAAAATATAATTCATTCCAGAACAACCTCCTCCTTCTACACCAACACGTAAGCCGAAATCATTGCCAATTTCTTGTTGGTCGATTAGTTTTTTTAATTCCTTTACCGCGCCCACTGTTAGGGTGATTGGTGCAGCTGTTGCTATTGTATCTGTACGCATGCTTCTAAATTTTAAATCAACTTAAACAAAAATACATAAAAATAGGTAGATAATTAAAGGCCCGTATATTTTTACATTGTATAAACATTGATAAGCAATGGGATACTTGCTGAAAATTTGTTTTTAACTGTCATAATCAACGCTTCTGTACTTCTGTTAGCATAAATAAAATAAATCCCCCATTTCTTTGAAAGAATTCTGCATTTATACTCCCCTAATTTTAAGGATTATATTATCTTTGTCTTATAAAAGTCAACACAATAATAATTACCCTATTAAAACAAAATGGAAAGAGATCAAGCCATATTTAATCTTATAGCTGAAGAGCTAAAGCGCCAAGAAGAAGGTATTGAATTAATTGCTTCGGAAAACTTTGTTTCGAAACAAGTAATGGAAGCAGCAGGTTCAGTATTAACTAACAAGTATGCCGAAGGCTTACCAGGGAAACGTTACTACGGTGGTTGTGAAGTTGTCGATGAAATTGAAACGATTGCTATTGACCGTGCAAAACAATTATTTAACGCTTCATGGGTTAACGTACAGCCGCACTCAGGAGCGCAAGCAAATGCTGCGGTATTTTTAGCGATCTTAAAACCAGGGGATAAAATCTTAGGTTTTGATTTATCACATGGTGGTCACTTAACACACGGTTCTCCAGCAAATTTTTCTGGAAAATTATACCAACCATTTTTCTACGGTGTAGAAAAGGAAACAGGCTTAATTGACTACAAGCAGTTAGAAGAAACTGCGTTAGCAGAAAAACCGAAAGTTATTATCTGTGGTGCATCGGCTTACTCGAGAGATTGGGATTACGCACGCATTCGTCGTGTAGCAGATCAAATCGGCGCATTAGTAGTGGCAGATATCTCACACCCTTCAGGCTTAATTGCTAGAGGTTTATTAAATGATCCACTTCCACACTGTCATATTGTGACAACAACAACACATAAGACCTTACGTGGTCCCCGTGGTGGTATGATTATGGTAGGTCAAGATTTTGAAAACCCTTGGGGCATCAAAACGCCAAAAGGTGAAATCCGTACTATCACACAATTGTTAGACTTAGCTGTATTTCCAGGTACACAAGGAGGCCCATTAGAGCATACCATTGCTGCTAAAGCAATTGCTTATGGGGAGGCATTATCCGACGAGTATATGGAGTATATCGTTCAAGTGAAGAAAAATGCGGCAGCATTAGCACAGTTCTTCGTTGAAAGAGATTATAACATTATCTCAGGAGGTACAGACAATCACTTGATGTTAGTAGATTTACGTAATAAAGGCTTATCTGGAAAAGTTGCTGAAGCAATCTTAGGTCAAGCAGGTATTACAACGAATAAAAATATGGTTCCTTTTGATGATAAGTCTCCATTTGTGACTTCAGGTGTTCGCTTCGGTACCGCAGCGATTACAACAAGAGGAATTAAGGAAAATGAAATTCTTCAAATAGGTGAATTTATTGATTCCGCAATTAATAACCATGATAATGAGGCTGAATTAGCTAAGATCCATGGTAAAGTGAAAGAATTAATGGCTGAATTTCCGCTATATAGTTAAGTTGTAACTTAACCAATGATACTAAAGGCTTGCTTCGGCAGGCCTTTTTTTTGAAATGTGAATTAATGTTAAAAATGTTTAGCAAAATTTGATAAGCCAATATTTTTGTGAACATTTGAATAACACAAAACTAGAACTGCTTATACGAAGACCCCTACGCTTATAATTTTATTGGTAATTACAACAAAGTAAGTGACGTATGATGCTTTTAACAAAAAAAAGCGACCAAGAACTTATTCAGGAATATCTTCATGGAAATGAAGACGGAATAAAAGGTCTTTTGGAGCGCTATAAATCAAAGATATATACTTCTATCTATCTGAAAATTAAAGATGAATTTTTGGCGGAAGATATTTTCCAGGAAACATTTATCAAAGTTATACATACCCTCAAAGAGGGCCGGTATAATGAGGAAGGTAAATTTTTACCTTGGGTAATGCGTATTGCCCATAATATGATAATTGATCATTTTAGAAAAGAGAAACGTGCGCCCCAGATGGTCGCTGCGGAAGGATTTGATATATTTGAAGTCTTAGATGTTGCTGATGAGAATGTGGAAACTACGCTGATTAAAGAGCAGCGTGATGTAGACTTACGTAAGCTTATTCAGAAATTACCTGATGATCAAAAGGAAGTGCTTATCATGCGACACTTCTGTGATATGAGCTTTAAAGAAATTGCGGATATTACCGAAGTAAGTATTAATACAGCCTTAGGTCGCATGCGTTATGCGCTAAGCAATTTACGAAAAATGCTAGCGGGCAATCACCTCGTATTACAGACAGGATAAGCGCTTTTATGGTAGGTAAAACGTATGAAAGGATAGCTTATGGTTATCCTTTTTTTTGTGTCATTATTTCATAAATTTTCCATTAGTTAGACATTTTGTCTATATTTAGGGTTGTTTTAATACACGATCCTATTTGGAATAAGATTTGTTAGTTATTAAATATGTTAAATTGTAAATAATTAGAAAACTATGTATATGATATTATTTTTGGCGATCATGCTTATCAGCTTTATCGTTCAAACAAGGTTTAAAAACAAGTTCAAGAAATATTCGGAGATGCCACTCTCTTCAGGTCTTTCAGGGGCAGATATTGCCCGCAAAATGCTTCAAGAGAATCATATTTACGATGTGGAAGTCATCTCTGTAGAAGGAACATTGACGGATCATTATAACCCTTCGGATAAGACGGTTAATCTAAGTCCAGAGGTGTTTCACGGTCGCTCTGTGTCTGCTGCTGCTGTAGCTTCACACGAATGTGGTCACGCAGTACAACATGCTACAGCATACAAGTGGTTGCAATTTCGTTCGTCGATGGTGCCGATGGTATCTATTGCGTCGAAAATGACAACATGGGTACTATTAGGTGGTGTTCTACTGATGGCATTTTCAGGAAATTACATTGTTCTTGCTATTGGTGTAGGGGCTTTAGCTGTAACAACCATATTTAGTTTTATTACGTTACCCGTAGAGTTTGATGCTTCAAATCGTGCCTTAGCATGGTTAGAGGGTGCGAATATTACACATTCAACCCAGGAGCATGATGGCGCCAAAGATGCATTGAAATGGGCTGCGATGACGTACGTGGTAGCTGCACTTTCCGCTTTAGTAACCTTATTGTATTACGCTTCCATGCTATTCCGTGGTAGAGAGTAATCCTTACTCTAGCAGCTGAGCACTTTAAGCGTGCTAGCCGCTAGCTATACGAGTAATATCCAATTAAAAAGGTTGCCCTCCTTGGAAGGCAACCTTTTTTAGTTGGATGTTAGCAAATAGAATTAGTTTTTAATGAATTAGTGACTCTTTTGAAGTGAAGATTTGAATGCAATTTCGTAACTTTGTAGCTTAGCATAAGAGTTTCAAAAAATTAACTATGTTTACAAATCTTCAGGATAAGTTAGATAGAGCCTTTAAAGTATTAAAAGGTCAAGGAAGTATTACAGAGATCAACGTTGCGGAAACCATGAAGGAAATCCGTAAAGCATTGTTAGATGCCGACGTGAACTATAAAACTGCGAAGACTTTTACAGACGATGTTAAGCAAAAAGCTTTAGGGCAAAATGTATTAACAAGTATTTCTCCAGGTCAGCTATTGACGAAAATTATGTCAGATGAATTGTCTGATTTAATGGGGGGTACTGTTTCGGAATTAGAGACGCAGAAAAATCCTACAATTATATTGATTGCCGGATTAAATGGTGCTGGAAAAACAACATTTTCAGGAAAATTAGCTAATTTCCTAAAAGATAAAAAAGGTAAAAAACCATTGTTAGTTGCTGGTGACGTCTATCGTCCTGCAGCCATCGATCAATTGCAAATATTAGGTGAGCAAGTGGGAGTCCCTGTTTATGTAAACAGAGAATCTACGGATCCTATTGCGATTGCTCGTGAGGGTGTGGAAGCTGCTAAGCGTGATGGAAATAATATTGTTATCATCGATACCGCAGGTCGTCTTGCGATTGATGAAGCGTTAATGCTTGAGATTACTGCCGTTAAGGAAGCTACGCAGCCGCATGAGATCTTATTTGTCGTGGATTCCATGACAGGTCAAGATGCCGTGAATACAGCTAAAGCATTCAACGACCGCTTAGACTTTACAGGGGTTGTATTAACGAAGTTAGATGGTGATACCCGTGGTGGTGCTGCTTTATCTATTAAATCGGTCGTTAATAAACCAATCAAATTCATCGGTACGGGTGAGAAAATGGAAGCTTTAGATGTGTTCTATCCAGAGCGTATGGCTTCCCGTATCTTAGGTATGGGTGATGTTGTTTCCTTAGTTGAACGTGCACAACAGCAATTCGATGAAAAGGAAGCTGCAGAACTGCAGAAGAAAATCCGTAAGAACAAATTCGACTTCAATGATTTTAGATCACAGATCCAACAAATCAAGAAGATGGGTAATATGAAGGATTTGATGGGGATGATTCCTGGTGTTGGGAAAGCGTTAAAAGATGTTGAAGTCGATGACAATGCCTTCAAGCCTATTGAAGCTATTATCGATTCCATGACGCCTTTTGAACGTGAAAATCCTGATGCGATAGATCAACGCCGTCGTACGCGTATTGCAAAAGGTTCAGGTACGCAGTTAGAAGAAGTAAACCGCTTAATGAAGCAGTTCTCAGATATGCGTAAAGTAATGAAGCAAATGTCTAATCCAGCAATGGCCGCAAAGATGATGCGCAATATGCCGAAAATGCCAGGAAGATAGTTTTTTACGAACACCGATATACAAGGCAGCTATTACGAAGTAATAGCTGCCTTTTTTTATGGAATCTTCCTCTTCGCTAATAAACAGCCTTAGAAGGAGCCTCGCAAAATAAAGTAGATACTGTAAAATAATAAGTAGATTATCGCTATTTTTAGAAAATATTCAGTCGATGATTTAATTATTTACTAACTTTGTACTATGGACGACCCCGCACAACTTTCGGAATACGGCAAAATACTTATCATCGTATTGGTAGGAATTATTTTGGTGTCCATTACAATCTTTATGGGGAAATTAATCGCCCCAAACAAACCTAATCCCATAAAAAATAGTACCTACGAATGTGGTGAGATTCCTGTAGGATCATCATGGGTCCAGTTTAACCCCCGCTTCTATGTAATAGCCTTAGTGTTTTTACTGTTTGATGTGGAGTTGATATTTATCTTCCCTTGGGCCACGGTATTTGGTCAAGCGGATTTAATCGCTGCTGACCCTCGCTGGGGAATATTTACCCTTGTAGAAATGGGACTCTTCTTAGCAGTCTTAATACTAGGATTGGTATTCGTTTGGAAAAAAGGGGATCTAGAGTGGGTTAAGCCTACGCATCGGATTCCTAGCTTAACGCGTAGTATCCCTACTACGGCTTATGCTGCCATCAATGAAGCTTCCTATAAAGTGCGCGATTTCCAGGAGCCTGCGCCAACGGTGACAGATGCCCCGGAGCAGGAGGGAGCCGCTGGAGTGTTAGCTGAAAAGAAGGTAGCTACGGGCTATAAACCAAGATTTAATAAATCGATAAAATAGGTATGAGTTTAGAAAGTCAATTACAGACGAATGGAGTTGTCATTGCTAAAATTGACGATTTGTTAAATTGGGCACGTTTATCCTCTATGTGGCCAGTCAGTTTTGGTATTGCTTGTTGCGCCATTGAAATGATGGGCGCGATGGCATCTACTTATGATTTAGATCGCTTTGGCATCTTCCCGCGCCCTTCACCACGTCAGTCTGATGTGATGATTATTGCTGGGACAGTGACCTTTAAAATGGCTGAAAGAATCCGTATTTTATACGAACAGATGCCGGAGCCAAAGTATGTTATTTCCATGGGTTCATGTTCAAACTGCGGAGGTCCTTACTGGCAGCATGGCTACCATGTCGTAAAAGGAGTAGATAAGATTATTCCTGTAGATGTCTATGTACAGGGTTGTCCTCCACGTCCCGAAGCTCTTATTGGAGCGTTCTTAGAATTACAAAAGAAAATAGAAACAGAAAGCATCTTGGGGGATCAATTATTTCCACAGGAAGCTTAAAAAATGATAGAAAAAAAACAGATGGCAAAAGATTTTTATGGTGATATGAAATTGGGTATCCTTGGGGGTGGTCAATTAGGCAGAATGCTGATTCAGGAAGCCATTAATTACAATGTTAATATACATATTTTAGACCCTGACAAGAATGCGCCATGTCGCAAGCTATGTAACCATTTTGAATGTGGCTCGTTGGGAGATTTTGAGACCGTTTACAACTTCGGTAAAGATCTTGATATGCTAACCATAGAGATTGAAAAGGTAAATGTCGATGCCTTAGAGAAATTGGAAGAAGAAGGAGTTCTTGTATATCCACAATCCCGCATTATTCGCTTAATTCAGGATAAGGGTTTACAGAAACATTTCTTTAAGCAGAATAACATTCCGACATCTGCTTTTCAGCTGATTTCTTCGAAGGAAAACATGGAGAATTCCACAATAAAAATTCCTTTTATACAGAAATTACGTAAAGATGGTTACGATGGTAAAGGGGTGAAGAAAATAAGTAGTATTGCGGATTTAGAAACAGCCTTTGAGGAGCCTAGTTTAATCGAAGAATGGGTAGATTTTGAAAAGGAGATCGCAGTAATTGTTGCGCGTAACGATCGCGGTGATATTTCTACTTTCCCGATGGTTGAAATGGAATTTAATCCAGAAGCTAATTTAGTTGAGTTTCTGATTGCTCCTTCTACCTACGGATTTGAAATCCAACAGCAAGCGGAAGAGTTAGCGAAGAAAATAGCAGATGACCTGCAGATTGTTGGTATACTAGCTGTGGAAATGTTCTTAACCAAGGAAGGGGAGATTCTAGTCAATGAATTAGCGCCAAGACCTCATAACTCCGGACATCAGTCGATTGAAGGGAACTATGTATCTCAATTTGCACAGCATCTACGTGCCATTTTCAACTTACCTTTAGGTGATACACGCTGCCGTAGCAATGCGGTTATGATCAACCTTTTGGGGGAAGTAGGCTATGAAGGTTTAGCAAAGTATGAAGGTATAGAAGAGATTCTTGGTATGGAAGGGGTTTACTTACACCTATATGGTAAGAAAATTACCAAGCCTTTCCGTAAGATGGGACATATCTGTATTATCAATGACGACCGTGAATTGGCAATTAACAATGCCCGTAAAGTACAAGAAATTTTAAAAGTTAAAGCTTAACATATATGAGTTCTGTATCCACAAAACCCCTTGTAGGCATTATTATGGGCAGTAAGTCTGACCTTCCAGTGATGCAAGATGCGGTTGATGTATTAAAGACATTAGAAGTTCCCTTTGAAGTAACGATTGTTTCGGCACACCGTACACCACAACGTATGTTTGACTATGCTAAAACGGCTGCGGATAGAGGTATTAAAGTTATTATTGCTGGTGCCGGTGGTGCTGCGCATCTACCTGGAATGGTGGCCTCCATCACACATCTTCCGGTGATTGGTGTTCCTGTGAAATCCTCGAACTCCATCGACGGTTGGGACTCAGTACTTTCTATTCTTCAAATGCCTAATGGGATTCCTGTTGCTACGGTCGCTTTAAATGCAGCGAAGAATGCTGGAATTCTTGCGGCGCAGATATTAGGGACTTCAGATGCACAAACGACAGCGAACCTAATTGCTTTCAAAGCGGATTTAGCAGCGAAAGTGGAAGAGACGGCTACGGAAGTCGAGCAGATGACTTTCTAAGGTGCTCTTTATCTTATTATAAAGCATAAAAAAATGTGTTGATTTTAATCAGCACATTTTTTTATGCTTTTAAGTGTAGGCTTGTATGTTAAGCTTTAACTAAGTTTTTCTGTACATAATCGTAACTTTCCTTAATACTTTGGAAAGGATCCTTATAAATATCGTCTTGCTCTACAAAGGCAAATTTTAAACCTGCTTGTTTTTCTCCTGTGCTAATGGATTTGAAATCTATGGCCCCGGTACCTACTTCAGTATATTTTATTTCTTTCATAAGATCGGGAAATGGTTTTCCATCGAATTCTTTTCCAATAATAGGCGTAACAAAATTCTTGTCCATATCCTTTAGATGCCACATGCTAAAGCGGCCGGGATACTTTTCAAAATACGTTAAGGGGTTCAATCCTGCCTTTTCTACCCAATATAAATCCAATTCAAAATCCACCAGATCAGGTTCCGTGAAAGCGAGTAGGATATCTAATCCTTTTGTGCCATTAGGGAAATCTCGGAACTCCCAAAAGTGATTGTGATACCCTATTTTTATACCTGCAGCTTTTGTTTGCTCTCCTGCTTTATTTAATAAATCCGCATACTGTTGATAGTCGCTAGATGTTAGCCCGTTTAAATTACCCATAGGAGGCACAGGAGCGATTATATACTGCTGCCCTAGGGTCTTTGCTACTTCAATGTAGCGCGCGATGCTATCGGCAGCTTTGGGGTCTTTGCTTAAGTAGCCTGTTAAGTCATAGTGCCCCGAATGAGATTGGAGGTTGTTATCGGATAATAGTTTTTTTAAATCCGCAATGGTCACGCCCCAGAATTCATTTTTGCTGAGGTCCACACCGAAAGTTTCCACATGTTTGAAACCTGTCTTTGCCACCGCTTGAAGTGTTCCTTTAGGATCTTTTGCAAGCTGATCCCGAAGGGAGTAGAGCTGTATACCTACATTTGCAAAAGGGGAGTTGCTGGCAGCTGTGGGGGAGGTACATGAAAATAGCGACTGACTTAAATAAGTGGCCGTAATTCCCAATCCTGCTTGTTTTAAAAAGTTTCTACGAGATTGATTCATAACTTGTATAATTGGTCTGTTAGTAAAGCAATTTACAGAATAATATTTACAATGGGAATAGGCACAAAAAAAAGGCTATAACGTTTGTTATAGCCTTTTAAAGTACTAAATAACCTTAAACGGTCATAATATCTTTTTCTTTTAATTCTGCTAAATGATCTATTTTCACAATATAGGCATCCGTAATTTTCTGTACTTCAGCTTCGCCTACTTTGATCTCATCTTCTGAAGCGCCATCATTTTTTAACTTCTTCAATGACTCATTAGAATCTTTACGAATATTACGAATCGCAATACGACCTTTTTCAGTTTCTTCTTTTGCTTTCTTAACGAGGTCTCTTCTTCTTTCTTCGGTAAGTGCTGGTACCACTAAACGTATTACAATACCGTCATTTTGTGGGTTCAGACCGATGTTAGAATCGATAATAGCTTTCTCAATCGCTGAGATTAAGTTTTTCTCCCAAGGTTGAATAACAAGGGTACGTGCATCCGTCGTATTGACATTACTTACTTGTGCTAAAGGCGTAGCCGAGCCATAGTAGTCTACGAAGATTCCATCTAACATCGATGGGTTCGCTTTTCCAGCACGGATTTTTGTAAGTTCGGACTCAGTGCGGTTTAACGCTCTTTCCATGCCCTCTTTACATTCATCAAGTTGAAGTGAAACAAATTCGTTCATATCTTAATATATCTTAATTACAATTTTAAATTATCGAACTATGGTACCGATATCTTCACCTTCGGCCAATCTTTTCAGATTACCTTGTTTGTTCATATCAAATACTATAATTGGAAGATTATTCTCTTGGCAAAGTGTGAAGGCAGTCATATCCATCACATTCAATCCTTTTTCATAAACTTCTTGGAAAGAGATTTCCTCGTAGCGTGTCGCTGAAGGATTCTTTTCTGGATCAGCGGTATAGATACCATCTACACGTGTACCTTTCAATACCGCATCGGCATTAATTTCAATAGCACGTAAAGAAGCTGCCGTATCTGTCGTGAAGTAAGGGTTTCCTGTTCCAGCACCGAAAATTACAATACGTCCTTTTTCAAGGTGGCGTACGGCACGTCTACGGATAAATGGCTCACAGATTTGCTCCATTTTAATCGCTGTTAATAAACGTGTTTTTAAGCCTACTTTTTCTAACGCATCTTGTAAAGCCATACTGTTGATTACTGTCGCCAGCATCCCCATATAATCCGCTTGTACACGATCCATGCCTGATTTCTCAGCTGAAAGGCCTCTATAGATATTCCCACCGCCGATGACGATAGCAATTTCTAAGCCTTGGGCATGAATTTCTTTAATGTCTCTCGCATATTGTGCTACACGATGAATGTCGATTCCATAGCTCTGCTCACCCATTAAGGATTCGCCGCTAAGTTTAAGTAAGATACGTTTGTATTTCATAACAGTTTTTTTGGAAATTTTCCAAAGGTCAAAGATAAAATTTTTTTTTAACCTACTGAAGCAATTTTCAATTAATGCGAGTTTTTTACATTATTTATCACTTCTTTATAATAATCTTCATATAGTGGCATGATATTACTTAATTGGAAATTTTTCGCATGGGCTAGTGCTGCATCCTTAAATCGCTGCAAACGCTCGCAATCCTCCAGGATATAAATCGCATTTTTTGCCATTTCATCCACATCGCCCACCGCTGACAGGAAGCCTGTTACACCATTGACATTTAATTCTGGGAGCCCCCCGGTGTTGGAAGAGATTACTGGAACCTTGCAGGCCATCGCTTCCAGCGCTGCTAAGCCAAAACTTTCCGAACTCGAAGGCATCAGAAATAAATCCGAAACGGATAATATTTCTTCAATAGCATCCTGTTTTCCCAAGAAGCGCACATCTTTATCTATTCCTAACTCACGAGATAGCTCTTCGGCATTACTTCGCTCTGGGCCGTCGCCGACCATCAACAGCTTACAGGGCATCACATCATTCACCTTTTTGAAGATTCTGATAACATCTAAAGTGTTTTTAACTTTTCGAAAGTTTGAGGTATGCGTTAACACTCGTTCTTGATCTGGTGCAATAGCCTTTTTAAAGTGCCCTTTAGGCTGTGAGCTAAAACGCTCTAAGTCGATGAAATTATTAATTACTTTAATATCCCGTGTAATATCAAAATGCTTTAAAGTCTCCTCCCGAAGATTTTCCGATACAGCGGTAACGCCATCGGATTGATTAATGGAAAATGTTACCACAGGGGAGAAGCTTCTGTCTTTACCTACTAAGGTGATATCCGTACCATGTAAGGTCGTGATTACAGGAATTTCTAAACCGTAAGTTTTCAATATTTGTTTTGCCATAAATGCTGCAGAAGCATGGGGGATCGCATAGTGAACATGCAATACATCAAGCTTTTCAAAGCGTACAACATCGACAAGTTTACTCGCTAAGGCTAATTCATACGGCGGAAAATCAAAGAGTGGATATTCCGAAATGCTCACTTCATGATAAAAGAGATTTTCGGAGAAAAAATCTAGACGTGCTGGTTTTCTGTAGGTAATAAAATGGATTTGATGCCCTACAGCAGCAAGCGCCTTTCCCAGTTCTGTCGCAACAACGCCACTACCTCCGAAGGTAGGGTAACATACTATACCTATTTTCATAAAGTGAACAAGATTTTATTATGCAAATAACGCATTTATTTGGCGATAGTTTTCCATCAAACTGTAATAATAGTGTTTGTTTTTAAATTTATAAGATAAAATTATTCCTTAATAAGCATGTTTTAACAGCGGTTTAGCCATGTTGGGCTGCCAATAGCTTCGAAATATGCTAAGTCACTTATAATGAAGTGATTTTATAGCTTAATCTATTACAAAAGTCAAGTGTATAAAAAATAAAAACACTGATTATCAGTTGCTTATATTTTGAAACTAATTATTTAGTTTCAAAACTAAATAATTAGTTATATGTTTAATAAACAATCGATTGTAACTTATTAAATTATGGACCAACTTAAAGAATTAACGCGAGCTGAAGAAGAGATCATGCATGAAATTTGGGCACTAGGTGGCGCATTTGTCAAAGACATTATCGCACAATTACCGGAACCCAAACCCGCTTACAACACTGTATCAACTATTGTTCGCATTTTAGAAACCAAGGGTTTTTTGATGCATAAATCCTATGGGAAGAGTCATAAATATATGGCTGTTGTTCAGAAGGATACGTATAAAAAATTAGTCACAGAAAAATTAGTGGACAACTATTTTCAACGTTCTCCAAAGGATTTAGTTTCTTATTTTATTGAAAAAGAGCAGCTAGATCTTGCAGAAATTGATGCCTTATTAAAATTAATTCGTTCTCAAAAATCTTAGGTATGCTTATTATTTTATTAACCAATGTATATGCTTTATTAGGCTATGCTTGCTATAGCATATGGCTGAAAGACCTCACATTCTTCCAGTGGAATCGGGTATTCTTGCTAAGTATTTTTCCAATAGCCTTTTTATTGGCACTTGTAAGCCTATTAGATGTTCAGCAGGTATCAAGCTCGCTCCTATTTACAGCACTTTTAGAGCCCGTGATAATTGGAGGAAGGCTACCCAATAGTACCTTATTCACGCTATTTGAAAGCGCTTTAGATCTCAATAGCTTACTGATAACCCTCTATGGTGTCGGATTTTTATTTGCTTTAGTTGGCAGTGTAAAACGCTTTTTACATGTTCGCAGACTTTTGAATCAGCAGCATTCAACGGTAGCTTACTCTTTTTTTAATAAAATAAATCTTGGTGAGCACAGTGAAGCGTCAGATACCATCTGTAAACATGAAGCTATGCATAGGTTACAGTATCACTCTTGGGATTTAGTTTTTATGGAAGTCATACGTACGATAAATTGGTTTAATCCATGTGTAGTTTTTCTGATTGCTGATTTAAAATTGCAGCATGAATTATTCGTAGACAGATACTGTGCAGCAGAGAACCCGAAAGATTATGCCACGCTTTTATTAGCGCAGTCGCTGCAGGTGTCACCGTCAACTTTAATGAATGAATTTGTTAGTGAAAACAATTTAAAAACTAGAATTATGATGTTATTTAAAGAAAGAAATGGTACTTCCTCCGTATGGAAGTATGGACTTATTGTCCCACTGATCGTAGTATGCCTCGGTTCCTCCGTCGCATTCCAAGAAACTAAGCCTTCTTCAAAGAAGCAAGCTTCTGCTCCGGTTCAGGAAATGGGCAACGAACTGTTTACGACGGTGGAGGGGCCTCCACAGCCGCATGGAGGTATGGGTGAATTTATGAAATTTGTAGGTGCCAATTTCAATGTGACAGCTGAAATGATCGCTGCGAGCGTAAATGGTACCATAGAGGTGAAGTTTGTTGTTGAGAAAGATGGTTCTATGAGCAACTTTGAAATCGTCAATGATTTAGGTCACCGTACCGGTGAAGAAGCAATTGCTTTGCTTAAAAAGTATCCCCATAAGTGGAAAGCAGGCATACAAAATGCACGAAAAGTACGCGTTGCCTATCTATTGCCCATAAAACTGAATCTGAGTAAAAGTAAATCCTAATTGTGTTTAAAGCCTGCTCTAATAGAGGAGGCTTTATTATTTTAGAAATACCCTGTTTATCTTTTAAGCCTATGGTTATTAACATTTAAACGTTTCACATGAAACGATATCTTGAAATGTGCTGTTCTAAACGTAGGAATATTACAGTTTATCAGGATAAATATCCATTTGTTAATAACTATTGTGGATTAAAATGTTTATTAATTTAAGTATAACATATTGTCTTATAGATTGTTGCTTATTCTAGCGATTTAGTTGGTCGCTAAGAATGTTAATAACTTAAGGCTTATTTTATGCTGGATAGTTTTCCACAATTTGTGTTGATAAACTGTTGGTAACCATAAATTGAAGCTTATAAAAGACGATAAAAATATTAGTATCGCTTTATTTATGGCTATAAAATATAGGTATATAGCATGCTAAGAAATCCATTTTTTCACTAATTATATTAGTTTTCACTTACTAACATCGTTTTCCACATTATGTTAGTAAGTGGCTATTTAACGTATAAAAAAAGAGTCTCTAAAAAGAGACTCTCTATACGATATTAACAGGTATTCAAAAGAGAATACCGGGGATCCGCTTATTGTTTGTTGGAGTCAACAACGAGTTTTTTATCTCTATTGGCTACTTCCCAAGCGACATGAAACACTAATTTTTCACGTTTAACCATCATCTCAAAGTTGATTTTATCAACCGTATCTTCGGTCGTATGGTAGTGCGGGTGTAGGCCGGAGAAATAGAAGGTTACAGGAATACCATGTTTAGCAAAGTTGTACTGATCAGAACGGTAGTAGATACGCATGTTATCTTTCGGATCATCATACATATAATCTAACTCCATATGTGTATAATCAGCATTTGCTTGACGGTTGATCTCATAGAGTTCAGAGCTCAATTTATCAGATCCTATAACGTGTATATAATTGTGGTTACCTGTCAAATGCTTATTGTCAATACGACCTATCATATCTACATTCAGACAGGTTACGGTATTGGCCAATGGGAAAATAGGATTTTCAGCATAATACTGAGAACCTAGGAGGCCTTTTTCCTCCGCTGCAAATGCGATAAAGAGAATCGATCTGCGGGGACCTTTCCCAGCTTTTTTAGCTTCCGCGAAGGAGCGTGCTAATTCTAATACTGCGGTAGTTCCAGAGCCATTATCATCCGCTCCAAAAAAGATTTCCCCTTTGGAGTTGATACCATCATGGTCGTAGTGTCCAGAAATAACAACGACCTCATCCTTTAGATCTGTTCCTTCCAAGAGCCCCAATACATTTGGATCATGGAGTGCTTCCTTCACTTCCCCAAATTCAGTAGACAGTTTTGTTTTTATTGTTCCCGATTGCGGTTTTCCTGTTTTCGTAACTGCGGCAGTAAACTTTTGAATAGAAGTCTTGCCTTTCGCTAAGATTAAGTCGGCCATTGCAGGAGAGATATTCGCTACAGGGGTCGTTACATTCGCTACAGCAGGCGTTGCTCCCTTGCTTGCAAGTCCGTAGCGTCCCGCGGTAATGCGATCACTCATACGCGTTAACAAAAGGGGCACTTGTGTGCTTGCTGCAAGAATTAACGCCGGCTTTTTAGCCATCAGCTGTTGGAGGCGATAATTTCTATTTTTTACGTAGTTAGAAGCTTCCTTGGTGCCCGTTAAGATGTAGTTGCCATCAGCAGACTGAGGCTCCCCTTCATTGAGGACAAGGACAACCTTTCCAGTGATATCTTGTTGCTCAAGCTCATTGAACTTAGCATCGCTGATGCCGTACCCTATAAAGATTATTTCCGAGGCATTGACAGCTCCTTTGCCTGCACCTTGGATATAGAAATCCTTACCATTGGAAAATGTTTTGCCTGCAAGCTCAAATTTTGAAACTTGAAAACTAGTTTTTTCTAGGGCTAGGGGCTGGAAGAAGGAACCAGCTACAGGAGCTTTCAAGCCGTAAGATTTAAAATGCTCAGCGATGTAGTCTGCCGCCATTTTTCCACCAATTTGTCCCGTCCCACGACCTTGAAATTCCGTGGATGCTAATTTCGAAAGATGTTGGAAAGAGGTTTCCTTAGTGATGAGGTCAGCATATGCCGTTCTTTTCGGATCTTGCCCTAGTGCGCAGGAGATTAATCCTGGCAGTAGAAATAAAATAGATAAGATTCTTTTCATAGTAGAGGTGAAAAAAAGCCTATATACCTTGGTTATGGCATATAGGCTTTGTGTGTAAAATAAATTAACAGCTGCAAGCGATCTTGTTCACACGGTTTGCGTGACGACCACCTTCAAAATCTGTAGATAAATATATTCTTACGATTTCCTTAGCTTCCTCAAGGGAGATAAAGCGTGCAGGGATACCTAATATATTAGCATCGTTATGCTGTCTAGCTAGCGCTGCAATTTCAGGTAACCATGCAATAGCAGCACGAATTTGTTGGTGTTTGTTGGCCGTAATGGCTACACCATTTGCAGAACCACAAATCAAAATTCCTAAGGAAGCTTCTTTTTCTTCCACTGCAGTAGCTACTGGGTGCGCATAGTCTGGGTAATCTACAGAATCTGCATTAAAAGGTCCTACGTCTTTCACTGCATAGCCTAATTCTTCTAATAGATTAACAATAGCAGTCTTATACTCATAGCCTGCGTGATCAGATCCAATAGCAATCGTTTTTGCCGAACTCATAGTAATATATATTATTTGTTATAAAATTCTTTCTCTAGCGCCATTTTCTGTCTTTTAACTTTTGCTGAAACCATAATGGAGATTTCATATAAGATAAACATCGGAGAGGCTACCGTGATCATCGTAATAATATCCGCTGTCGGGGTAATAATAGCTGCTATAAGTAGGATAATTACGACTGCATAGCGTCTTGAAGCGCGCATAAATTCTGGCGTCATAATCCCTAATTTCGATAAGATAAAGATCAAAATAGGTAATAAAAATACCAGCCCACAGCCCATGGATAAAGTGGCGATGGTGGAAAGATACGAGTCAATGGTAATTTGGTTGGTAATTTCGTCCGATAGGGAGACATTCGCTAGGAAGTTCACAGAAAGGGGAACGACAATATAATAACCAAATAGGACGCCTAAAATAAATAATAAGGTCGCATAGAATACAAATCCACGTGCTGATTTACGTTCAATATCTGTGAGGGCGGGTTTTATAAATAACCAAATTTCAAATAGGAGGTATGGGAAGCCCATACATACAGCCATTAATAAGCAGGAGTTGATCTGCAACATAAACTGTCCCGCCAATTCAGTATTAATAATATTGAAAGGTATTTTTTCTACACAGAATCCATCGAGGTTAAGAGCTTCACCAGCTTTACACATCATTCTATAGGTCCAAAAGTCTAAATTTTTAGGGCCCATAATAATGTCATTAAAGACAAAGTCGTAGGAGGAGAACGCGATCATAGCGAATACAAGAATCGCTACTGCGGAACGTACAAAATGCCATCTTAAAACCTCTAAATGGTCAAAGAAGGACATTTCAGCTTCTAGGTTTTTTCCTTTGTTTGCTAGGGTATTAAATAGGCTTCTGCGATCTGTATTACTCATAAAAAATGTTTGTAAACAAAAATACCATTCTTTATGAAAAGAATGGTATGTTTTAGTTATGTAAAGAGAATATTATTCACCAGCATCTTCCGTTAAGTCGAAAGACTCCATAAATTTAGTCGTGAAATTTCCTGCTCGGAAGTTCGGATCTTTCATTAAGCGTAAATGTAATGGGATGGTTGTCTTAATACCTTCGATCACAAACTCGCTCAAAGCACGTTCCATGGTACAGATTGCTTCCTCGCGTGTTTGTGCCACACAGATAAGTTTTGCAATCATAGAATCGTAGTTTGGAGGGATGGTATAGCCGGTATATACATGCGTATCGACACGTACCCCATGGCCTCCTGGAGAGTGGAAATTCGTGATTTTCCCTGGTGAGGGTCTAAAGTTGTGGAAAGGATCCTCGGCATTGATACGACATTCTATGGCGTGCATAGTAGGTTCGTAATTTTTACCAGAAATAGGAATTCCTGCAGCAACTTTAATTTGCTCTTTGATTAAGTCAAAATTGATTACTTCTTCCGTTACAGGATGTTCCACTTGAATACGTGTGTTCATCTCCATAAAGTAGAAATTACGGTTTTTATCTACGAGGAATTCAATTGTTCCAGCGCCTTCATAGTTTACCGCTTTGGCACCTTTGATCGCAGCTTCACCCATTTGCTGACGTAGCTCTGGGGTAATAAACGGCGAAGGGGCTTCTTCTACTAATTTCTGGTGACGACGTTGAATCGAGCAGTCTCTTTCCGAAAGGTGACATACAGTACCGAATTGGTCACCTACCACTTGAATTTCAATGTGGCGAGGTTCTTCCACGTATTTCTCTAGGTAAATACCATCATTTCCGAAGGCTGCAGCAGACTCCTGACGTGCAGAATCCCAAGCAGCTTCAAAATCTTCCGCTTTCCAGATAATACGCATTCCGCGGCCACCACCACCGGCAGTAGCTTTGATAATTACGGGGTAGCCCATGGCGTTGGACAGTTCGATACCTTCCTTCACAGAGCTTAATAAACCTTTCGAACCAGGTACCGTAGGTACACCAGCTTGCTGCATGGTTTCTTTTGCTGAAGCTTTATCACCCATTTTCTCAATTTGATCTGCTGTAGCACCAATAAATTTGATACCATATTCAGCACAAATAGCTGAAAAACGTGCATTTTCAGATAAGAATCCGTAACCCGGGTGAATGGCATCTGCATTTGTTAATTCAGCTGCCGCAATGATATTAGGAATGTTTAAGTAAGAATCTTTACTTGGAGGAGGACCAATACAAACGGCTTCATCCGCAAAGCGAACATGTAAGCTGTCTCTATCTGCTGTTGAATATACAGCAACAGATTTGATGCCCATCTCCCGACAAGTACGGATAATGCGTAAGGCAATTTCTCCTCTATTGGCAATTAATATTTTTTTAAACATGGTTTCGTAATGATGTTTCCAGTAGGACGACAAGCGTCCGTTAATAGGTAGTTATTTTTTAAAAATAACGGGCCATTATCTTGGGTCAACCAAGAATAGGGGTTGGTCGTATTCCACTGGTTGAGCATCTGCAACCAAGATTTTAACGATTTTACCAGTAACTTCTGATTCAATTTCGTTAAATAATTTCATCGCTTCAACGATACATAATACTTTCCCATTGTTGATAGAATCACCTTCTTTAACGAAATCTGGTTTTCCAGGACCTGCTGCACGGTAGAATGTACCGATCATAGGAGATTTAATCGTAATAAAGTTTGCTGATTCATCTGCTACAGGCGCTGCTGCTACTGCTGCAGGCGTCGTTGCTGCTACAGGAGCTCCAGCAGGCGTTGCCGCTACTTGAACAGGTGCCGCAGCTACAAACGTAGGCTCTTGGTTAGTTTTTATGGTAATTTTAAAATCTTTTTCTTCAATAGCTACTTCATTCACGCCTGATTTCGAAACGAATTTGATCAAGTCTTGAATTTGTTTAATATCCATACCCATGTTTTCTAGGTTTTAATGTTTAAAAAATTTAAAAATAAAAATCGACGTCAAAAGTACAAAAATAGTTGATAACTAGTACGCCCATTTCAAATATACGGAGCCCCAAGTGAAGCCACCACCGAAAGCTGCTAAAATCAGGTTATCACCTTTTTTCAACTTATCTTCCCATTCCCATAAACATAAAGGAATCGTTCCGGAGGTCGTGTTACCATATTTTTGAATATTAATCATGACCTTTTCTTCCGGTACACCAGCACGTTCTGCTGTGGCATCGATAATGCGCTTATTTGCTTGGTGAGGCACTAACCAATCGACATTTTCTGCCGTCAAGTTGTTGCGCTCCATTACTTCAGCAGCTACATTAGCCATATTTGTTACCGCAAACTTAAAGACTGTGCGTCCCTCTTGGTAAGCGTAATGTAAACCGGCATCTACTGTAGCATAGGAAGCTGGGTTTAAGGAACCCCCTCCTTTAATATTTAAATAAGGACCACCTGAACCATCAGATTTCAATAAAGAATCCTGTAATCCATAGCCTTCCGTATTAGGTTCTAATAAGACTGCACCACAGCCATCTCCGAAAAGAATGCAGGTATTACGGTCCTTATAGTTTACGACAGAAGACATTTTATCGGCACCAACAACTAACACTTTTTGGTGTTTGCCAGATTCAATAAATTGTGCGCCTGTTGTCAACCCAAAAAGAAAGCCTGAGCATGCTGCTTGCAGGTCGTATCCATAGCAATTTACGGCACCAATCTTATCCGCAAGGATATTCGCGGTAGCAGGAAAAAGCATATCTGGTGTACTGGTACAGAAAATAATTAAATCTATTTCTGTAGCTGAAATACCACGTTTTTCTAAGAGTTTTGTGACTGCAGGCACGGCAAGATCAGAAGTCGCTGTACCTTCACCCTTTAATATTCTTCTTTCTTTGATACCCGTACGTGCGACAATCCACTCGTCGTTGGTATCCACCATAGTTTCTAACTCTTGGTTTGTTAAGATATAATCAGGCACATAACCATGTACTGCCGTAATTGCGGCGTGAATCTTTGACATAATATTTAGTTGAAAGCAGATTTGATCTTGTCAATAATACCTGACTCAACCATATCCTTTGAAAGTAATACCATATTTTTAATAGCTTCAGGCGTAGAGATTCCATGGCCAATTAATACCGGAGCATTCACCCCTAATATTGGACTACCACCATAGCGCTCATAGTTGAATCTATCAAAAAAATCGTCTTTAAATCCCTTTTTCAATGTAACAGCATAAAATGTTTCAGCCAACTTTAACACGACATTTCCTGTATATCCATCACAGACGTAAACATCAGCACAATCTGAAAATAGATCGCGGCCTTCAGCATTACCAACAAAATTAATTTTTGTATTTTGTTTTAGGATAGGGTAGGTTGACGTCGTCAAAAGATTGCCTTTTTCTTCCTCTTCACCTATATTTAATAAACCAACTTTCGGATTACTTACGCCATACACATATTCTGAGAAAAGGCTTCCTAAGATGGCAAATTGGTTTAACATTTCTGGTTTACAGTCCGCATTAGCGCCCACATCCAAAAGTAGTCCTGTTCCGGATTTTAGTTTCGGAACGATGGCTGCAATGGCAGGTCGCATAACACCGGGGATTGTTTTGACACTAAACATGGAACCTACAAGCATAGCACCTGTATTTCCTGCTGAAGCAAAGGAGTCAATTTCCTTATTCTTTAACGCTTCAAATCCTTTCGTAATAGACGAATTAGGCTTCTGCGTAATGGCTTTCGTTGGGTGCTCACCCATACCAATGGTATCTGGGGCATGCACATAATCGAATAATGCCGGATCACCACCAGCTTCAGCAATTAATTGTTTAGTCTCTTGTTCATTACCAAAAAGCACAATACGTTGGTCTTCTGATAATTCTTTTTGTGCTGCAATAGCACCTAATATTGTTGATTTGGGTGCATAATCGCCCCCCAAAATATCTAAACCAATCTTCATTCGTGATTATTTTTCAATTCAATAATACGCAAAAAACATCCCAAACTAAAGTATAATTGAAATTATACTTACTTGGGATGTTTAATGATGTGAAAGATCTACGTTAGACAACAGCTGTATTTTCAATGATTAATTTACCGTTGTAATACACGTTGCCATCGACAGTGTAAGCACGGTGAGGTAAATGAACCGCACCTGTTTCTTTACAAATTGTTAAGCTTGGTTTCTCAGCTTTATAATGTGTTCTTCTTTTGTCTCTTCTTGATTTAGAAGTTTTACGCTTTGGATGTGCCATCTCGTATTTCTGTTTTAGTTATTTTTAATATTTCTTAATGCTTCCCAACGTGGGTCTATTGTTGTTTCCTCAGGCTCTTCTGCTTCGGGCTCAGTGCTTAACCTTGCCAACATTTCAGGGTCACACTGAAGTTTGTTACCTTGCTTTTTACATTTAGCAAAAAATGGAACCGCTAAGTTAATGTATTCATACAACAAATCCGCTATATCAAGTTCATGATCGCTTTTTGTAAGAACAATTACTTCATCCGTTTCCTCTTGCCAGTCATCTGCTGTAAACTTTACGATGATTCGCTCCTTCATACTTGTCGGGGCATCAAATTCGCTTAAGCAGACATCACAAGTGAGTTTGATGTCACCTTGAATATCGAAGTTTACAATCAGCAGGTTCTCTTGCTTCTGTAAAGCTACATTTGCCTTAAGTTTTCCGTCTTTTACAATGGAATGCTCAAAACAGTCAAAGAACTTTTTATCGATGTCAAATTCAAACTTGTGTTTTCCTGCATTCAAACCCGAAAAGGGTATTCTGTACTGTTTTAGTTGTTTCACAATCTTGCATTTGAGCCTGCAAAGGTATATATAAATACATTAGGATTGAAATTTATTTGAAATTATATTTCCTAAAAATTCCCTAACGGCTTTATGCTGCCTTCTTTAGCTATTCATAATAATTTTTTCCTAACTCAATGCGTTCTCTCCCTACAGAAAGTCGCCATTTATTCGTATCCCTAAGGGAGTAGGCGCATCCGCAGTACTCTTGCATATAGAATTTCTCTTTTTTAGAAATTTCTAACATCCTGGAGGAACCCCCTTTTTTACGCCAATTTAATGTCCAGTAGTCCATGTTTTCATACCGCGAAGCTGCACGTAGACCACAGTCATTAATTTGCTCCATATTCTTCCAACGTGAGATCCCTAGTGAGCTGCTGATGACATCAAAGCCATTGGCTTGTGCATAGGCTGCCGTCTTCTCAAAGCGCATATCAAAGCACATCGTACAGCGGATTCCCTTCTCGGGCTCATGCTCCATGCCTTTGGCTTTGGCAAACCACTCATCCACATCGTAGTCGGCGTCGATAAAGGGGATATTATGCTTTTCGGCAAAACGAATATTTTCCTCTTTACGCAGGTCGTACTCCTTGCGTGGATGGATATTCGGGTTGTAGAAATAAATGGTAAAATCAATGTTTGAAAATACCAACGCTTCCATCACTTCTCCTGCGCATGGTGCGCAACAGGAGTGTAACAATAACTTCTTACCTTCTTTCGGTAGAACTAATGTTTCGCGCTGAAATTCCGTATTTTCCATTTCCACATATATTATTAAACGCAATTTTAATCAAAAAGCACAATAAATACAAATGTTTCCGCATTAAGCTTTCTCTTAGCCATTGCATTAAGCCATTTTAATTTGTTAATTTTGTTTTATATTTTTGATTATCATGATGAAATCTTTCTCGCTATTAAAGAGCATCCTTGTATTGTTCATAGGGCTATGTGTCTTTGGAGCATGCAAACGTAACGATGACGAACCTATTGTGCAGGCAACAGGCCTTTCCAGGCTCTATGTTTCCTATACAAACTATCAAACAAATACGATCTTAGATCCTTACCGTAACTTAGTGATATTCTCTCCTGCGGACTCCGCGACGTTTACAAATGCATTTGTCTACGATTCAGGAGTTAAAGGTGGTGGTGCTGTGCATTTTCGTGCTGCAGCATCGGCTATTCTGTTCCAAGGTTCTTCTAATGGGGCTGGAGCGGTTAATGATACGACTATTCAAGTGATGAATATCTCGGAGTTTGGGATTCCTGGAAATGTAACTAATATCTCCAATGGCATCTTAAACCGCGTGCGTGGCCTATATTACGATAGCCGTATTGGTAAGAATAACCTTTATGTCACCAATAGTGAAACGCCCACAAGTGTCTATATGTTCAACTCACCATTAAATTTCCGTGGCTACACTAAGCCTCGTCAGCGTATTTCGCTTGGTGAATTGAGACCTTGGGGCTTACAGTTCGCGGGGAATGACTTACTCGTATCTACAAATGGGGATGATAAAGGCGTAGCATTCTACAAGGATATTACTGAAAAGTTAGATTCTGTGATTACTGATTTAGCTCCTACAGCACTACTGAAGGTGGCAAATGCGGAGAATATCTCCGGATTTGATTACTCCGAATCACTAGATGTCTTATTGATGGTCGACTGGTCTGGTGCTGATGATGGGAAAATATATATCTTCGAGAATGCGAAAGCCCTTTTAAGTCAAGCCTCAGGGACGATTACCCCTACACGTGTTATTTCAGGAGCTGATACTGGGCTTCGTAACCCAATTGATGTGAAGATCGACAATAGGGAAGGAGCAGGCTTCGTGTATGTATCCGATCAGCTTGCTAGGAAGATATTTCGCTTTAAATTGTCGGATACCGGTAATGCTACGCCAAGTATTGCTCATGAGCACCGTGACCGTGGGGTGGTGTTAACACCGGGATCTATTTCCTTAGATGCGCGAGGTTCATTTAATCGCGCTGTTCTATAGCATGCAGAAGGCGTTGATACTGCTTACTTCGGCGCTCATCATTCTGTTGTTCGTAGGCGGTTATTAAATTACGGATCACACGCCCTACAATAACGAGGTTAGAACAAGGCTTGAGATACTGATCTTCTGGGTTTAAGCTGAGCTGCTTCAGAAAGGCATCAATATCCTCTTTGCGCATTAAAGCACCTTTATTAAAGGGGTTAATATAAAAAAGAATATCTGCTTGCTTGAAGTTTTTCGATAGGGAGTACCCTAGGATAAAATGTTTCGGCAGGTTAATACCATAAATAGGGATATCCAATTGTTGGGCTATAATGCTATAAATGCAGGCTAGCGTAATTGGATTTCCCTTTTTTGTTTCCAAGACTTTGCCAATAAAGGAGTTGTTGGGGTCATAGAAGTTGAGGTTGTTGCCACGTAATCTAAAGTTATCATAGATAATATGATTTAGGAGCTGCACCTTCTCTAAGGGGCTCATCTCGTAGATAAGATGAAGCCATACCTCGCGCCTAATTTCAGCAATTTTCAGATGCACCTTTTGCTCTAGGAGGTAGGGGTCTGCAAAGCGCTGAATAATTAAGAGGGCTGAAAGTAAGTTTTCAGGCTGCTGTAGGCTCCAAGCCATTAATTCTTTTTTTGTTTGTTGGAATACGAGCTCTTCACTTAGGTTGATGATTCGCTCTATGGCCAATGGGTTGTTATTGTCTACGAGCTGCTGTGTGAGCGCAGCATGTACGGGCATGCCTAAGCTGCTTATCTTTTGGGATACATGCTCAAAGATTTCGGCGTCAGGGTCTTCTAATAAATTGAAAAGAGCTGTTAATTCAACTTCATCCATAGGAATGTATTTTATGGTAGTAAGATAGTTTCAATATTGTAAATTTGCAAGATGTACGGCTTAAAATATTATTTCGATTACCTGCACCATTTCTTCAGCTCCCATAGTCGGCATGGCACGCATTCTCCTTTTGTATACCGCTTGGCTGAGGAGGTGATTTATACGAAGAAGATTCAGAAGCTTGGGCGCAGGGAGCCAAAGGAGTCTGCGCTATTAAAAGAAATATTGTGCTATTATTCGGGTTATAAGATTACCATTTATACCGATCGCCTAGCTTATTATACGGCACTACAGGTTACGGGTGTTTGCATATATCCCTTGTCCTTGGCAGAAGGCGGAGTAAACCATTTTCAAGAAAACGAACTTGTGCTTATTGATGAACCCTATTATACGGTGGCACACAAGCGGCTTTGGCAGCATTGGCAACAAGATAATAGGGTTGTGGTGAGCATTGATCTCTTTCATTTTGGTCTGATCTTTTTCCGTGCAGGCCAGCGGAAGGAACATTTTAAACTACGCTTTTAATCTTTAAGGATATTCTTACGTTAGCTCATGCATTTAGAACGCCTTCGATACATTTAGAACGCCTCCGATAGGCTTAAGTAAAACCCTGACTGGCGGACTTCCCCAGGACGTTTCTCCCCATAGGCGTAATCAAATCGGACGCTACTATTATGCTCCAAGCTGAAGAAATAGCGGATGCCACCACCAAAGGAGGGTAGCAGTCGGAAGGAATGTTGCTTGGAAAATACGGATCCTGCGGCACCAAAGCCTGTCAGCGCAAAGCGTGGGTGGAAGCGGTATCTGAATTCCGCTTGTGTGGCAGCATAGTTTTTATCGCGGTAGCGCCCTAAATAGTAGCCTCGCATCATCATATCACCACCTAGCTCCCGGTAGCTGTAGAACGGGGTAGATTTCCCAAATGTGCTCCGGTAGATCCCCTGTAGGGCTAATGTCCATTTGCTGGACAGCGTTTCAAAATCTCGGATATCGACATCCAGCTGCGACCCCTGTAGATGTTCACCTTTCCAAAAGGCTGGAGCGTAGGCGTATTTAAGGCGTGCGTATGAACCTTTGGTTGTATAGGATACATTGTTCCGGCTATCATATAATGCTGATACGCCCAATAGAAGGTGTCTTCCTCCGCGTTTTCCAGTGACAGCATCCTGCTCAAATATCCCAGCAGCAGTGATATCTTTAAATTTATAGTCTTCGAACTGTGCGTTGAGGCCTACATAAAATTTAGGGACGATTTTTTTCTCTACTTCTAGGCGGATGCGGAATAAGCGCTGTTCGATATAATCTTGATTCGCTTTCCAGGTATCCGTTCCTATACCATAATAATTAAAGGGCCAATCGCGGTAACGAATTTCTGAGAGAATATGATAGTCATTGTTTTTGGTCCATAGATCGCTTGTCAGTTTGATGTTGGCTTGTTTTTTCGTAGTCAGTGTACCTATTAAAGCAAGGGAAGAAGTGCGGATGCTGGTGTCAGCTTTATCCATATAGAAATTATAGGTGCTACCGATACCATACTCTACACCGGTCTCCTGCGCGTAGCCTAACGCAGGAAGGAGCATAAAAGTAGCGGATCTAGTGGAATCTTTTTGGGAGGAAAATATGTTATGCACTAATTTTTTTATGCTATTTTGCGCCGTTACATTCTCCACTAGGGGATTTATTAATGTAAATAGCAATAAAAAATAGGGTGTTTTAAGGATCTTTTTAAAGTTAATATGCATGCTCAAAGATAGAATTTTGGCAGGGTAATTAAAATGTAAATAAAAAGGTTTAAATTTATTTGTCTGCATATCAGTGATGTTGCATATTTATGCGTATTTTTTTTATAAAATATTTTTGTAATGTGGGTTTTGTGTCTATCTTTGCATCAGCAAACAAGGAAATAGCGCTGCTAAAAACCAAGATTGCTTGTTCTTTAATTAGAAAATAAAATTCAAAAAAAAACTTGCAAAAGTCAAAACAAAGTTAGATATTTGCACTCGCTAAGTTTGGTAAAACAAACTTAGAAAGTTCTGAAGTTTACTTAAGGATTTTAAAAACTAAAAAACGCCTCTTTAGCTCAGCTGGTAGAGCAACTGACTTGTAATCAGTAGGTCATTGGTTCGATTCCGATAAGAGGCTCAAACATAACTTTTAAAGTTATGGGGGGGTTCCAGAGCGGTCAAATGGGACGGACTGTAAATCCGTTACTTCGGTTTCGAAGGTTCGAATCCTTCTCCCCCCACCACCATTGATGCATTATACGATCTTCGGATCGTATAATGACAATCATAAATCCAAGCGGAAGTAGCTCAGTTGGTAGAGCGATAGCCTTCCAAGCTATAGGTCGCGAGTTCGAACCTCGTCTTCCGCTCATTTTTTTTTAATTTAGATTTTAAGTCTCCTTCTTCTTGATAAATTTATATCTAAAGGTGGGGGCAATAATCTGTAAATGACATTTTGATTAAGCCGAAGTAGCTCAGGGGTAGAGCACTTCCTTGGTAAGGAAGAGGTCGAGGGTTCAAATCCCTTCTTTGGCTCGTACAGACTTTGTATATTTAATAAAGAGTATAAAATTTTATAATTACTAATTCGCATAAACATGGCAAAAGAGAAATTTGACCGTAGTAAACCACACTTAAATATTGGTACAATCGGTCACGTTGACCACGGTAAAACTACAACTACTGCAGCTATCACGAAAGTATTAGCAGACGCAGGTTTATCAGAAGCTCGTTCATTTGATTCAATTGACTCTGCTCCTGAAGAAAAAGAGCGTGGTATCACGATCAACACTGCACACGTTGAGTATTCAACAGCTAACCGTCACTATGCACACGTTGACTGTCCAGGTCACGCCGATTACGTGAAAAACATGGTAACTGGTGCTGCACAAATGGATGGAGCTATCATCGTAGTTGCTGCTACTGATGGTCCTATGCCTCAAACGCGTGAGCACATCTTATTAGGTCGTCAAGTAGGTATCCCTGCTTTAGTTGTTTTCTTAAACAAAACTGACTTAGTAGATGATGAAGAATTATTAGATTTAGTTGAAATGGAAGTTCGTGAATTATTATCATTCTACGATTATCCAGGAGATGATGTTCCAGTAATTAAAGGTTCTGCATTAGGCGCTTTAAACGGCGAGCCTGAGTGGGTTGCTAAAATTATGGAATTAATGGATGCTGTAGATAACTACATTCCAATTCCTCCACGTTTAACTGAATTACCTTTCTTAATGCCAGTTGAGGATGTATTCTCGATCACAGGTCGTGGTACAGTAGCAACAGGTCGTATTGAAAGAGGTGTAATTAACTCTGGAGATCCAGTTGAAATCTTAGGTATGGGTGCTGAGAACTTAAAATCTACAGTAACTGGTGTTGAGATGTTCCGTAAAATTTTAGATTACGGTGAAGCTGGTGATAACGTAGGTTTATTATTACGTGGTATTGAGAAAACTGATATCAAACGTGGTATGGTTATCTGTAAACCAGGATCAGTAACTCCTCACGATTATTTCAAAGCAGAGGTTTACGTATTATCAAAAGCTGAAGGTGGTCGTCACACACCATTCTTTAACAAATACCGTCCTCAATTCTATTTCCGTACAACAGATGTAACTGGTGAGATTTCATTAGCTGAAGGTACTGAAATGGTAATGCCAGGTGATAACGTTACGATCACAGTTAAATTGATCTCTCCTATCGCAATGGAAAAAGGTTTACGTTTCGCTATCCGTGAAGGTGGTAGAACAGTAGGTGCTGGTCAGGTAACTGAAATTATCTAGTCCTTAGGGATTATTTAATACACCGTATAAAAATAAGCTAATCAGCTGAGGTTGATTAGCTTATTTTTTCTCCTTCGATAAAATATCGAAAAACAATAAAAAAAAGTAAAAAATATTTGGTGGGAATAGTTAAAAACACTATATTTGCATCATCAAATAAAAATTACACGGGAATAGTTCAACGGTAGAATAGAGGTCTCCAAAACCTTTGATCAGGGTTCGAATCCTTGTTCCCGTGCTAAATAAACAATCTAAAGAATGGCAAAAGTACTAGATTTTTTTAAAGACTCTTATTCTGAGGTTACTGAGAAAGTTACTTGGCCGACCTGGTCTCAGCTACAGAACTCAGCTGTAATCGTACTTGTTGCTTCTGTAATCATTGCTTTATTGATCTTTGTTATGGATAAAGCTTCAAGCAATGTATTAGAGTTGATTTATGGTGTTGCTTCCTAAGTTTATTATCAATAATATTTATGGCAGATCAAAGTTTAAAATGGTACGTAGTTCGTGCTGTAAGTGGTAAGGAAAAGAAAGTAAAGCAATATATTGACGCTGAAGTAAGCCGTTTAGGTATCGAACACTTGATTACTCAAGTGTTAATTCCTATGGAAAAATATTATCTAATGCGCGATGGGAAGAAGGTTCAAAAGGAACGCAACTACTACCCAGGTTACGTGTTATTAGAGGCTGCCTTAGACGGTGAATTAGAGCACATCATTAAAGGTGTGAACTCGGTGATCGGATTCTTAGGTGATAAAGCTGGTAATGCGATCCCTTTACGTCAAGCAGAGGTCAACCGTATCTTAGGTAAGGTTGATGAGATGGCTGAGCAAGGCGAGACGATCAATGTACCTTATTACGTTGGTGAGTCAGTGAAAGTGAATGACGGTCCATTTAACGGTTTCACAGGTGAGATTGAAGAAGTGAACGAGGATAAGAAAAAGTTAATTGTGATGGTGAAAGTTTTCGGAAGAAAAACTCCACTTGAGCTAAACTACATGCAAGTAGAAAAAGAATAACAATAAAAGAGCAAGGCATAAAACACCCTTGCTCTTTTATTATTTTTAATAATAATTTTGCATTTGTATAATTTCTTTATATCTTTGCACCTCATTTGGTACCCAGATTATATCAAAAGTATCAAGTGAACTAATAAATGTTACGTTTTTAGCTTCCAACTTACTAACAAACATTTAATAATTTAATTCAAAACAACAATGGCAAAAGAAGTCAGTGCGTTAGTAAAATTACAAGTAAAGGGTGGGGCTGCGAATCCATCACCTCCAGTAGGACCTGCATTAGGTGCTAAAGGGGTGAACATTATGGATTTCTGTAAGCAGTTCAACGCTCGTACGCAAGACAAACCAGGTAAAGTATTACCAGTTGTCATTACAGTTTACGCGGATAAATCTTTTGACTTTATCATCAAAACTCCTCCAGTTGCAGTTCAATTGAAAGAGGTTACTAGCTTAAAATCAGGTTCAGGTGAGCCTAACCGTAAGAAAGTAGCTAACATCACTTGGGAGCAAGTAGAGGTGATCGCTAAAGACAAAATGGTAGATTTAAATGCATTTACTGTAGAAGCAGCTATGCGAATGGTTGCTGGGACAGCACGTAGTATGGGGATTACCGTTTCTGGTAATGCTCCTTGGAACAATTAATTAACGAAATCAGTTTAAAAAGTGGCTAGATTAACAAAAAATCAAAAAGCGGCACTATCGAAAATCGAAGCTGGTAAAGCATACTCTTTAGTTGAAGCTGCGGCTTTAGTAAAAGAGATTACCAACGCTAAATTTGATGCCTCAGTGGATATCGACGTACGTTTAGGCGTGGATCCTCGTAAAGCAAATCAAATGGTGCGTGGTATTGCAACTTTACCTCACGGAACTGGTAAGACTGTACGCGTTTTAGTTTTATGTACTCCTGACAAGGAAGAAGAAGCTAAAGCAGCAGGCGCAGAACACGTAGGTTTAGATGAGTACATCAGCAAAATTGAAGGTGGCTGGACTGACGTTGATATCATTATTACTATGCCTAGTGTTATGGCTAAAGTAGGTAAATTAGGTCGTATTTTAGGCCCAAGAAACCTTATGCCTAACCCTAAAACAGGTACAGTTACTACAGAAGTAGGTAAAGCTGTAACTGAAGTGAAAGCTGGTAAAATTGATTTCAAGGTTGACAAGACAGGTATCATCCATACTTCGGTAGGTAAAGTGTCATTCGATGCAGATAAAATTTATGATAACGCATTAGAGGTATTACAAACTCTATCTCGTTTGAAACCATCTGCAGCTAAAGGAACATACTTTAAAAGCATACACATCTCTTCAACAATGAGTCCTAGTATTCACGTTGAAACTAAATCAGTAGCAGGAATTTAATCATGAGAAAAGAAGAAAAACAAGAAATTGTTCAAGCTCTAGCAGAACAGATTAAATCTTATGGTAATTTCTACATTACAGACACTACTGATTTATCTGTAGACAAAGTAAATGACATCCGTCGTAAATGTTTCGAACAAGACATCATAATTAAAGTTGTGAAAAACACTTTAATTAAGAAAGCATTAATCGAAGCAGGAGTTGACTCAGAAGAAATTTTCGGTACCCTAAAAGGTGCATCAACGTTAATGTTCTCTGAAACAGCTAACGCTCCAGCGAAATTGATCCAATTGTTGCGTAAGTCTGGTGACAAACCAGCTTTAAAAGCAGCATACATCCAAGAAACAGCGTTTGTTGGTGATGATCAAGTGAAAGCTTTAGTTTCTCTAAAATCGAAAGAGGAATTAATCGCAGACGTAATCGCAGCATTAGAGTCTCCAGCGAAGAATGTTATTTCAGCTTTATCATCAGGCGGGAATACAATTGCAGGCTTAGTAAAAGCTTTAGAAGAAAGAGGATAACGAGCACTCTTCAAAATAAAACCCTCGTTTATTATTAACAATTTTTTTACATAGAAATTCAAAAATCCAAAATAAAATGGCAGATTTAAAACAACTTGCTGAACAGTTAGTTAACTTAACGGTAAAAGAAGTTAAAGAATTAGCTGATATCTTAAAAGACGAATATGGTATCGAGCCTGCAGCTGCTGCTGTAGCTGTTGCTGCTGCTCCTGCTGAAGGTGCTGCTGTAGCAGAAGAAAAAACAGCTTTTGACGTTATCTTAAAAGAAGCTGGTGGTCAAAAATTAGCAGTAGTTAAATTAGTAAAAGACTTAGCTGGTTTAGGCTTAAAAGAAGCAAAAGATTTAGTTGATGGTGCACCAAAAGAAATCAAAACTGGTGTTTCTAAAGACGAAGCAGAAGCTTTGAAAAAACAATTAGAAGAAGCTGGAGCTGTTGTTGAGATCAAATAATCTCACCCAATAAGCACCTAAAAGGTTTAGACTCTGCCGTATTTTCGGCAGAGTCTATTCCTATTTATATGATTTCGCAATCAATCATGTTTATGCTGTACATGATTCTCTCGCGTTAAAGCAGCATAATTGAGCTCAGTTTTTTTAAACTAAAAATTTATTCCCTTGGCAAACAATAATATTCAAAACGAAAGAGTAAATTTTGCTACAAGTAAGAAGGTTATTGAATATCCCGACTTCTTAGATGTGCAATTGCAATCTTTCAAGGAGTTTTTTCAATTAGAAACTACTTCTGACAACCGCCATCAGGAAGGGCTGTTCAAGGTATTCTCAGAAAACTTCCCTATCTCTGATTCAAGAAACATTTTTGTGCTTGAGTTTTTGGATTATTTTATCGATCCTCCACGTTATGACATTCAAGAATGTATCGAACGTGGCTTAACTTATAGCGTTCCTTTAAAGGCAAAATTAAAGTTATCTTGTAATGATGAGGAGCACGAAGATTTTGAAACCATTGTTCAGGATGTCTATTTAGGAACAATTCCTTACATGACTCCTAAAGGTACTTTCGTGGTGAATGGTGCAGAGCGTGTTATCGTATCTCAATTACACCGTTCTCCAGGCGTGTTCTTCGGTCAAAGTAGACACACAAATGGTACTAAACTTTATTCTGCAAGGGTTATTCCTTTTAAAGGATCTTGGATTGAATTCGCTACAGACGTTAATAACGTAATGTACGCGTACATTGATCGTAAAAAGAAATTCCCAGTTACTACTTTATTACGTGCTATTGGTTATGATTCAGATAAAGATATCTTAGAATTATTTGACCTTGCTGATGAAGTTAAAGTTAGTAAATCTGGCCTTAAAAAATATATCGGCCGTCGTTTAGCGGCTAGGGTATTAAAGAAATGGGTCGAAGATTTCGTTGATGAGGATACTGGTGAAGTAGTATCTATTGACCGTAACGAAATTATCTTAGAACGTGAAACCGTTCTAGAAGAAGATCACATTGATATGATCATCGATGCAGGTGTTAAATCCTTAATCCTTGCTAAAGATGACTCATCGAATAATGCCGATTACTCGATTATCTACAATACCTTACAAAAAGATACATCGAACTCTGAGAAAGAGGCTGTGGAGCATATCTACCGTCAATTACGTAACGCTGAACCACCTGATGAGGAAACTGCTCGTGGTATCATCGAACGTTTATTCTTCTCAGACAAACGTTATGATTTAGGGGATGTAGGTCGTTACCGCATCAACCGTAAATTAAAATTAGCTACGCCTCCAGATACGAAAGTATTAACGCGTGAGGATATCATCGCTATTGTGAAGTACTTAATCAACTTGATTAACTCAAAAGCAGAAGTAGATGATATTGACCACTTATCTAACCGTCGTGTACGTACGGTAGGTGAGCAGTTGTACTCACAATTTGGCGTAGGTCTATCTCGTATGGCTCGTACAATTCGTGAACGTATGAATATCCGTGATAATGAAGTATTCACGCCTACTGATTTAATCAATGCGCGTACTTTATCATCGGTAATTAACTCATTCTTCGGAACGAATCAGCTATCTCAATTTATGGATCAAACCAATCCATTAGCGGAGATCACGCACAAACGTCGTTTATCAGCTTTAGGTCCAGGTGGTCTAAGCCGTGAGCGTGCTGGTTTCGAGGTTCGTGACGTTCACTACACGCACTACGGTCGTCTTTGTACGATTGAAACACCAGAGGGTCCAAACATTGGTTTGATCTCCTCACTTGCGGTTCACGCGAAGATTAATAACTTAGGTTTCATCGAAACACCTTACCGTAAAGTTCAAGACGGTAGAGTTGTCGTAGAAGAGCCTGTTGTGTATTTATCTGCTGAAGATGAAGATGGTAAGACGATTGCGCAAGCGAATGCCTACTACGATGATAAAGGTAACTATGTAGACCCTAAAGTAAAAGCACGTTATGAAGGTGATTTCCCGATTATCGAGCCTGAGAAATTAGACTATATGGATGTTGCTCCGAATCAGATTACATCAATCGCGGCTTCATTAATTCCTTTCTTGGAACATGATGATGCCAACCGTGCCTTGATGGGATCCAACATGCAACGTCAAGCAGTTCCATTATTACGTCCACAAGCGCCTATCGTTGGTACAGGTTTAGAAGGTCGCGTAGCACGTGACTCTCGTACTTTGATCAATGCTGAAGGTTCTGGGGTTGTAGAATATGTAGATGCTGACGAAATTAGAATCCGTTACGATCGTACTGATGATGAGCGTTTAGTTTCATTTGATGACGATATCAAAACATATAGATTAATTAAGTTTGCAAAAACCAACCAATCTACTTGTATGAACTTAAAGCCTATCGTAAGAAAAGGCCAACGAGTTGAAAAAGGACAAGTATTATGTGAAGGCTATGCAACAGAAAATGGTGAGTTAGCACTAGGTCGTAACCTAAAAGTAGCGTTCATGCCTTGGCAAGGATACAACTTTGAGGATGCGATTGTAATCTCCGAGCGTGTAGCAAAAGAAGACTGGTTTACATCCCTTCATATTGAAGAGTTTGAATTAGAAGTTCGTGATACAAAACGTGGTGAAGAAGAGTTAACAGCTGATATTCCTAACGTATCGGAAGAAGCAACGAAAGACTTAGATGAGAATGGTATCATTCGCATCGGTGCTGAAGTTGCTGAAGGCGATATCTTAATTGGTAAGATCACGCCTAAAGGAGAGTCTGATCCTTCTCCTGAGGAGAAATTATTACGCGCAATCTTTGGTGACAAAGCTGGTGATGTAAAAGATGCTTCCTTAAAAACTCCTCCTTCGATTAAAGGGGTAGTAATTGATACAAAATTATTCGCTCGTGCGAAGAAAATGTCTAAAGAAGTTGAGCGTAAAACCTTAGAAAAATTAGATATTGGTCACGATCGCGCCGTGAAAATCTTAAAAGACCGTCTAGTAGATAAATTATTTACTGTCGTGAATGGCAAGACTTCACAAGGTGTATATTCTGTATACAAAGAATTATTAGTAGCTAAAGGAGCGAAGTTTACACAAAAAATCTTAGCTGACTTAGACTACAATAATATCAATCCTACAGGCTGGACTACAGATGAGGATAAAAACGAAATGATCAAAGCTGCCCTACACTTCTATAACATTAAGTTAAATGAAGAGTTAGGATCTTACAAACGTGAGAAATTTGCAATTTCAGTAGGTGATGAGTTACCTTCAGGTATTGTTCAAATGGCGAAAGTTTACGTAGCGAAGAAACGTAAATTACGTGTTGGGGATAAGATGGCGGGTCGTCACGGTAACAAAGGTATTGTTGCACGTATTGTACGTGATGAAGATATGCCTTTCTTATCCGATGGTACACCAGTTGATATCGTTTTAAACCCATTAGGGGTACCTTCTCGTATGAACTTAGGTCAAATCTATGAAACTGTTCTTGGATGGGCTGGACAAAAATTAGGCGTTAAATTTGCAACTCCTATCTTTGACGGTGCTGAGAAAGAAGAAGTAGAAGACTGGGTAGCTAAAGCAGGTTTGCCAGCTTCTGGTAGAACTTACTTATACAACGGTTTAACAGGTGATCGTTTTGATCAACCAACTACTGTCGGCGTAATTTACATGTTGAAATTAGGTCACATGGTGGATGATAAAATGCACGCTCGTTCTATCGGACCATACTCGTTAATTACGCAACAACCATTAGGTGGTAAAGCGCAATTCGGGGGACAACGTTTCGGAGAGATGGAGGTTTGGGCATTAGAGGCATTCGGTGCATCTAATATCCTTCAAGAGATCTTAACCGTGAAGTCTGATGATGTTGTAGGTCGTGCGAAAACTTACGAAGCTATCGTAAAAGGAAACAACTTACCAACGCCGTCAGTACCAGAATCATTCAACGTATTGGTTCACGAGTTACGTGGTTTAGGTTTAGATATTACATTAGATTAACCAAAGCATTTAGCCTCTTCAGCTGCTCCCAGGAACAGCTGAAGAGTTTTCTATTCAGCTTTAACTTTTTGAAAAGGTATGTCTTATAAAAAAGATAATAAAATTAAAAGCAACTTTACATCCATTACCATCAGTTTAGCGTCTCCTGAGACTATCTTAGAGCGCTCTTCAGGGGAGGTTGTAAAGCCGGAAACAATTAACTACCGTACCTACAAACCGGAACGTGATGGTTTATTCTGTGAGCGTATTTTTGGTCCTGTAAAGGATTATGAATGTCACTGTGGTAAATACAAACGTATTCGTTACAAAGGCATCGTATGTGACCGTTGTGGTGTTGAAGTAACCGAAAAGAAAGTACGTCGTGAGCGTATGGGACACATCTCTTTAGTTGTTCCTGTAGCGCATATCTGGTACTTCCGCTCGTTACCTAATAAAATTGGTTATTTATTAGGTCTTCCTACGAAAAAACTAGACATGATTATTTACTACGAACGTTATGTAGTAATTCAAGCTGGTATTAAAGAGGATGATGGTATCCAGTACATGGACTTCTTAACGGAAGAAGAGTACCTAGATATCTTAGACACTTTACCAAAAGAGAATCAGTACTTAGATGACAACGACCCTCAGAAATTCGTTGCTAAGATGGGTGCTGAAGCATTAGAAGAGTTATTAAAACGTATTGATTTAGATCAGTTGTCTTATGACTTACGCCACCAAGCGGCTAATGAAACTTCGCAACAACGTAAAAATGAAGCTTTAAAACGCCTTCACGTCGTGGAAGCTTTCCGTGGTTCTAGAGAACGTATTGAAAATCGTCCTGAATGGATGATCGTGAAAATCGTGCCTATTATTCCACCAGAATTACGTCCATTAGTGCCTTTAGATGGTGGTCGTTTCGCGACTTCCGATTTAAATGATTTATACCGTCGTGTTATTATCCGTAACAACCGTTTAAAACGTTTAATCGAAATCAAAGCGCCAGAAGTAATCTTACGTAATGAAAAACGTATGTTACAAGAGGCTGTTGACTCCTTATTCGATAACTCACGTAAAGTGAACGCTGTGAAAACAGAAGGTAACCGTGCGTTGAAATCGTTATCGGATATCTTAAAAGGTAAGCAAGGTCGTTTCCGTCAAAACTTATTAGGTAAGCGTGTGGATTATTCGGCTCGTTCGGTAATCGTCGTAGGCCCTCACTTGAAATTACACGAGTGTGGTCTTCCTAAAGATATGGCTGCAGAGCTTTACAAACCGTTTATCATCCGTAAGATGATTGAACGCGGTATTGTGAAAACTGTAAAATCAGCGAAGAAAATCGTTGACCGCAAAGATCCTGTAGTTTGGGATATCTTGGAAAATGTATTAAAAGGTCACCCAGTTTTATTAAACCGTGCCCCAACATTACACAGACTAGGTATTCAAGCTTTCCAACCTACGTTAGTAGAAGGTAAAGCGATCCAATTACACCCCTTAGTATGTACCGCATTCAACGCCGATTTTGATGGTGACCAGATGGCAGTCCACTTACCGTTAGGTAATGCTGCTGTATTGGAAGCACAAATCTTAATGTTAGCAGCACACAATATCTTAAACCCTGCAAATGGTTCGCCAGTAACGGTACCATCTCAGGATATGGTCTTGGGTCTTTACTACATTACAAAAGGCCGTCGCACTGAAGAAGGACATATCGTAAAAGGTCAAGATCAAATTTTCTACTCAGCGGAAGAGGTAATTATCGCTTTAAATGAGAAGAAAATTGATTTGCATGCTTTTATCAAGGTAAGAACTGCAGTTAAAGAAAAAGACGGAACACTCGTTGATAAAATTATCGACACTACAGTAGGACGTGTAATCTTTAACCAAGTTGTTCCGGTAGAAATGGGATTCATCAATGAGTTGTTAACAAAGAAATCACTTCGTAATATTATCGGGGAAATTGTGAAAGAAACGGGTATGGCTCGTGGTGCACAGTTCTTAGATGATATGAAAGAATTAGGTTTCCAAACAGCCTTCAAAGGTGGTCTTTCGTTCAACTTACAAGATTTAAATATTCCAGCTGCGAAATCTGAATTAATCGCGCAAGCTACTGCGGAAGTGGAAGAGGTTATGGGTAACTATAACATGGGTTTCATTACCAATAACGAGCGTTATAATCAGATTATCGATATTTGGACACGTATCAACAATAAGTTGACGTCTCACGTAATGGACATCTTATCGAATGATAACCAAGGTTTCAACTCGGTATATATGATGCTTGATTCTGGAGCCCGTGGTTCCAAAGAGCAGATTCGTCAGTTATGTGGTATGCGTGGTTTGATGGCGAAACCTCAGAAGTCAGGTAATTCAGGTGGTGAGATTATTGAAAACCCGATTTTATCAAACTTCAAGGAAGGTTTATCTGTCTTAGAATACTTTATCTCTACCCACGGTGCGCGTAAAGGTCTTGCCGATACAGCCCTAAAAACTGCCGATGCGGGTTATTTAACGCGTCGTCTACATGATGTTGCTCAAGATATGATTGTCGTAACGCAAGATTGTGGTGGTTTAAGAGGTATTTATACAACAGCATTAAAAGATAATGATGATGTTATTGAGCCATTATATGACCGTATCTTAGGTCGTGTAACGTTAAATGACGTGCATCATCCAGAAACTGGTGAGTTATTATTAGCTGCCAATACAGATATCGAAGAAGAAGATGCGGAACGTATCGAAAACTCTGGTATCGAAGGTATTGAATTACGTACGGTATTAACTTGTGAGTCTAAACGCGGTGTTTGTGCTTCTTGTTACGGTCGTAACTTAGCCTCTGGTAAACGTGTTCAATTAGGGGAAGCTGTCGGTGTAATTGCTGCACAGTCAATCGGTGAGCCGGGTACGCAGTTAACATTACGTACATTCCACGTTGGGGGTACTGCTTCGAACATTGCTGCTGAATCGCAAGTTTCAGCGAAACACGAAGGTACCATCGAATTTGAAAATGTTCGTACCGTTACGCAAGAAGGCGAAGAAGGTCCTCATGAAGTGGTATTAGGCCGTTCAGGAGAGATCAAAATCGTTAACGAAGAGCGCAAAGTATTATTCCAACAAAATATCCCTTACGGTTCACAATTATTTGTTGCTGAAGGTGATAAAGTTGCTAAAGGGGATAAATTAGTTGCTTGGGATCCATATAACGCGGTGATTATCTCCGAGTTTGCTGGTAAAGTAGAATTTGATGCTATTATCGAAGGGGTAACTTTCCGTGAGGAATCCGATGATCAAACAGGTCACAAGGAAAAAGTTATTATCGAAACGCGTGATAAAACGAAAAATCCATCGATTAAAATCATGGATAAAAAAGGCGAAGTTATTCGTACTTACAATATTCCTGTGGGAGCCCACGTTTCAGTATCTGACGGTGTTACCGTGAAAGAAGGAGCTATCTTAGTGAAGATCCCTCGTTCAACGGGTAAGACGCGAGATATTACAGGGGGTCTACCTCGTGTAACGGAGTTATTCGAAGCACGTAACCCTTCAAACCCTGCTGTAGTAACGGAAATTGATGGTGTAGTAACCTTAGGTGGTGTGAAACGTGGTAACCGTGAGATCTCTATTGAATCTCGTGACGGTCAAATCAAGAAATACTTGGTGCCATTGTCGAAACATATCTTAGTCCAAGATAATGACTTCGTGAAAGCGGGTATGCCATTATCGGATGGTTCAATTTCTCCAGTAGATATCTTATCAATCAAAGGTCCTTCTGCAGTACAACACTATATTGTTAATGGTATCCAAGAGGTTTACCGCCTTCAAGGGGTAAAAATCAACGATAAACACTTCGAGACTATCGTCCACCAGATGATGCAAAAAGTACATATCGAGGATCCAGGAGATACACGTTTCTTAGAGAAAGAAGCGGTTAACAAATGGGATTTCATGGAAGAGAATGATTCATTATACGACAAAAAAGTCGTTATTGAAGCAGGTGACTCCAATGACTTACGCCCAGGACAAATCGTTTCTCTACGTAAATTACGTGAGGAAAACTCTAGCTTGAAACGCCGTGACTTAAAATTAGTAGAAGTTCGTGATGCGATCCCTGCTACTTCAAGTCCGCTATTACAAGGTATTACTAGAGCTTCATTAGGAACGAAATCATTTATCTCTGCAGCCTCTTTCCAAGAGACTACTAAAGTGTTAAATGAAGCTGCTATCGCTGGTAAACGTGACAACTTATTAGGTTTGAAAGAAAACGTAATTGTAGGTCACCTTATTCCTTCAGGTACAGGTCTTCGTAGCTACGGTAATATTATCGTAGGTTCTCGTGAAGAATATGATCAATTATTAGCGTCTAAAGACGAAGATTAATTCGGTTATTTAACAACTAAGAAAAAGGCTTTCAAGAAATTGAAAGCTTTTTTTTTATGCGTTATTTCCAACACTTCCCTGTAGGGAATTTAAAAATTTTTAAGCTACTTAATAGCGCTTGCTTTAAGCCTGCATAAACCTGCACTCCGAGTTCTCCCAAACACTTATTTTTTTAGTGATTTTGAAAATAGTCAGTTAAATAAATATTTGCTAATAGTTATTTATTGTAACTTGATTAATTTTAAAAAAGTCCACTTCAATCGTTTTCGATTATGATTTAGTTCGTATTTGTCAGCCTATGTTTCATTCCTCATTTAACATAGGGTAAAATATTACATACTACAAAATGAGCAACCGATTGCGCATTTTACGCAATCGTTTGAGTTTATCTAACGCTCTTTCATAGTCTTTCAAAATCATATAATTGTTAAAGTATTAAAACCTAAATATAATTTTAACAAGTAATTAAGCCAATTAATTATATTTTTTAACCAACCAACTATTAAAATTTCGACATTTTAATAGCTAATTATGAATAAGTATGATAAGACGTATACTAGGTATTTCTCTAGTTACTGTTGTATTGTTAGGTGCCTCACCAATGGGGGTGCTAGCGTATAATAGTTATTCTAAGCTTAGAACAATGCCGCATTTCCTTCAGGACTCCCTGGAACATGGTGAGGTGGATGAGCTTACGCTAAATTTTTTGCGGCAACGCATAAATAATGCGACCAAACGTGCCACATTATTAGATACTGTGGATATGAAGCGAGTAACGTCGCTGCCCTTAATCAGTATCCCTCAATATGTGAAAGGTGCCTTGGCAGGTTTACATGTACAGGAAAATACAGGTGAACCAGGGGCTGTTTCGAATCTAGTGTGGCGCGGTCTCACTGCACCATTGTTTTCGAATAAGGATTTAAATACTGTGCAACCCGCTGTCTATGTCAATGGTATTCCGATTTCTCAAGATCATGCATTTACCTATGATATTCAGAAATATGCCTATAATCGCTTAGGCCCAGCAACGGATTTATTAGCCGGTATCGATGTTAACAACATTGAATCGATTGAGATTATCAAAGATCCTGTTAGTTTAGCTAAATTAGGCCCCTTGGCTGCAAATGGTGCCATTTGGGTACGCACAAAATTGGCCAAATCTGGCGAACGTCAAATTTCAGTAAATTCCTATTATGGTCTTGTACAGAAATCAAAAGTTTCACCAATGAATGCTGATTATGAAAATAAGTTTCGTGCTCCTTTCTACGAAAAATTTGGCAATAATGACAACCAATTAACCTATCCAGGATTTCTTGCAGACTCGACCAATTCAAACTATTATGGTGCAAGTGATTGGGCTGATTTATACTATAAAAATGCCCCGATTTACAATGTTGACTTGAGTATTACGGGAGGTTCTGATAGAGCGAATTTCCGCTTCTTTGGTGCACATGCTAAATCTGCATCCAATTCAGACGATGCTAAATTCCAGCGTTATAATGCATCTTTTAATATCAATATGGCTCCTTTCAGTTGGTTTACAGTATCAACGATCTTCAATGCCACACGCATTGACCGCCAACGGAATCGCAGCCTGCGTGATCGCTTCGCCGAAACTGGTTACTTACCGGATCTTTCTACACCTATTGCGCCCAGTAAGAATGTCTATGGTGCTTATTTGAATCAATTTAAGGATGCCTTAGATGATAACTTTACAAATATTATTCAAGCGGCATTAACATTTGACTTTAAAATTTATAAGACTTTAAATTTTAGTACACGCCTGAATGTAGATTATAATGAAGGTTTTAGAGATGCTTTCTACCCAAGCACGTTAATGGAGACAAATAACTTTGTATCTAACTATTACGGCTATAACCAGCGCTTAATATTTGCCAATAACCTAACGTATAACTTCGATATTGATAAAAAGCACGTTTTTAATTTTGATTTAGGAACGACCTATCAAGATGATGTGAACCGCTTTTCGTACGCTAAAGCCTATGATGGACCCAATGATTTTATAAAAATCAACGTCGTAGATGGTGATAGTAGTAAAGATATTTATCTAATGCCTCAGGGGGGGATTAATGTATACCGCTGGAATAATAAGGAGCAATTAAGACTCTTTTCGACCTTTGCAAAGGTAGATTATGACTACGATAATATTTTCAGTCTAAATGCTGTATTACGATATGATGGTTCTTCGACTGTTCAAATGGATAATCGTTGGATCTTTACACCGGCATTTTCTGGAAAATGGAATCTTAAAAACCATCTTTTTGCAGATCAGGAACAGGTCAGCAACCTAACCATTCGTGGTGGATGGGCTAGAATAGCAAAACTCTTAACCAGTAGCCGCTATAATACGGGTCCACAATATCAAACAGACTTAGGCTGGTCCGGTGAAGTAGGGATGCCTTCTTACAACGGCTTTGCTGCCATCTCTAGACCTTATTCTAACGGTTGGATCGGCTACAATATTTCATGGCCATATGTAGACCAAACAGATGTAACTGTGGAGTCTTCATTTTTCAATAATCGCCTGTTTGCTAATGTATCTGTTTACAATAAATCGGCAAATAACCAAATTATTGCTACTCCAATTCCTGCGGAATATGGCTACACAGGTCAGTATCTAAATGGTCTAGGTATCAATAACAAAGGCTTAGAGGTTACAATTGGTGGACAAATTATTCCCACTTCAAAAGCTTTTAACTGGAATTCTTCCATCAACTTCGCTTTTAATAAGAACAGCTTAACGTCACTACCCAATGGTTTACAAAATCTAGCAGTTAATGATCGCCTTTTATCGGTAGGTCATGCGATTGATCAATATTGGATTTATGAAAATCAGGGAGTCTATACTTCTGCAGACCAAATTCCTGTAGACCCAAAGACCAACCGTGTTTTGAATCATGAAGGTGTAGCCTTCCAAGTAGGTGATCCTATTTGGAAAGATCAAAATGGTGATTTTGTAATTGACGCTGAAGATCGCGTTCGTAAGGGTAATAGCATGCCCAAACTGACAGGAAGCTGGATGAACCAAGTGAGCTATAAAGGATTTGATCTATCGGCACAATTTTACTTTTCTGTAGGGCAGCAAGTTTTAAATCAACGGGCAGCCTCGAAATTTAATTTTATAAATAACGAGAATATTAATAGTTTGAATTCCATCCGTGAAATATTCCAATGGCAGCAAGATGTAGATATTGAGAAATATCCTGTCTATAACCCATGGTCTTCTGTAGATCCTTACCGTGTGGAACAAGATTTATTCTTAGAGAAAGCGTCGTTTGTGAAGTTACGTGCTTTAACCTTAGGTTACGAACTTTCTCGTATCGCAGGCCTTAAGCAACGTATGAAGACATTACGTCGTGCCTATGTCTATGTATCGGGTACCAATTTAGCCACTATTACGAACTTTTCAGGAACAGATCCTGAGCTAATAGATTTCAATGGTACCTATTCGGGTTATGGCTTAGCGCTAGCACCGACATTCACCCTAGGAGTAAAAATTGACTTATAATCGATCGCTATGAAAACGAATATATCACGCAATACCTATGCAGCGTTATTACTCGCAGTATTGACCTCCTTAGGATTTCAAGCTTGTAATAAGAAATTAGATGTGCCCTCTTCTTATGTGGCCTCAGAGACCCTTCAATGGGAAAGTATTACCGATACAAGATCGGCTTTAATAGGTGTTTATGGGCTAACGCGTGCTGCCTTAGCAAATAATAATGCACACTGGATTTACGGAGAAATGCGTTATGGGGATTTCGTATCCTATAACCGTGGGGATTTAGATGCCGTCTACAACTCCGATTTAAATGCTTCTTTTCCACTTATAAAATCATTGACTGACTGGCGTAGATTCTATGCTGTAATCAATGCGGCATCTTTATTAATTGAACGTGCACCGGATGTCCTCGCAAAAGATAAACGCTATACGGAAATTAATATGAAGTATGATATCGCGCAAGCGCGTACTTTACGGGCTTTCGCCTACTTCTATATGGTACGTATCTGGGGAGATGTGCCACTTTTAACAAAGTCCTTCGATGATGGCCAATTTATTGAGCGCCCTCGTACGGACCAAGCTGCCGTCTTAGCATTTGCGGAATCAGAGCTTGTTAAAGCAGCACAAGACTTACCGTTCGGGTACGCAGAATATCCGCAAACTTACTACGGGGAAGAATATAGCCGTTGGAGAGCTGTACTTTTCACTAAACTTTCCGCTTATAGCATCCTAGCGCATATTGCGGCTTGGCAAGGTAAGTATGTAGATACCGATGTATACGCCAAGTATGTATTGGATAATTACCCGAAGTCAGCTTTAGTCTATAGTTCTACTAGTAACTTGACTTCAGCAACGGGTATCTTCTCGACAGAGCAAGAGCGTTCACAGCTAGCCGCATTTACTTTCACGTATAAATTGGGCGAAGCAACGAGCTCGGGACATATTGAAAGTTTGACCCTGGCGTCTCCTTTAGTATCCCGCAAGATGCCCGATATTTATGTACCTAAGGATTCTATCTCTAAAATCTTTCCTGACCCGAATGATACACGCTTTGGGGTGGATACGATTTCGGGCCTTACACGAACGAACTACTTCACGAATTATGCTGGTGAGATTCCAATTTTTTCTAAAATAAAAGTTATTCGTGATGGTGTATCTGATGGTTCTTACGCCATTTTTGGCTCTAACTTAATCTTTACACGTCTAGAAGAGATCACCTTGTTACGCGCTGAAGCCCTCGCGGCCCTCGGTATGCGCGATGATAGCATGCGTCTCTTAAATATTATTCGTGCTAATAGAGGTATCTCCTTGTACAATCAAACTTCCACGCAGCATATCATTGACGCCATCTTCGAAGAGCGTCGTCGTGAATTAATGGGCGAAGGTTGGAGATGGTACGATCAGATCCGCTACAATAAAATCCGTCAAGAAGATCCGATGTTCAATAAGTTAATTAAAGATCAAGGTATCCTTTGGCCGATCTCTTCGGAAGTATTAAAGAAAAATTCACTTTTAGTTCAAAATACGTATTGGAAATAATGATGAATCGAAACTATACACTTAAACAAATGACAGGGGCAGGCTTCACGATGCTGCTTGCACTGTTCCTCTTTGCGGCATGTAAAAAGAGTGATAATTATTACTATAAATACACGAATACTACGCAAGAATATAACGGTACTATTTTAGACTATGTCATCCAGCATCCAGCATCCTACGATTCTGTATTGGTGGTATTAGATCGTCTGCCAAACTTAAAAGCCCTCTTAAACTCGGAGAGCGATAGCTCAACATTCTTTGCTATAAACAACCGTAGTTTTGAATTAGCTATTAAAAGTTTGAATACCACACGTGCCTTAACCAAGAAGAAGCCTATCTATTTAAAAGATGTGGACCTGCTGGAATTAGATTCTATTATGTCTCGCTATGTTATCAAAGGAGCTTACAATACCTCGGATCTAAATGGCTTAAAAGAAGGCTTGAAAGTTCGTTCTGCACAATATGACTATGAAATGCATATTCAATATAATGTTACCGATGCATCTGGATTTACAGGTGGTGGGCAGCAGCAGTTAATATTTTCAGACCCTAATAACTCTATTTTTAAAAGATATTGGCAGAGTATTAATACGACGGCAGTAAATATCAGAACACATAACGGAGTTATTCATGTGTTGGCTTCAGGACATGACTTTGGGTTTAATAAGTTCACAAAAAAATTCGCTCATTAATCATGCATAGTTTTTTATCACGAAGCTTTAAACCGCTTCTAATAGCACTTTCATGTGTATCCCTATTCAGCGTTTCTTGTAATATGCTGCCCGATGATCTTGATGCTTTGGGGGATGATACACGTTTTAATACAAGAATCTATTCGCCTACCTTAGGACGCAATACACTCTTTGATCAAAATTTTAATGCCGGTAATTCATCGAAACCGTTAGCACTCTCGATAGTAAATATCCGTCGTAGCAATGGGGACCCTGCACCCGAATTAACGAATACCTACCCCGTAAAAGTTTGGAAAAAACAATATACAGGTGAAGAGAAGACCCTCGCAGAGATTGAAGAAAAACGCGCTATTGAATATCGTCCAGCTTTTGAAATTCAGAAGCATTCTGGGAATTTCAATATGTGGAATATTGGTCCCAATGAATCCATTAAAACAGAACCAGATTCGGGCTATATTTTTGATGTGGAAGTTTCCAATTCTGGTGGTCGACGTTATGAGCGAGGCTTAAAACTTAAGCCGCAAAAAGCACGCCCATATGAGCCTTCGATCTATCACCCAGTATCGGGTGTCGCTCCCAACTCATTTGTATTTCCTAACCGTATGATCTTAATGTATTCAGATCGCGATATGAGTTTTGTGAACCCTTCATCGGTGCATATATTCTTCACGAAAGATGTAGATAACAAAGCTCCAGGGTCAACATTAACATTCAGCTTTGTAGATTCTGTCAATAATTACGTCGATCCGATGAAATTTAATCAGGTGAAATGGGAGGAGTTAATTCACGGCTTCAACCACCGTTTTGTGGGTAAGAAAGTTGTTTATGATGTTGCTTATCCTATGCCATTGGTGGCATTACCTACGAAGTATACGACTGCTGACGGGCTTAAAGCTTCTGTATTCTTTTCTTTTGATAGAATAGGTTACGCAGGATTGCGTGATATCGGTGGTGTAGGTTTAGACTTTGCCATCTTTGAAGAAGGACATTGGGAAATTCAATTCCGCTTTACGGAGGCTTTGCCAAAATTTGAAAATGAGCAATAATTTTAGAAGCAAACTATTATGAAACATATATATACGATCATATTATTGCTGACGGTAGGCTTCACTTCCACGCTTCATGCGCAGATGAAAACCTATACCGGTACGGTAAAAAGTCAAAATAATGCGCCTGCGGAAGGGGTGACAATTATCAATGAAACGACCAAGAAAACACTGGGTACTACAGATAGAGCGGGTCATTTTAGCATTCAAGCGGCAGCAAATCAGGTGTTAATTTTTAAACATGTAAGTTTAAACCAAACAACCTATAAGTTGTCAGCAAGCACGGCTCCTTTTATGGTAGTGATGAACTCAAATGCCAGAAATTTAGATGAGGCAGTAGTCGTAGGATACCAAACACGTAAAAAGGAAACCCTCACAGGATCCGTCGTGACGATCTCAGGAAAAGATATTCAAGATATTCCTGCTTCGAACTTCGTGGATCTCTTACAAGGAAAAGTAGCGGGTTTGAATATTCAGCAAAATACTGGTTCTCCCGGCATGCGTGGTACCATGGCTATCCGTGGTATCTCTAATGTAAATATCTCTGGATCTGGTGATAATGCTTTTCTAACGCCTACCTCTCCTTTATTTGTTATCGATGGGGTTCCTATTGATGACAACACAGGTTATGAATATGGGTTCCAAACAGCAGGACCGGGTATTTCACCTATCTCCATGATTCCAACGGAAGATATTCAAGATATCCAAGTGTTAAAAGATGCACAAGCAACGGCTTTATACGGTTCTCGTGGTGCCTATGGGGTAATTTTAGTGACCACAAAACGTGGTAATTCTAAGGTGCCTATTGTGCAGTACACTTCTCAGTTCTTTGTTAATACGGTGCCGAAGTTACGCCCTGTAATTGGTGGTAAAGGTGAGCGCTTAATCCGTATTCAACAAATCTTACAAAATGATTCTACGGCATGGGCTGCTATCCAACGTATCAACAATTCACCCCTCTTAGCGGATAGTTTAAACGCCTATTATAATAATTCTACGGATTGGCAGAATATCTTCTATCGTACTACGATCAACCATTCACAAAATGTGAATATCTCAGGGGGAGATCAAGCCTTCAACTATAAGGTTAATGGGGGGATTTTTGATGAGAAGGGTATTATTGAAAATACAGGATTCTCACGCTATTCCCTACAGATGAATATGCAGTATATGCCGAATCCGAAGTTTAAGATGTTGGCTAATATCAACACCACGTTAGCACGGAATAGTTCTGGTTCTGGAAATGCCCTGACGCAATCTGGCGTAGGAACGGCAGCAAATACCTCTTCCTTACTTCCTGCACCATCAATTTTCTCGGCTAGTAATACAGCTTTAAGTGCCCTTCAAGTATCGGATGATAATAAGACGGCCAATGTCGTTACGCAAGTAGAGTTGCAATATGAGCCCATTACTGGTTTACGTGGAACGACCACGCTATCATACAATTATTTAGAAGCGAATAAAGATCGCTTCACACCAAGTATGCTAAATGCCAATAATTCGGAGATCTACTCGTTTAATGATCACCGTAATAAATTGTATAACCGTAATATGCTTTCCTTTACGCGTAGTTTCAAGGAAAAACATAACCTCTTAGTGTATGGATTCTCCGAAATGGAAATCAATGACTATAAAGCTGATGTTATGCAATTTACAGGAACTCCTTCTGATCAGATTACTTCAGGTTTAAGTTATAATAGCTTATACAGCAAAGGAGGGACTTTAAATAACCTTTCCAACTACCGTTCATTAGGTTTTGCAGGTATTGCCAATTATAATTATGCTTCTAAATATGTGGCTGAGTTTACCTACCGTGTGGATGGTACCTCAACGACAGGTAGCTTAAACCCATGGTCTTACAATCCTTCAGCGAGTATACGTTGGAACTTCTATAAAGAAAATTGGTTTGAAAATATCGACTGGTTATCTTTCGGGGGCTTACGTGCGAGTTGGGGTAAGAATATCGTTCCTACAGGATCTATTTATTCCGTTTATGGAAAATACGTAGCTGACGCAAGACGTTACAACAATCAGCCTACGGTTTCCTTAGATATGAATACCATCCCTAATATTGCTTTAATCCCACAGTCTTCGACGCAGTTTAACGTTGCCTTAGAGTTTGGATTATTCAATAATATGATTAATGTAACTTATGAAAACTATTATAAGCAAACAGATCAAATTCTGAGAGAGAAGAAAATTGCCAATATCAATGCCTTTGGAAATGTCAATACCAATGAAACAAGTTTGGTAAATAAAGGACATGAGTTTCAAATTAACTACCGTCCACGGATGGCAAGTAAAGATTGGGAGCTCTCCTTTAACTTCAATGGAGCAATCAATAAAGATGTGATGGCAGCGCTTCCAGATGGTGTGCGTCAGCTAATAGATAAGGATGCTTCGGTTTATAACTTATCCATTTTACGTCGTCTAGGAATTAATAGTTTATCCAATGTATTATTAAACTTCGAAGGGGTTTATAAAACGGATGATGAGGTTCCTGTCAACCCATTAACGGGCTTACGCTACCGTACTGGTGGAGCATTTGGTGAAGGCCGTTTCTTCCGCGCTGGAGACCCAATCTGGACGGATTTAAATGGCGATTATATTTTGGATGAAAATGACTATGTGATTGTTGGTAACTCACAACCACGTGTAACAGGAGGATTTGGTACGTATACGAAATATAAAAACTGGACCCTACAAACCAACTTCTCATATACCGTAAAGCGGGATATCCTAAATACAGCTCTAGCAGATCGTTTCCGGAATTATTCCAACCCTGCAGGCGTTGTTGCTGCGGACAAAAATCCAGGCGCTTTAGTGCCGATTTCGGAATATGACATTTTCACATCATTAGGACAAGATGCCAAGTACCCTAACCCTTTCGATTTCACAAGAAATGGTTTGATTGACCCATTCCGTTATGATCAGACATTATTCCAAGAAGACGGTTCCTATTTAAAGTTTAACTCTGCGACGATCGGGTACAACTTTGATCGTAACTGGACGAAGCAAATTGGAATTACCTCCCTACGGATGTACTTATCAGCCTACAATATTTACACATTTAGTAAATATTCAGGACCTGATCCTGAATTAGTATCTGGCTTAGGTCGTGACTCTTCCAATGGATACCCAAATAGAAGAAGTTACACCTTCGGTTTAAACGTTCAATTTTAAGCTACTATCATGAAAAAATTTATATATATGGCATTGATGGCTGGAACTCTTACGATGACCACCTCATGTAAAGATTTTTTAAATATTACTCCTGTAGATAATTTATCGGGTAATAACTTCTGGAAGTCTCCACAGGATGTAGAGCAGTATACCTCGGGTATTTACAGCATCTTCCGGGAAGCAACGATGCAACAAATGTTCTTCCCAGCAACTGGAGATCTACGCTGTGCACCTATTAATAGAACTTCTGCTACGAATGGCTACGGACGTAATTACCTAAGCTATTTAAGAGGTAATAATCTAAAGGCGATTTTGAATCAGGTAGATGTTGATAAAAGCGATTACTTTGGTTTCAAAAAGTTAACTCAATGGGGTACGTTTTATAAGATGATACAAAATGCTAATATTCTGTATTACCAAGTAGATAATATCGATGCGGGAATCTTAACAGATACGCAGAAGAAACAATATAAAGCTGAGGCGGTATTTTTACGGAATTTAGCCTATTTCTTCTTAGTACGCCTATATGGGGATGTTTCCTACTACACAGAACCTTTCCACAGTAAAGCGATTGGGCGTACACCGATGTTAGACGTCTTAAAAAATGCAACAGCAGACATGGAAGCGCATTACAAGGATTTACCGTGGACGTATGAAGATCCTTCTATTGTTGCCGTGCGTGCTATGCGTGGTGCAGCGATCACCTTGATGATGCATATGAATATGTGGTCTGCAGGTTTCTCTGCCGAAAAAAATGTATTCTATGAGCGGACAGCGGACCTCGGGAAAGAGGTGATGGAAGAGTCTGGTACGGCGTACCAATTACTGCCTCTTGCTAGAACCAAAGAAATCTTTAAAGGACGTACCAAAGAAGGGTTATTTGAAATTGTTCAAAACTTCAATTTTGGTGAATCTTTTCACCTTTCTTCGACCTTTGCCGATTATGTGTTGCGTGCTCCGAATAAAGTGACGCTAAAATCTTATATCTACTATGATAATAAGTTTATGGAAGGCATGTATCCTGCGGGAGTATCGGATAACCGTAAGACTACCTGGTTTGATCAATATATCAACGATACACAAGGGATGATGCAGATCTTGAAATTTGTCAATGTCTTTATGGAAGAAGGGGAGGATCATAACCCCGATGATAACCAAGTTGTATTTCGCTATGCCGATCCGATTTTATTGCGTGCTGAAGCATTGGCTGAATTAGGCCGTGATACAGAAGCTCAAACTGTCGTAAATGCGATTCGTACGCGTGCTTCTGCAGCACCTTTTACAAGTGTAGGGGACGAATTGAAAGATGATATTTGGTGGGAGCGTGTGCGTGAATTAATTGGTGAAGGACATTTCTACTACGACTTAGTACGTACGAAGAAAGTTATTAACAGCAAATATACGATGGCACCGATGTCGGTGGATGCCTTCAACCGTGGTGGTTGGACCTGGCCTATAGATGCTTCCGCATTAGCAAATAATCCTTATATGACTCTTAACACTTATTGGAACTAAGCCTTATGAAAACACATCTAAAATTAGGAATTCTTTTAGCCTTAATAACGCTTGTTTTTGGGGCCTGCAACAAAGATTATTACGAGGAAACGGGAGTACACAACCCTAAATTTGAAGGGTCCACTTGGGATTATCTAAATACCAGAAAGGATTTATTTGACACGTTAACTCAGGTTGTGAAATTAGCTGAATTAGAGGAAGTACTTAAAAATGAAGAAGTAACTTTCTTTGCTCCTGCAGATGCGACCATTCGTCGTACATTGATTAATTTAAACCGTAGCCTTTACTTCAGTGGTCAAGATACGGTGAAGCAATTAAATCAAGTTAATAAAGCGGTATGGAAGGAGTATTTATCGCAATATATCGTTAAGAAAAAATTCTTATTAAAGGACTTTACGCAAATTGACACGTTAGATTTACAAGCTTACCCAGGGCAGGGATATTTGTCTTACCAAGGGCAAGCAATGAATATCGGCGTGCTATACAATGATGTAATTACGCAAAACTCTGCAGGCATTAAGCAGACTGTTAAATATGCTGGATACCGCCAATTGTATATCAACTATGTCTTTGACTTCTCAAATGTAGGCCGTACAATGATTACAGCCCCTATTGCGACCTCAGATATTCAAACGAAAAATGGTGTCCTGCATGTGATCCAATTTTCGAAACATTCTTTTGGATTTCAGGCCTTCAATTTTGTTAACTCAGCGATCTCTAAAGGGATTACATATAACTAATCAGCGTATAAACTTTTAAAATATGAAAATAGTGAATATGATAAAAAGCTTTATTTTTCTACTCTTCTGTAGTACGCTTGTGCTTACTATGGGCTGTAAGAAAGAATTAGCGATAGGTCAAGATCCCTACGCTGGAGGTAAGGAGCCCTTCGGTGTTAAATTTATGGGAAAATACACAGACCCGGAATCTGGAAAACCAGGTTCCTTAATGAATTTCTCAGTAAAAGGGGTGAAAGCTTTTGAAAAGGATATCCAATTCTTTATCAATGAGCAAGCGACAGAAGTAGTGAGCTTAAATGATTCGGTGATCACCGTAAAAATTCCAGAATTAGTGAGCTCTGGTGCTGCAACTATAAAGATTGATAACCAGGTATTCTTTGGTCCTTATGTGACTATTGAAGGGAAAGTCGGCATCGATAAAAATTACGATATCGTCTCGGGATTTAATAATTCCGTGAATGCTATATATCCTTATGCGGGCGGATTAATCGTCGGTGGATTTTTCAATAACTTTGATTTAGAAGCTTCAGAAACCGTTTTCAGAAATGGTATGCACTATATCACTGCGAATGGAAAGACGGCGACAAACTTCAACTTTCAAAAAGGTACGGTGGATGGCGTAAAAGCCATCGTTAGACAGAATAATGGTCAACTGATTATTGGCGGATATTTTCAAAATTACAATGAGAAGAGTGTCAATGGTCTTGCCCGATTGAATGCAAATGGCACCTTGGATACAACCATAGTTTCCGTGTTAAATACGACACCGGAAAAACCGGAGAATGGATATGACACAGTATCAACTTTTAATGGTGGTGTAATTGGGGGTGACATCAGCAGAACATTCTTAACAAAGGATGAGAAAATTCTTGTGGTAGGTTCTTTTTCACACTATGTAAAAGTGGACTACAACTACTCTTCACGTAATTCAAAGCGTGGCATATTTACGAAAGCACGTAGTGTTATACGTTTGAAGAATAACGGGGACTTAGACTCTACTTATATGCACGATCATACGGGAGCAAATGGTATCGTGCTTGATGCCATACTTCAAGAAGATGATAAGTTAGTGTTAGTTGGGTTATTCACGCAGTTTAATGGAAAAGCGGCAAAGGGTATTGTCCGTCTGAATGTGGATGGCACCATTGATCCTACTTTTAATGTAGGCTCAGCTGCGGATGATCGCATTTTTTCGATGACTTATAATCAGCAACTTCAGAAGTTTGCCATAACAGGTATTTTCAAAAATTTTAATGGAAGACCGGCTAATGGGGTCGTGCTGCTAGATAAATCTGGTAGCGTAGATACGCAATTTAAATTTGGAGATGTGGGTGATGGATCTGCACAATTTGCGCAACTATTAAATTCCGGAAAAGTCCTTGTTGCAGGAAATTTAAAAAAATATAATGGCATCAACCGTTCGGCATTATTAATACTGAATGAAAAAGGTGAAGCGGAGCAGCAATACAATAATATGGGGCCTTTTATGGGTTCTGTTGCGCAAGTTATTGAGACCACGTCATCTTTAGGAAACCCTGCTATTTATATTGCTGGTAATATTTTTAAGGTTGACAATAAAGCGGGTGGTGGTTTATTTAAACTGGAAATAAAAAATTAGTTATGAAACGTACACAATTAAAATCTACCTATATAGCTGCACTATTAATTGGTGCAGCAAGCTTCTTCACTTCGTGTAATAAGGAGGTTACGAATCAATTAAAGGAATATACAGAATCCGATGTTTCCCAATTTGGAAAGGCAAAGATTCTCTATATTGTTGTCGACGGCTTGTCGGGAAGCGACCTGCAAAAATTGGAAACGCCACGTATCAGTGAAATTGGCAAATCTTCACTTTATAGTTTTAGCTCTCTAGCGGACGCCAACACCACTAATTTAACGAAGGAGTCCGCATGGACGACTTTGCTTACTGGCGTAAACCCCCAAAAACATGGGGTCTCAGAAAGCGACTTATCTTCCACGGAATTAGCGAAATTTCCTTCTATATTCTCCCGTATAAATCAAGTAAATGGGCAATTTCGCTCCGCAGTGTTAGCTACAGATGCGCGGATCATTGCGAGCCTTGGGAAGGATGCACAAGTGAAGACAGCCTTTACGACGGATGTGCAATTACAAGTGGAAGCTATAAAAACGCTTAAGGATTCAGAGGAGGATTTAACGGTTTTACATTATTCCGCTGTAGATCAAGCTGGAAAGACTTCGGGCTATTCGATCAACAATGCGACTTATGTTTCGGCAATACGCCAGCTAGATACGCAGATAGGTGATCTAATGACAACTATTAAAGCGCGTCCAAGTTATGCTAAAGAGAATTGGTTAGTTATTATCACTTCTTCAACAGGAGCAGACTTGGCAAAATCTACGGCTGATAATACGGTTTATGGAGATCCTAAGCGTAATACATTTACCATGTTCTATAGCCCTAAATTTGAAACCAAATATGTTAATAAGCCGACATCTACAGAAATTCCTTTTGAAGGGAATGCGGTACGATACACGTATAATGGTACACCTGTACAAGCGAAATTGGCTGATCTTTCAGCATTTAATTTTGGTGTTCAGACGGATTACACGATCAATCTATTTATCAAGTACACCAACCCTGATGTCAACTTGTACTACCCATCGTTTTTTTCTAAACGTGCTGTAGGATTTTCTGGACCAGGATGGAATATGTTTTCTGAAGGTAATTATTGGATGTTTAATTCTAATATGGCAGGTCAGGTGAAAGGTGCTGTAATCAATGACGGTAAATGGCATTCCTTAACGGTAGTAATTGACCGTGCAGGTTCGCTAGATTCCATTCGCGCATTTACCGATGGGACGTTTAATGCGGCTATGGTAGCAAATGGTAATAACCCCGATAACCAAACGCCAATTCGCGTAGGGAAAATTGAGAATGATGGAAACACAAATGCTGATTATTCTATTGCTAATATTCAGATTTTCAACCGTGCATTTACGAAAGAGGAGGTCAAAAAATTAGCGGGTATTGTTCAGGTCGATGAGGGACATCCTCACTTCAATAGCCTGCAAGGTTATTGGCCAGGATTTGATGATGTAGGTAAAAATTTATTAACAGATAAATCTCTTAATAAGAGAAATCTATCTTTAACAGGTCCTTATAATTGGTCGAATTTTTCAGATGTGGTAAGTCATTTCCAACCAGCTATTGCAGCTTCCTTCTACAGATTAGTGCCTAATGGGGTAGATGCACCATTTATGGTCTATCAGTGGTTAGGTATTACGGTACCTTCTTCATGGCAGTTAGATGGAAAAGGCTGGGCTCCAGCTTACAGAACGATGCGCGATTAATAACAATTTTACTATTGAATTATGAAAAGAAAGAATATACTATTTACATTTTTTACCCTGCTAACTGTTTTCACTTCCTGTGGAAAATATGGGTATGAATTTGAAAATGGCTATCAGTCGGGTACCGAAACTCCTTCAGGAGAGGTTGATACCGTGATGAATGTAGCAGATAAAAGCTTATATCACAGAGCGAGAATATTTCCTGGATTAGTCGGTGTTCCTGTACCCCGTATAAAGGATACCTTAATTTCTGTAGATATGAAATTTACGGATCCGCGGACGACAGATATGCTTGTACAGGCCCTTCCTAAAGCAATATTTAGTACGAGCCTATATGCGCCAGCAGGAGAGAACATAAAGATCGTTGTCCCTGAAGGGGTCTTAGGTATTACGGTGCAAATTGGGGCTCATATGGATAACCTTGCTGGAAAGAATCCCCTGCGTAGAGATGAATTAATCTATACGGTAAAGGAGCTTTTTCCAGGTACGAATTATGTGAAGAATCTCTATGGTGGAACCATCTGGTTACGGGCTAATATTTCGCAAGAGAAACCTATTCAACTCAAGTTCTCAGGCGCTGTAAAAGCAGCTGATTTTGTGTTGGGTAAGACGGATGTTCAAAAATGGATTGCTGAAGTTCAAAATACTGATGTGCCTTGGTTAGAGTTACGTTCTAAAAGAACAATTTACACGGTACCACGTATGTCGGTTTTACGCATGATCAATGAAGGTAGATTGCGTGATATGAATTTAATTATGCAGGAATGGGATAAGATCTATGAGCAGGATTTCTACGATTGGATGGGCTTGACTGAGAATGCTGCGGACTTAAAAAATCGGTATCCTACGCTACCCGAGCGTGGCGTCTTAGATATTCAGCCTTCTGCCGGATATGCGCACTCTGGTAATCCTTGGGTAGCACAGAATGATTTGCAATGGTTCGATGAATGGACGAATTTGGAAACCATGCGTGCAGGAAGATCTTGGGGTACTTACCATGAAATTGGCCATAACTACCAACAAGTGGGAACTTGGTCTTGGTCTGGTTTGGGTGAAACGACCAATAACCTCTTTGTATTCCATGGTACGCACCGTAATAAGACAAATATTATGGGCGCACATCCATCCTTAGCGGAACAATTTCCACTTGCTTTGGCTTATGCGGAAAAAGCTGGGCCTAAAAATATTATCAATGATGCTGTCTCACAAGACCCATTCTTTAAGATCACCTTGTTCTTACAGCTTTTCAATAAGATCAAAGGTAAGAATGGCGAAGATGGTTGGGCTTTTATGACGCATTTATATCGTACAGCTAGAAATACTGATTATTATTTCGGTTTAGATGAAGCGAAGCGTGATTTCTTCTACCGGGAGCTCTGTAACTTCACAGGACGTGATTATGCAAAATTCTGCGAAGCTTGGGGTATTGTTGTCTCACCAATGGCTAAAAGAGAAATGAAACTGAAGTTTCCAGCGATGGAAACTAATATTTGGACCTATAACCCGATGACAAATACGGGTGGTAATGGGGCTATTCCAACAAAGTATGATTTAGATCGTAGCCTTTGGAAACTTCTCTCCATAAGTTCAGAGGAGCTTACGGGGGAAGGTGCAAATAATGGTAAGGGTATATTTATATTAGACGGAAAGAATGATTCATTTTGGCATTCCGCATGGTCTACCAACCCTCCAGGAGCATTACCTTATGTTATATCTTTAGATATGGCTGTTTCGGAGATTGTAAAAGGATTCTATGTCGTTCCTCGTAGCTCAGCAGGTACGCGTCCACGTACGATTAAAATTGAAATTAGTAGCAATGGTTCGGCTTACCGTGAACTAACTACTTCGGACCTCGCTGCAGGAAGCACATTTGATTTGAAAAATACGGCGGATAGACAAGAGATCTTATTAAAGTCTTCTCTGGATGTACGTTTTGTAAAAATTACATTTAAGGATCAAAGCTGGGGAAATTCATCGCATACATCATTAGCTGAGTTTGGAGCTTTCTACGATGTTGATTAATTGTTAAAATGATAGTCATGAAAAAAAATATATCGATTAAATCTATTCTTACTATTTGTTGCTTGGCAGTATTAGCATTGGGCAGCTGTAAGAAGTATGATAACCCTGCGGGTTTCTTCGAAGAATACGAAAAAGAAGGAGAAACACCCATTGTACGTAAAGTCCTAATCATCTCTATGGATGGTGGAGTAGGGGAAGAAGTGAAGAAGGTGATGCCTACAACTATAAAAACCTTATTAGGCCATAGTAAATATTCCTTCAGTGCTTTAACGGAGCCTAATACCAGTGATGCGAGCTCCTGGGCAACTATTGCCACAGGCGTAGGCTCACCTACACATAAGATTACGGATGACACTTTTATGCCTGGCGTAGGAGAAGATTTACATGGGGAGCTACCATTTTATCCTTCTATGTTTTACCGTATTTTGGAAGTCAAGCCTAGTTCCAATACGGCGGTATTCTCTCGTTGGTCGGCAATGAATAACTTGCTGTTTCCGGAAGCTACGGATGCTTTTTATGGCACGACAGATAAAGATGTAAAAGATAAAGCAGTAACCTTCTTAAAGGATAAGAATGCACATTTAGTCGTTGTAAACTTCCAAGATGTGCTTAATGCAGGTAAAAGCAGTGGTTTCTTAGCTGCTAATAAAGACTATTCGGACGCTATTACGCGTGTAGATGGCTATATTGGTGAAGTGTTAGCGGCATTAAATGCGCGTGAAAATAAAGCTTTTGAAGACTGGTTAATCATATTGACATCTTCGCATGGCGGTATTGGTAATACCTATGGTGGGGAGTCTTTTGCTGAGCGTAATGTATTTTCCATTTATTATCACCCCGACTTCAAACCCAATGAGTTAAATGCTGACCTTATAAACTCGGTACGTTTTCATGGATTTGACGGCTCCGAAAATGGCCCTGCAAAAGGGGTGCGTGCTCGAAACTTAACGGCTGCGGCAGGTGAGGAAGTTTATAATGTGGGTCAGACAGGTGAGCTAACAGTCGAAGCAAAGATAAAAATCAATAAAAATGCGGCAGGAAACTACTCGTATATCTATCCACCTTTCTTAAGTAAGGTGGCTTCGCGCTCAGGATCAACACCAGGATGGTCATTCTTCCGTGCAGGGAATAATATTAATTTCTGGCTAGGAGACGGCAGCCGGGGGATGGAGATTTCCGGAGGACCTGTTTCTCTAGATGATAAATGGGCACATATAACAGGGGTTTTTGGTCTTGAAAATGGTATTCCTACAGCTAAATTTTATGTTAATGGGATGGAAGCAGCTAAAAAGTCTGATGAGAATGTTAATTTGAAAAATGTAACCACCTCTTCGCCACTAACTTTTGGTTTTCAAGGCGCTGTATTCTCTGGTGGATTTATTGATATGCAGATGGCGGATGTACATATCTGGAATAAAGCCTTGACAGCAGCGGAGATCTTAGAAAATTCAAAACGGGTAGGCGTTCCTACCAACCACCCTAAGTTGGAGAATCTCGTAGGAAACTGGCCGATGGATGATGGTACGAATATTTTTAAGAATAAAGTTTCTGGCCGTCCTGACATACCTATTCAAGGAGATTATAAATACTCGGTAACGGGGAACAATCTTCCATATGTAGATGAGAATGCGATTCTATTACAGAATAAAGATATCGCGCGTCAGGTTTACTACTGGTTACATATGACAGCTCCTGATACATGGAAATTAGAAGGACAAATGTTCTTGAACCGATTTGAAGTAGAATTCTTAAAGTAGTAGCCCTATTTTAATTTTATAAAATCTCTGATACGCTAGATTTGTTAACTGATCGATCATTTAAGGGATTTATAATAGGTATGTAATAAAGGATACTTATAATAGGTATATAATAAAGGATACTGATAATTGGTATATAGTATTACCGAGGCAATGGGGGATTATCGTAGATAATCCCCCATTTACTTTTATAAAGTAACTATGATAGTTATATCTTTCAAATAGCTGCTTCTTAAGAGTGAAAATTGAGAGCTTTCTATGTACAAATAAATTTATAAAGCAAGCTAATAGCGAGTTACAACAAATATCAAAACAATGCTTGCATCGTATTTGTTTTTTGCCCTATCTTTGCATCACTCCGCAAGGGAGGAACGGTATATACGAAACGAAAAAGCAGCCATTTATTTGGTCTTTATCAATAAAATTACTCTTCGGAGTTTTTTTAGTAGTTATCCTGAAAAACGGTCTTTAAAATAAGCAAACAAACTTTTTTCAAATAAAGTTTGGAAGTTTAAAAAAGATTCCTACCTTTGCAGTCCCGACGGAAACGAAGGGGTTAACATCGCAAGGATGTTAACATTACAAAAATGACAAATCAATCAGCAAACGTGCTGAACGATATATAAAGCAGAAGCGAGATGCGGATGCGACTAAGTTCTTTAAAAGATATAATCAAGTAGCGTAATGAGTAGTTGGAATTTTAACAACGAAAGTTATACTAAAATTCAACCAAGTCAATTCAGATTAGAAATTATAAAACGATCAACATTTCTATTTTTATAAATAGTCAAGTGATCACACTTCATTTTACAATGGAGAGTTT